>JBEKFZ010000238.1:0-1008 GCA_050013075.1 Thermoguttaceae bacterium | reverse complement strand
TTGGTCCCATTTCCTTTGTGTCGAACCCTTTGCAGGAAGGGCAAACGAAGATGAGCGTTTCCCGGCGCGCACCAAGTTTTGGGATTGTGCGGAGGTACTTCATGGTGTCGCCGCAAGAGAGGCACACTATGGTCGACGTGTTGCCCGGTACTGGGGGCGAGCGTTCGATGGCGGGGGTTGAGGGCGTGTAATACGACACATGCGACTCCGCTGACACAGGCGGGAGCGCTACCGAACTCTCAGTCGCCGACGCCTGGCACGGGGCCGCTGTCGGTGATGAAGCATACGTAAGCCTGATTAGGACAGTTGCGAGGTCAAATTTTAAACAGAAGGCCCGGAATTAGGGCAGTGCCAAAGCGGCCATCCATAAATTCAAAAGGGGCACCTTCAGTTGAAGAGGGGCGAAGAGGCCGCCGGCTGCGTCACGGATTTTGAAGGCTGGATGATATGCCGCGGCTCGGTTGAGCGGCGGATGGGGATTGGTTGATCGGGGAAATGACTAAATAAACCGGACACCCATCATGGGTTCTTTGCGCCACACCACACGGCAAGATTTGCGCGTTTGGTCACTATCGAAGACAAGGTCGAAGGTCGCGGGGATTGGGCTGTGAACCTCTATCTTGGCCCCGGTTTCCGAAAGATTACGAACGATGCACTTAACGGCACTGCCAGCGGGCCAAAAAATTTGGGCGCCTTTTAGCGTCTTTGTTCGCGGCGATGATCGACGGTCCCCGACTGATTTCCTGCGATCGTCTACTGCGCCGTCGCCGAGAGGATCATCGCTTGTTGCCCGTTCCATCTGCAACCTCTAGTGATTGTGGGGAAAATACACCCCCACGTTCAGGTACATCGGTACCCCTTACGAAAAGGTTGAAAACCGGCCGGTGCCAAACCCGGCGCGCTTTGCGAAATTAATACAATTTTAAACAATCAGGATCGGAATCTGGCGAAACCATAAGCAAAATAACGGTGAGAAAATGTTCGAAGTTTCGAGCTACGAACACCCGT
>JBEKFZ010000237.1:0-1042 GCA_050013075.1 Thermoguttaceae bacterium | reverse complement strand
GGGGAAAGCCAAAAGGATGCAAGATGAAATGGAGGCAAAACCATCCGGCAAAGGCGGTGATCGGGTTGGAAAGATAGTTGCGATAGTTGTTGCTATACCGCCGGAACCGGTCATGCTTCATTTGTCCGCAAGATAACTTGTCTCTTTCCAGGCATGGTGAATCTTCAAGTGAACCTCGTTCAGTGATGATTTTAGGCCCGGCGTTCGGGAACAGTCTGCAGAAAGCAGCGGGTAGTCGGACAGTAAAACATCAAATGAACAATAAATTGTTTGTCGGAAACCTTTCCTTGGACACCACTGAAAATGACGTGCAAGACGCCTTCGCCGCGCATGGCACGGTCACGGAAACCAACCTGATGATGGATCGCATGACCAATCGTCCCCGCGGCTTTGGTTTCGTCACCATGAGCACGCCCGAGGAAGCGCAGAAGGCCATTGACGCCCTCAACGGCAAGGACATGGGCGGACGCGCCCTCACCGTCAATGTGGCCAAGCCGCGCGAAGAACGAGCGCCCTCCGGCGGCGGTGGTCGTCGTGAATACAGCGGGGCCAGCCGTGGCAGCCGTTATTAAACGATTTGGTATTTCCAGCGGGGTTCGGTGAAAACCGGACTCCGCCTTCTCGTCTTTTGGTCCGTCCCAAGCGCCGGTCTGCCAGAAAGGAACGAACAACACCTTCAAGCCGAAGGCCAGGTCGCTGGCCGGCTTTAAAACCCCAATCATTAGAGCGGTTTAATTAAAACTGTAGCCGCACGCGGCAAACCAGTTCATCGCATCCTGACGAGGCGTTCTGGCCTCAGTCTCATTGGAAACGCTTGAATCTTTTTTCTCGACAGATTCAAGTCCCTTGCTAAAATGAGACTCCACCGCATTGAGTATTGGGCAATGCGGTGGAGTCTCATTTTCCAGGTGATTAGGGCAGTTTAAAGAATATTGTAACTACAGCAGGCAAACCAGTTCATCGCATCCCGGTCAGGCGCCCTGGCTACAGTTTTATTGAAAATGCTCTAGTGTGGTGTTAGCTAAATCGGTAAAATAAATAA
>JBEKFZ010000236.1:0-1046 GCA_050013075.1 Thermoguttaceae bacterium | reverse complement strand
TCGCCCGCGTAATACTCATCGCGGCCGGGATAGCCCTTTTCATTCGCCGGGTAAACCTTGACGAAATGAATCGGCCGGCTTTCGCCCAGGTCGACCTGGACCCAGGTAGTGGCATCCGCGGTCTTGGCAGGTTTCGAACGGTAAGCCCGGTACGCGCTCACAGGCGTGTTGGCCATCCACTCGCCCTCAGGGGCAGGAATAACCCGTTCATCCGCTGGTGAAGCCACGCCAGCATCCGCCGGCGCAACTACGCCAGCATCAGCTTTCATGATGCGGGCCGCAGCCATTCCCGCGCCCGCACCTACCGAAGTTTCCAAAAATCTGCGCCTCGTGAGACCCATGTGCGAACCTCCCACCTTGTGTGCAAAGTTCAACAGGCCGAATGTGTGGCGGCTGAACTAATCCCCCTTGGGGAATCGAAGAGCATTGTTCCGTCCTGATCCGATCGATTCAGGTTGGATCGGCAGTGGAACAACGCACCCCCACGAGAAGTTACCGCTTTTCGGGAAAAAAGGAAAGGCTAATCAGGCAAGTGGAGTTGTTCTTTCGATGGTGCAAGCAACATCTTCACCTCAACACGCTGGGGAAAAACCGTCTGCGTGCCCGTCGCCATCGTGAAAAAACAACTGGGGCTGGATATCAGCCTTTACCAAAATTCTCCAAGTTTTCGGCATCACCCTCTTCGAAAAAACGCCAATTTTACAGGGATTCTCGAACTCCAACGATCAGTGGCCGAGGAGAAAAAGCATCCCGTTGAGCCTGTTCGATTTTTATTGGGCAGTATTAAAGCTACGTAGGCAAAGTCCAACTTGCGGGCGGTTTGATTATCACATGACAACTCATCGTCACGATACCTTCTTGGGCGGTTTTGGGATTTTGAACTTCTGAATTCGGGTTTAAGCGTACTGCCGCGCAAAATCCACAAAAAGCGCGTCGTTGGGGTAGAGGCGATTCACGTTTTCAGGAGTTACCAATTGGTGGGTGGTGAATGTCGCCGGTGCTGCGCTCTTTCCCAACAGGATATCCGTGGCTATGCGGATGATTGC
>JBEKFZ010000235.1:0-1050 GCA_050013075.1 Thermoguttaceae bacterium | reverse complement strand
AAAGCAAAGGTAGTGTGGATGCAACTGGGTCTGACCCATAATGAATCGGCCCGCAAAGCTAGAGATGCAGGACTTGTCGCTGTTCAATCAAAATGCCTGAAAATCGAGCATGCAAGGATGTGAAACTGAGAATCTGCGGCGGATCGTTTCCCCGATCGGGAGCCAACTGCCTATTCAATTGTGATAAACTAGTAAATAATTTGGGAGCAGCCATGAAAATAGGCTCTTTCTTTAGCCGTTTCTTCCATTCCCCAATTCCCCGCCTCGCCGTCGTCATGCTGATCGCGCTGGCCTGGAGCAGCCTCGCCTTCTGCGGCGAGATTCATGACGCGGCCCGGGATGGCGACTTGGCAAAGATCAAGGCGCTGCTCAAAGACCATCCTGATCTAGTTTCGAGCAAAGACAATAAAGGCTGGACGCCTTTGCACTGGGCGGTGCAGGGGGGTCACAAGGATGTAGCAGAATTGCTACTGGCCAACAAAGCCGATGTCAATGCTAAGAACAACGCCGGTGAGACGCCTTTTCACTGGGCAGCGGTTAATGGATACAAGGACGTGGTGGAATTGTTGTTAGCCAACAAGGCCGATGTCAATGCTAAGGACAACGATGGCCAGACGCCGTTGCACGGGGCGGCGTGGAATGGCCAAAAAGACGTGGCAGAATTGCTGCTAGCCAAGAAAGCCGAGGTCGATGCCAAGGACAACTACGGCGAAACGCCCCTGTACTTGGCGGCTTGGGATGGTCGCAAGGACGTGGTGGAATTGCTTTTGGCAAACAAAGCAGAGATCAATGCCAAGGACAAAGGGGGCAATACACCTTTGCGCGCGGCGGCGAGCAATGGCCACAAAGACGTAGCAGAATTGCTGCGTCAACATGGCGGCCACGAATAAACACAACAACATCAACGGGCCGCACAATGTGGCGCCAAGGTCGCGGTCCAGAAACGTTAGGCATCTGGGACATAACCCACCCGGCCGCCGGGCCGCCTGTTGGTGCCCAGGTCACTTCCTCGAACGGGACTTGATCGGCATAGGGTCGGTGGGCGACCAC
>JBEKFZ010000234.1:0-1075 GCA_050013075.1 Thermoguttaceae bacterium | reverse complement strand
TACTGCCAAAAGCGGCATGGCCTATCACGTACTGGCATTGGATCCCCGCAGCCGGCACATGAGTTTGGCGGTGCTGAGAAAAATCGGCGACATGGCGCGTTCGGGAGCCGTCGTCGTGGGCGCCAAACCTGTCGAGACTCCGAGTCTCGCCGACGACCGGGCGGAATTTCAAACCATCGCCGACGAGGTTTGGGGGACAGGGGCAGAAGACCATGTTTGCGGAAAGGGCAAAGTTTACGGAAACCGGACGCCGGCAGATGTTTTGCGCTTGATCCGCCTGCCGCCCGATTTCGAGTCGACGCGTCCTCAACCGGATTCAAAGTTCCTATTCGTGCACCGCAAGCTTGCAGAAGGGGATGTCTATTGGGTAAACAACCGAAACAGCCGGGCGGAAAACGTGGACGTCACGCTTCGAATCCAGGGCAAGGTTCCCGAGATCTGGCATCCAGACGCCGGAAAGATAGAACCTGCATCTTACAGAATAGCGGGAGGCCGTACGACCGTGTCGCTGCTCCTGGATCCGATCGATGCTGTTTTTATCGTGTTCCGTAAACCCGCCGCCCGGCTCTTCGTCACCATGCCCGCAATAAGCGAAACCCAGGTCGCCACTGTGGAAGGCGGGTGGGACGTGAGCTTTCAGCCGGATCGCGGTGCTCCCTCCATGATCACTCTCGACCGCTTGAGTTCCTGGTCGGACAGCAGCGATAAGGGAGTGAAGTACTTTTCCGGGACAGGAATATATTACAAATCGATCGAAGCGCCCGCCGACTGGTTTGTGCGCGGGGCAAAGCTGTGGCTCGATCTCGGCAGCGTGAAAAATCTCGCCGACGTGACCGTCAACGGCAAGGCTTTGGGTATCCTTTGGAAAGCGCCCTTCCGTGTGGATGTGACGGATGTTTTAAAACCCGGCGGCAATAGGCTTGAAATCAAGGTGACAAACCTCTGGGTCAACCGGCTGATCGGCGATGCTCAACCGGATGCGGCCAGGAAATATACCTATACCACCCAGCCGTTTTATCGAGCCGAGTCGCCATTATTGCCGTCCGGGCTGCTGGGGCCCGTGCGCGTTGTGAGA
>JBEKFZ010000233.1:0-1090 GCA_050013075.1 Thermoguttaceae bacterium | reverse complement strand
CCGCGGGAATCCCCGGCTGCTTTACCACACGTTGCATATCCCAGAAACTTATACTCGCCTAAGAGCAAAGTCAAGAAACCCCGGCGGCCGGTAGTAGGTCAATTCGATTTTGTAGCGGCGAGTTTACCTCGCCAAATGGCGGCGTAAAGCCGCCTCAACATCAAATTGACCCACTACCCGGCGGCCGATAATGGTGTCATTTGGAATTTCATCTCTTACGAAACGCCGGTCATTCCCGCAAAAGCGGGAATCCAGTCCGTCGGCGGCGAATTCCCAATGGCTTGCGGAGTAGATTCTCGCTTTCGCGGGAATGACTGCACCTGGGAGCGCGCGTGTCTCGCAAATGACACCAGTACCCGGCGGCCGAATGGGAAAACTGGAGATGCCCGAGGTGTAACCCAGACAATGCCATGATTGATTGGAGGGTGAACGCGTGTAGTGCCCGGCGGCCGGGTTTTTTCATACGGCTAGGATTCCAATCGGCTTCGGATCGACGTAACTTTCGGATTCGCCGTGATACGATCACGATCAGCGCTGTCGGTGTGTTTCAAAAGGGGTAAGTTTTGACCAACTCGCGGAAGCCGTGCTAATCGCGGGGTTGACGTGTTTCAAATGTCAGGGTCAAAAGTTGGTCCCTGGGTTGAAACAAGACCGGGCCACTAGCAGTTCGCGGCGGGGGATCGAGCATCGGGGACGCCAAACGCAACCAACCATCAAGTCCCTCTGGCGGCTAACCACCGATCCATCGCTGCCGGGTCCACGTCGTCGTATGCGATTGGTAAAAACTGCGTGTTCTTTCAACCTCAATTTCAGATGGCGTATCGCTGTTAGCGTGCGTAATCCTCCCTTTTGTGGGCGCCCGCCCTTGGTCAATTTTTTCGCCTTCCTACGGATCATACACTTCCGCGGTGTTGAGAACGGTGGGGAAGGGATTAGCAGACCCGCCGGTCACGAGGACCAGGCCGTTGGGGAGCATGGTCGCCGTGTGGAATTCACGAGCTGAGGTCATCGTGGCGGTGAGGGCCGTGAAAGTCTCTGCCACGGGGTCGTACAGCTCCGCGGTGTTAAGGGAGGGGGAGTCTTGATCACT
>JBEKFZ010000232.1:0-1099 GCA_050013075.1 Thermoguttaceae bacterium | reverse complement strand
GCAAACGTACCGCCTGGATCAGGATTTGGGGCGGTTTGGAAAAATCTTCGGCCGTGGAACCTATGCGAACTACACGAATACAAATTTGCAAAATTCGGATGCGATCCCTTATGGATTAGTTACCTTCTACGAGACTGAGAAGCAATGGGAAGTTTCGCATACCTTTGCCATCCACGGGAACATTGTGAATAATTTTCGCTTCGGGTACCTGGATGCGATCGCGAATGAGGGCGCTCCGGCGCCGTCCCAGGCTCAGATTGACGCCTTAGGGTTTCAAAATGTGTTCACCCACTTTGGTCCGCTTCAGGCGAGCTGGCCCGGCTTGGGCTTCACCGGCTACAGTGGCTGGGGAGGCTCGGTCAATGCCTATACGGCCAGCGGGATACCGTCGTGGGAGTTCGCCGATTCGCTGACCATCGTACGTGGTAAGCACACCTTGACTACCGGCTTGGATTTCCGCCATTGGGTTGTCAATCGAAATCTCGATGACGACTTCTTCGGCGACTATGGTTTCACAAACGACCTTATTACGGTGAACGGCACCGGTTGCGCCACGGTTGCGTGCGGCACCGGCAATGCCATTGGTGACTTCCTGCTGGGCTACTACCAAAACGTTGGCGGGTATATTCCTGGTCCGTTGAGCCCCAGCAACGTGGCGGGCAATCCCCAGTCGCACGTCTACAATTATTTAGCCCCCTTTGTGCAAGACGACTGGAAAGTGACCCCCCGGCTGACCTTGAACCTTGGCCTTCGGTGGGACTACCGCTCCGTACCGTACGAGACAGCGAACAAATTCTTTTGGCTCGATGTTAACAACCCCAACGGCGGCATGTGCTTTGCGGATCAAAAGTTGTTGAGCAACGGGGTGGCCCCGGCCGGAAATGGCTTCTTCGAGTATTGCGGCCGGCGCGCGCCGGAGAATCCCGGATTGTTGAAGCCTTTTGCTCCGCGCATTGGCTTCGCCTATCGCCCGTTCGGCGGAGACAAAACAGTGATTCGCGGCGGGTACGGGATTTACTATGACTCCTTTGAAGCTCGCGAGATTGATAATTCCGGGGACTTCTATCCCTACAGCATCCGCGATAGCCTCACCCCGGCC
>JBEKFZ010000231.1:0-1109 GCA_050013075.1 Thermoguttaceae bacterium | reverse complement strand
GGTCCGCGATCAAAAGGCCGCCGCACGCCTCGCAGAGGCTGGAGCTCCCGGCCGCGGCCCCGCCACCACCCCGCTTTCTTCGATTATAGTCAAACCTGATGGGAAAAGGACCGTCGTAACCTACAAGGGTTCGACGCCGCTGCTCGAACCCGGCGAGGTCGATTTCAACCGGGTCAGGCCACGAGCCATATTGTTCGACGGACACCAGCCGGCGATTTCTCTTCCCCTGGCCATGAAAGCGATGAGGCAAAAAATCCCCGCCGTTCTGGACGCGGGCTCGGTTCACAAGGGGACCACAGAGTTGGCTCCCCTGTGCGGATACCTGGTGGCATCCGAAAAATTCGCACGCGACCTCAGCAAGGAAAAAGACGCCGGCAAGGCTCTGGAATACCTTGCCAAAATAGCTCCGGTGGCGGTCATTACCCTGGGCGAATCCGGCCTTGTCTGGGCGGCGAAGCGCCGCAGCCAAGATCTCGCCGCTCCGCGATGCGGGCGGCCGGAACAGGAAGGCGGAAGCATGGGGGCCTTTCCGGTCGACACCGTCGACACAACCGGCGCGGGGGATATTTTTCACGGCGCATTCGCCCTGCGGATAGCGGCTGGAGACGGCCTCCTGTCCGCCCTGCGATACGCAAGCGCCGCCGCGGCCCTCGGCTGCTCGAAAATGGGCGGGCGCACCGGCATCCCCTTCAGGGCCGAAGTCGAATCCCTTTTGCGCCATGCCGGAGCGCCGGGTGGCTCAAACCCTGGGAACCGCGGGGCATAAGCGCTTAAAATAGGCACGTAAGTGGTTGAATTTACTGAAGCCGGAAAAATGGTTCTCGTCGCCCCGCGAAAGAGGCTGTGTCGTAATTCAGAAATGCTCGGGCAAATCCGATGGGGCCAGGTTCTACTTACCCCTTTTGTAAAGAGTGATCGATGGATATTTCAAAGGCTTATATAGTATCGGAGAATAAAAATCCCCCCCTTTAGGAAAGGGGGGAAATACGAAAAATATTGCGTTTGCGACCCAGCCTCTTGCGCCGGAATCATCCATGCAACGGGTTGCGCCCCGTCGAATGAAAGTATTACTTAATAGTCATTCGTTACTGTAATATGCGTTTCCGTAA
>JBEKFZ010000230.1:0-1112 GCA_050013075.1 Thermoguttaceae bacterium | reverse complement strand
ACCTCGTATTCACCATCAGCCTGAAGCGCAGCACCCAAAATCTTCAGCTATCCACAAGCTCGCCGGCCGATTACCCCATCTTTCGGGGCGATACTGTTGCAAAAGTCCTTTTGCATCGTTGATCAGAAAATTTCTGGGCCGTAGGCGCGTTTTTCATGTAAGGATGTGGGGGGTCACATGATCTCGCGCTCAACTCATCAGTGACTTCGGTAATCGGCCCCGAGTTGCTTTTAGTAGCGACTTTCGCTTTTGTAAGTGTCAGCCGAGAAAATCACCGTTCAGGTTTTAGGGACTTTTGCAACACTATCGGGGCAAAAGCGGACTCTCGTAGGTCATCCGCCCTTTGCCATAGCTTCGCCTTTGCCCGGCTGCCTAAAGGTCCGGCCCGCTCCACCCACTTACTAAGGACGGGGTCGAGCTGCGCATAAAGCGCATCGCGAACGGCGAAATTGCCGCCTGGAGGCAAATATTGTTTCACGCCGTTGCCGCGTTCAGTTCCGGTCTCGAAATACCCTATGAGCGGCAATTACTGGAAAGCCGTACACCGGCAGTCGGCGTGGAAAACACAACTACTCCATGATCGCGCAACGCGGCTTCAATTTTTTCGAGATGATATACCGTCAATGTGGGCAGTTTATTTTCCTTCAGCTCCCAATAGCGCGCAGCGCGTTCGTTAACGCCGACCGCCTGCGCCAATTGCCGCTGGGTGAGGCCGGCGAGAATGCGCCCGGCCCGCAATTGCCTACCGGTGACGATGTTCGACATAGATCAATCTCGTGATCGTTTGCGACGTTCTCTACAAGCGTGGTGAGGGGGAGCGGAGCAATTAGATTTGCGCATCAATAGGCACATTATGCCCTCACCTTCTCCTAAAGCTTTGTTTTTCCTGATTGGTGCGATATTTGCCGGGACCGCTACCGCTGCGAAGGTAAACGAGACGTTAACGCGCAATTCTCCTTCATCGTCGCATTTCGAAACAAATTGCCAACGCCTTGTGCCTAATTTCGGTGTTCCGTTCGTTCGTGGCGAACCGGCAGCCACGCGGAAGGCGTATGGCAATCTCGGAAAAAAACGACAACGCGCCACGCCCGCCGGCCACAGGCCGCGACCGG
>JBEKFZ010000229.1:0-1123 GCA_050013075.1 Thermoguttaceae bacterium | reverse complement strand
GGATTATGGGATAAATGTACTGCACTATACCGGCGCGGAGTTGAGTTGGACCCTGGAAGACAACCCCCATATCAACCACACTATCGAATCGCTCGGAGGGCAACGCTACAAAACGTATCGAATATATCAAAAAGGGATTAGGGATTTGAGATTAAGGATTTGATAATAGAGAGGGGTGGTCAGTTTACTGACCACTAAAGGAAAGGGTTTTTGTTCCGCAAACTATGCCCGTCCAAACAATCAAATTGGCAAAAAACGGGCGATTTAAATGAACATCGGCGGTTTTACAAACGTAATTTTAGGGGAATTAGCCCGCCTCGCTCAATTTTCCCCGGGAAAATCAGGATGCCAAAACTGCCCATAAAAACGCAACTTGCTCTTTTTTTAGCGATTTTGACTTTGTCCGCGACGGCTACTCCGGCAGCGGCGGGCGGCGGGCCGGAAAACGTTTTCTTAGTCGTAAATCCCAAGAGCTTGGATTCGCTTACCATCGCCAATTATTATATTCACCTGCGGCAGATTCCGCCCGGCAACGTGTTTTATCTCCCTTGGGATCCCAAAGCGGAGTTTGCCTTCATCGAGGACTTCCGTTCCAAGCTCCTCAATCCCATAATCGAGGCCATTCATTCGCGGCGCTTGTCGGCGCAAATCGATTATGTCATATATTCAAGTGATTTTCCCTGGGAGGTTCTGCTTGAAAGCGACTTTAAAAAGTTCACGAATCCTTTGCCGGTTTCCGACGAATCCGGAAAAGGCGATTTGCAACAACCGATGCCCGGCCGTCCGACTCTGTCTAAGATAATCACGCCCGTTGGTTCGCTCAACGGCCTGACCTACCTTTGGCAATCGGTCCTCAAGGGCGAAGCGGATTATTTAGATCTTCAATCCAATCGTTACACCCGTTTACCCGATGCCCGACAGAAAGACATGCCCACTCTCGGTTTTCGCAGCGCCTGGCAATTCGGGCAACATGGCGAACTGGTCGGATCGCAGGGCCAAAGTTACCTGCTCTCCGTGGTTTTGGGAGTAACGTGCGGCCGGGGCAACACAGTGGACGAAATCCTGCAATACCTTAAACGCAGCGCGGCGGCCGACGGGACCCATCCCAGCGGCACCATCTACT
>JBEKFZ010000228.1:0-1159 GCA_050013075.1 Thermoguttaceae bacterium | reverse complement strand
CTTATCTATGCAGAGCGTCCTAAATAAATGCGCATGTCGTTTGAGGCCCGAAGGGCCGCCAGTGAATAGCCCCGGCCGTCAGGCCGGGGTAAAGGAGATGACGAAATTGAGCGCCGAAGGTGCGGCACGTGAAGCGCCAATGGTGCCGCGCCTTCAGCGCTCTATCGCTTCGCAAGCCGATCCCGGCCTGACGGCCGGGCCTATTGCCTTTCGGCCCTTCGGGCCTTACTGCCATATGAGCACTCATTTGTGACGCTCTGTATAATGAGTTTAAGAAAAGCCCTTGCGAACTCCAGAATATCGAGCACCGAATGTCGAATATCGAAGTGTCGGCTGCACTGGCTTCACTTTTGCGGTTCGATATTCTAAATTTCAAATATTTTTGGTTAGAGGTTATGAGCAATAACAAATTCCGTCCAACACGGACCACAAACAATAACAACCAACCAACAGCTAGGGCTTTTCATCGCGCGTATAAACCGTAGCGATGACCGAAAGCCCGGGCCTCAACGGACGCGATTCATCCTGCCCCTTATCAATGACGATCTTTACCGGTATGCGCTGTACGACTTTTACGTAATTTCCGGTGGCATTTTCGGGCGGCAACAGACTGAACCTTGCGCCGGTTGCAGCGGCAATGCTGTCAACGTGTCCTTCATACTCGCGCCCGCCATAAGCATCCACCGTCACAATCGCCTTCTGCCCCTGGCGCATGTTCTTCAACTGACTTTCCTTGTAATTGGCCGTCACCCAGACATTATGAAGCGGAACCAAAGCCAGGAGCGGCTGGCCTATCTGCACGTACTCTCCCAATTCAACCTTTCTTTCGCTGACAATGCCGTCGATAGGCGCCTTAACCTGGGTATACTGCAGGTTCAATTCCGCTTGAGCTAAAGCCGCCTGGGCTTGTTCCGCCCTAGCCAACGCCGTCTTCGCGTTGGACCGGCTGATGGCCATCTGCTGAGGCGCCGTCCGGGTGGCCTCCTGAGTGGCTTTCGCTTCATTGATCCGGGCCTCAGCTTGGGCAACGCGAGCCTGGCCCGCCTCAATTGACCTCGAACTTTCGTCAACTCCCGCCTGAGCGGAATCGCGCGCCGCCCGTGCCGCGTCCGCAATTGCAACGGCCGTATCGTACTGCTGTTTGGAAATTTCATCCTTC
>JBEKFZ010000227.1:0-1172 GCA_050013075.1 Thermoguttaceae bacterium | reverse complement strand
GTCAGCCCGACAAAGTTCTGCAGCAGGCCGAAATAGCCATAACCGGCCGGTTGCAGAACCAATGCCATCACCTTGGCGGACACGAGGCCCACGAGAATACTGACGATCGAACTGCCGCTCAATATGGCGGTGGCACGGAAGATAGATTTCATTCGTACCTCGGCAGCTATTTCGTCACACCTGGGACTTGCGACTCAATCTGATAACCAAGCAACTGAGCGCTGGACTTGGCCGCGTGAAAATGGCCCCCTTTATGCGCTCGAAAATTTCTTTATCCTCTTGCGAGTCTAGGATCGGCTACCGCGGGCCGATCAGCAGATTGACCTGACTACCCGCGCAGGCGAGCCAACAACCACCGAGTTTGGCGGGACATCCCTTGTGACTACTGCTCCCGCCCCTACCATCGCATTCTCGCCGATTTCGATTCCGGGCAATAAAACGGCACCAGCCCCAATGGAGGCACCGCGACGCAGCACGGTGTTGAGAAGCCGCTCGGGAGATACTTTGGATCGGGGAAGTTTATCGTTCGTGAATGTTACGTTTGGCCCGACGAACACATCATCCTCAATGCGTAGCCCGTCCCAGATGTAGACGCCGCACTTGATCGTGACATTATTACCAATGATTACATCATTCTCGATGAAGCAGTGGCTGTTTATGTTGCAGTTATCGCCGATTGAGGCTTTCGGCAAAACAATGGTAAATTGCCAAATTTTAGTATCTGTGCCGATGTTTTTCGTCTGGCAGTCGGCAAGCGGATGAATATAATATGTGGTGGACATGTCCCTCTCGTCTGTCAAGTGTTCGCTCGCGCAGGCATTGCTTGCCTCTTAGACGTAAAAGAAAGCCCGCGGTCGCCCTGGCTAAGGGACGCCAGATGTATGATTCCGAGTGCAATAGGTCCCCATATTAGAGTACTGCGGCCGGCCAGACCTCGCCGGTTCGACGGCGCGCCTGGTGTGTGATTGTTATGCGCAGGGTCGCTAACGTCGCGAAGGATACTGACGACCGCACTGCCGCTCAAAATCGCGGCGGCTTTGAAGATAGATTTCCTTGGCAAAATTCACATACGGCCCGAGTTACGGTTTCCACTTGCGCTTCGGTAACATGCGGGCCGATCGGCAGACTGAGAACCTCCTGGTGAATTCTTTCGGAAATGGGCAGGGTACCAG
>JBEKFZ010000226.1:0-1196 GCA_050013075.1 Thermoguttaceae bacterium | reverse complement strand
CGCAGATGTTGCCGATGATTTTGTCATATTGAGGGCCGTTGGCGGCGATGAATACGGCGGGCATACCATCGACAATCAGGGCGATGGGGCCGTGTTTCATTTCCGCAGCGGGCAATCCCTCGGCGTGAATATAGCTTATCTCTTTTAGCTTCAGCGCGCCTTCCAGTGCGACTGGGTAATTGACGCCCCGGCCCAGGAACAACCAGTTGTTCTGAGTGATGTTCGCCTGGGCAATCGTCCGGATGTGTTCCGACTGCTTAAGGATTTGTGAGATTTTATCCGGTATTTTGGCCAGCTCCTTGATGAATCGTGTCGCTTCGTCGCTGCTTACGTGTCTTCTTCTGCTAAGCTCAATCGCCAGCATAGTCAGCACGGCTACCTGGGCAGTAAACGCCTTGGTGCTGGCGACGCCGATTTCCGGGCCTGCGTGCAGATATACCCCGGCGTCGGTTGCGCGGGCGATTGATGAGCCGACGACGTTAACTATGCCGAGAACCGTTGCGCCGCGTTCTTTTGCCTGTTCGACGGCGGCAAGTGTATCCGCCGTCTCGCCCGACTGACTTATGGCGATGACGGTTGTGCCGTCTTCCACGATTGGATTGCGGTAGCGAAATTCACTGGCGTATTCGGTCTCGGTGGTGATTCTCGCAAGTTGCTCGAAGAGGAATTCACCGACCAGCCCCGCGTGAAACGCCGTCCCGCAGGCGGTAATAATCAGCCGTTTGATATGTGTCATCGCCCGCAGGTAGTCATTGACGCCGCCTAAGTGTATTTTGTCGTTTTGGGGGTCAATCCTGCCGCCCATACAGGTGGTCAATGCCTTGGGCTGCTCGAAAATTTCCTTGAGCATGTGATGTTTGAAGCTGCCAAGCTCGATTTGTTCGAGGGAAAATTCAATGTTCTCAAGCGATTTGGTTACAGCTATGTTATCGATTGTTTTGGTATGGAATCCGTCCGCGGTAACGATTACCATTTCGTTGTCTGAAAGGTAAATTGCCTTTGCTGTGTGCTCAATAATCGCCGCCGCATCGGATGCCAGGATATACTCGCCTTCGCTTACCCCTAAAATCAGCGGGCTTCCCTTTTTGGCGCCAATGAACATATCAGGGCAGTCCGCGCACAGGATTCCAAGCCCATAAGTTCCGTGCACTTCCTGTAATGCCCGCTGGACCGCCCATTCGAACCTGTTCTGGCCC
>JBEKFZ010000225.1:0-1207 GCA_050013075.1 Thermoguttaceae bacterium | reverse complement strand
CGAACAGGATTGTCAGCAACGTTCTTGTTTTCATGGCGCGCTCCTTGGATTCGTGTTCTTTGCGATTTTTGACGTTTTTCGCCCTCCTTCACCGTCCCATGCCATCACCGCCTTTCGTAGCTTGATAACGCAACGGGCCTTTTTTTAGTTTCCCGATGACCTTGCAAATGTCGTACCAGTGTCAAGTACGTGCAATTACAATGCTATTTGGTCAAAGCGGAAAAGAATTGTGTAAGCTCTCTCGACACCGCGAATGGATTCTCTTGGCCGGACGCGCCAAGGACGGTGTAACTTTTTTTGACTGGGAAAGCCATGAATTGTTATTGAAGCGTGAAAGCTGGGAAGTTTTTGTGTTGACTAACGGGTGCCGGTGTGTGATATAAATTACGAACAGCTTTCCAAAGCATGGAAGGCAGGCCCCGCAGGGGCCATAGGCGGCGCGATTTAACCGGCCACGAAGGCCAATTTGCCATCTGGAAGGTGGTCTTCGTGGCCGGTTTTTGTTTTAAAGAAGGAAGCGGTCCCGCGGCAGCCGCAATACCGTAAGGCCCATCGGCAGCCGCGCCCCTTGACGGCCGGTCCTTGATACCGGCGTGACCAGGAAAATGACATGGGCCTTGAGAGGGCGGTCAAAGAATGAGCATGTGCAGGCATAAGTTTAGTTACCGGAGCTTTGTTAGGGCCGTATCGGCCGGGTCCGCCCGTTTGCCCGGACCCTTTGTAATGGTTTGCCTTTTAGCTGCCGTTTCCGCGCTTTTCCTCCTGCCGGCAAGCACCGTACACGCCGAAGGCGGCGTTGGGGACTGGCCTTCCTGGATGCCGCAGGTGCTCGGCGCCCAGGCCACCTTCATATACCAGAACGCGCCCGGCTTTCACAGTCCGTACTCCGGCGAGAAGAGTTTCATTTTCGACCATAGCTTCAAGCAGCAGATGACGCAGACCTACGGTCTATATTTCGGCTCGCAGGTTACCAAGTCCTTGCAGCTATACGCGGATTTCGAGATGTTCAGAGGATCGGGTATCTCAAGCGGCCTCGGCCTCGGCGGCTACACGAACGCCGATGTCATAAGGGCGGGTCCGGCCAACCTGGGGCAGGACCCGTATCTTGCCCGCCTCTACGCGCGCTATGTCATCCCCCTGTCGGGTGCGATGACCGAGCCGTTGGAGAGGGGCATGGACCAAATACCCGGCCGGCAGCCCGTGGACC
>JBEKFZ010000224.1:0-1220 GCA_050013075.1 Thermoguttaceae bacterium | reverse complement strand
AAAAATGTTTGACGTTCGACTCCCACCAGTGGTTCGCGCGCAAACCTCCGTTGTTGTGCTGGGCGCACACGGCGATTTCGAGGTACTCTTTGCTCAGATCGATGCCGTGATCCCGATATAAGTCGATCGATTTTTGATTCAGACAGGCCAGGCGTTCAATCGGCGTCGCCTGGAGCGCCCCCGATTTTTGAAGGTACTCTTGCGCTTCATCCGGAATCTTGGAAATGTCGAAAAGGGAAAGATTCTCTCCGCCTGAGGGATTGTGCGTGAAATCGAGAAAAACGCGGCGGCCCCGCAACGCCATTTCCCGATACACCAGTAGATCGATCAGCGAGGAGCCAAAACCGGCAATCTTCCTCGGATCGAACGGCCATTGATACCCTTTGCGAAAAATCGCCAGCGCCATCGTATCCATGTCGGGAAAAGAGTCGGCGAGAAAATCGCGTCCATCTTTGCCGTCGTCCGCGGTGGACACATAGCGCGGCAACACCTGCTGATATGAACCGGAGACATTCCAACGAACTTGGATCGATGCCAGGCCAAACTGAGACTCGGTAAGGTTATGCGCAACGGCGCCGATTTCAAGCGCAAGACCGATCGACCCGCATTGATCCTCGGGATAGACGGACATTTCATACAATCCTCCCGGTCCGCCGGTGCCGAAGACCACGTTGACCGCATTGAACAGCACCAGGCCAAAGTTATCCCGATCGAGCTCATTCAGATTCAGCGCGGCGGCACCGATGATTTTTTTGTCTGGCCCGTCTCCATCGGTAAACAGTGCGATGACCGGGTGGCGGTCGAGGATAGGAATGTTTGTTTCAGCAACGCGTTGTGCCAGCGCCTGAAACATAAAATGAGACGTGAGCGGGCCGGCGGACGTAGCGCGGCCGCGCCGGTCGTGATCGGTGCGGTATCCGGGATAGCCGCCATATCGATCATGGGGAAAAGGAACTCCCAGCCGGGCCAATTCATAAAAAACCTGCGCGGAGTGCTGCGCCTCGCATAATGCAATATCGCCGTGCATGCATCCGCCCCGGAAAAGATCGCGAGCCATTTCCAGGGGCGCATCAGGCACAGCGCCTGCGAGCGAAAGCTTATAATAGGTTTGCTTATCGGAGCCGGAGTTGTTCGAAGCGCCGGCGCCCCATTTTTCCGTAACAATCGCCACATCATAATGCCCGCGCTCATGCAGCGAGACAGCGGCCTTGAGAGCCGCG
>JBEKFZ010000223.1:0-1238 GCA_050013075.1 Thermoguttaceae bacterium | reverse complement strand
GCGCGGCACCGAGATAATAAAACACCTCCGCGTCGGCACTGTTTTTGGCGGCGCTTTCCTGCAATAGATTTGCGGCGCGCGGATAATCCCCTTGGCGAAATACGATGATGCCTAGAGTCTTGGCGACTTCCGGATCGCCGGGAAAGGCTTTGCGGGCTTTGACCGCAAGCGCGTAAGCCTTGGCGTCGTTGTTCGGGTCTTTCGCATAGAGAATGGCGAGTTGTTTTTGGGCCGGGGCGAAATCAGGGTAGCGGTTTAAGACGTCTTCATAAATTGGCCCGGCCATCGCCAGATCGGGTTTCTGCTTGGCGATGGCAGCCTTGACCATGAGCGCCGGCACATAATTGGGAGCGGATTTCAGAATTGCCTCGACTTGCGATTGTGCGGTCAATGCTTGCGCCGGCTTGTCCGCAAGGTCGGTCATCGCCAGAAAACGTTTGGCTTCGTTGGTTCGGGAGAAGGCGGCCCCGGTCTGCAAAGCGTTTTGCACCGCAATTCTTGCATCCGGCACCCGGCCCATGCTGTAAAATGCTTCCCCCAGATCGTAAAGCACCTCCGGATTTTGCGGCTGAACCTGGGCGGTCAATTGGAGCAAGTTTAACGACCATTCATAGTCACCCGTCAGGAAGGCCAAGCGACCCAAAGTGTGGGCCACCAGCGGGTCGTTCGGCGTCAATTTATAGGCTGCCTTGGCCAGATTGAAGGCTTTTTGTGGGTCTTGGGGAGCATACAGTCGGGCGAGATTCACCATAGCCATGACATTTTGCGGGTTGGCTTGCAAGGCCGCTTCGTAAGTGGCAATGGCCTTGTCCACCGCCCCTTCGCGCTGATAGATGGCCGCGAGCCGCGCCAGAGCAACGGGGTCACTGGGCTGATTGGCCACTTGCTTTTCGAGCCAGACGCGCGTGTCAGCTTGGGCCGTTTTTACGTCAATCGCCAACACTGCCAGACATTGATTGCATTCGTTCTTTTGAGGAAAATCTTCGTTGAGTTGAAGCGCACGCTGAAAAGCCGTCCTGGCATTCGCCTCATCCCCCATCATGTAATACGTCATGCCCAGGTGGAATTGAGCTTCCGGCACGGCATATAACTTATCCGCGCTTTCCCGCAGCAAACTCAACGCGGAGGAATACTGCCCCTTCTGGTAAAGAATCCATCCCAGCGTGTCAGCGATGGCCGGATCCGTCGGAGCCAGGTCTCGGGCTTGGCGTGCCAATTGGTAGGCTTTGTCGAGTTGG
>JBEKFZ010000222.1:0-1296 GCA_050013075.1 Thermoguttaceae bacterium | reverse complement strand
CATTTTGGCAGTTCAAGCCAAAAAAGGCCTCGCCAAGACCAAGTCGTACGCTGATATCGCCAAGGGCGGTACGGTTCGTGACGCCACCAAGACCGTGACCATCGCGGTGGCGCACGTGGAGTACGAGACCGACAAGCGTCATTACGCCCATATCGACTGTCCGGGCCATGCCGACTTCATTAAGAACATGATCACCGGCGCCGCCCAGATGGACGGGGCGATTTTGGTGGTCTCGGCCGCCGATGGGCCCATGCCGCAAACCCGCGAACACGTCCTCTTGGCCCGGCAGGTGAACGTGCCCGCCTTGGTCGTGTTCCTCAACAAAATCGACCTGGTCGACGACCCGGAACTACTGGAATTGGTGGAACTGGAACTCCGCGAATTGTTGACTCACCACGGATTTCCCGGCGACGAGATTCCGATTATTCGGGGCGATTCGCTTACGGCGTACAACAAGCCCGACGATCCGGCCTCCATCAAGTGCATCGGCGAATTGATGGATGCCATCGACGCCTACATCCCACAGCCGCCCCGAGAGAAGGACAAGCCCTTCATGATGGCGGTGGAAGATGTGTTCTCGATCGAAGGCCGCGGAACCGTGGCCACCGGCCGTATCGAGCGTGGCACAATCAAGATTCAGGAAGAAGTCGAAATCGTCGGTTTCAGCCCCGAATCGCGGAAAACCGTATGCACGGGTGTGGAGATGTTCAACAAGACGATGGAGCAAGGCGAAGCCGGCGACAACGTCGGTCTTTTGCTTCGCGGCATCAAACGCGAAGATATCGAGCGCGGCCAGGTGATTGCGAAGCCCGGCTCGATCACTCCGCACACCGAGTTCGAGGCCGAAGTTTACGTCTTGTCGAAGGATGAAGGCGGACGTCATACTCCGTTTTTCAGCGGATACAGGCCCCAGTTCTACTTCCGCACCACGGACGTAACCGGTTCGGCCAACCTGTTGGGCGGCGCCGAAATGTGCATGCCCGGCGATAACGTCAAACTCAAAGTCGATCTGATCTCCCCAATCGCCATGGACGCCAACGTGCGGTTCGCTATTCGTGAAGGCGGCCGAACGGTCGGTTCCGGCGTAGTGACCAAAGTCATCAAATAACACTGTGGTTTGCAGACAATTGTCGCTCGGATACATAATCAGTTTTACCGCGGACATCCCAAAAAACATGCAGGGGTGTAGCTCAATTGGTAGAGCACTGGTCTCCAAAACCAGCGGTTGGGAGTTCGATCCCCCCCGCCCCTGCCATTTGGAGACAAAAGGGTTCAGGGTTCAGGGTTCAGGATTCA
>JBEKFZ010000221.1:0-1310 GCA_050013075.1 Thermoguttaceae bacterium | reverse complement strand
CGATCCTGTGTTGGTGATCGCAAAAACAGTGGAATATCCACTTCCTGTCACCACTTGAGGGAAAAAAGTGCTGGCAGACATCACCATGCGAACACGATTGTTGTCATAATCAGCCAGAAACAGGTTGCCGATGCCATTCACAGCGATGCCCATCGCATAGTCGAGCTGGGCTGCAGGCGCCGATCCGCCGTCACCGCTGAAACCTGCGGTTCCCAATCCTGCGAGGGTTTTAATAGTGCCGTCAGGTGTAACTTTGCGAATACGATTATTACCATGGTCAGAAATAAACAGGTTACCCAAACCGTCCACCGCTATTCCCGTTGGTTTATCGAGCTCGGCTAAAGTTGCGGCTCCGCCGTCCCCGACAAAACCGGGCACTCCGTTTCCCGCCACCGTGCCGATTGTCCCGCCGGGCGCAACCTTTCGTACTCGGTTATTGCCGGAGTCTGCGATGAACAGATTTCCGGAGCTGTCCACTGTCACTCCCACCGGATAATTAAGCTGGGCCATGGTTGCCGGCCCTCCGTCGCCGCTGAATCCTGCAGCTCCCATACCCGCAACCGTCCGAATCACCCCATCCGTCGTTACCTTGCGGATACGATTGTTCACTAAATCCGCTATGAACAGGTTGCCCGCTGAATCCACAGCGATGCCCCATGGCTGATTGAGTTGAGCTGTGGTCGCAGGACCTCCGTCGCCGCTGTAACCCGGAGTCCCATTTCCAGCTATCGTACTGATTACTCCGCCAGGCGTCACCTTGAACACGCGCTGGTTGAAATTATCGGCTATGAACAGATTGCCGGCCGAATCTGTTGCCAAACCTGCCGGCCCGTTGAGCTCGGCTGATCCAGCCTGGCCGCCGCCGCCGCTATAACCGCGAGTGCCATTGCCGGCTATCGTGCTGATTGTTCCATTGGTCGCCACCTTGCGAATGCGGAAGTTCCCTGAATCCGCTATGAACAAGTTTCCCGTTGTATCCAAAGCTACGCCGGTTGGCAGATGGAGCAGGGCTGAGGTTGCAGGTCCACCATCGCCGCTGTACCCCTGGATTCCAATTCCCGCCGCTGTTTGGATCACTCCACCAGACGTCACCTTGCGCACGCGTTGGTTGGAAAAATCCGCGATGATCAAATTGCCTGACGAATCCACGGCCACCCCGGTGGGCAACCCAATCTGAGCTTTAGTCGCCGGCCCGCCGTCGCCGCTGAAACCTTGTGTTCCGGTTCCTACGACCGTATCGATCACCCCGCCAGGTGTCATTTTTCGAATCCGGAAATTATAAGAATCGGCGATTAGCACGTTTCCCGCGC
>JBEKFZ010000220.1:0-1358 GCA_050013075.1 Thermoguttaceae bacterium | reverse complement strand
CCACGCGCACCGCCGGATCGTTGGGCAAGGGACTTGCGCTGCCGCATAAAAACAAAACCGGCGATTGCAGCAAATCCTCCACGCCGGCCAACCGCAAGTCGACCACCTGCCAGGTAAGGTCTTTTTTCCACCGCGATTCGACAAACCGCGTAAGATTGTTCAGGTCGTGACGGTGCTGATTCCAATCCTCGTCCGGCGGGTGTTTTAACTTGCTTATCAAAACCGGCCAACGTCCTTTGGACAAAAAGAGCAAGGCAAAACTGGTGCCG
Source organism: Thermoguttaceae bacterium (assembly GCA_050013075.1). GTDB lineage: Bacteria > Planctomycetota > Planctomycetia > Pirellulales > Thermoguttaceae > JBEKIK01. The sequence goes on along the minus strand of JBEKFZ010000220.1, from coordinate 1,089 downwards.
ATCAAACCTCTGTCCTCGACCGCGCCCGTGCCGCTCCAAAATCCCGATAACTTGTCTTGATTATCGATCAGGAATTTCGCGCCTTCACGATACCAGTCGGCCTTGCCGATGAATCGCCGGGCCGTGAGCCGGCCGACGCGTTCCATGCCGTAAAGATAATAAAGCAGCCACCCTCCACCGGGGTACCCGGGATTTCGAGAAACGGAAAAATTAGCCCCCAACCAATACAAGCCTTTTTCGACTTTGTTTTCCGCCTCACTTTCGTTTCGGACGCAACATTGAATTTTTTCGCCCACGGCCTTGGCGTCGGCCTGCTCGATCTTGTCGGCCGCGATCACCAGCGACGTTATGCCCGCACAAGTCATGCTTCCGTAGCCGGACATGGGCTTGTAATATCCCCACGATCCGTCCGGATTCTGGCAGTCTTCCCAGTAAGTCCGGGCAAGCCGCCAGGTCTTGTCGCTTACCTGCACGCCGGCCCGTTCGGCCTCGTGCAAAGCCAGCAAGGCGAACTGGCTGTTCGAGTTGTCGCCGCTGCCCTGCGGATACGACCATCCTCCTTTGCGCTGCCCTTCCATGATTTGTATGCCCTCCAACCACTTCACGTTGCGGTTGATGAGCAACGAGTCTTTTTGCGGCTCGGCCCGGACGAAAACCATCGTTTGCAGAGATGTGACATAGGTCTTCTCCGGCTTGAACTTGCGTAAATATACCAATGCCTTTTGAATCTGGGGATCGCTCGGCTCGACCCCGGCATTTAAAAGAGCCAAAGTACAAAGTGCACTTATCCCCCCATGCTGGGGGGTATACTCATCCCATGATCCATCGACTTTCTGCTGCAGTTTAAGATAGTCAACTCCTTTGTCGATTGCCTCCCGGACCCCTTCGGCGGTGATATCGCCCCGGGCCTCTTGCGCAATCGTTACATCCTGCCCAATTAAAACGGCCCAAATCACAAAACCCGGTAAAAGCAGAGAGAATATGCGTTTCACAAACACCATCCTAAAACCACCTGCAAGGATATCATAAGTATCTTAGAATTAAAAAGTTAGGTAGGCAACTCCCTTCCCAATCCCGGGTGTTTTAGAA
>JBEKFZ010000219.1:0-1420 GCA_050013075.1 Thermoguttaceae bacterium | reverse complement strand
GGCGACGATCAAAACCGAAAACAGCGACCACCAGAAAAACAGCGATGCATAAAAATTGTAGCTACTAGTGCTGCGTCACAGCTTTAATTTGGGATACACTGATTTTAGTTTACAGCGGGCATCATCGATTTTCATTTGCCAATCGACGCCTCGCTGAGTTTTATTGACCTCGTCCGACCACGCACGAATCCGTTCACGTAGCGTTTTCAAATCGCCTATTCGATGACCGCCAATACATTGACGAGTCATGGAACTAAGTTCGTTTTCGGCAATATTCAACCAACTCCCGTGCTTGGGCGTATGGCAGAACTCGATGCGGCGGACATACCGGCGCGCTTGAGCCGGCTTGAACGTTTCGTAAAACGCGCCTTTGGTATGCGTGTTCAGGTTGTCGCAGACCAGAATCACTTTTTTACAATTCCGGTACCGGCTATCGAGCAACCTTGCCATTTCCATCGCCCAATCCACTTTCGTTTTCGACTGCCGCGCAGTCGCCTCTCTCCATCCCGAAAGAGGCTCCGTGAACATAAAAATGTTCGCCGTGCCCGCCCGCTCGTACTCGTAATCGACGCGGCGGGGATGCTTCGCCGTGCCCGCAATCGGCTTTCGAGTTTCCTTCACCAATTGCACCGGCTGCTCGTCCATGCAAAGCACCGGCTGCGTTGGATCATACGGTTTGGCGTACGCTTCCAGCACCTCTTCCATGTGGGCCGCGAATTCCGCGTCGGCTTCCGGCGGAATGACCCAATATTCGATCTTTCGATTCGTCATCCCATTTTTTTTAGCGTCCGCCGAACCGTTTCGTAACTGATTTTCTCGACAATCTCCAACTCGACCACTTTGCGGGCAAGCAGCCGAAGCGTCCAGTGGGCGTAGCCTTTCGGCGGCGGCCCCAGGCGAGTTGCGATAATCTCCGCCTCTTGCTTCCCATCAAGCAATTTCTCGACGGGCGGATTGGCCCGCTTCTTTCCCTCCAAAGTCTCTTGAAAACCAGCCTCGACAAATCTTTGGCGAATCCCTTCGACCGTTTGCCGACGACAGCCGAAGGCTTCGGCGATTCGGCTATCGCTCCAAGCCGGACCATTTGCATCCGCCTTCAGTAAAATCTGGGCACGGCGTACCTTTTGGCCGCCTCCTTGGAGTTTCTTAACAACCTCCTGTAACGTGTCACGCTCCTCTTTCGATAAGCGAACAATATATTTCTTCTGCATGGGAAACCTCCTTGTTTCCCACAGTATCCCTAAAAAATACACTATGATCAATCCCAATTATTAACCGTGACACAGCACTAGTGCTGCGTCACAGCTTTAATTTGGGATACACTGATTTTAGTTTGCAGCGGGCATCATCGATTTTCATTTGCCAATCGACGCCTCGCTGAGTTTTATTGACCTCGTCCGACCACGCACGAATCCGTTCA
>JBEKFZ010000218.1:0-1446 GCA_050013075.1 Thermoguttaceae bacterium | reverse complement strand
GGCCGCCGGAGTCCACGGCGAGCTCCAGACCCTGGCGCCACGGGCCTGGGCCATCTGCATGATGTCGAATTCGACCGTGCTTGGCACGTCGACTGATGCATCCGTAGCGGCGGGCACAATGCGGTTGCGCAACAGGGAAAGGCCGATGCCAGTGAACGAAAAATTGGTGCCATTTTTCGAAACAGCCGTGCCGTTGTTGGTGGAGAAGAACATATCAGCCCAAGTGGTGGTCCAGGTGCTCTGCCAGGCCGATGAGGCGCCGAATCCGTCTATTCGCTGATAAACCGTGTTCCAGTCCACCGTGCTGCTTTGGGAGACTGTAGAAAAGGGCAGTTTGATGAATTGGCCCGGGAACCTGTTGGTCAGGTAATCCGCCGGCGCCTGGCCTCCCGGCGGAACAAATCCAAGATTCACATACTGAACATAAATTTTAAGGCCGGGATCAATTTGGATCATGTTCGCGAGGTTCGCCGGATTGGCGGTGAGTTGGGACAAGTCGAGAACACCGACATACATGCCGTTGCTGCCGGTCGTGCCGTAGAAATGGAAGAGGGGCGGAAATTGAGCATCCGGATTTTGCGCCGACAACACCAGCGTGCCGATGCCCACGTTGTTGGTATAACCGGCCAGGCTCGGCCCGCGGTCCTGCCCGGCCCAGGCATGGTCAATGGTGGCGTAGTCCACCGACGCAATGTTGGTAATGGCTGAGCCGTTCAAATCCCCGTACTGCGGTTTGATCCACAAATTGAATCCGTTGTAACACGTGAAAGAGCCGGCCGTGTTGTTGTCGGACAAGGTATTGGTCACGTTGAAATTCAGCGCGCCGTTGGCGTAAAGCGCCGCGGGGTCAAACACCAGGGTGTTGGCCGTAAGATCAATATCGTTTGCCGAATAAATTGAATAAGAGAATCCAAAAACGGGAGGGCCGGTGATTTTAATTGACTGGGCCGTGGCGGAGAAATTGCCCGCAAATGTATAGTTGATGCCGTTGACAATCTGAAAGTCCAGGCTGCGAATCGTTTGATCGCCTGAATAAATTCCTCCGCCATTGATAAATTCCGAATAGGGCACGGCCGTGTCGTCCCCGAAATGTGCCGAGTTCTCAACGAAGATAAACCCGTAATTGGTGAAATAGAGAAGGGTTGGCGCCAGGGCCGAAACCCAATTCTGAAGAGGAGAGTCAAACAATGCTGTCTCCCCGGGGATGGAGTTCGGCGCGAAATATCCGGGGAAGATGAGATCGCCGCCGCGGTTGAGGGTAAAACTCCGGCAGTCGAGGAGAAACGACTCGGCCACCATAAAGGGATCGTTGATGACGATGTTGGTGCTGTGCAGGCGCAAATCCTGAGCAATCACCGGGGCCTGGGCCGTAAGCTGCCGCGCATCCACAATCAGAATGGAAAACTCTTCCTGAATATAATTGGTAATGTCGGAACGATACCAGTC
>JBEKFZ010000217.1:0-1456 GCA_050013075.1 Thermoguttaceae bacterium | reverse complement strand
TTTCGGTTCGGGAACTGCCAATACATCATACCCGATGTCGTTTGCTTATCATCAGGACGCTTTCACTCTGGCAACTGCCGATTTGGAATTGCCTCAGGGCGTGGACTTTGCGGCGAGAGAAACTTACGACGGTATCTCCATGAGAATCGTCCGGGCGTTTGATATTACAAACGACCAATTCCCCTGCCGTATTGATGTTCTCGGTGGCTGGGCAACCCTGAGGCCGGAACTGGCTTGCAGGATTACGGGTTAAGGAGGAAAAACTATGCCTTTAAAAATATTAACAGACGGTAATCAGGATGGTTCCTTGATCGGAGGTTCCGCTTCAGAAAAGATCGGTTTCTATGGAGCTGTCCCCTCGGCGCAACCGACAAATCCTTTTGAGGCTCAATCCGGAGCTTTCGGATTTGGTTCGATTGTAACTTATTCGTCAAATAACTGCCCTTTAGCGAATATCGCAGTCAGCACTACCGCTAATCAGGCCAATTTGACGATTGAAAACTTTAACGTAGCCGGCGCGGTAGGTGTGAATGCCACACAGGAATTCATTGTCGGAATTTCCAAAGCCACTACCGCAGCTAACGCCACATACAATGTCGGCCTTTGCGGATGGAGACCTTCAGCGGCCAATACCGTTGACCTTCAGTTCGCCAATCCCAGCGGCGCTAACGGGAATATCGTTGCCAATGAGGTTCAATGGACGGTGGCAACGATAAGAGGCTTCCAGAATGCGATTCAGGTTGTCGCTTGCAATGCAAACGCCAACTGCCCGACAAACGGCGCAAACTACGGAACCGTGGAAGTGATTTACACCCTCGTCGGTTCCGGCGCAACGGCAGTCGCCAATGTTTCCGGCAGCGGCCAGATAACAGGAATTCAGGTCACGAATTCCGGCTCCGGATATTTCACCGTCCCGACAGTTATGATCACAGCCCCGGCGAATGCGAATTACTCCGGCGTCACGGCAAACCAGCCGACCCTCCTGACAGGCACAGCGCTTCCATTCCCTGTTCCTGCCAATGGAACCGGCGCAACGGCGGAAGCGATTGTGAATTCCTCAGGCCAGATCATCAGCATTGTCGTTACAGACCCCGGCTCCGGGTATTTGGCGAGCGCGCCGCCGACTGTGACCTTCGGCGCGGCAACTTCGATTGCTCCGGGTCAGTTTGTCACCGGGCAGCCCAACGCCTACACCGCAGGTCTCGGTATCGGGAATATGCGCGTGGCCGGCAAGAACCAAATTGCAGTCCAGTATTTCAACTGCACAGGTTCCAACATTGCCATCCCCGCCGCGAACTATGCCTTTGTGGGATTGAGTTCGATGCCCGCGATCAGCCCGTTTATCACTATCCGGGCGAATGTCACCGCCGCCAACGTGGCTGCGGCTGGCTCCGCTGCAAACTCAACCAACTACACGGTTCCCGGTTTGATGGCAAATGATGTCGGCATCGCTTCT
>JBEKFZ010000216.1:0-1487 GCA_050013075.1 Thermoguttaceae bacterium | reverse complement strand
TATTTGGGGGATGCCTTCCGCTGCGGCATCGAAATAAATCCGAAGGCCAAGCTGGACACCCTCGAAGAAATAAAGCGGGCGAGTGAAAAAGGTATCTCGGAAGAATGACCTGAAAGCCGTTTGCGCGTTCACGCGTTTACGGGTTTACGCGTTTCCGTTGAGTCTTCCAGCTAACGCGTAAACGCGTGAACCCGTAAACGCGTAAACGGCGATCCCACAATTCTGTTGCCAAAAAAGCAACTCAATGGCAGGCTACAGGAAACCACACAGAAAGCCAACTGTTTGGACATGAATAAAAAAGGAGACAGCTTTATGGCTGAAGCCAAGAAAGCCGTAAATGAAAAAAGGAAAGTTCTAAGACGGGAGTTTCTTATCGGCAGTGGCGCCGCAATCGCCGCCGGCGCACTGGGAGTCTGTGCTCCCGAGGCTGCGACGGCTTTGGCCCAGACGGTGGCAAAACCGACTTACGCCGCATCGACAGGGTACATCGTTTATGACAGCAGGTTGTGTCTTGGATGTCAGAGCTGCATGTTTGCCTGCTCATTAACTCATGAGGGGGAGGCGAGTCCCTCACTTTCCAGGATTCAAATTATCCGGGACGCCCCTTCGTTCACCAAGTATCCATACGACGTCGTGATGTCCGTATGCCGGCAGTGCGTTTCCCCGCTTTGCGTCCAGAATTGTCCGACCGGCGCCTGCCATGTGGACGCCAGCTACGGAAACGTTCGGATGATCGATCAGTCGAAATGCATCGGATGCAAAGCATGCATCAACGCATGCCCGCAACGGCCTCACCGGACAATCTGGAATCCGGTAAAAAACAAATCGGCAAAGTGCGACCTGTGTGCCAATGCTCCTTATTGGAGCGAAAAAGGCGGACCAGCCGGCAGCCAGGCTTGCATACAAAACTGCCCAGCCAAAGCGCTCAAGCTTGTCAGAGAAGCTCCTCCACAATTGGATATTGCCGGATATGACGTCAACTTGGCCCCGCCGCCGGCGCCGCCAAAAACCATTCCGTCAAAACCGGCGGTGAAGCAGGAATAGACGAAATTCAAAACGCCACGGATTCCGCCGATTTCACATTTTCAAGTCTGTGAAATCAGTGAAATCCGTGGCGTTTTTCTTTGCAGTTTCCTAAGGAGCCGATTATGCAAAATGTGGAAGGCAAAGTGGCCTTCATTACCGGCGGGGCAAGCGGTATCGGGCTCGGCATGGCAAAGGCATTTGTCAAGGCCGGCATGAAGGTCGTCATTTCCGATATTAATGACCGCCGGCTGGAGGAAGCCTTGGCCGAATTCGGCCGTATGGGCCAGGGAAAGAACGTCTGCTGCCTTAAACTCGACGTCACCGATCGCAAGGCGTTCGCATGGGCAGCAGACGAGACGGAACGGGTGTTTGGAAAAGTGCACGTTCTCTGCAACAACGCCGGGATCGGGCTGCTTGGTTCGATTAAGCTTGCGAAGTTCGACGACTGGGATTGGGGACTA
>JBEKFZ010000215.1:0-1496 GCA_050013075.1 Thermoguttaceae bacterium | reverse complement strand
CGAGAGGCCAATCGCGGAGTCCATTGAGTATCGCCCGCCGACCCAATCCCAAAACTCGAACATATTCGTCGTGTCGATGCCGAACTTAGCCACTTCCCCGACGTTGGTCGAAACCGCGACGAAATGTCTGGCCACAGCAGCGGGGTGTTCCAAAGTCTTGAGGGCCCAGTCTCGGGCCGCGTGCGCATTGGTCATCGTTTCAAGGGTTGTAAAAGTCTTCGACGAGATGATGAACAGGGTCTCATCGGCGTTGAGGTCGCGGGTGGCCTCGGCGAAATCGGTGCCATCGATGTTGGAGACAAAGCGGAAGGTCAGGTCGCGCCGGCTGTAATGCCGTAATGCCTCATACGCCATCACCGGCCCAAGGTCAGAACCACCGATGCCGATATTGATGACATTGCGGATTGGTTTTCCGGTGTGCCCCTTCCAGTCACCACCGCGCACCCGGGCGGAGAAGTCGGCCATCTTGTCGAGCACGGCGTGGACCAGAGGCACGACGTCTTTGCCGTCCACGACGATGGATTGCCCTTTGGGGGCGCGCAAGGCTACATGCAGGACGGCCCGCTTCTCCGTGACGTTGATCTTCTCCCCCCGGAACATGGAATCGACGCGAGCCCGCAGGCCGGACTCCTCCGCCAATTGCAAAAGGAGCTTGATTGTCTCGTCGCTTATGCGGTGCTTCGAGTAATCGAAGTAGATGCCGACGGCATCGGCTGTCATGCGTTCGCCGCGCTTTGGATCGTCCGCGAAGAGTTTCCGAAGATGCAACTCCCGGACTTTCGGGTAATGGTCTTCGAGGGCATGCCATGCTGCGAGTTTAGTCAGTTGCGGGATGCTTGTTGTCATGCTCATGTCCTTTCCATTGAGGCATTGTATTCGCCACGGCGCGCGGCCCGATTGCATCTGATCCGATGAAGCAGGGCCACCTTAATTGAATAATTTAATCCCCTATTTTACACATACCTATAGTGGACCGAGTTCATTGCTTAAGCATTAGACATATTTTCTGATACACTTTTACTATCTGACAACCATCGCAAAACAAAAAGCGGACCATGATGACTGAAAAGAACGCGCAGCAAAGCAGAAGAACATTTCTTTACAACCTCGCCAATCGGCTGCCCGCATCCTTGGTCATGGCGGCAACGATTTATCGTAGTGCATTTTCTGCTCAGGAGAAGCAGAACACTATCCTCGCGACGGTCAAAATCGCCGACAATCCGGCGTTGGGCGACGCCGGAGGATTTGTTCTCGTCAAAAACACATCCGTGGGAGACGTGCTTATCGTGCGCATCGGCGATGCACTGTATGCCGCGATGAGTGATGTCTGCCCCCACAAGCAATGCCGTGTGAAAGTAAAATCCACCACCCTTATTAAGTGTCCCTGTCACGGATCTTCGTACAAGATAGACGGAACATACGTGAGCGGGCCGTCACATAAAAGCCTGCAACAGTTTCATGTTGCCGTGGAAGCCGGCGTAATAACCGTAACGGGG
>JBEKFZ010000214.1:0-1496 GCA_050013075.1 Thermoguttaceae bacterium | reverse complement strand
AAGTCGTCTGGCAGTTCAATCTGCCGATGGGCGAAGGCGAATCGCTTGATCAGTTATTTTTGTGCGGCAATCGGCTTTGTGCTTTGTCCAGCCGGAATTTTCTGTCCTGCAGAAATAGGGCGGACGGCAACGTGATGTTCGCCAACTCTATTGCGCCGGCCGGGCTTCCGGTAGCTGGTTTTGAATCTTATAAAGGCGAGCTGATTACCATAGTCGGCAATAAATTTGTAGAACTCAGCGCCGACTTTGGCACCGAGAAGACAACCACAAACATCACCTCCGGGGCGGTATGCCCGGTTGTTCGCAATGACTCCTTTTTCTATATTGCCGGCCTCGACAAGCGCATTCACGTCCTCAAGGCCGACGACAAGGTGCAGGTTTTTGAGGTTGCTGCGGAAAATGACTCTCGTATAACGTCGGTCCTGGCCGAGCAGGAGTTCGTTGTATTCGCCACCGAGGCGGGCAACGTGATACGTATAGCCCCCGACAAGTCCGTGAAGGTTTGGCAGTTTAAAGCGCCGGCGGCCATCATCGGCCCCGTTGTTCACGACACAAATTCGCTGTATTTTGCCTGCCGCGACACGTGCGTTTACCGGCTCGAATTATCTTCGGGCAAGTTATTGTGGAAATACCAGACGCAGGGGATTCTCGATGTCGCCCCTCAGCTTGGCGGCAAACTGGTTTACCAGTGCGTTCCCGATACGGGGCTGGCCGCGATTGATAAGACAACCGGTAAATTTGTCTGGCTGGTTAAAGATGGGGTCGGCTTGCTGTCTGAGTCAGGCGATAAGACGTTTGTTATTACCAAAGGCGGGCTTCTGACGGCGATGGATAACGTAAAGGCGAAACAGCTTTATTCGGTATATTTAGGTTTGCCCGTCAAATACGCGACCAACACCGCCGATGCGAAGATTTACATTGCCGACGCCGAGGGGCGAATTGCCTGCCTCGAGCCGGCCAAGTAATTGTCTTGCCGATATGTGACCTTGAAAGGGGACATTCGAATGGATGTGAAAATCAAAACCGCACTGATTAGTGTCTCCGACAAAACAGGCGTTGCCGATTTTGCCCAGACGCTTGCCGAGATGGGCGTCAAAATCATCAGCACGGGCGGCACCGCCAAGGCGCTTGCCGAGGCCGGAGTGGACGTTACCCCAATCGAGAACGTTACCGGCTTTCCGGAAATGATGGATGGCCGTGTCAAGACCCTTCACCCCAAGATTCACGGCGGGCTGCTTGCGCTTCGCGACAAGGCCGACCACAAGGCCGCGATGAAACAGCACGGTATCGAACCGATTGATTTGGTTTGCGTGAACCTTTATCCCTTTGAGCAAACCGTTGCCAAACCGGGCTGCAAATTCGAAGAGGCCATCGAGAATATCGATATCGGCGGCCCGAGTATGATTCGCTCCGCGGCAAAAAACCACAAGTTTGTTGCCGTTGTTACAAGCCCCGACCAGTACGACAAGGTCGTAGAGCAAATGCGGAAAAATAAC
>JBEKFZ010000213.1:0-1543 GCA_050013075.1 Thermoguttaceae bacterium | reverse complement strand
CAGACGGCCACATTACACTGGGCCTCTTCGTCCCAGGCCACGCATTCGTCGCCGAAGTGCGTGCCACAGTTCTGGCATTCGTACTTCATGCCGGGGTTGAGAAACTCGTCGTAGAGGAAAAAGTCAGTGGGGTCCATACGATCAGCCCATGCAGGTTGTCTTATTGATCTTTTCCTAGCTAATGAACCATAAGACGTGGCTATGCGTATAGTATTGTATGAGAAAGCACGGAAGCGCAGCCGAGTTGGAGACTCGCCGTCGGCTAGCCGGACAACTCCTGCTGGAAGGCAGGGAAATCGGCGAGGTCGTGGAGATTGTAGGGGCTTCCCTCTCTTCTGTGAAGCGATGGAAGCGGACCGTGAAGGAAGGCGGCTTGGATGCCCTGAAGGCAAAGCCTCATCCTGGCCCCAAACCCCGTCTCGACGCGAAACAAAAACGACAGTTGTTGAAAATCCTTCAGGCCGGACCGCGACAAGCCGGTTACAAAACCGATCTTTGGACCTGTGGGCGAGTGGCGGCGATAATCGCCAAAACTTTTCGGGTTTCCTATCACCAGTGTCACGTCTGGAGGATTCTTCGCAACTTTGGCTGGACGTGCCAGAAGCCCGAGCAACGAGCCAGGGAATGCGACGAAGCGGCCCAGCAACGTTGGCGCGAGCGAGACTGGCCGCGGATAAAAAGGGGGCACGCCAGGCGCTAAGTCCCGTATTTTTCTTGGATGAAAGCGGCTTCATGCTCCAGCCGGTGCGCCGCCGCACCTGGGCGCCTTCCGGGCAAACGCCGCTGCAATACGCTTGGGATCGCCACGAGCGTCTATCCGTAATCAGCATCATTGGCGTTTCTCCTCTCCAGCACCGCTTATCGCTGTATTTCCAAGTCGCGTCGGAAAATGTGGATGCCGAACATACGATTTGGTTCCTGCAAAAATTACATGAACATTGTGGTCGGCGGGTGATTCTGGTATGGGATCGCTGGATGGCGCACCGCTCGGCGGCTACCTACTTCGAGAAAAATCATCCCGATTGGTTCAAGTTCGAGTGGCTCCCTCAGTACTCCCCAAAATTGAATCCGGTCGAGCAATGTTGGAATCACACCAAGTACGGCGACTTGGCCAACTTTATTCCCGACGATCTCAAACATCTGCATACCGAAGTCTTTTACTCCATCGAAAAACAACACCATAATCAAGTACTCTTACGATCCTTTTTCAATTACGCCAAATTACCATTGGAAAAGGATCATTAACTATGCAAAGGTCAATAATACTCAAGGTGATCGAGGTGCGTTTGCGCTTCATCGCCATACTGCTGATCACAGCGCTGGCGATCGGCTATTGGGACACCATTACGAACTATTGGGACAAGTGGACCAGGTCCGCCCCGGCCGAGATCGGCAAACTGGCCAAGGACGAGGAATTTTATTGTCCCATGCATCCACAAGTAGTCCGCGACGATTTAGATCCCAACGGGCAAGCGCCCCACTGTCCTATCTGCGGAATGCCGCTTTCCTTGCGCAAAAAGGGCGCGCCGCCGCTGCTGCCCCC
>JBEKFZ010000212.1:0-1591 GCA_050013075.1 Thermoguttaceae bacterium | reverse complement strand
AGTTTCGGAGCCGGCCTTTGAGGTTCTTCCGGAAATCAAGGGAAGAGAAGTTATGCGAACGAAATATTGCATCCGACACGAGCTGGGTGCGTGCCTGAAGTCCGATCGATCTGGCCGGCGGCTCAAAGAACCGCTTCAGATCATTGACCGGCATCATCGGTATCTCCTGAAATTCGATTGTGAAGCTTGTAGGATGTCTTTGATTTTTTGTGGGAGGAAATAGGCGCGAGCGGCTTTGCGGCAGGGCAGTATCGACTTGAATCGCTGGGGGAATGGAATCGGATTAAAGCCGGATCAAGAAAAGCGTCCCGTTTCCAGCTCCTGACATTTCGCAGGTTAGGGCCGGGTAATGAATAACGTTTACACTTTGCTGCTGGCCCCCAGGCCCGCTGGCTAGGCGCGAGCGACGAGCATGCCGGGTTGCATGTAAGGAGCGAGCAACAACGCCAGCGGGCCTGCGGGCCGCAGCCCAAGGGGGCGCGGCGGCGGGCGGGCATCTGCTTCGTTGCCGCTCCTCGACGATGACACCGCATCGCCTGCGTCGCGGCGCCTCGCATCTGCCCGCCCGGCGCTCGCGCCAAAATGCAACCTTTATTCATTACCAGGCCCTTACACATTGAACGGACTAGATTTCGTGCTGGTTGGATTTGCAGCTGTCGCGGCAGGCGCTATCAATGCGCTAGCCGGCGGCGGAACCCTGATCACTTTCCCGACTCTGCTGGCCATTGGTGTTCCGCCTATCATCGCAAACGTTACGAACACAGTGGCGCTATGCCCGGGGTTTATAGGAGGAATTCTCGCTCAACTCAAAGATCTAAGCGGCCAGCGCAAGAGATTTTGGACTTTTCTGGGCGCGAGTGCCATTGGCGGCGTGATCGGCAGCATATTGCTGCTGCGTACGGGAGAAAGGGCCTTTCAGGCCTTGGTGCCATATCTGATCTTGCTGGCCTCTTGTCTGATCGCCGTTCAGGGTCTGCTTCGGCTATGGTTGTTGCGGCGTTCAATCAGACTGGAGGCCAAATCCAAATCCGAGATTTGGGCGGTTGTCCTGGTCGGCCTGGCAGCCATCTATGGAGGGTATTTCGGCGTTGCCATGAGTGTCGTCGTATTGACTTTGTTGGCGTGGATGATTAACGACAACTTGACTCGGCTGAACGCAATTAAACAGACCGTAGCGTTCGGAGCTAACGGCGCGGCTGCCGTCATTTTCATTTTCTCGGGCAAGGTCGTATGGCTGATTGCGCTCGTGATGGCCGCGGGCGCATTAATCGGCGGGACTCTGGGGGGTCGCTTGGCAGGTCATATCAAACCGGATACGTTGAGATGGACAGTCGTTTCCATCGGAATTGTCCTGGCTATTATTTATTTCGCACGGTGAATATACGCGCCGCTTTCGCGATGGCCGCGGCACTTTCGAGTCGCGCCGCCTGAGGCAGCGGTTTACCGGAATGCAAATCGACAAAAATATTTTGAAGGCCAGTGTCGCGCTGCGCGAGAGAGTTAACTCATACGATGGGATGCGGGATCGCATGACGTCCAGGTCCGAAGGACCGATAGTGAATAGGCCCGGCCGTCAGGCCGGGATTAAGTA
>JBEKFZ010000211.1:0-1621 GCA_050013075.1 Thermoguttaceae bacterium | reverse complement strand
GAACTTGGAAAAGCGCCGGACTTGCTTCTATATCTGGGTATGGGCGCCACGGTCTTCGGCGCCGTGCTGGAATTCAATTGTTGGAGCGCTGCATTTGCGGCCGCGGCTCTTTTGTTAACGATTCCGAATTTTCTAGCCTACGCCGGCGTTGGGATGGCGGATACGGCGTTGGCGGCGTTCTATGCGTGCGCCATTGTTTCCATTTTGCGATGGCAGGCAGAGCGGCGCCTTGCCGATTTGGTCGCAGCACTGTTTTCCACAATCTGCATGGCCTGGACGAAAAATGAAGGCATGGCGCTGGCGATAATCAATGTGCTGGCGATCTTTCTGCTCACACCCCAACCCTTAAAAATGCGGCAGATTCGCCTCGCCGTCCTTTTTGCCTTGGTATTAGGCGCGGCGATTTTGCCGTGGATCGTCTACACCCGGGATTTGCCGGCAACGGATGAGGACTACGCGGGTCGGTTGAGAGTTGCTCAACTCATCGCCGCCGGGAACCGCATACCCACAGTTGCCCAAAGCATGCCGGGCGAAATCGTGGACTGGCGGCGGTGGGGCATATTCTGGATCGCGGTGTTAGCCCTACAGCTTATAAACTGGCGGCGTTTGCGGAATCGATCGATTGCGACGCTTTGGTTTCTATTGATTCTGCAGATACTGGCGTATTTTCCGCCCTATATGGTGACGACGTGGGATTTAGGAGAACTACTCAGGTATTCGCAAAGCCGACTTTTGCTGCACGCCGCCCCCGCTGCCGCTCTAATTGTGGGGCTGCAGCTGCCTCGTGACACTCCAAAGCCCGTCCAAACAGATTGATCAAGGACTGACCGACCGGCCACCGCCGCTTTGACTCCCTCATCTAAATAAAATCGGACGCATCGGATCCCATGCTGGTGCGGCCGTGCGCCGCCACGATCAGATCGATTGGTTTGCACATATCGTTGGATGCATCTCAGTCAAAGATTGTGGGAAATCGTGCAAATCTGCGAGAGGGTTTAATGATGATTAAAATGCCGGCGGCGAACGGCCGCATCCCATTTTGATCGGTGTCCGCACCTTCAGTTCCCGACACGCGAACAGTTGCGGCAGCGTGAATCCTTGCGGCTGAATTTGGAACGATGATCGGGAAGACAACGCTTGGCAAACCAATAGGCCGTGAGCATTACCTTCCGTGGCGCTTTACAGGTGAACATCCTGCAGCTTGCACAAAGTGCATCGCGATCGCGCTACCGAACATGCGCCGAACTTGGCAGGATTGAGACAGAGCCGCTACGTTCCCTTTAATCCTCCCTGCAAAAAACGCGGCTTACCGTCTGTCCGGCGTGCGCTTATAAACTGAGTTTAAACTGCCTGCCAACTGGTCCTCGAACTGTTTCTGGAAGGCGTTCTGCCCCAAAGTCAGATGAGGCCGCCTAAACGCTCAGAGCCGAGTTTTGTAAACTCGGCTCTTTTTGCGGGTTATGAAAATCGGGGTGAAAGGATTTGAACCTTCGGCCTGTCGCCGCGGCGACCGCTCTAAACCACATTGGCCGCAAGCAGTCTCCTCAGCTCTTCGCGGCCTTTACCGGTCTTGTAATACATTTCCCGACGAACGGCCTCCGACCGCGTCGGATATGCCTCT
>JBEKFZ010000210.1:0-1672 GCA_050013075.1 Thermoguttaceae bacterium | reverse complement strand
GCTCGGTGGCCGTCGTCTGAGGCGAACATCAGCCATACAAGAGGTCAAGAAGATGCGATGGAGCGTGCTGCCATTTAGCGAATATAAGGGTAAACCCTCCCGGAAATAATTGTACGAGATCTGGATTGGTTTTTTTGGATGCTGCCAAAGCTCTACGGCAGGATCGGAGAAGAAGCCCAAGACCTCGCACGCAAGGCACGGGCGATCAAAATTGCAGACTCGTTTGGGAAGAATGTCGAGGTCGAGTATCGATACGAAATGGGCGACAGATTTCGCGGGTTTGGGATTGTTGAAGCCGGTGGTGCCCATTATTCCCGGTGGTCAACCAGACTTCCATACCTTGATTTGTATTGGCCCTTTCGGCGGAACTATGACAAGCGAACGAGTGGAATCATGATCCGAGATTTTCGGCTTCATTATTTTGGCAAGAACAAACGGCTGACCAAAGAGCGGTGCGAGACGTTTTTCAGCAAACGGCGAAATTTCATCGGAGCCTAAAGCCCACCATGCTGCTACCGGCTAGAACGGTAAAATACATCGATGCATTAAACCGCGAGGGCGACCGTTTCGATTATTTGAAGTGGCTTCAAAGGGTCCGGGAGGAAGAGTCGACGCATCGTTGAACATTACAAAGCGCGGCGAAAGACGAAAACACTTCTGCGGCATGCCTTCAAATGTGCTGGCCTTCCATTCAACAAAACCGCAGAACCATATAGTGCCGTTATTCGCGGCACGTGTGACCGCACCGTCGACAACAAAACAATCAGCAAATGGTCGAGAGCACTCCGGTATGTCGCCTATAGCGAGGTGCCGAGCGCAAGCCTGAAAACGTTTATGAAGAAGGCTGGTGGAATAAATGCGAGCGCCGCCAAGTTCGCGCGATACTACGGGCGAGGCGGCCGATGAAAACCGCCGGCATTTAACGACAGGCCTCGTGTCGCGACCACCCTTCCAACTGGCAAGGAAAGTCTGATTTCCTAGCAAGTCTTGTCTGTGTGATGTCAGGCTTCGGCCGTCGCTCCCCAACCAACATCCCCGGCCATCGCTCCCTTGAGCGTGCACCAGCCACGGTCGCTATACCCCTAACAGCGGACATTCGGTTGCGGCGCAATATCCGTCGCTATGGTTTTCGGACGCGGGGGGCGTCATCATCCACCGCTCGCCAAAGGCATCAATTGAAATTAAATATCACAAAAATACCAAAAATTAGGACGATTATATCGAATCATCTCATTTAACGGTCTGTCCCTTTTGCTCCGACCCACCCATGAGTCACAGAAAAAATGATTTGGGAATCCCATGCCGCTAGAAATCTGCCAAACTAGGGTCTGGACTCATAACTTGATCCAATAGAGTGCACCGACGAGGGCTGCGGCGGCAAGGAAGTTTCTGGCGAGCTTATCGTAGCGGGTGGCGATGCGGCGCCAGTCCTTGATGCAACAGAAGTAGTTTTCGATTTTGTGGCGTCGTCGGTAAAAGCGCTTCGGACAATAGGCTTTCTTGGTGGCGGTGCTGCGACTGGGAAAGACCGGCAAGGCGCCTTCATCTTTGATTTGCTGACGGACTTTCTCGCTGTCGTAGGCCTTGTCGGCGGCAACGGCCAGCGGCGATCTGGGCGTGTCGAGCACCTCGCCAACGACTTGGCTGTCGTGGACTTGGCCGCCCGTCACAG
>JBEKFZ010000209.1:0-1695 GCA_050013075.1 Thermoguttaceae bacterium | reverse complement strand
AACTGATTACTGAAAACTGATTACTGAAAACTGATTACTGAAAACTGATTACTGAAAACTGATTACTGAAAACTGATTACTGAAAACTGATAACCATCTACCGCCCGTCCACTAATAAATCACCATCGCAAAAGCACCGTGCCCCAGGCCAATCCTGCGCCGAATCCGCTTAGGAGGATGCGGTCGCCGCGGTGTATGCGGCCATCGCGATAGGCCTCGTCCAAGGCCAGGGGAATACTGGCCGACGAAGTGTTGCCGTAGCGATCCAGATTGCTGACGACTTTGCGGGAATCTAGCCCTAAGTCGGCGGCGGCCGAATCGATGATTCGCTTGTTTGCCTGATGGAAAATCACCAGATCCAAGTCCTCGATCGTCATGCCGGCATGATGCAGGACTTCTTTGGTGGTTTCGCGGAGCATTTTTACGGACCATTTAAAAATCGGCCGGCCTTCCATGTGCATATATTGGTCCGCGTTGTTTTCGGCCGAGGCGGAGAACGGCCGGCGCGAGCCGCCCATCGGCCTGTTGAGCAAGTCCACTGCGGAGCCGTCCGAACCGACGGCGTACGCCAGCAAGCCTTGTGTTTCGTCGCCTCGGGCCAAGAGGACGGCTCCGGCCGCGTCGCCGAACAAAGGATAGGTTTGCTTATCGGCTGGATTCAGCACGCGCGAAGTGCAGTCGGCCCCGATCACCAACGCCAGACGGCTGCAACCGGTCGCTACATACTGCGCGCCTGTAATCATCGCAAAAATGAAACTGGCGCAGGCCGCTTGAAGATCGAACGCCGGGGCGCTGAGTCCGAGTTTGTCTTGCACAGTGGAGGCCGTGGCCGGCATGAGCATATCGGGCGTGTAGGTGCCCAGCAGCACCAAGTCGATGTCGCCGGGATCGACGCCGGAGCGTTCGATGCACCGCCGGGAGGCCTCGATAGCCAGGTCGCTGGTGGCCATTTCCGGCGGAGCGTGGCGCCGCTGGATAATGCCCGTGCGCTGCAAAATCCACTCGGCATCATAACCCAAGACGGCCAGATCATCGTTATGAACGCGGTTTTCCGGCACGCTGCTGCCGATACCGACGACTTGGACGCCCATTAGACTCCCGATCCGAGAGCGTTTGGTGGGGATGGTGTTTCCCACGGGTCGGGCGGGTTCGTTTTCCATAATGGTGCTTCCCCAAGTATCAGGAGACTTAAGCCTATGGATTTCTATACGGATTCTCAAGGGCAAAGGGAAACGAACCGGGCATTATCCCCCCGATTGGAAAACCAGGCTACTTGTTTTTGCAGTTTTTGGAGGCAAATTATCCCAGATTGGCGGTATGAACACATTGAAGAAGTTTATGTTTGTGGCCTGAAATAACGCCATTTTCCTTATGATACTCATATTTACTAATTGTCATATTTTAGCAATGTGCGATCATCGTGAATTGTACAAAAAAAATCTCAAATACGCAACTCGGGGGGTGCAATGTGTGTGGTCTATCGGTTATGTTGATGGTTTAAGCAACTTCTATTCCACAAGATTGAGAAGTATTAGATTTTGTTTATGTGTACGATGGCCATTTACTATCGTGCTGTTCGGGGTACGCCCATTCTGATCGCCGCCAATCGGGAGGAGCGTTTCGATCGGCCCACGCAATATCCCAAAATTCAACCGGGTTCGCCCAGGGTGGTTTGCGGCATCGACCGCAAGGCGA
>JBEKFZ010000208.1:0-1723 GCA_050013075.1 Thermoguttaceae bacterium | reverse complement strand
CGATTATCCGCCGGCGCTGGACCGCATCATCGGCAACTTCCACAGCAAAGAGGCGCGGTTCTGGAACTCCGAACTGCAGATCGTCGGCATCGAGAATATCCGCGAGACCGCCGTGCTGCCCTGGGCGGCGCAATCCATTCCGCGCCGCTTCTGCAGCGGCACGGCGCTGATCAACGACGGAATGAGACATCGGATCTATTACTCGATCGCCGAAGATACCGGCCTCATCGGCTTGGATTGGGGCGTCAACTTCTGCGTCGTCGGCCTCGACCGCAACTGGGCGTACGGTCCGGCGTGCCGCGCCGCGCGGCCCTGACCGCGCGTACGCATTAAAATCGTGTCATGTGTTGGCGGAACTGGACAGCGGAAGGCCGGCGAAAAGTCCCATACGCATGCCTTTTTTCTCCCGTGGCTTCGGTCCTGGCCGCTGTTCTGTTGCTGTCATGGCTGAGATCCGAACCGTTCCGACGCCGCTAGCGGGACGAAATCAGCGGCGGGTTTTTGATTTGGATCAATGCAGGCCGCAAACCTCTGCCACCAAATTGCAACCAAAGCATAAGATGCGGATGTCGGATCCCTGAAATTTGGGGGCAATCCGGTCCCTGAAGGGCGGTATCGGACTTCCGCGCGGCAAGAGCCTAGGGAGAGGTCCGATGACTGTACATAGCGAACATCCCGGCTATGAAGCGGACAGCTTAGTCGAGCGGCTGGCGAGGGTGGCCATCGTCATGTCCGGCATAGCGGTCATTGTTCTCTGGTTATATCTGCTTTGGTAACCAAAAATTGCCGGTCAGGCGGAAGGCACTTGATATTTGTCAAAGCCCGGCGGCGCGTTTGGCTGCATTTATTCAGTGACCCCCTAACGGGGGCAAGTGAGTCCGACCGGTCTTGGCTGGGCCTTACGTGCTTTGAGGTCGCAGCCTTGGCCGGTTTCTTCCCGCCATAGGTCAACTTCGGCCCCGGTCGATCCGATTCGGGGCCGTTTCTTTTGCGAAATCCCGAGGGAAATAGGACGTCTCGGTCGACGAGCGGTCAAACTCACTGGAAATAAAACCAGCCGATCGCGATCAGCAGGATCACCGCGGTCGCCAGCAATGCAAGCTGTGCTGCCGGGTTGTCGCTGAGGCGATGGGCATGATGATGGCTCTGCATTGTCATCGGGCATCTCCCCGTCGCCAAATTCTGAAGGGGCCGATAGCCCCACCGCAGGCTTATCAAAATCTGGTCGTGAGCGATTGCCGGCCGCATTGTTTAAAATCAAAAGAGCCACTCTAAAATTGAAAGCGGCACTCGTCTTTCGCAAAACGCGCTAACAACACGCTTTGCGCATTCAGAATTGTTGATATCGAACGGCTATTTTAAGGGCAATTCCGCGTTAGTACGTAGGATGGCCGCCGAATTGAGACCGCCCCCAATTGGGTTTACCAGGGCCATCTCAAACACCAACGCCGCCACAAAACTAAGAAGCTTTGTCGCTAGAGCGCCGAATGATTGAGAAGGGATTACGAACCCGCGCGGGGAAGAGGAAAATAGTCATATGAGGCCACTCCAAATTTCAAAGGGGCCACTGGAACGAAAAAGGGGCCAGCACCCCTTGTGCCTTTCCTTATTATGTTCTTGATTTGTTCCTTAAGCGTCCTAGGATTGCTGGTCCGTTGGGAGGTGCGTCAGGGGGTTATCATGGCCAAGACGGTTGTTGGCGCCGCGGTTGTGGCGTTCGTGC
>JBEKFZ010000207.1:0-1731 GCA_050013075.1 Thermoguttaceae bacterium | reverse complement strand
GCCGAACTACGAGATGTACTAAAAGCAAAAGCCACGAATTTCACGAATCCGGTTCGTGAAATTCGTGGCGCCTCGGCAATACCAATCGCATCAGGCGGCCTGGGGGGCGCGGAAGGAGCGGTTAGGTCAAGAGATTATAATCACGGATAGTTTTGATAAAAAAAGCCCCGAGGGAATGATTCCTTCGGGGCTTTTTCTTCTTATATAGAGCGTCTTAAGTGAATGCTCCTATTGCAATGGCGTACGCGTTGCCATCCCGGCCCGGATTACGCCTGACCCAAGCTTTCATGTGGGGCGGCTCTGGAGAGCCGCCCGGCCGAAGGCCGCGCGGTTTGCCTACACTCTGAAGATTGGCCTGAACTGCGCAACGCTTCGCGCTGAGCGGCTCTGGAGAGCCGCCCCACATGAAAAAATCGCAATCGGCCCTTCGGGCATTATGCGCAATTATTTGCAGGTCGGTTCGATCGGCCAGCCCATTGATTTTGAGCCGGCGCCAATGACGGCCTGGATCAAATCCACTTTGCCGTCTCTCATCCGGAACATATGGAAATCCGGCAGGCCGCCCGCGAAATGCACATAGGCGACAACCGTTCCCGCTTCCACATCCACCAGGAAACGCCGTGGGCCGTGGGTTGTAATAACCAGGCCCTTCGGAGAGCAATCATGGGCCGTCATCTTAACGCCGCCCATCGTTCCTCCTCCCTTGGTTGTCTGGAAGCCGTTTTCCCAGCGGTCGCAAACGCTGGCGAACGGGGTGTGCACCTTGGGTTTGTCGGCGAACATATCATAATAATCATCCGCGGCGGCAATCATGGCCAGCCGGCTGCTTCGCTGTTCCACGGGAATGATGCTTTCCCAATCCTGGTCTTTGGTTTCCAGCACGTTTGCGGCATTGAATGCGAATTCGGTTTCCCGGGCGACGAACGATTCAATCTCCGTAATCTTTTGATTGTCAACTTTGAGTCGGACACCGTAGAGAATGGGCCGGATCGTGCCATCTGCCGGCGGTTTCGCCGATAATCCGGAAAAAGCCGATTTGGGGGCCGGGGCCGCTGTCTTGGGGGCCGTGTATCTCTCCTCAATCACGACGTTAGAATGCGTTCCGCATTTATAGGTGTCGAGCAGATCGCGTTTGAGCAGCGTTTTGCCTGCGGTTTTCCAAAAGCCTTCTCCTAGGGGCATCTCGACGCCATTTTCCGTGAATTTCACGTTGGCAGCGAGCGGAAGGCTCGATGGATTGTGCGCCTCGAGGGCACTGAAATATTGTCCGATGATTGCCTTAAGACCATCGCGTGAGCAGGCCGATTGCGCGTAGGCCGAGACGAGACTGCCGCAGGCGATCATCCCTACTGCCAAAAAGCATAGTGCTATTCGTTTCATCCCGCGATTCTCCTGAACAGAAGGTTGTTTAATGGGTGATTGAGCAGATTTCACAAAAGCTCACTTTCGTGCAATCTGTGTAATCCGTGGCTGCCTATGAAATTGGTTAGTACCTCATTTTCTGTTTAACAAATTGCGGGAGCCACTATAACACAGCAGGCGTTCAGCGGAATTAATGATTTGATAAGCATATTGCGGCATTTCCCCAGGCTAGCGGCAAGCCGGCACACCTCCTTTTTTTGTCCACATGTCCACATGTAATTATTGTCCGCAGAAGGCCGTTTGTGACATCGGCATGCAAATTTTTTTTGTACTTTTTATTAAAACCGACAAAACTGAATCACTAAGACC
>JBEKFZ010000206.1:0-1807 GCA_050013075.1 Thermoguttaceae bacterium | reverse complement strand
CATGCTCCTGCACTGGGAATTATACACATTTTTGTTTCATAGCTTCTGCACCTCGGAGGAGCAGAATAAGTTTTTCCAAGCCTTGCCACAACGTGATCCAACCCGGTTCGCCGTCGCATTTTCGGGCCAGGAAGCCGCCGAGGCGGGCCAGGGCGCGATAGAACTCATAAACGGTATGAATTGCACAATGACGACCTATCTGCACGGCACGCAGCATTTTGACCCAGCGTTTGGGCGCAACTTCCTCCGCGGGGCGGTCGGGATCGGTGCGCGCCGCCGTGCGAAGTTGCAGCAAACGAACTGCCAGCACGGAAAACATCGCCGTCACCGCTTCCAGGCGTTTGGCGGTGCGGTACTGCCGATGTTCCACGCGACAACCGGTCTTCAAGGCTTTGTGAAATTCCTCAATGATAGGACGTTTCTCGTAATACTCGATCACCGTCAAGGCCGCCTCGAAGCTCTCCACCGCGTGCGAAGTAAGCAACACCCAACGCAACGGCTTAACATCCTCAGGGGCTTTAACTTCGCGGACTTCCACGACGTACATGGATATGTTTTCAATACCGCATTTGCGGACAAAGGGACTGCAATCTCTGGGACGCGGAATAGTCAACGGCCCGAACCGCACTTCTACAAGGGCGTTGCGCGCCGGCTGTCCGGTGCGGGCGGGCAGAACCAATTCATACCTTCCCGACAAGGGCAAACCGTGCAAGTACTTTTGCAATTGACGTTTCTTTCCTTGCGGCGGTTCGATCAACCGCTTCAGTTGGGCGGCGCGCACCACCCAATCCGATTGGGTCAGCAGCAACTTGCAATAGACTTCGTAGTTGTCCGCGCCGCGATCGAATATGTGCGTGAATCTTACGTTCTGCGGCGCAGGACCGACTTGGTCAATCACTTCGCCCCAGATTCTCGATTCGCGCTTCCGCTCCAGACGCTTACGCGCCTTTTCGCCTTTAGGAACAGGTTTCCGATAGTAGATCGTCTGTCCGGCCAGGCCTATTACCATGGCGTTTTCGGCATCTACCATAAGCGAAGAATGCAAGAGATAGCCTTGGCCGTGGCCATCGCCCACCGGCTTAAGCCCTTGTACCTTGCGACGCAAGGAAAAACTTACCGTAGTAGTGTCGCCCAACAGCAAATAATGCCCCGCCTTGCGAGCAATAGTTCGCCGATAATGCGGCGCGGTCAAAGATGCAAAGGTAACGTCCTCCTCGTGAAACAGTCTATATGCGCCGTTGCACTCGCTCCAAGACTCCGTTTGTCTGGGCGTGCTGCCGTCGGGATTCGCAGCGAACAACGCGGCTGCCTGCACGGCGCGCCGCGTTCGTCGTCGATCACCCAAATCGCACTCGCCAAACTGTTGTTCCGCCCAACGCTTCACGTCCAACTCCAAAGTTTTCATCGAAGACCTCCATGCTGTTTGTCCGGCGTCGCCATTCGGACCAACAAGGTCCAAAAATCGCGCCGATTGTGTGTTTCTTTTACTCTTTACGAGTTACACCACACACAGGTTGCCTCAGCATGGAAACTTTCAATATAACCTTATGCTTGATTTAATGTTACAATGATAAAACTAAATATAGAGTACATGCGTATATGTGTATAATTCCCAGCGCCGGAGCGTGGGAACGAGGAAAATCTTGGAGCGTAGGAACGAGGAAATCCGCTCCCCTACGGGACGCGGCTAAACGAATAACCATAAAAAGAGCCGGACAGGAATGTCCGGCCTCCTGAACCCTGAACCCTATGAACAAAGTCGCCTTAATTACCGGCAGCGGCAAGCGGCGGATCGGCAATGCCGTTG
>JBEKFZ010000205.1:0-1852 GCA_050013075.1 Thermoguttaceae bacterium | reverse complement strand
CAACCCGACGTAAACGTCTTGTCCTTACCCACATTTTATAACATCCTTTGCGAGTTCTGCACCGCGAACTAGCAAGTACAGTTTCTGCCATCCGCGCCAGATCGTAATCCAACCTGGCTCGCCGTCCGACTTCCGCCCAAGGAAGCCGCCCAGTTTCGCTAGTTCTCGATAGAACTCGCCAATCGTCATTGTCCTCGCCACGGTATTGTTTCTTCGTTTCCGCGCCGCCAGCAGCATCGCGATCCAGTGCCGGGGGACGATCTTGCCGGCGAGGCGGTCGGGATTCGTGCGTGCCGCCGATTTCAATTGCAACAACCGCACCGCAATCACACTGAACAATCCCGTGATCCTCTCTAAGCCCTCCTTGCTTTTCAATTGCCGCTGTTCCACGCGGCATCCCGACTTCAATGCTTTGTGCCATTCTTCGATCAACCATCTTTTTTCGTAATATCCCAAGATCCGCCAAGCGTCGTTGAAACTCTCTACCGGCAACGACGTGAGCAGGATCCATTGAACCGCTTCCACATCCTTGGGCGCATCAACCTCCTGGGCATAAACCACCCACATCGCAATAGGCATCGGCGATAATCCCTGCACATAGGGGCTCTTTTGGCTGGGAACGGGGATTTTTAACGCGCCAAAACGAACCTCCACATTCGCCGTTCGCGCCGGCTGGGACCCACGCTTTCGATTCGGCCCGCGCGCACGCAGGAACAGTTCGTATTCGCCTGCCAAGGGCAATGTCTTCAGGTAATTGCTTAACGCCATTTTTTTCCCATCGGAAACTATCACATTCCGTTGCTTCTGGGTAACTCGCGCCACCCAGTCCGAACGCTGTTCCCAGCAGTGGCAATATACCTCGAAGTTGTCCGCTCCGCGATCCATCACATGTACCCAACGCACGCCATCTGCAGGCGGCCCTACCATGTCGATCACTTGGCCCCAAAGCCGCGATTCCCGGTCTCGTTTGAGACGCTGCGTCGTGTTTTCTTTTTTCGGCGTTGGTTTGCGATAGCGAATCTTCTGTCCCGCAAGGCCAATGACCTCCTCGCCTTCCGCGCCGACCATAAGCGCGGAATGCAACAGAAACCCCCAGCCTCCGCCATTGCCCGTTCGACACATCCCCGGTATCCCGCGGCGAATGCCGAAATCCAACTCCGTGGTATCGTCGAGAACAAGATAGGTGCCCGGCGGACGCCGACGTGTTTGTTCCCAATGTGGCCCTGCTATGGCCTGAAACGTCACGCCCTCGCAGGCAAACAAACGATACGCGGCCTTCAAATCGGCCATGTCGGTCATCTGCTCCGGCAAACTGCCGGATGGGTGGCAAAGCATGCTTGCCGCCAGTTTTGTCAAACGTAGTGTACGTCGTTGATCGTGCAAATTGCATACTCCAAATTGCTCCTTGGCCCATAATTGGGCGTCCATCGTGATAGTCACGTAAACACCTCCATGCAAAGATTTGAGTTCGGCCCGCGAGCACCTCTCGCGGCGTCTCGTTGGACTGGGCCTCATTCCCAGTCCATAACTTTGCTACGTAGTTCCTGACTAAAACGGTTGAACTGTTGATGCAATGCGTCTTTGCTATTATACTTATGTTCATGCCGCTTAATGTTGAACTCCTCCGACTTCCACTACGTAAATATGGGTAAGGACAAGACGTAAACGTCGGGCCTATTACCGCTGCGCGGAAACGCCCGTAAACGGGCGTAACGCCATTATTCATATTCCACTCGAAATATACGCCAATATTGAACGTCACTCGTTTACTGTTTGAGTAATAACTCCGGGAGCAAGCTCCCGGGCTAAACTTCCAACGCGACATTCAATAAACTTAAACTTCAAAACGCGG
>JBEKFZ010000204.1:0-1861 GCA_050013075.1 Thermoguttaceae bacterium | reverse complement strand
AATGCCTCAAATATATCCGCCATGCCGGCTATGGGCAAAAACTAATTAACGCTACACCATCTAGAACTCGGCGCTAGGTTTCGCAGTTCCGCGCTTGAAATCGGCCCGAATTGTTGCCCCATTACCTTATAGAACCATTGTTGCGCCATGGTCATGCGCTACAATTACAAGGCCCTGAAAAGATTGAAATGTTAAGCCACCACCCAATAGTATAGTCATATACTTTCGATACATCAACTACCCACGGACGGGCGGTCGGCGCGATTTATTTTGGGCCGAAGGTCCAAAAATGCCGCAATGTCAGTCATTTTCTCATGCAATTGTAAGCGGCCAAAATGTTATTCATAACTATTGAAAATTAAACGGCATGGGTGTGAAACCGATGGGGATGAAGGCCAGCGTGAGCCAACCGAGGACTATTCTGGGCCAGCCGAGCGGTTCTTCGTCGTCGGCCGTGGGCGGATGCGACGGGCCCATCATGATCAACAGGAAAATCATCAGTATCCACATGTAGAGTCCGAAAAACACCACCGCCCCGGCCGCCAGGGCCAAAAGGATTCGGGCAACCACGTTGGCTTTTCTGCCCAGCAGGGCGTAAAGCACGTGGCCGCCGTCGAGCTGCCCGATGGGCATCAAGTTTAGGCTTGTAATAAGAAGCCCGACCCAGCCCGCAAAAGCAAACGGGTGCAAAAGCAGGTCGTATCCCGGATGAATGTGTATTCCCATCAAGTAAATCAGAATCTTGAACAACAAAGGGTCGCCCAGATCTCCTTTTCCATGGACCGGCACGGACCAATATAATCCCAACGCGCAGAAGATAATCGTGGGTATCAAGCCTGCCAGCGGGCCGGTGATGCCGATATCGAAAAGTGCCCGGCGATGACCCATCCGGGCCTGCATGGCGATGACCGCTCCCATCGTGCCTATTTGAGAAGGCATGGGAATAAAATATGGAAACGAGGCATAAACGCCGTTTCGCCAGGCCTGCACGAAATGGCCCATCTCGTGGCACACTAAAATGGTCATCAACGGCCCGGCATACAAAAGGCCGTGATAAAAAGCTTCCCCCAACGTCGATTTCTCGTCCGCGGAAAGAATTCCGGCCAATAGTGTGCTCAGGCAGGTGGCGATAAACAGCACAAGCGGCAGCAATACCCGGCGTTTGCGGACCGGGAGTGGTTGCGGCATTTCCTCGAATTGCCAGGCCGCGGCGGGCACGATTTCGACCAGTTCCGCCGGAAAGACTTCCGGCTCGCCTTCGTGGTTTTCGTGCATTTGACCTTCGTAATTTTCACTCATTTATAATGTTCCGTATAATTTAACCCGATTACAGCCAACCACATATCATAACCATAATTCACCACAAAAACACGAAAGTACGAAAGAACGAATAATATTCATAACTTATATTTCGTACTTTCGTGTTTTCGTGGTGAAAATGTTTGTTATACTCAAGTCATTATTGTTTTTATGCAATCCGCCAAATAGTTGCTGTTCCTTTAATCTTGCATCATGTTATCGATTTTTGGTATTCTATCGTACAATCCGGGGTGAGCAAAGACCGTGATTCGCCCGCTTGTCTTACGTACCCAAAACGCGCTCGCCTCCGGCTCGCTGCTATTGAGTATCAGAAAACGAATGTCGTATGAAAAGTCAGAGCCGGGGCGTGTCGCCCCGGTAATTCCGGGCCGACACGGCCCGGCTATGATGGGAAAATGCGACATTCATTACCTGAGAACGTGTTTGGAAAGGTCTTGCGGAGCTAGAAAAAAGCGGGTAAATATACGCGCTGATGGAAGCTAGGCAGTTTTTTCACAACGGAGGCATAGGCATGGAAGCCAACTACCCGACGGACCTGACC
>JBEKFZ010000203.1:0-1873 GCA_050013075.1 Thermoguttaceae bacterium | reverse complement strand
GGGCATGAGCTTGATCCCTTTCTGGTCGATTTCAAACGGCTTGCGCGCGGCGTAAAGCGAATCGCTGTCGTTGTAAAACGTCGCCGGTCCGCTCGTCGACGAGGTCATCGCCGCCACCTCGCCGGTCACCTCTAATGCCATGCGCACGCGAGTCGGATCCGGAATCAGCCGCAATGCCACGTCGGTCGAGGTCATGCTTTGCCCACGCACCGGATAGCCCATCACCGTGTCCCTAACGGGCGCAATTTCCATTTTCTGTTGGGGAGCCAGACGATTGAGCAGATCCTCGGTGAGCGACGTACGTATATTTGCGTTGCGATAGTGCGTTTCCACGCTCTGGGCAAGTTCGTGTCGCTGGGGATCGGATGATTGGGCCAGACTACGCAGATCGTCGGCCAACCTCTGTGCGTCGCTGGGCAGCCGGGTTTGCTCATAACGTTCGATGTCGCGCAATACGTCGGCGGAGGTAAGCGGATCGGCCGCCCAACACCGTAATTCCGCACAAAACCTGGCCATCGGCTCGCTGGCGATAAAATGCCGTTGCTGAGCGGACATGGGCGTCTCGGTCAAACGCGTCAACACCTGCCGGGTGATTTTCCGTTGTTGCTCGGTTTCGCTCTCGCTTGCGGACTGCTGCGTCGGCAATTCTTTCAAAACGTCGAGGAGCAGATATTTCCGCCATTGCCGCCCTTCGGCCGACGTCTTCATGAGATCGTCCATTTCGGCCAGGCACATCGTTAAACGCCGGGAATCGACCTTGGGCTTATCAGCTTCCACCAGCGCCGATGCGCCCAGGCTCCGGACCTCGCGCCATACCTCAAGTCTGCGTTCGATGGCGTAGGAGGCTTGACGCAGTTTTCGCGCCAGCGGCCAATCCGAACTGGAATCGGCTATGTGGAACGCTTCCATGCGCAAATCGGCCAGGCGGTCAAGGATGGCGCCGGTTTGCTCCGAATTGCCTGTAATAGCCGGTCCTAATTCATGCACCAGTTGGGCGATTTTG
The DNA here is from genome assembly GCA_050013075.1 of Thermoguttaceae bacterium. GTDB lineage: Bacteria > Planctomycetota > Planctomycetia > Pirellulales > Thermoguttaceae > JBEKIK01. The sequence goes on along the minus strand of JBEKFZ010000203.1, from coordinate 870 downwards.
CCGGCCCAGTCGGACGATTCTTTTGATTTGCCTAGTTCTTCCAATAAAGATAAAAGCGACGTCGGCTCAGTCCAGGCTGCGAATTCTTTCCCCACGGAATGAGATCGGTCCAAGTCGGACGTTGCCGGCGGATTAAGCGGCTCCAAACCGGTATTGGGATAATGAATGTCAAGCGGTCCCGGCTTAACGGCTTCCGCGGGCATATTTGTGGCCTTTGGCAAGTGAGCCACCAACATCGGCTCTTCTTTTACCAAGGGCGTTTGTATACCCGTTGCCGGCGATTGCTCCGGGGTGGATTGCGGCAAAGACGAAGGCTCCGATATAGGGGGAGAAGTTTCGACGACTTCTTCCTGCGACGCTTTTTTGTTTTCCGATGGCAAGGTCTCGGAGGTGGATAGGGTGGAAGAGGCAGATGATTCCGAATCAGTTGCTTCCTCATCGAGAATGGAAGATTCTGAAACCTCGCTTAGTATTGCCGCCGAAGGCTCTGCTTGTATTGCCGCCGAAGGCTCCGGCATATCTCTTATAACTGCCTTGGAAAGGGAATCAAAATCCGACGGGAATAAGTGGCTTTCTTCGCTTGGAGGGAAAACATCGACCGGGTAACTCGCGGCGCTATTATTTCGGGGAATGTCCATTCCCTGTTGCAAGGTATCTGCCTGTGGATGGGCTTTTTGCCCCCGAACACTGAGCAAAATAGCATAAGCCGCAAGCAAACCGGCTAAAATGGCAAAATAAGGCCAACGGGAAACACGTAATTGCTGATCCATTACTCCTTACTCCGATCTTGTATAATCCGGAATTTCATAAAATCCGGTATCAATAAGATCGGACATATATAAGGAGTGAATCCACCTGTAAAAACAGAAC
>JBEKFZ010000202.1:0-1883 GCA_050013075.1 Thermoguttaceae bacterium | reverse complement strand
CCGACACTGCCGCCGTGCCGTTTGCGTTCGGCGATTTCACATGGCTGAACGGCAACACCAGGCAGAACACTTCCATCCTCGATTCTAAATATTTTACGGGCGAATTCCGCGCCGACGTCTCGTACATTGCAGACTTTAATCAACCAGTGGATCACACGCTCTCCGGAACTTCGGAAAGCGGCCGGACGAGTGAGATACAGGTTCAGCAGCTCGGCATCGGAGGAGACTTTCACGTTGGACACGCACTGGGGCGGATCATGACGCAATTCGGCATGTATTCTACCATGACTCCCAGAAACGACGCCAGTCCGGCCCGAGGCCAATGGGACCTTGCAAACGCATACCGTTACATTTCCGAAGCCTACGGCGGGTACCACTGGGATGTGATGAACGGCATTAATTTTGAGGCTGGCATTTTCATGTCGTACGTCGGATTGTTCGGCTATTACAATTTCGATAACTGGGCCTATCAACCGTCGTACGTTTCTTCCAACACGCCATGGTTTTTCAACGGCATTCGCGTGCAGATCTTTACGAGCGATAAACTCAAGATCGAGCCGTGGATCATCAACGGCTGGCAATCGTACGGGATGTTTAACCACACGCCGGGCGTCGGGTTTCAAATCCTGTGGCGCCCCAAAGAATCCGTTTCCATCCTCTCCAACGGCTATTATGGCCACGATTGGCTCGGACTTCCTAATCGGATGAGGATTCACAGCGATAACAGCGTGGAGATCAAGTATTACGACGATCCGCTGAAGGGTCTGGACAAGGCGGCGTTTTCCATTACGGCAGATGTTGGATGGGAAAGCGGCGACGGAGTAAACGGCCTCACCGGCGCTTCGGGATCTCCGGCGCAATATTTCGCGGGAGCCATGATCTACAACCGCCTGTGGTTTAATCATGACGTGTTCGCCGTGACGCTCGGCGGCGGGGGAATTACCAATCCTGGTCGGTATCTCGTGCTCATGCCGCCCATCAACGGCGCAACGGCCTTTTCGGGAACGCCGTATTTCACCGAAAACCCGGGCGATCAATTTAAGGCCTGGGATTGCTCGATTACATTCGATTACATGCCGGATCAATGGACCACGTTCCGCATCGAATACAACCATCGCGAGGCGAACGTTCCGTATTTTGCGGGTAGCGGGGGCGTCACCCCGCCGGGCGGCAACACCGGCGCTCCCGGCTCGGGCATCAACGGCTGGGCGCCCGATCTTCGCAAGACCGAAAGCCGCATGTACCTCGCCCTGCTTGTGAAATTTTGACCCAAGAGTACCATGTTCTTCATGTCGTTGAAGGCGCCGACTGTGAAATCCGAAACGCGCTTGATCTGAGCGCTCTTGCATCGCTTCCAAAAGAGATGAAGATTTTTGTGTTCTCCCCGGCGATGTCATCACGACATGCTCGCGCGCCGAATTGCCCGATAACGGCGCGCGGCCAAGCCTTGGATGACACGCCTGCCCTTGGGAATCTTAGGGGTCTGGCAGGTCGTCATAGATCTCATGAAGGGTTAAACGCCTATTGCGGTCGCGCTCCTCGTCAAGTCTTGAACTTTTCTGACCACTGCTGAGCTGATGAAGAATCACATATTCGTCATACGACACTTCACCCGTTCGAGCCGGAGTGCCCTCAACACTGATTACGGGATACATTTCTTATCTTTCATGAACAGTCTCTCTATCAGAATTTCACTCGGTCCGTTTGCCATCGGAGGAAACGGCCCAATCTACGATCTACCGCTCATCGAAATCAAAAGGTCCGGTGAGGTGTACATCACATTTCCTGAGGGTGCCAACCTTTCTGTCGGGGAAGTATATCTCATCGTACGACCGATCGGATTGTCGGGCGATGGATATTTCTTCCTTGGGCGACCGCGAAGA
>JBEKFZ010000201.1:0-1887 GCA_050013075.1 Thermoguttaceae bacterium | reverse complement strand
GCCGATCTCGGCGTCCTGCACTTGACCGGTGAGCCCGTCGCTGCACAGCAGAAAGGTATCGCCGGGGAGGCAGGGATGCGGGCCTTCCAGATCGACTTGCACGTTCGGATTCGGGCCCAGCGATCGGGTAATGATGTTTTTACCTATGAAGTTTGAGATCGGCTCCTCGTACTTCTGACCGCTCGCTTGCAGTTCCCAAACCAGGCTATGATCGAACGTGAGTTGATCTATCGTTTGTCCCCGGACACGATACGCCCGACTGTCGCCCACGTGGGCTAAAAGAGCCCCTTGCGGCAAAAGCACCAGCACCGTGGATGTCGTGCCCATGCCCTTGAACTCGGGACTGGCCTGTCCGCGGGTGTAGATTTGGTTATTCGCGTCCAGTACGGCGGCCAAAAGGGCGTCGGGCGGCGATTTGTCGCGGAGTTTCTGATATGTCAGAGGCACCACATCGGTGGCAATCTTGCTGGCCAATTCCCCGGCGGCATGCGCCCCCATGCCATCGGCCACCATGAAAAGATGCCCGCGCCGGATATAATCCTGCTGATTTCCCGCCAAAAACCCAGTGAAGCTGTCTTGGTTATTTGCGCGGCGCAATCCCAAGTCACTTAATGCGGCGTTTTCCAAACACTTTTTCCAGGGCGAAGACTGGGGCATTGCTAATAATAGGTAATATGGATGAAATGCGTATTATGGGATGTGGTAGTTCGATAACCTGATGCAGTCAAATAGTCTATCAAACATTTTAGCCGAAAATTGTGGAAATCCCAATCCCTCTAGCAAAAATCACTAAGCAGTGGCCAGGGACTGTACTAGTGGTAGTTCATGGGATCGGCTAATATATCGTTAATTGGCGAACGATAGAAGTAATAGTCTTCAACCATTTTACAGGAGGAACAAAGCAATGAGGTGGATTTTTCTGGCAATAGTTGGCGTAACCCTGGCAGTAAGTATCGGGATGACCGAAGCCCAAGACCGCGTCGCTCGCACACCCACGGGCGCATCTCAGGCCGCTGCAAATAACCCCAGCCAGGCTCAGGCGGCCATTGATCGGGCCGCCGCCGCAAACAAATATGTGTTTATTTTCTTTTGGAAGGATAAGAATCAGCAGACCGACAAGGTTTGGGGCATCTTGCAGCCCACGGCGGCAAAAATGGCGGATCAGGCCGAAGTCGTATCTATCCAAACGACAAATTCGGCGGAAAAAACGGTCGTCGATCGTTTCGGCGCGAGCCGTTCCCCTTTGCCCTTGGTTCTGTCGATTGCTCCCTGCGGCGCGGTCACCAAGGCATTCACGGGCACATTCGATGAAAAACAATTACGCACGGCGTTCGTCAGTCCGGGCACGCAACTATCCATGAAAGCCCTGCAAGACAAAAAACTGCTGTTTGTATGTGTCGTAGATCAAGCGAATCAAGAGGATCCGGTAGTCCTTCCTCAAGGGGTTCGGGATTTCAAGGCCGATGAGAAGTACGGCGGGGCCACCGAGATCGTCGTGCTGAACGCCCGCGACCAGGCCGAAACGGATTTTCTGAAAGACCTTCAGGTCGATTCAAATTCGTCCAAGCCGGTGATAGTGTTCTTTGCTCCGCCGGCCTCGATGATCGGCAAGTTCGACGCCACGGCGACCAAGCAGCAAATAATCGCCAAGCTTACCTCGGCGCAGTCGAGCTGCTGCCCCGGAGGCAAGTGCGGACCGAACGGATGTTGCCCCAAGAAATAGGAGATCGACCGATGCGCATGCGCACACTCGTATGGCGGGAAATCTTTGAACGCAAGAGCCAACTCTTGACGAGCTTTCTCGCCATTTTGCTGGGGATTACCGTAATCGTTTCCATCAAGAACATTACTTTTTATTCCGAAAAGGCCGTTGCCCGGGAAATGGAC
>JBEKFZ010000200.1:0-1957 GCA_050013075.1 Thermoguttaceae bacterium | reverse complement strand
TATTTCCCCGCCTAGCTTACGAATCCGCCGCGCAATTGCAACGGCTTATTCTCCCTTGAAAATGGCGCCGGGCACACCTCCCGAATTAAACACCCGCAAGTCCTTGATGTCCAACTAGTTGAACCGAGCGCAAGCCAAAACATCGTGCCACAGGCAAAAAGCCAAAAGCGAGCCGCCGTCGCGCTTTTTGCCCCCGCTCCTAACTATTCCGGGTAATGACCCCTCGCCGGGGCGTCCGAGGGCGCAGGGGGCAGGGTCACCCATAGTTTGGTGCGTTTTGTCTGCAATCCTGGGGAAAAATGAACCAAATTATGGGTTGCCCCCTGTTCTTTCGTTCATGAAAAGAGCGTAATTGGAGCGTGACATTCAAATCAGTTTCGGGTTTCATTTAATCGTGAGCGCATATCAAGATTTCACCACGCGGTTAAAACTGCTGATTAGCAAGAATCCGCAACTCATCACCACCACCCTGAGCAACATCTTCACGATTTGAGGGTACCTCGAATTGACGGACAGAGAATCGGGTGAATAATGAAAGAAAAGACCCATGAAACAAACATCTGTCCAAGAGCGCCGGAAATTCGACGAAACCTTTAAACGCGAAGCGGTTCTGAACTGGCTCCATAGCGGCAAGTCTGCTGCGGTAGTGGGCGAGGAACTGGGCATCAATGCCAACCTTCTTTACGCGTGGAGAAAGTTGGTGGCCGAAGTCGCGGGGGCCAGGACGGCGGCGGCCAAGCCCGGCTCGGTCGCCGACCTGCAAGGCCGGTTGGAAGCCGCCCGGCGCGAGAACCGCCACCTGCGCGAGCAGTGCCACATTCTAAAAAAACCTTGGGCATCCTCTCCGAACCGCCCACCAGCGCTATCAACGGATCCAAGCTATGAAAATGGATTATCCGGTGCGCCGTCTTTGTCTTTATCTAAAAGCTTCCCCCTCCGGCTTCTACGACTGGGAACGACGCCAGGCTCACCCCTGTGCCCGGACGCTGGAAAATCAATCCCTGGCCCAGGAGATCGACCAGATTCATGCCCGCAGCCGCCAGACCTATGGGGCTCCGCGCATCGAGCGGGAATTGCGCAAAAAAGGACGCTGCCATGGACGCAACCGCGTCGCTCGCCTCATGAAGGAAAAGGGCCTGTCCGGCCGCCAGAAAGGCCGCTATCGCGTCCAGACGACCGACAGCAACCACGACCAACCCATTGCGCCCAATCGCTTGGCGGAGGCGCCCAAGGCCACTGCGCCCAACCAACTCTGGGTGGCGGACATCACCTATGTCGAAACCAAGGAAGGCGGGCTTTACCTGGCCGCCATCCTGGACCTCTACAGCCGCAAGATTGTCGGCTGGGCCATGAGCGAACGCATCGACACGGCTCTGGTTCTCAACGCGCTGGCCATGGCGCTGCTCCATCGCTGCCCTCCGGCCCAACGGCTCTTGCATACCGATCGCGGCGTCCAATATGCCAGCGGCGATTATCGTCAAGCGCTCGGCCAAGCCGGCCTGATCGCCTCCATGAGCCGCCGCGGCAACTGCTACGACAACGCCACCATGGAAAGCTTCTGGGCCACGCTCAAACTGGAACGGGTCTATCGCCGCTGCTTTCACAGCCGCGTCCAAGCCCGCACACAAATCTTCGATTACATCGAGACCTTCTACAATCGCCAACGCGCCCACAGCGCGCTGGATTACCTTTCGCCCGTTGACTTCGAACTCAAAAACAACTAACTAAATGACTCGGTTTTACTGTCCGTTTTTTCGAGGCAAGCCCAGCCGATTGAAATGCCTCGATCGCTCGTCTGTAGTTGTCTGCACGATCCGCAGTGGGCAGTAGGCAAAACATGGCCCCCAAATCATTCTGCGATTGTGCCAGTTTGCGGAGATCTTTGGCTTCGCCATAATAACGAGATGCCAAGGCAAAATCATTAGATGACAACTGCAACTGTGTGAGCATATTTGTT
>JBEKFZ010000199.1:0-1968 GCA_050013075.1 Thermoguttaceae bacterium | reverse complement strand
AGCTTGGCGATTTTATTGAGGTTGTAATCGTTGGTAACAAGCTTTCCTTGTAAATGTTTGGCCAAGGCGATCAGTTTCAGGTCCACGGCCTGGTCGGCGAACTCGGGCAAATCCCGGTCGTAGATTTCCATGTCTATGTTAGGGTTGGCCCGCATACGGTTAAGGATATCCAGACCGCGCCGGCCTCGACCGCGGCGGAGCCGATCGGAACTGTCGGCTATGGCCTGCAATTCGCCTATGACGAACTTGGGCATGATCAGTTTGCCGTCGATGATATCGGTTTCCACCACGTCGGCGATCCGCCCGTCGATGACCACGCTGGTATCGAGAATGCAGGGTTTAAGCCCTTTTACGTCCTTTGCGAATTCGACATAGGGGATGATAAACCGGAAATCACTCCTGGTTTGCATCAACAAACTGACGCAAACGTAGCAAACCACAACCCCCAGCACCAATTGCACCTGATTTTGTATCAGATTGTGCATTTCCATAGGTTTCTTAATATCTGGTTCTTTTATGGGGAGGCTCTGAAAAGTCGGAGCCAATGCCAAACCTAGGCTATAGGTCATTATCAACCCTACGAGCATGCCGAAATACACGGCTGTGATTGTGTCGAGTTTTTTCTTGCGAAGTAAAATATCTAAGCCAATAATTCCCAGCGCGAGAACCATCATTCCGCCAAAGATTACCCAGGGTATCCACTCCGAATCGACGGGGAATTCCCCAGATTTTATAAATGTAACGCTCAGAGCGGCCGCCACGAGCAAGAAAACACAACGTAGAATTATGAGACCCATATTAGCCCTTATCTCTTAGTAGGTATAATAGCACCCTTTTATAAAACATTATTTTAAACATACAGTCCCAATAGTGGAAGGGGCATCCCCCCTTTTCTCTTGAATAGAAGCAGGAAATAATTTTCGTCATGAATGACACAAAAATTACTTTTGAACAATTGGAAGCCGCCGCACAGGCGGGAAAACTCTCGCCGGGTGCGATTAAAAATATCCATAAATGGCTTACCGAACCATACTTGGCCGAATACGCCCACCAAGTCGCCCAGGACATATCGGCCGGTCGTTGGAAGGAACTGGACGATGCTTTTTGGACCGTAATCCCCTTTGGCACCGGAGGCCGCCGCGGCCGGATGTATCCTATCGGTTGTAACGCCATTAACGATCGTACCATTGGCGAAAGCGCCCAGGGACTTGCCGACTACGTCAAACAGCAGGTCAAAACACCCCCCCTTTCTTGTGCCATAGCCTACGATACCCGGCATCGCTCCAGGCATTTCGCCGAGCTATGCGCCGAGATCATGGCGGCAGCCGGGTTTACGGTCTATTTTCTCGACGGCTACCGTAGCACTCCGGAGTTGTCCTTTGCCGTGCGATATAAAAAGTGCGATTGCGGCATCATGATTACCGCCAGTCACAATCCTCCCTCCGATAATGCGGTGAAGGTTTATTGGTCCACCGGAGGCCAGCTTCTACCCCCCCACGATGCGGATTCCATCCGCTGTATGCAAAATGTTACCACTATCCAGCGCACTGCCTTTGCCGAAGGTCTTTCGTCCGGCAAGATCATTTATTGCCAAGAGGAAGTCGATCCGGCCTATATTTCGGCCGTGTTGCAACAGAGTATTGCCGGCCCCAGGGACCTGAAGATCATTTATTCGCCCCTGCATGGAGTAGGCGCCTCGGCGGTCTGCCCGGTCTTGGAACAGGCCGGTTTCAAGGACCTCGAAGTCTTTGCACCACATGCCGCGCCCGACGGCGATTTTCCCAACGTTCCCAAGCACATTGCCAATCCCGAAAACGCCGCTGTTTTCGATGCGATTATCGATCGGGCAAAACAAATCCATGCGGACCTGATCCTTGCCACCGACCCCGACTGCGACCGGCTGGGTTGTGCAGTGCCCAAATCGCTTGCCCGCGACGCACCCTGGGCAACCCTTACCGGCAACCAGAT
>JBEKFZ010000198.1:0-2062 GCA_050013075.1 Thermoguttaceae bacterium | reverse complement strand
CGTTGGCCACCGTGAGATGATCTATGATCGCCTCGCCGGCGATTTTTATGCCCGCCTGGACCGCCGCCTCCACGTCGCTCACGGATCCGCCGATGACGATTATGTATTTGCCCGAGCAGATCGTCCGGGCGATTAGCAGATTGACCGTGGCGGCCTTGAGCATCTCGTCCTCGACCAAGTAACCGATGCCGATGCTGGATAGTTCAATAACGCCGACTGAAGTGGGAGTAGCCATGATCTTTGTTGCTCTCCCCCCGGTGTATTCACCGGGGGCTAAATGATGATTAAATGTAACAGTTTAGTTTTTTGGAATTGATCTTGGGAAAAAACGGGAATTTGTTTATGTCTATGGATTATGCAAAAGGACATGGCTATATCCGCATTGCCCAAGGGAATATCTTTGGGGCCAAGCCTCGACCGCGCGCAGGCGGAGGCGATTTTCACGAGGGGGAAGGAGGCGGTGATTTTCGCGCTGTTGGAAATGGCCAAGCAATTGGCCGAGGCGCGGAATCCGGCATCGGCGGCGACGCCCTCCACGCCCTCGGGCATGATCCCGGTTTACGAAAAACCGGCCATTTCTTCGCGGAACAAGCGGCCTGGCCGCAAAAAAGGGCATCCGGGCAGCGGTCGGAAGCGGCCGGAGCGGATCGACCATTACGAGGAACATCGACTTCCCTGTTGTCCGCACTGCCAGGGACGTTTGAAGCGGCTTGGCGAGACCCGTACACGGTACGTCGAGGATATTCCCGAAGATCTCCGCTCGCAGGCGACGGAACACACGATCCACCGCGACTGGTGCCCGCGATGCAAGAAGCGCGTCGCGCCGCAGGCGCCCGACGCCCTGCCGAACGCCCGCTTGGGCAATCGCGCCGTGGTGCTTTCGGCCTGGATGCACTACGGACTGGGGACGACCTCGCAGCAGATCGTGGACGTTTTCAATCATCACTTGCAAATGAAGATCAGCAAAGGGGCCTTGTCGCAGATGTGGCATCGTCTGCGGGAGACGCTCTTTTCCTGGTACGAACAGATTCAACAAGAGGGGTTGGCGTCGGCCGTGCTGCACGGCGACGAGACGGGCTGGCGCGTGGCGGGCAAAACCCACTGGCTGTGGTGTTTCAGCAATCCGCGGCTGACCTACTATCTGATCGATCGTTCGCGGGGCGAGCCGGCGTTGCGGAAATTCTTCGCCGAGGAATTCAAAGGTACTCTTATCAGCGATTTTTGGGGCGCTTACAACGCAATTACCGGCGGCCCGCGGCAAAAGTGCCTGGTTCATCTGTTCCGCGACCTGGAGCATGTGGAAAAATACAAAAATCCCGGAAAACATTGGCCGATATTCGCCAAAAAACTGAGGCGGTTGCTGGGCGACGCCATCCGTTTGTGGAAGCGCGAAGAGCGTCCCCCGCCGGAACACGCCTCGCGGCGGGCCTGCCTGGACAAACGATTGCAGGAACTGATCGAAACCGATTGGCGCGATCCGCAAGCCGACCGTCTCGTGAAACGGCTGCGCCGACACCAAAACGAGTTGTTCACTTTTTTGGATCACGCGGACGTTCCCTTCGAGAACAACCACGCCGAACGAGCCATTCGCCCGGCAGTGATCATTCGCAAAAACAGTTATGCCAATCGCAGCCTCCGCGGGGCGGACACCCAAGCGGTGCTGATGAGTATCTTTCGCACATTAAAACAACGCGGTTACGACCTCCTGGATTCCGTCATCCAAGCCCTGAAAACCTATGTGACCACTGGCATACTTCCATCACTGCCACCATAAATATGGCAAAAAACTAAACTGTTAATAATGTTATTATTTGTCAATGATCCTTCAAATGGATCATCATATAGATCGGAACGCGTAAAAAACAATGTCCTTGTATCGAGCAAATCAACAAATTTGGTAAAATCCATGTAACGTCAGATTACAGGATTATTTTCTGGTGCTTCAAATGATGGATGTTCTTTCCACATGAAATAATCTTTCTGAACAATAACCGGGCACAATTGCCCAGGCTAAACAGAATTATTCAACCCTCTCAAACGTAAATTCCCCGTCCTGGCAGTC
>JBEKFZ010000197.1:0-2068 GCA_050013075.1 Thermoguttaceae bacterium | reverse complement strand
TTGCCATCTTGTCGGCCAAGAGGCAGGCCCGGGGAATTTCGATCATTGTGCCGTAAAGATATTGCACGTCAACGCCGGTTTGCTGCTTGACTTCCTCGTGCACACGATCGACGATCACTTTCGTGTTGTCGAGTTCGGAGGCGTCGCAGGTGACCGGGACCATGATCTCGGGCTTTGGCGACTTGCCGGAGAGTTTCAGTTCGGCGGCGGCCTCGAAGATCGCCCGGACTTGCATCTCGGTGACTTCAGGATAGGTGATGCCCAGTCGGACGCCGCGATGGCCCATCATGGGATTGGTTTCGTGCAGTGCTTCGCCGCGTTTTTTCACTTCCGCCGGTTTGATGCCCAGCGAGGCGGCCAGTTCCTTTTGCTTGGCTTGATCCTGCGGCACGAATTCGTGCAGCGGCGGATCCAACAGGCGGATCGTCACGGGCAGGCCGTCCATAGCTTCGAGCGTGCCCTTGACGCTTTGCTTGACAAAGGGGAACAACTCGGCCAGCGCGGCCTTGCGCTCCTCGAGGGTTTTGCTGAGGATCATCTTGCGGAGCTTAAACAACGGCTCGTCCGAACCGGCGCCGTAAAACATGTGCTCGGTGCGGAATAGCCCGATGCCTTCGGCCCCGAAATCGCGGGCGATTTTGGCGTCCTCGGGCGTATCGGCGTTGGTGCGCACGCCCAAAGTGCGGCACTTGTCGACGAGTTTCATGAATCCTTGGAAGCGGGGGTTTTCGGTGGCGTCCATCATTTCCAAAGCGCCTTCGTAAACCCGGCCCTTGGTGCCATTTAAAGTTATTACGTCGCCTTCCTTGAGTTTCACTTCGCCGACGGTGAGTCTTCGGCCGGCCATGTCGACTTTCATGTCGCCTGCGCCGACGATGCAGCACTTACCCCAGCCACGTGCGACCAAGGCCGCATGGCTGGTCATTCCGCCGCGTGCGGTGAGTATGCCTTCGGCCGCGCGCATGCCCTCGACGTCCTCGGGATTGGTCTCTTCGCGGACCAGAATGACTGTCGCTCCGGCGCGTGCTTGGGCCACGGCGTCGACCGAGGTGAAAACGATCTGGCCCACGGCCCCGCCCGGTCCGGCCGGCAGACCGGTGAGAAACGCCTGGGCATTTTTCTCCGATTCGGGATTGATGATCGGATGCAGCAGTTCGTCGAGTTGGGCCGGCTGCACGCGCATCACGGCGGTTTTTTCGTCGATCAATCCTTCATTGAGCATGTCCATGGCCATGTTCAAGGCCGCGGTGCCGGTCCGCTTGCCGTTGCGGCATTGGAGCATGTAGAGTTTGCCTTCCTGGATGGTGAACTCGATGTCCTGCATATCTTTGTAATGCTTTTCCAGGTTGCTGCGGTTATCGTCGAGTTGTTTGTACAGTTCGGGCCACTCGGTTTGCAGCGAGGAGAGGTGCTGGTTTTGCGGGTTCTTTGTTTCCTCGTTAAGCGGATTGGGCGTGCGGATGCCGGCCACCACGTCCTCGCCTTGGGCGTTGATTAGCCATTCGCCGTAGAATTTGTTCTCGCCGGTGGCCGGATTGCGCGAAAAGGCCACGCCGGTTGCGGAAGTGTTGCCCAGGTTGCCAAAGACCATGCTCTGCACGTTGCAGGCGGTGCCCCAGTTGCCGGGAATGCCTTCGATCTTGCGATATGAAACCGAACGTTTGCCTTCCCAACTTTTAAATACCGCGCCTGTTGCGCCCCAAAGCTGCTCTTGCGAATCGTCGGGAAATTCGCGGCCCAAAACCTCGGCGATCTTTTCCTTGAATTTTTTGCAGAGTTTTTTCAAGTCGTCGGCCGACATGTCGGTGTCGGAGGCGTATTTTTTCGACTTCTTCAGCTTGGCCATGATGTGCTCGAGTTGCACGCGGATGCCATTGCCTTCGACGGGCTCGATGTCTTCGGCCTTTTCCATGACCACGTCGGAATACATCATTATCAAGCGGCGATAGGCGTCGAAGACGAACCGTTCGTTGCCGGTTTTTTTAATCAACCCGGGAATGGTTTTCGAGCACAGGCCGACGTTAAGCACGGTTTCCATCATGCCGGGCATGGATTGCCGGGCGCCGCT
>JBEKFZ010000196.1:0-2091 GCA_050013075.1 Thermoguttaceae bacterium | reverse complement strand
AGGATCAGGTAACACGGATACGTGCCGCACGTATTGGTCGACGCAGAAATGCCGGTCGGGAGGTTTACCGTCGCTCCAGCCGCCAGAGCCGTGCCATTCTGTGCAGCGCTCCAGCGCACCGTCGCGGTGGTTGCTTTAGTGGCAGCTATCTTCAGTTCCGAAATGACGGCGGTAAGCGGCGTGTTCGAATACGGTGCGAGCACCGCGGTGGTGGCGTTCATTATCCCCGTCATGTTGGCGGATTGAATCGGCAGGGCCGTCGAGTATTGATTGGTAACTGACGCCAGGACGTACGTCGCCGACCGCACTTTCATGTAGACGACAATCGCCCTTCCGCCGTCAAACGTTGCCAGCAGGATGATGAGCAAGACCGGCAGAATCGCGGCGAATTCGATGGCCACGACGCCGCGTGTCGAGGCGATGAAACGGCGATACAGTCTGACCAGGCCCGGCATGATCAATAGGGCTCCACCATAAAGGCAGTGACCCCCACGATCTCCGCGGCGCCGTTTGGAAGATTGGAAAGGACAAAGCCAAGCGGTCCGCTGATGACCGACCATTGATAGACAAGCTGTACGACCATGACTTCACCGGGCGTGCCGGGAGCATAGGTAAACGACGTGATGGGCTGGCCGCCGCTGTACAAGGCCGGTGTCGACGTATTGGCGGCGGAAAAAGACGAAGCATTTTGCACGACAACGATCACGTTGGCGCAGGTCATGAGCGCCTGGATCATCGGACAGACTTTGGTTTGGATGTTGCTCGCCGTCCAATTGCCATTCTGCGCCTGACCGGTCAGAAAGTAGCGGCCCGCTTCATCGGCGGCATTTTGCAACGCCATCTGCGCAAACAAGAAAAAGGCCGTTTGAAACAAGGCGATCAGCACCGCAAAAAAGGCCGGGGCGATCAGGGCAAATTCGACGGCGGTGGCGCCCTGTCGTGCCCCGCAGAAACGGGAAATATCCCGCGCGCGGCGGCGAGAATATTTCGCTAAAAGTCTAACCATGCCACCCTTGTCCCATTCCGCAGCGGTCTGCTTTGGCATTTTTCCGCTATGAGCTCTCGATCGGTGGGCCGGAATTTGCGGTTGTCTGCCTCTCGCCAATACCTGACAGGCATTGATTTTCCGTTGCTCGGAACGCAGAGCCGCATGTCTTACATCGTTAACGTCACGTTGAGCGGCGAGCAGAAATAACTCCGAATTGCCGTGCCAGACTTGTTCAGACCGTTCGCTTGATCCGTTGCGGTCAGGGCGATCGGCTTTACTTGGCTTGGTCGCCCCGGTCACCCGCGTAAATTACGCAAGATTTACGCGGCAGAGGAAGGCATAAACCAGTCGACCGCTGTTGTCGCCAAGAGCTATACTTTGATTTCCAAGAAATAATAACATATCTTGAGTAATATACTATTTGTATCTAAGTATAAATCAGTAAACATAAGTAAAAGATAATAGTATTGTCAGTAGGTCGATTGTTCGTTAGCAACCACCAAAACTTCAAATATCATTGGCCGGACCAGGGCCAATTTGGAGGTTCGACAATGAGTCGATCCGACGGTTCTGGTGCGCCCCAAATCCCGAATGCTCGCGGCCGTTCGTTCGCAAGGGGCAATTCCGGGCGCAAACCCGGATCCAAGAACCGGGCTACACTAGTCACAGCAGCACTGCTGGAAGGTGAGGCCGACGACCTAGTGCGCACAGCAGTCGCGCTCGCCAAGGCCGGCGACGTGCCGATGCTGAAATTTTTGCTCGGTCGAATCCTGCCGCGAGAGCGGCTGATTAAGCTCGATCTGCCGCCTATGGAATTTGCTGACGACGCGGTGGAGGCCCTCGGGCACATCATGCGGGCCGTCGCGGAGGGGAGGATCAGTCCAAGCGAAGGGGCCGCATTGGCCGCCCTGATAAACTCCCAAACACACGCCATCGACATGGCCGACGTGGTGAAAAGGTTGGATTCCTTGGAGGCCAAAATAATGGGTGGCCGCGCACCATGAGCCAGGCTCGATTCAGACAGATCGCTCGTTTGGAAAGATTGGCGCAGCCCTATATCCAAAGGAAACAGCAGATCGCGCAAAAGTGGCGGTTAATCCCTC
>JBEKFZ010000195.1:0-2106 GCA_050013075.1 Thermoguttaceae bacterium | reverse complement strand
AGCGGACGCAGGAACTTTGCGGAGCGAACTTGAGGCAAGAAAAGAGGAAGCTCGAAACCTTGGCATAATTCTGACTGTCGTGGGCAAGCCTGGGACCCGCATGGCTCGCCTTATTGTTCAGAGCGCGCCGGCCGCAAACGCAGCAGCCATTATTTGGGATGTCGAACAGAATCAGTGTTTCGTGTTGGGAAATTTCCCTCCAGCGCCGGAGGGCAAGAGATATCAACTCTGGTTTTTTTCGCAGGCATCAAAAGTATCTGTCGGACCCTTCAAGGTTAATTCAAACGGCCCGACTTTCGTGACGGCTCCCGTTCCGCCAGAAGCCGTAAATGCCAGCGCGGCCGTCGTCACGCTGGAGCCGGATAACGGTTCGCAGATTCCCACATATCCCTATTACGCCGTCGGCCGCATCGAATAACATTCAGAAACACAGTTTACCCGGAGCGCCGGCGTCTCGAGGGTTTTTTGCCGTCTATATAGAGACGTGCAGTATTCACAACGCTGCCCAATTAGCCGCCGGGACGGCGGCGCTCCCGGTTTTTCCTCACCGTTTCTTCACGTCGTAGCACCACAACGTACCCAGGTCGCGGATGTACAACCGGCCATTTGCCACTACCGGATATGCCCAGGCTTTTTCCATCGAGCCACCCGTGTGTTGCGGCTGGCCGGGAGGAGTGAACCTCCCTTTCTCGCGATAAGCTTCGGGAGTGGCTTCAACCAGTGCAACGTCTCCGCTCTCCCCGTGAAGATACAATCGGCCATCGGCGTAAAAAATGGAACCGGATCCGATGCCTTCGGCCCGCCAGCGGACTTTGCCGGTAAGAAATTCGACCGCCGCCAATCCGGTCTCAGCGTGAGTACCGTACAAATAATCGCCCACAAGCACCTGGCCGCCGATGTCGTTGGGCAAGTCGCGTTCCAGATAAACCTGTTCTGCTGCAACTCCATCTTGAGAAGGCTTGAGTTGCAGCAGGGCTGCGGCCGCACGCCGGGTATTGGCATGATAAACATATTGGCCGCGAGGTACCGGCATACACATATTTGCCGGGCTTCCAACCATTCCAGTGTAGCGCCACAGGAACTGGCCGGTCGCGGCGTCCACGCCGACGAGCCCCTTTTCCAGGAATTGCACGTATTGTTTCCGGCCCGCAGCTTCGACGAGGGCGATGGATGAGTAGCCCGCAGGATCGCCGCCAGGCACGGCCGATTTCCAAATAGTCACACCGCTTTTCTTGTTCAGCTTCACAATCGTGGCGTCGCTCCCGCCGGGCGTCACAACCACCGCATCGCCGTCGATCAGAGGAGATTCCGCATAAGCCCAGATGCCGGGCTTGCCGCCAAAATCACTCCGGACATTTCTTTTCCAGACGATTTTGCCGCTCGCGGCTTCAACACAGGCCAGGTCGCCATCGGAACTGAAGGCATACAGAAGAGAGCCATCGACGGTGGGCGTGGACCTGGCCTTCGGGTAAGGCGGCTGTTGATTGGGATTCCCAACTTTGCCGAGACTCGTGGCCCAGATCTGCTTCCCGTCTTTGACCGAAAGCGCCTGCACGAATTCGTTCTCCAGACCCTTGATGCTGATCAGATAGACGCGCTCCCCGACCACCGCAGGAGCGCCATACCCTTCATCGATATCTTTCATCTGCCACAGCAGCCTGGGGCCTTCCTTGGGCCATTCGCCCAGCAGTCCTGATTCCTGGGAGGCGCCGATTCGTTGAGGTCCGCGGAACTGCGGCCAATCCAGGGCGCCACTCATCAGTGAAACCATTGCAAACAGCACAGTGAGGCAAAGCAATCGCGCAACTTTCATTTGTCCAGCTCCTCAAAAACTTGCAACAAGAACTTACTTGTGTCCCGTAATGGTGACTGTGAAAGAACCGGTCTCATCGGCCAATTGGTAATCCGGAGGCACTTCAAAAAGAGACGGGTTAGGTTCAGCACGGCTGATGTTGATCAGCCCATGGATATTTTCGCCGGAACGCGGATCGACATTCTTTGTAAATACCGTTACGTTCAGGTCCGGGGAACGCCACATCTCCATAGTGGTTGCAATAGGACGGTCATTCCCTACTGCACCGATCGGATAAGTGGTGGTCGTAAGAA
>JBEKFZ010000194.1:0-2117 GCA_050013075.1 Thermoguttaceae bacterium | reverse complement strand
GGAGGGCGCCAACTACAAAGTTTTGGAAATAACGGGACCGGTGATCGACAAGCTGTCGATGGAAGGCAGACTGACAATGTGCAACATGGCGATCGAAGCCGGGGCCAAAGCCGGAATTGTGCCGCCCGACAAAATAACCCGTGCGTACGTTCAAAAGCGTGCGCAACGCAAGTCGCGCTATTATTTCTCGGATCCTGAAGCCGAGTATGAGCGGGTGGAAGAGTTTGACGTGACAGGAATGGAGCCGGTGGTCGCCAAGCCCCATCTGCCGTCAAATGTTGTGCCGGTTTCCAAAGCCAGGAATGTTGTGCTGGATCAGGCGGTGATCGGATCCTGCACCAACGGCCGCATCGAGGATCTGCGCGAGGCGGCCAGGCTGCTGAAAGGGAAAAAGGTGAGTCCGAGAGTCCGGACGATCATTATTCCTGCCACGCCCCTGATATGGCGGCAGGCGATGAAGGAAGGGCTCTTTGACATATTTACCGCAGCCGGGTGCATCATTTCACCTCCCACCTGCGGACCGTGCCTGGGCGGGCACATGGGAATTCTGGCCAAAGGCGAAAAAGCGGTTTCCACTACCAACCGCAATTTCGTGGGCCGGATGGGCCACCTCGAAAGTGAAATATATCTGGCATCACCGGGTGTGGCTGCGGCATCGGCGATTAAAGGGCGTCTGGCTGCACCGAAAGAAGTCCGGGGCTCCAATTGGAAGCAGGGGGTGAAAAAGTGATTATCACGGGAACGATTTACAAATTCGGCGATGACGTCAACACGGACGAAATTATTCCGGCGCGTTATTTGAATACCAGCGATCCCAAGGAATTGGCCGCGCATGTAATGGAAGATGCGGACCCGCAGTTTCCCGGCAAGGTCCAGCCCGGCGATATCATCGTGGCCGGCAGGAATTTCGGATGCGGCTCCTCGCGCGAGCACGCGCCGCTGGCCATCAAAGCCGCGGGGTTGGCTTGCATCGTAGCGGAAAGCTACGCACGCATTTTTTATCGCAATGCATTCAACATCGGGCTGACCATAATGGAATGCCCGGACGCTGCAGCTGAAGCGCAGACCGGCCACGTGCTGCGCATCGATACCACGACCGGAGAAATTGCGAATGTGACGCTGGACCGCACGTATGCGGCCAAGCCGATCCCCGTTTTCATGCAGGAACTGATCGGCGCGGGCGGATTGATGGAATATGTGCGCAAGGGGATGATGAAGTAGCCGGATGAATTGCGGATTGTGGATTTCGGCTTGCGGATGGAACGGATCTGCAGGAAGAAATTATTTATGATAACCAATTGCCGGATTCGGGAATGCAGATTCTGGAATAAGAGATTTTTCCCATCCGCAATCCGCAATTCGCAATCGGCAATTGCCGGCCTTTTCTTCATCTTTTGCTTTCATGCCGCCGCGTTTGCGATCGGACAAGCTCAATATGTGCGGACGGCGCGCGAGCCGGGCAGCTTCCCCCTGGTGCAAAGCCGCCGCGCTGCCGCAATCTGGATAGATTCCGGTGACTGGCCGGGAGTGATCCGGGCCGCCAACGATCTCAAATCCGACATTGCCCGGGTGACCGGCATCCAGGCTTCCATTTGGAACAACACGGATCAGCTCGGAAAGCATGCAATTATCATCGGCACAATCGGCAGAAGCCGGGTGATTGATGATCTTATTGGAACCGGCAAAATCGATGCCGGTCAGATCCGCGGGAAGTGGGAGTCCTTTTCCATTCAGGTCGTACCTCATCCTCTGGCGGGCGTCACTAGCGGGTTGGTAATCGCGGGATCCGACAAGCGCGGAACCATCTACGGAATTTATGATCTTTCCGAGCAGATCGGCGTTTCACCATGGTATTGGTGGGCCGATGTGCCGGCCCGGCATCATGACGAACTGTTCGTAAAGACCGGGACCTACCGGCAGGGCGAGCCATCGGTGAAATATCGAGGGATCTTTCTGAATGATGAATCACCGGACCTGACCGGCTGGGTGAGAGAGAAATTCGGGACGGCGCCTGTCAGCGTCAATCCTCCCGTTCCGCCCGATGTGGCCAATTACAACAGCCAGTTTTATTCCAGGCTATTCGAATTGATATTGCGGCTGAAAGGAAATTATCTCTG
>JBEKFZ010000193.1:0-2197 GCA_050013075.1 Thermoguttaceae bacterium | reverse complement strand
CCCTCGCCGCCCGCGCCGCCCTCGACGCCCGCAACGCCCGCGCCGCCCTCGCCGCCAGCTCCACCCGCGCCGCCCTCGACGCCAGCGCCGCCCTCGACGCCCGCAACGCCCGCGCCGCCCGCGACGCCCTCGACGCCCGCAACGCCCGCGACGCCCTCGCCGAACGCGACGCCCTCGACGCCCTCGCCGCCCGCGACGCCCTCGACGCCAGCGACGCTGCTCTAAAACGCTTAACGCAATGGTGTATTTTCCGGCAGTCATGGTATTGGTATTGTTTTGAACTGAGTTGGCTTTCCACATTTTATTTTGGTGCCTTAGAACTAAAAAAGTTTTTTGTTAGAGAATGGACTAAACCATTATTCGACGCTTTTTGTAATGGAGCATGGATATTATATTGGACTGAAACTACTCTCTATTGGTTGCCAAAGCCCATTGTAAAAATAGAGGTGGGAACGTGGGGTAGGCGCATGCATTGTGCGGATGGCCCGGCCCTCGAATGTGTTGTCGAAAACCTTTATTTTTGGCACGGTATTCTCGTGCCAGCCTATGCCATCCTAGAACCGGAAACTATCACGATAAATGAAATATTGAACGAAGAAAATGCCGAAACTAGGCGTGCATTAATTGAGCTTATGACACCAGCGCGCTATCTTCGAGAATCAAAGGCAAAACTTATAAATACGGATGTTGAGGGGACGCGCAAGGGGGGTGCTCCTCGCGCCCTATTGCGCGATAATCTAGACAATCAATGGTTATGCGGAACAGACGGCGGGACAGGCCGCGTATATTATATGCCAG
This sequence comes from Thermoguttaceae bacterium, assembly GCA_050013075.1. Classification (GTDB taxonomy): domain Bacteria; phylum Planctomycetota; class Planctomycetia; order Pirellulales; family Thermoguttaceae; genus JBEKIK01. The sequence continues at coordinate 1,399 of JBEKFZ010000193.1, read as the reverse complement.
TTCCCGCCGATGTTAAAAATTGCAGAGAAGCGCATCAAGCGATTTGTGGTTTTGACGAAACGTTAATCTTGGCGAAGTCATAGGAGGAAACATGGAAATACTCGAAGCCGTTAAACATGTCGAAGCCGCAAAGCCGGAAATTGATATTAGAGTTATCCGGCGAATTGAAATCGGCCATGCGATACAACAGGGCGATGTATATTTGCATCGTGTCCCTGATAACTTTCCGCACGGTGAACAGATCGGCGCGGAGTCTGTGCAGGTAGCGCTAGGCACAGGCAACGGGGCGCGTCACATGGCAGAAGGTGCGGTAAAAGTATATAAGGGCGTGCGTTTGCCGGATACGGTGCGAGCGCCCCTGAATGTTCAGCCGCACGAAGTTACCGGGCCGGTGGTGGTGGCAAGCGACACTTGGAACTTGACACATCCTGAACATCCCCACCATTGTTTACCGGCTGGAACATACCAGGTTACATACCAGTATGACCCGATGACCATGAGGCGAGTGCAGGATTAAGGAGGAAGTCATGCAGCTAGTCAAAACGGATTCGCAGACGTGGGCCGCAAAAGTTGTATTTGTCTGCATAGTGCTGGCCTTTTTGGTTGTGGTTTACGCGGTGTGCGCCGGGTGCGCTCACATTGACCAAGAACTTTTGCAATAGGAGCTTCCCCGCCGCCGCTTGTGCCAGCGGAGTACAGACCCGCTGATTTCGGTGCAGCCCGTCCGGGCAACTTGTGGCGATGAACATCTAACGGCGGCGGGGAGATTGAAACATGAAGGATTGAAAATGGCGAAACCTGAGATCGTCGAGGGCATGAGTTACCGGGATTATGATGCCCGCCCCGGCCTACGCGCTGGCTATCTGGCCGCGCTGGATGCCGGGACGCCGGGCAAGGCGGAATGGGAACGAGCGCACCAGACCGACACCCCCGCGATGAAATTAGGCCGTGCAATCCATTGTATGATTTTGGAGCCTGAGAAGTTCGCGGCAGAATACACCATCAGCGCCGGGCCGGTCAACCCGCGCACGGGCAACCCATACGGCAGCGAAACGAAAGCCTATCTCGAATGGGAAGCGCAACAAACTAAGCCGATCATAAGCCGAGATGAACACGCCAGGATGCTTGGCATGGCTGAGGCCATAGCCGCGCATCCTGCCGCCCGCCAGATTCGCAACACGCCGCGCCAGTGCGAGCTATCCGTATTTTGGGAACAAGACGGAATACCGTGCAAGGCCCGGTGTGATTGCGTCCAGGCCGAGTCAAATATTTTGTGGGATTTGAAATCCACAAGCGGCGCGGGATACCGGGATTTTGAACGGAGTGTGGCTAACTACCGCTATCATCTGCAAGCAGCATGGTTCATAAACGGACTGACCCGGGCCGGTGTGATTGACGG
>JBEKFZ010000192.1:0-2290 GCA_050013075.1 Thermoguttaceae bacterium | reverse complement strand
GCATTTTACGATTCATCCTTCATCCTTCCGTACGCGCCCCTTTCCCCCCAACCCGGCTTGGATTATAGTAATGACATAATTTCTTTATGGAGATTCGTGCCGCCATGAAATGTCCTTTTTGCCATGTGGATAATGATCGGGTGATCGACACCCGGGCGAGCGAAGACGGCATCGCCACCCGGCGCAGGCGGGAATGTCTGGACTGCAAACGACGCTATACAACTTATGAGCGGATCGAAGGCACCACCGTAAAAATCGTGAAAAAGGACGGGTCCCGAGAACCTTTCGACCGTGCCAAGATCAAACAGGGCTTGGAAAAGGCCTGCTGGAAACGGCCCATAAGCGATGCCCAACTGGAAACAATCGTTTCCGACGTGGAAGATGAAATAGAATCCAATTATGAGACCGAGGTCCCAAGCCCCAAGGTCGGCGAAATGGTCATGCGGCGGCTCCGCGTCCTGGACCAGGTGGCGTACGTGCGATTTGCCAGCGTTTACCGCCAATTCAAGGACGCCCGCGATTTCGTGGACGAACTGCGGCCCATGCTGGCCGAATCCAAACGGTTGGAATAGTAATGTAGCAGGCACACTCCGTGTGCCGTCTTCCGATGAACGAAACATATTGAAAATACCAAACGGCACACGGAGTGTGCCTGCTACATTATAAATCGCAAACGTTTACGATTATTATTACTCGAATGGTTCTGATGCTTTAGGCAGCCCTCTTTTTCCGCCGCCAGACGTACGCGAGCAGACCAATCGAAGCAATTCCCATCAAAACCAAAGTGGACGGCTCGGGCACGGAGGTGATTGTGTCGCCCGAAGGACCGTCGGCAATCGCCGGGATTGTCAGCGACGTGTCGCTGCCGATGGTTAGAGTATCCACTTCGATGCTGCTAGCGATAAGATTGCCTTGTACGTCCAAATTATAAGGCCCGCTGATCCCACCGGATAATGTCAAGGTTCCGAGGCCGATGATCTGGGCGTCGTTGTTCAGAATTACCGGAGTGGTGATGTAATGGTTACCCGACACATAGATGGTGGAGATCTCGCCGTCATTATCCAGGGTAAGATCATGTCCGCCGGAACTTTGGATCGTGGTGCTCGTGGCGATGACAAAGATCAAGCCCCCGACTGTTTTTCCGTCCGATCCCAAATCGACGATATTGTTCGCGGCGGATTGGGCGCCGAAGCTGATAACGACGCCCTTTCCATCGGGCACGCCGGTGTTGGGATTCCAGTTGGCCGCCAGACTCCAGTCGGTCGGACCGGCGCCATCGCCGCCTTTCCAGTCGAAATTGGCGGGTTGAGCTACGGCGTAAATATAGGTGTAGCCCCCTTGGTCCGCCAAGTAATAACCGTTCGACGGGTTAATGGAAATCTGGCCGGCGCTGATCAAGCTCGTCAATACATCCCCCCAGTTGCCGGCATAATAATAGTAGATGGGGTCGCGCCAGCGGAAAATCCAGTGCGAAGAACTGCTTTGGCCGAAATTCAGATTGAGCATGCTGGTGTCGTCAATATTTAGGCTGCCCTGCCACGGACCGTTAAAAGTCAGGCCCGTCAATTGTCCGTTCGCCTGGAGAACCGTCAGCGTCGATGCGTTGGAGAGGGTTAAATAATTTTCTATCAAATCTCCAGGGTGTAATGTCAGCGCATTGGTGTTTGCCACATAAAGGGAATTGGCCGAGATTCTGCCGCTATTGAGCAACATGTTAGTCCCGCCCCAGCCAAAATATAATTGATCGGCGTTAAGCGAGTGCCCAGCCATATCCAATGTCGAACCGGTATCCCCCCACAGGGACAGGTATCCGCTTAGCTTCATGTCGGCCCCCAGTGTCAGTTTGCTGTTGTATATGTTCACGCTCCCGGTAACGTTGCCCGCTGCCGCGGTCGCCGCCGTCGAGTTATTTAGATCCAAATACAATATCGTGGTGTTGATCGTGCTTGTGCCGTTGGTTAGGTAGAAATTGGAAATCGAGTCCGTGGCGTTCAGATTAAACGTTTGGTTGGCCACGTAAAGGTAATTGGCCGTCAAGTGCCCACTGTGGAGCAACGTTGGCAATCCTTCGCTGTTCCATCCGAAAAAGATTTGATCGGCGCTAATATCGTGCCCTGCCATATCTAATGTCGAATCGGTATCCTGCAGGTCCAGGGTGCCGCTGAGCGTCATGTCGGCCCCCAGCGTCAGTGTACTGCCGCTATATATCTGGACGTTTCCCGTGACGTTGCCTGCTGCCGTGGTCGCCGCCGTCGAGTTAGTGCTCAGATATAAACTCACTAGCGGGGTG
>JBEKFZ010000191.1:0-2306 GCA_050013075.1 Thermoguttaceae bacterium | reverse complement strand
AAACAATAATGTCATTCTGAGCAAAGCGAAGAATCTACAAGATATACAGATAAAATGGGCAATATATTGGCTAATACGGAGATCCTTCGCTACGCTCAGGATGACTTTTGGGATAGGTTCTAAACGTTAGGTTCGATTTTCTTTCCCATCGCTTCGGCCACGCGGCGGCAGAGTTCCATTAGGGAATCGAACTGCTGGAAATTGAGCGATTGGTAGCCGTCGCTTAAGGCGGTTTCGGGATCGGGATGGACTTCGATCATCAGTCCGTCGGCGCCGGCGGCTATCGCGGCGGCGGCCATGGCTGGGACCAACGCCGAGTGGCCGGTGCCGTGACTGGGATCGACCACCACGGGCAGGTGCGTGCGATCGTGCAAATAGGGCACGGCCGAGAGCGCAAGCGTGTACCGAGTGTGGGTTTCGAAGGTGCGGATGCCGCGTTCGCAGAGCATCACGTTGGGGTTGCCGGCGTTTAGGACGTATTCGGCGGCCAGGAGAAGCTCGTCCATTGTTGCGCTGGGTCCGCGTTTTAAGAGCACCGGTTTGCCTGCGTATCCGGCCGCTTCCAAAAGGCGGTAGTTCTGCATGTTGCGGGCGCCGATCTGGAGCACGTCGGCATAGCGGGCGACCAGATCCACGTCTTGTTCGGACATTACCTCGGTCACCACTGCCAGGCCGGTTTCGTCGCGGGCCGCGGCGAGAATTTTCAGACCTTCTTCTTTTAGTCCCTGGAAGCTGTACGGACTGGTTCGGGGCTTGAATGCCCCGCCGCGCAAGGCCGTGGCCCCGGCTTTTTTGACCGCTCGGGCGGTGGCGAGCGTCTGGTCCTCGGATTCGACCGAACAGGGACCGGCGATCATGCCCAGGTGGCAGTTGCCCACGATCAGGCTGCCGGCGCGGACCACGGTAGGCTCGGGCTTGACCTCGCGGGAGGCGACTTTATACGGGGCCAGGATGGGCACGACCTCGGCCACGCCGGAGCCGCTTTCCAAGGAGGTGCGGTACTCGTCGCGTTTTTCGCCGATGGCCGCGATTACGGTGCGTTCGGTTCCATAAATCGGATGGGCCTTAAGACCAAGTTTTTCGACTTGCAGGATCATGTGTTCTATTTGCTCCTGTGTAGCGCCTTTTTTCATGACGACGATCATTTTTTTAACTCCGGTTAACAGTTTTCAGTTGACAGTTTTCGGTTCACAATCATAAGTTTGGAGTTTTTTTACTGAAAACTGTAAACTGACGACTGTGAACTTTTTAAACTTGTTCCCACGCTCCGGCGTGGGACATACTTCCGCCAACGTTCCCACGCAGGAGCGTGGGAACGAGGTGTGTAAAATCCAATAAAAAAACCCCGGAACCTGGGAAGGTTTCGGGGTTTTGGTCTTTTAGGGTTGCGTTTACGAACTACAAACCGCCTCCGACCCCGCTACCTTCGCGGGTAAAATAAAAGTACCAATAATAGGCGGTTTGGAACGTTTGCATGATTATTTATTATCGAACCATTTTGGTTCGTAGCACGAACTTATTTTGATTATGGCGCTCTGATTGGAAAAAATCAAGGGGAATCGGACGATTTATTTAGCCCTCTTTAGCGGGGGAAAAGCATATAAATCCAAATAAGCTTGAACATACATGTACGGTGTTCGCAGAATTCAGGTGGTATACCGGGGAATTCCCGTAACCGATGCCGGAATGGATTTTCCGCTGTCTGTTTTCAAAGACGGGAAAGTCGGACAACTGCTGCGGGACATGGCATCATCTTACTGTAATCGTTATCTTATTTCAGGAAATGAACGATTGTGACATGTGAACCAACTTCGTTAGCAAGCCAAATTGGCTTCTGCAGACGGACTGCTGAACAACACCTTGGCGGATGATGGGGTACTGTGCTTGTTGGCTGCCGGGTAATATAATGTGGCTTGCGGTGATGGTTCGGAGTACACTCGGCTGAAACAAACCAGCGACCGCGAGGGACTGATTATAAAAGATCTGTAGATTTCGCCATTAAAGCATGCATGGCGACTCATGCTGTCTAGAAAATGAAACTCCGCTTCTCATGCGGATCTGCTTAATAATCGGTTAGGCATGAAGGAGAGACTAATTCATGTCAGGAAACATCGTAAAATTAGTTGCTATACTGACGGTGTCGCTCCAGGTCACGTTCGGAGTGTTGTGCGCAGAGACGCCTTCTTTTTCCCCGCCAGAGACCTATCTGGAGGGAATCCACTTCAGTGAGTGGCAACTTATCAGCCTGGTTGACACGGGTTCCCCAGATAAGGCCAAGATTCCTGCGACAATCGAGATCGTTCAAG
>JBEKFZ010000190.1:0-2478 GCA_050013075.1 Thermoguttaceae bacterium | reverse complement strand
GCCGCGGCAATGGCAGGCTCGACCCATGTCTTTGCCACTTCGGCAAAGCAATCCACGGCCGCAAGCCAACGCGCCTCTGGCGGCTTGCCGTTTTTATCCAGTTCATAGTTCTTCACCCTATCGACCAGTGCGCCCAGGATAGCCATAATCTGGTCGCTGCGGGGCGGGATAGCTAAATTGCCAGACAGATCGAACGGGTCTTTTCCCCCCCTGTTATTTATGGCAATGGCAATCCAATCTTCAGGATCAGGTAAATCTAGGGATTGCTCCCACGTCTGGTATTCAATACCGGCTTCTTCGCCTACGCAGGCCGATACGGCCCTGTATCGCAATAACGGCTCGGCGTCGATAGCTTCCAGGGAGGCGGCACAGATTGCCGCATTAGTCCACGACCGCATGGAAGGCCATGCGCCGGACGCTCTTGCCCGTTCCTTTGGATACGCTTCCAGCAATCCCGGCTTGTGCTTGTGAAACGCTCCGATTAGCGAAGTATTTTTGCCGATATGCTTTTCCCAATCGGTCGGCAGGGGAATGAAGCTAGGTGTTGGGAATTTCATGGCGTTGCCCATGCCGCGTTGCCACGCTTCCGTGTCGGTTTCCCACGTTAAATGACACATGCGGTTTGCCAGAGGCGGCTCTAGTTCGCTGCCATTGGCGGCACAGTCCGGCGGATTGCAGGCGGCAACCTTCCACACAGTATCGGGCAGTATTGCATCGCCCACACGATTCTCGGCAATTACGCCCAATAGTGCGGCTTGTACTGCCGGCGGGCAAGTGGTCAGTTCGTCGATAAATAGTATCCACTGTCCATACTGGCAATCTTGCGCCCACTTTGGCGGCATAACGGCCATATAGGGACGCTCGCCTTGAACCGGATAAGGATAACCACCAATATCGGCAGGCTCGCGCAACGAACCAATTAGCATATAGCACTGGCGGCCTACCGCTCTGGCAAACGCTTCCACTGTGCGGCTCTTGCCACAGCCGGGAGGACCGCTTACAAGTGGCGTGACCTTGCCGGTCTGCGCCACCGTCCAGAAAATCAGATTAGGGGTAGTTCTACAAGACACGGTAAACTCCTATAGGGTACGAGGTGGACAAACTCTTCTCGCTCTGGCGGCATAACGACAGAGCGGTAAGAGGGTGTCAGCACTTCTACATCCTAGTCACAATCCAGGTCGATAGCCGCTATGGCTGTGGCTACCTTAACGTCCGTGGACGGCTCACCATTCCACGGTGCGGCATCCCATTCCGGCGAATCAGTTACAATATCGTCGGCCAAACTATGTATGGCGTTTGTCAGTTCTGCGTATAACGCACAGTCGGGCACATTCCCTTCTGAGCATTGATAACGTAGACAGTGCATAGCCTTTAAGGTTTCGTGCCGGGTCGGATTGCGGCGGCGGTAATTGTATGTCGGCGGCTCGTTATTCTCCTCATAACGCTGGTTCACGGCATTGACATTCATGGCGTACAATGCACGTCCAAACTCGTTAAATTCGTCGCTGGTGTAATTGCGTCCTCTCACATGCTCATCATGTTGGCCGTCGTACATATAGCCGACTACCTTGTCGATCACGCTGGGATTCACAACAAATGCACTCATGGTAAATTCCTTTAGGTTATGGGGTGATGGATTACGCGGTCACTGGTCGCTATTTGCTCAGGGGCGTATAGCTGCAACAGGGTTTCTACGAACTCATCGGCTTCGTCCAGGCCGTTAAAGGTTCCCAGGCAATCCGGCAGTCCCACTTCTTCGTAGTGGTCGGTTTCATCATCGCACTCTTCGACATGAACCCAAACTTTGTATTCTGTGGACACGATAAACTCCTTGTGATAGAGTTGAAAAGTAAACCATCCTCGCCCTCGCATACAACTACGAGCCACATGAGAGGGCGAAAGGGTCTACCACTACCTCACACTGTTTTGCCGGTTGCTTTGGCGATGGTTTCGATAGCTTGTTGGATTGCTTCGCAGTCCTCGTCCTCTTGCTCATCTTCGTTGCAGCAAGGTGCATCGAGTAGTCGTGTCAGGGCTTTGACCAGATCGGGCGTGGCGGCGTATAGCTTTAATCCTTCGCTGGCCCTGTCGGTCATTGGGTGATCGTTATGCCACACGTGACATATCTCATCCAACGGTTCGATTCCAAAATCATCATGTGATTGACTCATAATAGTTTTTCCTTGCGTATTGAGGTTAAACGGTTCCCAACCTCGCCCCCTGTTGCCAGAGGGCGGAATAAGGGCCGTCACATTCACGCACACACTCCCGCTTGGGCAAAGTCTTGCATGACCGCAGCCGCAGCCGCACTCTTGGCCAGCATGGCCACGTTCTTCAAGCCTTCCAATCCCTCACCCAGGATGTTGGAGTAGAGATCAATGCGGCATACCAACTCTTGCGCCTGCTGTGCTCGGACATTCAGCCGATTCTCATTCAGCGTGCCCTTGGAAACATCATCCAACAACTGGGACGCCTGCT
>JBEKFZ010000189.1:0-2543 GCA_050013075.1 Thermoguttaceae bacterium | reverse complement strand
AAATAAAAAAAGCCTTGCGTAACTCTTTACTAAGCAAGGCTTTACGAGCGGAGGGCAAGGGATTCGAACCCTCAACCGGTTTCCCGGCACCTGATTTCGAGTCAGGCTGCTAACCATTCGCGTACCCTCCGGGAATAACGCAACCTATTGTAACTTAATAAGTTGTGTCACTTAAAAAGCAGGCTGAAAAACAGCCTTTTTTGTCACTGACACCCATTCTGACACCTGACGCCCGGCTTTTGACGCCCGCTAAACAACATTAAGCGTTTCAATAACTCCAGCAAAAAGATATTTTATCAGAAATTCTAAAGCTGCAAAGTCGTCCAAAAAAGCACTGGTGGTGGCAAACTTCAAATGCAACATTTCACCAGTTGTTTTTTCCGAGAAAAAGCAGTGCTTGCAATACTGGCACGACAACCAAGTTTTTCCGAAGTATAACGTTACGTCGATTTATGTCTGAAGTGCATGTAAACAAAGGTTTTTAGCGCGCTGCATTTGAAGTTTGACACCACCTTAAGATTAAGGTGTCGGAAGTCTAAAATATCATTTAATTCATTTTCTCCGCGAGTTTTTGAGCGAATTCTTCGGGAGTAATCCCGTAGATCAAAAACCGTTTTTGATGCGAAGTCTCCCCGGAAATGAGTTCGATCTGCGATTTTCGCAACCCTAGCGATTTGGCCAATAGTTCGACAACCGCCTTGTTGGCCTTGCCCTTTTCTGGCGATTGGGTGACGCACACCTTTAGCATCCCGTCTTGTTCGCCGCAAATTTCATTGCGCTTGGCACCGGGCTGAGCCCGCACCGGCAAGATCGTCCCTTCAGGATGCTGTTGCAATGCGATCACTGTACTATTCCCTCGAACAAGGCCGAGCCGATGCGCGCTTGTGCCACTGCTGGCTTTTCGCAATGGTGTCCGGGATTTTCAGGTATTGTAGGTGGCCTGGACTTGGCTGGCAAGCAAACGAAGGCGTATGTAGGTTTAGAAGAAAATGCCTGTGTTTCAATTCATGATCGTTTCTCCTTGTTATGCGCATGCGGCGGCGTGGGCTGAAACGCGCTTCAAGCGGCAGCCTATCACACGATTAACCGTTGTTCGCATTTCGACGCGCCCGCCGTGCAACTTCCAGCGCGATGCGACGTTCTCGCTCCGCCAAGATCGGCGCAATCTCTTCCAGCGTCGATGCCCCGCAGGCCACCAGGCCGAGCAGACTGAAGGCATATTTGCTCGGCTTCGCGCCGGTGTGCAGGTACATCAGCAAAACGCCTATCACCGCCACGTAAAAACTAAGCCACACCCCTTCACGGCTCTCGCTGATCAGATGAGCGAAATTGGCAAAGCACTTCAGCCAGCGAAAGAACAATTCCACCTGCCAGCGATAGCGATACAAAAGCGCGATCGCCCACGCCTCAACTTCCATGAGGTTCGTCAACAGGCGAACGACGCCGCCCGGTTCGTCGGGCGATTGCACGATCACTTCGCGCAATACGATATCGGGGGCGGCGCGATGCTCCGAGCCGGCCATCCGTCCGAGCGTATCACTTTGCACGCCGGCCTCCATGTCTTTCAGCGTGAGCGGACACGCGGTTTCGCCCGAGAATTTCGGGCAACGCCGCCCTGGTTCGCGCAGCCGATGCACGAAAAACGCCTTGGATCGCTGTTGGCGTTCGAGCAGGTCGAAACTGAAAATGCCGCGATCATAAACGTGGACCGCGCCGGGCGTGATGGCTGCGGCTGCGCTTTGGGCCTCGCTGGTTTCTCCGCCGGAAACAGCGACAATCTGTGGCAGCCACGTGGCCGCGTCGATGTGCATATCGAGTCGGACGCAGGCTCGTTTTTCGCCTCGATTGGTGCGATGCGCGACGGCCCACGCCACGTCCGCGGCTACCGTGAAAAACGATCCGTCCACGGCCAGCACTTGGCCCAGCGTTTCGGGCAAGCCAGCGGGCGTCGGCCGCAAACCTTTCGCGGCGGCGATGGCCTTCAATCGGTCAATGATCGGCGCAAGCAATGTCGGATCGGCGACACGGTGAAAATCGGAGAGGGTGCTTTTGCAGAGGCGTCGCACGGAAAGATGCCGTTGGGCCTGCCGCGTCTGACTGAAATCCTCAATGGTTCGCAAGCTTCGCAAGGTGGGATTGAAGAAAGCCAGCAAATGAGCAACGACCACGTCGTCGAGAAACAGTTGCCGGTTGCCGTGAGCGTCTGTTTCTCGCAGGCAGTGCGCATATTTTTCCAGCATGCGGACGTACTTGCCTCCGGTGATCTGTTCCGGCCAGTTCGGCAACGATTCAAGAGCATGATTCTCGGTCATTCACGCATTGTGCGCGATTTAGGCCGAGGGCGCAAGATGAGTTTTGAAAGATTTTCCGGACACCATTGGGCTTGTCCAGCAGTGTATTTCTGGCGATTGTCCACCGCCCACCGCCCACTAATTTAATTTTCCCACTTCCCCCGTCCGCTTTTATTCATCCCTCATCTCTCATCCCTCATCTTAGGGTGGCTTTTTTTTACCCTGGAAATCCGGTTATCAATCTGCTATGCT
>JBEKFZ010000188.1:0-2611 GCA_050013075.1 Thermoguttaceae bacterium | reverse complement strand
TCACCTCGAATGTCTGCGATTCAAACGCATGCTCGATTGGATGGTTCACGAAATCGTCGTCCTATTACACGATGGCTCAACGCCTTGCGTCGTTTTACGAATTTAAATCAAACTTGGAACTACTGAACTTAGGATATGTGAGGTCGGACCGACGCAGGCGGATTTACGATTTACACGGCGAAGGGCGGCATGGGCGAGCGGATTTTTTTTCGCTCGGCCAGGCCGTCGGATTTGATATGGCCGTCTTGCATGCGCACGATGCGCTGGGCGCGGGCGGCCAGGTCCGGATCGTGGGTTATGAGCACGATCGTCACTCCGCGCTCTTTGTGCAATTGGGCAAAAAGATTGAAAATGCCATCGGCCGATACGGAGTCGAGATTGCCGGTAGGCTCGTCGGCCAAAAGCAGCATGGGATCGTTGGCCAATGCCCGGGCGATTGCCACGCGCTGGCGCTCGCCCACGGAGAGTTTCACGGGCAAATGGTTCTCGCGGTGGCTCATGCCCACCAGTTCCAGCAATTCGCGGGCCTTTTTTATCCGCTCCGATACGGACAACGGCCCCTCGAACATGGGCACTTGCACGTTTTCCAATGCCGTAAGGATCGGCAAGAGGTAAAACGATTGGAAGACGAAGCCCAGTTTTTGCGAGCGGAATTTATCGAGATTGGTTACGGACGACAGGGGTTGTTCCTCGAAGAATATTTCGCCGGAAGTGGGCACGTCCAATGCTCCCAGCAGGTTGAGCAAGGTGGATTTGCCGCTGCCGCTGGGTCCCATGATGGCCACGTATTCGCCCTTGCGGATGCCGAGGCTGACGTCTTCCACGGCGTGCACCTCGCCGTCGGGATAGAGCTTGCTTACTCGTTCGGTGCGCAACAGCAGAGGTTCGCGGAAGAAGATGCTATTCATGTCGCAGGGCCTCCGTGGGCAAGAGTTGCGCGCCGCGATAGGCCGGGTAGGCGGCGCCCAGAATTCCCACGCCCAGGGCGATCATGAATCCTTGGAGAATAACGCTGGGTGGTAGATTGCCTTCGATCACGCCCGCTGCCGCGGGAAAGCGGCTGAGCACATTGGTCAGAATCATGGCCCCGATGGTTCCCACCGCTCCGCCCAACAGGCTCAGTATGATCGACTCCATGAGGATCATCTTCACCACCCGCCAACGTCCCCAGCCGATGGCCCGCAGCACGCCGATTTCCTTGGTCCGCTCAAAGACCGACATAATCATGGTGTTTAACATGCCGATAGCGCCGATAAAAAGCGCCACGGTCGAAGTGACCCAGGCCATGGCGTGGATGAATTGGATTTCGCTGGTCGAATCGACAAGCTCCTTGGTGGTTTTGACATCCAGGTTTTTCGCCAAGGCGGCGATCTGCTTGGCTACTCGCCGGACTCCTTCTTCGCTGCGGTCTTCCAAAGTAATGGAGAAGCCGGTAACCAGTCCTTTGCGGCCCATGAATTTTTGCAGGCCCTCGAGCATCATGATCATCATGCCGTCTTCATAGGTGGTGCCGGCCTCGAAAACGCCGACGACCTGGAATTGCTGGTCGTCGAGCACGGTGATGCTGTCGCCGGGATTTTTATTCAACGTGGCCGCCAAATTCTTGCCGAGCATGACCTCCTTGACGTCGCCTTGCCGCAATTTGCGCCCGGAGACGACTTTCCAATTGTTGAAAAGCGGTGAATCAGGCTGCAAACCCTGTAACAGCAAACCGACGGGTTTAAGCTCGTCCATGTCGATCCAATCGACCAGGCCGGAATACACTGTTTTTACTCCGGGTAGGGCGGCGATTCTGTCGCCTAGTGCTTCGGGCAAGGCGCTTAAGAGTTTCTGTTTTGCCCCTAACTGCTGGACGATCAGGTCGACATTTTGCTTTTGGTAAACTTTAAGGAAGGACTGCTCGAAACCGATGGCAATGCCCACAAGCGACACCACTGCGCCGACCGCGACCGCCACGCCGACGACGGTCAAACTGGACCGCACGCGGCGACGGATAATGTTTTTAACGATAAATGTGGAAAAACGCATGGCAGGTTGGCGGCGGTTTGAATTTCGTATATAACCTAATTGTCGGGAGTTATGGGGCTTTGTCAACCGTAGGCGGGGAGAAAGTATACTTAAAGGGATAAAAAAGGCCCTCATATATAATTTTGCTTATCTTGTGGAGAAATAATACTAATGTCCACACCAGGTTCCAGACAGTTTTTGGGCATTGGCTCGGTTGACAAGGCCAAAGCCGACGCGCTGATTCTGCCGTTGCCCTATGAAAAAACGGTATCGTACGGTAGCGGCACGCGCAACGGTCCACAGGCGATTTTGGACGCCAGTTTACAATTGGAATTATTCGACGAGGAAACTTTAGTCGATTTTAAAAGATCGCCTAAACTTCATACTCTGCCTGCCTTGTCGGATAATGGGGCTGAAACGGTTCAGGATTATTTGAAAACTGTCCAGGCACACGTCGCTGCGTTGCGCGATAGATTTATTCTCGGCCTGGGAGGAGAACACACTGTAACTTACGGCATGATAAAAGGTTTGGCCGACGATCCGGCCGAAATAACCGTGGTTCAAATCGACGCCCATGCCGATTTGATCGACGAGCTTAACGGTC
>JBEKFZ010000187.1:0-2681 GCA_050013075.1 Thermoguttaceae bacterium | reverse complement strand
GCTGTTCCTCGCTTCGCTTTCCCAACGCCATCTTCATTTCCTCCTGCGTTACACGATGGCGATACTATATTCTTGCTCAAAGACTTTTTCAAGTCTTGTTCAGAGACTTTTTCAACGGGCTGCTAGGGCAATTGTCGGGCGAGTATCGACATTCGGGCCGCTAACGGCCCTCGCACGCTCGAGTTTCGGTCCCGGCTCAACCCTGCGCAAGAAAATGCTCGGTTCTTGGGGTACCTGTGAATAGCCCTGGTTTTCCGGTACATGGTGGAAGTCCCAGGACCAGCCGATCACCACGCCATTTCGGAAAGGAGCAATCACCGGATCGGTGTGGTCGTCGGCCGGCAAGATATCCTCCGGGCTGACGTGGATCTCGTCTGACCAACGATCCTGCTCCAGGTATCGCGTGTAGACCTCCTTGTCGCGCGACTTGCCAAAGATCCATTCCCATTGGTAATAGGTAATCCAGATCCGCCCCTTTAGGTCGACGGCCGTGCGCGCGTGCATCGTGCCGTCCTTGGGAAGGGAATGCGTGACTTGGGTCGGTGGATTCTTTGTCGAAGATTCCGCCGCACACGTTACAAAAATATTGTATTGCGGACCGCCCGCGTTGCTGGTCCAACTGACCCAAGGGCGATTCTCTCGGTCGACGACCACCGTGCCGTCGAATTCATCGGCCTCGGTGGCGACGACGGGCCGGTCGGGCAGCCATTTTTGGCCGTCGAATACACGCAGGTAGACGTCCTGCGTGCCGCCGCGATTGGTGCTAAATGCTACATATATTCGTCCGTCATCCGCGCAAGCCAACGATGGAAAGCGGTCGCATTGGCGGAGTTTCTCAGTCTCGCCGGACCGCTTCACAGTTTCCGGCATGTAAGAAATCCCATCTCGCTTGACGGTCTCGAGCGGGGATCGCTCGGGCAGCACGGATTCTATCAGTTTGGTCAACTCCTGCCAGTCGGCCATGTTTTTTCGGAATATGACTTTGCCTTCGCTATTGACCAACATGAGAAAAGGCCACCCGTCGTTGTTGTAGCGGCTCTCGAAATCCCTGCTTGGGTCGAGCAATTGTACATACGGCAGCCGGTAGTGCTTTTGAAATTCCCGGGCCGGCAGTTCGTTATCGTAGGTAACACTGCGAATCACTTGCAATCCTCGTGCATGGTATTTCTCTTCCAGAAGTCGCAATGGCTCGGCGTCCCCCTGGCATCCGCCGCACCAACAAGCTCCCGTTGAGATCAGCACGGGTACTCCGCGGTAGTCGCTGGCGCGCACTTCTCGGCCGTAACTATCGAATAGAGTGAATTCCAAAGGCGCCGCTTTATCGTAATCCGATTCTTGCGATCCACCCTTGCCGCCCGTGGATTTATTCTTGGCGCCTTCCTTGGCCATCTGGATATAATGGCGGTCATTTTCGTCTTGTTTCTGCGGGTCGGTCAATGCAACAAGTTCCGGGGTGTTTGCCCAAACAATTTTCTGTTCGGAGATTAGGGGTTTCCTGCCTTGCTTTTCCCACCACGATTTCCAAGCGGCCACGTCGCGCCCGAAGTTCTCACCGGTCAATCGCACCAAGGAAACTTGAGCCCAGAGCCGCGTATTCGAATTGTAATGATACGTAAGATGTACAAGTTTCGGCACTACGCTCTGCTCGCCGATGATTCCCAGGGCGCGAACCGCCTCGCACCGGTCGGCATTGCCCTTCACGGCCCGATCAGCCGCGATCTTTAATAATCCGGGAACCGCCTTTTTGCTGCCCACGGAAGCCAGGGCTTTGATGGCCTGTATCCTTGCATTTTCATCGCTGCTTGAGAGCTGTTTGATCCATTGCCCCTCCGCGGCGGTTTTTTCTTTTGTGCCAAGATTCTTCCACCACGACATATCCATGAGTCCCGGGAAGGTTTTTTCGCTCCAGTCGCGGAATCCCCGCTGTACATCGGTGAGTTTGGCGTCGCGGGGGAACTCGCGGTCAAGAGCCGACGATGCCCAGGTAGTAAACTTCAATGAGTCAGCCGCCTCGCCCATGGAAGCATCAGTCGCCAGATAGACAACAACAGCCAATGATAACACGGTCAAAATCATTTGCAGTCGCCGTAGCATGATTCGCTCTCCTAAGAAACCGGGCAAAACGTCAAATTCAGTAAAAATCACCGAAACTCGGTGGAATTCGTTATTTAGCAATGTTTTAGTTCCAATCCGCCCCATGATAACTTGTGGGAAATTAAAACCCAATGCAGCTGCAATGAAAATAAGCAAAAAATCAAATATCGGTATTGACGATATTTAACAGAAGGCAACTAATGCACGTAAGGAATGCGCCCACCCTTCAAGTGGGGTTAGTTATTTGCCTTTGCCTGTTAAAATGAGGCTTGCAAGCAAGATCATCTTGGAATTTTCGATGTTGGCTTACCCTTGGCCTTATTTTTTGGATAAAATAAAAGATCGGGTTTATTTTGCATTATGAAGCCTACCCAACCCGCGCGGCCGACAAGCGCTGCATGTAACCACCCACCCTTTACTGTCTGGCCCAGCCGCCAAGTGTCTCACTAAGAGCTCCCCTGGATCGGCAGAAAGACTCTTAGACCGTTTTTATGTCCCAGATGGGAAGTCTGATATCGTAACAAAATTATGTTTAGTCATTCTCGTCATAAGAGCGTGAGCGTCCCTCACGGTTCTACCGGCAATTT
>JBEKFZ010000186.1:0-2685 GCA_050013075.1 Thermoguttaceae bacterium | reverse complement strand
CACCCTGTGTCAGAAATCCCAAGCCATGAATAATCTGGGCTTAGGTCGCCTCAAAATAGAAAACATGTTTTCACTTTAAGTGGTGATAGCAAGTTGCCAGGCGATCCGGCAGGCCTTGCGGAACTCGGGCAAATTCAGACGTTCGGCCGGGGTATGGGCGTTTTCCTGCCCGCAGCCCAGACTGACCGTGGGGATCCCCCGTGCTGTAAGCCAATTGGCGTCCTGTCCGCCGTTGGAGATTGCCCGCACCGGTTTGCCGCCGATTTCGCGGATGGCGGCCTCGGCAGCCAATAAACTTGGATCGTCATTCGGCAGCCGGAACGATTCGTAATCCAAGTGCCCGGTAATTTTCACTGATCCGTGTTGCCCCCGCACATTTTCCACTTGAAGCGCCGCTTGTCGAAACGCCTGTTCCATGGCCCGGATAATACGGCGGCGGAAGCGCGGATCATGGCTGCGAGCCTCGGCGCGGACTTCCACAAATGGAGTAACGACGTTCGTGGCCTCCCCGCCGCGGATTATGCCCACGTTGCTGGTGCCGGAGTTTCCGCTTTTTTCGATCTTGCCGTGCCAGCCTTCCCGATGCAACCGTGCTATAGCCAACGATGCGATGGCAACGGCGCTTACGCCCAATTGCGGCGCATTCCCGGCATGGCTGGCAATGCCGCGGATTTGAATTTCCATCCGGTATCCGCCGGTTGCGCCGATGGTCACTTTTTCAGGGCTGCCGCCGTCGAAATTAAAGGCCAAGCGCGGACGCCCCAGCAAACCGATCTTTGCGTGCCGGGCGCCGTAAAGCCCGATCTCTTCCTGGACCGTCCAGAGAAACGTAAGCGGCGGATGCGGCCCTCCGCGTTTGAGAATCTCCAGGGCCACGGCCAGGATCACGGCCGCGCCGGCACGATCGTCGCCCCCCAGCCCGGTATTTTTATCGGCTGGATAAAGATAATTTCCCTTACTGACCGGGCGTGCGCCGGCGCATAACGGCACGGTGTCTAGATGCGCGGAAAGCAACCGCCGTTTGCAGCGAGTGGTTCCCGGCATTTTGAAAATCAGGTTTCCCACCTCGCCGCCGATGGAACTGCGACGATGTGCGTCATCGGTGCGGATCCACATCGGATCGGCCCCAGATTGGAGCAGTTTTTGGGCAACGAACTCCGCTGCCTCTTTTTCCTGTCCGCTGCGGCCTGGAATCGACAATAAATCCCAAAGCAGGTTTTCGGCATTAGTAATGAATGGGTCGGTCATAAATGAGGGATTAGCGACTGTGTTAAAAGTCAAGGAAATTGAAGGTTAAAGTTTGGATTCCAGGGAGTGTTGTTCCTCATCATGGTATTGAGGATGATAAGGAGTTTGTGCATACAGGCGGTGATGGCCACTTTGAATTTTTTTCCTTCATTACGGAGGCGTTGGTAGAACTCGTGAAGACTTGGATTGTGTTTAATGGCTGTGAGTGCCGCCATGTACAAGGCTTTACGTACGTTTCCGCGTCCGCCGCCTATCCTACGCGTGCCGCGAAACTTGCCGCTATCTCTGTTGCGCGGGGCCAAGCCCGCCAGGCTGCTGATCTGCCGGTTGCCGCAATGGCCCAGTTCCGGGAGTTCCGCCAAGAGCGTTCTGGCGGTAGTTGGCCCTACGCCGGGCACGCTCCGGAGGATTTCTTCCTTTTCCCGCCACACGGACGATTGACGAATAAGACGATCAATGTCCGCGTCGATCTGGCGGAGTTGTTTTTTCAAGAGTTGCAACACGTTACTTATGCTGTACCGCACTTTGGCCGAAGCAGCCTGTTGGAAACGATTCGACTCTTGAGTCTGCAATTGGACCAATTGCCGACGGCGAGCCAGCAATTCCCGCAAAAAACGCTCTTCTTCGCTGGGCAAAGGCCGAATTTCGGGGCGGATGTCTTGTGCAAAACGGGCCAAGACGCCGGCATCCAGGCGGTCGGTCTTGGAAGTAATGCCCAGGGCCTTGGCAAAATCACGGATCTGCCGCGGATTGACCACCACCACGGGCAAAGCGGCGGCGGCCAACTCGGCAACAATTGGCACCTCATAACCGCCGGTGGCCTCCAAAACAATCAAGGCGATTCGGCGAGACTGCAGTTCCTCAGCCAACGCGGCGCGGCCCGCGGGATCGTTTCCCACGGTCCACGTCTGCTTCTCGGGGATAGAATATACATCCAAGGTTCCCGAAGAAACATCGATTCCCACGAAACTAGGGGTGCTTGTAGTGTGCGACATCGGATTTTCCCTTCCTTGCAAATACGGGCTTCAAAACAAATTGATCCCAAGCGACTGTTCGGGCTGACCGATCGGACCGGACATGAGTCTCAGGCTAATCCACGGTTTCGGAAACCAAGGGATGGACGAGTTCTCCGCCGGTTTTTTCCTGCCCCCTCGGGGGCAGGAAAACTTCCTTTCAACACACACACTAGCATATAGAGTAATCACATTATTAAACATACAAGAGATTAGGGATTTGGGATTGGAGATTTGGGATTGTTCATTTTGTAAAGCCGCGGCCATTGGCCGCGGTTGTAGACAAAAGCTCGTGTTGGAATTATTCTATCGAAACAACATTAAGCAGACAACAATGGCGCTACCTATTGAGAAATCAGGGCTATTTTGTTAAGCAGAGCCGGACCGTGTCGGTCCGGTGGATCTGCAAAATCGGGCCGACACG
>JBEKFZ010000185.1:0-2704 GCA_050013075.1 Thermoguttaceae bacterium | reverse complement strand
GGGTCTTTCGTTTTTCACAAAACCCTTGTAGGCAAGGACGGCCGTTTTTGCTATATCATTCTTACTCCAAACCACTTACGACTCAGGAAGTGCCATTGGCCTGGTGCCCTGGCCGCGGTTGTTCCACAACATGCGGGCGTCCAGAGAGACGGAGTTGAGCGAGCGGTTCCCGATCAAGGTGTGTGCGGCGTGGATAGGCAACACGCCCGACATCGCCCTGGATCACTACCTGCAAGTCACAGATCAACACTGGCAACGTGCCTTGGAGGGCGACGGGAAGGGCCTGGCGATCGACCAAAGAGAGCCGGCGCCGTGCAGCGCGCTGCAGAATCCGGTGCAGTCAGTAGCCGTATCGGCCGGTATGGCGTCGTACGAAAACAAAGAAATCCCCGGAAAAACGCGGTTTCCCGGGGGTGCGGTAAGGTGCGAAACGGATGGGGAGGGATTCGAACCCCCGGTGGACTTGCGCCCACAGCAGTTTTCAAGACTGCCGCCTTAGACCACTCGGCCACCCATCCAAAACCCTATAAAATAGGTCTTATTGACAACTCCCATAACCCTGATATAATAAGGTTGACACCTTTCTGACACCCGTTACGCACCACCCATAGGTCTAATACGATAGGCTGTACACTATCGTTGGATGGTAAACTAAGCGGGTTCAAGCTGGTGTCAGTGGGAGGTGTCATAATGCCTAAGTTTACCACAAGGAAACTGTCTGGCAAACCGTCCAAGCCCCGCCCAGACTTCCCTTTGTTTCCCCACGCTACCGGCAGGTGGGCCAAGAAGGTGAGGGGGAGGCTCATTTACTTTGGCAAGGTGGCCGACGATCCGAAGGGGCAAGCCGCCTTGGATAAATGGTTAGACCAAAAAGATGCCCTGCTTGCCGGTCGAACGCCCCGGGTAATAAACGCCGATGGTTTTACGATTGCCAATCTGTGTAATTACTTTTTGACGTTCAAGCAAAACATGCTTGACTCAGGCGAGCTAATGAAGCGGTCATTCGACCTCTATCATTCAACCTGTTCCCGGCTGGTTAAGTCGTTTGGCAAGCAACGGCCGGTTGATGATCTAACCACCGACGATTTTCAGCACTATCGAACATGGGGCACGAAGCAATGGGGGCCGGTTTTTCTCGGCAATGAGATTCAACGGATTCGCACCGTTTTTAAGTATGGTTACGACGCCGGCTTGATCGACAAGCCAGTCCGATTCGGCCCGGGATTTAAAAAGCCGAGTGCAAAAACCATCCGCCAAAGCCGCCTTAATCGCGGCCTGCGCATGTTTGAACGTGAGGAACTGCTTGCCATCCTGCAAGAGGCGGTCGGCAATTCTCAGGCAATGGTTCTGTTGGGCATCAATTGCGGATTAGGAAATACCGATCTAGCCCTCATGCCGATTAAGGCCCTGGACTTAAAAACCGGCTGGCTCAACTACCCCCGGCAAAAGACGGCAATCCAGCGGCGTATTCCCCTTTGGCCCGAAACTTTGAATACACTCAAGACCGTGTTGGCCGCAAGACCTAAGCCGAATAATACCGACGATAAAGAGTTGGTTTTCATCGGACGGCGTGGTGAATCCTACATCGGAAAGCACCGTGGCTATCGAGTGCATCAGGAGTTTAAGAGACTTCTTGAAAAGGCAAAACTCACTCGCCCCGGATTGTCATTTTACGCCCTACGGCACACCTTCCAAACGATTGCGGAAGGTTCCCGCGACCTTACGGCCGTCCAGGCGATTATGGGCCATGCCCCGGCGTCAAGCGATATGGCGGCTATCTACAGGGAGCGGGTTGACGATGCACGGCTACAGGCCGTGGTGGATCACGTTCATAAGTGGCTGTTTGGGGAATAAAAAAATAGTAAGCTAGCGATTTTGCGATTTATTAACCCTAATTTGAGGTGTAAAAAATGACCACTACAAGTATCCCAAAATCCGACTTGCTTACCCGTGAACAGGCAGCCGAGTATCTTGGCATTAAGCCCGAAACCCTTGCGGTTTGGTTGACTACCAAACGCTACAATTTGCCAGTTGTCAAAATTGGCCGATGTGTTCGCTATCGTCTACGCGACCTTGAACAATTTATCGAATCACGCACAATAGATTTTACTGGGTGTTAGTATTGCCGGGAAAACTGCCGACGCGCAGTTAAGCGGCCGGGTGAGCAATCGAAGAAATCTAATCGCCCCGATGCTTACCCGACCGACCCGGGAAAGGATTAGAATTATGCTAAAAATTATTAACCAATCCCACGATGTTATTGTTTGCTGTTGGGAATCACTGATTTGGTTATCTCATGTTTTGCCTGACTGGCAAGATTTATCGCCCGAAAGAATTGATATGTTATTAGTTGGGTTGAAAAAATCTATCGGCATTTTGCGTGAAAATTATTTATCTGGTCGGGATGCAATTAACAAAGTCATAAATATACATGTTTACAGTAGTCACTTAATTTACTGTTATTCAAAAAACACCGAGAAAAACGCTATGCGGTTGCTTCTCGGTTGGTTGACGCTTGAGTGATTTACACTCGACTTTACAACACTTCTTACAACAGTAGCGTGGAAGGCCGCGACGGCGGATGCAGGCCAGGCGGGATTGATGTTACTCTACCTTCCACGATCCCCGCTTGGCCGACCTGCCCGAGACCTCCGAAAAAGTGGGTGATAGAATTGATAGAATTCAGGGTGACGATGATATCGGG
>JBEKFZ010000184.1:0-2752 GCA_050013075.1 Thermoguttaceae bacterium | reverse complement strand
GACAACAATACGTCCGATCCTGACACTGGCGGCGCGAATTGGGCCGTATTTTTACCGGGCATCCTTAATATTCAAGTCTTCACGTCATCTGGCCCTTATACGCCAACATCAGGAACCAATAAGATCATTGTCGAGGTGGTTGGAGGCGGCGCGGGCGGAGGCGGCGCTCCCGCCACGACTTCGGGGCAAATATCCGTTGGAGCGCCGGGGCCTGCCGGAGCCTATGGAAAAAGCCTCATAACATCGGGCTTTGCCGGAACGACAGTGACGGTTGGCGCGAAGGGCGTTGGCAGGGCAGGCGCCGCCGGAACGGCTGGCGGGACGTCATCCTTTGGTGCGTTCGTCAGCGCGCCTGGTGGACCGGGCGGAGTCATCTTCGGACCATCGACGAATCTATTCATAAGCGGCGGCGCGGTAAGCGCGATAGCCACGGGTGGAAACATCATCAACGCCACGGGCGGCCCGAGCGGCGTGACATTCACGCTCAATGACACAGGGGATGGTTTCGGAGGTCCGGGCGGATCTTCCTTTTTCGGAGGCGGCGGAACGGCTGTCCCGGCATCTTTCAATGGTTCCGCCGCACAGACACCCGGGTCAGGCGGCAGCGGAACTTCCAATGCCGGAGCTGGAAGCGCCTTGACGGGCGGAAATGGCGCGCCGGGCATCGTCATCATTTATGAGTTGCGATAAGGAGAAAGAAATGTTCGCGGAAGTCTATAATGGCGTTGTCTTCGCGCTCCATCCAGGCCATCCGAAATTCAATGCCGGCATCAGGATTGTTGACGTTTCCAGTTATCCAGAGGTCGCCGTCGGCTGGTTGATAGATGCGCAAGGAATCGCATCAGCTCCGCCGAAGCCGATCTATACAGCCTCCCAACTCATCGCCTATGCCAAGAAAAAGGCTTCGATGATCGAGACTGGCGGGATCACTATCGACATTGCCTCTTCTGGCCATCCGGCACAAAATATCCAATGCGGAACCGATGTGCTAAGCTATGCGCGCGTGAGCGCCGCTTCGGCGTTCGCCATCGCCAATCCGAGCGCGGCAATCACTCACGTATTTCCAAGTGGTGTCGTCATGCTGACCGCGCAGCAAGTAGAGACGATATTCGAGGCGATCTGCAACTTTTATGTTGCCGTTCAGGCGACATGGGGAGCCGTCATGATGGCGATCAATGCTGGAACCATCACGACTACGGCACAAATCGATACGCCGCCATCGCCGATCCCCGCTTGGCCTAAGAATTCGTGAAATCAAAATGAACTCGCTAAAGGGACATGTCCAAATGAGCAAGATAATCCTCTCGGCATTATTTTGTCTTTTTAGTGGAACAGCGTTCTGTCAAAGTAATCCTGGGTTTTATCATGGAGAAGTTCCAACCGCCGCGCAGTGGAACGCGGCATTTGCGACAAAACAAGATGTTTTAAGTTATACACCATTGAACATCGCCGGCGGAGTTATGACCGGAGAACTCATAACAAATCCATCATCCCTAAGTTCGAGCGGATTTAACATTCCTCCCGGAGTCGCGCCAACATCGCCAGTCAATGGCGATCTTTGGGCGACTTCAAATGGTGTCTATGCGCGAGTCAATGGCGAAACGGTCGGGCCATTCGGAACGGGCGGTGGTGGTATTACCGGTCCGGGTTCGACGACGGTAAACGATTTCGCCTGTTGGAATAACACTATAGGAACGCTTCTAAAAGATTGCACGATAGGTATTGGCACTGCTATTACAAGTTCTGTTGCGGGAGATGGACTCTATATCGGAACTGGGGGAAGTGCTGGCTTGCTGGAACAGTTCACATATGGAGCATATGTTTTTTCAGCGCTGGGCTATGCACTAAATAATCCACTCGGACTACCATCCGCAACGTCGCCTGTTTTCGGAGGAATCTCTGAATTCACAGGATCGGCATCGGTTGTCAATTTGCAATCTCCTCCGGCCGACATATTTGCGGTTTCCGCCGGAGGCGCGACTCTTCAAGTCTGTTATCTCACCGGATGTATCGCAAATGATTTTCTGACGGCGGTTTATGGGCGCTGGACGACGGCGCTCGACGCGAGCAAGTCGGAATATCTGTTTTCGCTCGATAGCGTATCCAACACGGGGCTTTCGCCTCCTTGGACCGCCACGACGCCTTTTGGCGCGGCATGGGTCACTGGACACGTCTATCCTGGGTTTTCGTATGTGACCAGCGGGGGGAATCTCTATTACTCGGCACCGGGCGGGACATCTGGCCCGACGGCTCCGAATTGTCCGACCCTTGATGCAACATGCTCGGACGGCGCGGTAACGTGGGGATGGCTCTCCGCGACGCCTTCACTGTTTTATGTGAACAATGCAGGAAATCTTTATTCAACTGCGGGCCTCGGAACGTCAGGTGCGACGCCTCCTACCTGCGTCAGCGGAACATGCTCGGATGGGGTGCTCACATGGACCTATGTTAACAACTCCATCGTCGCCAATAAGGTCGGAGCATTCTACTCTTGGGTTACGCATGCAAATGTCGCTGGTGGTTCATGGGGTGAATCGCATGATGTAAGTTCGATGGCTGATAATTCATTTATGATCGGAGCCGAGTTTGACTTTAACAAGGGGGGCCAAATTGATTGCACTCCTGGAGTAATTGATTGCTATACGATTTATGTAGGAGGATACGGCACACATACTATAACTGCTTATATAAGTTTTGCCTCGCCCCCTGGGCCTAAAACTCAAGCCTTTTACGGAATGTTAATCGCCGGTCC
>JBEKFZ010000183.1:0-2814 GCA_050013075.1 Thermoguttaceae bacterium | reverse complement strand
GCGTACGGTTTTCGCACGCAAGAAGCGATTGAAATCGCTTTATATCATCAACTTGGAGACCTCCCACAGCCAGAATTCACCCACGAATTCTGCTGAGGAGGCAGTTATTTAAACGGATCAGGATGTGTTTGATACATATTTTATTATAATTGCACCTATGCATATTGATCAAGCAGAGCAGGTTCTTCAATATTACATTGGTTTGGGGCATACGGGAAATAAGATTTGCATAAACGTGAAGCATCTGCCGGTTTCCTTGACATTATCTAGATAGGAAGTACAATGTAATTACAGTAAGGCGTAAGATTTGAGAAAGCAATAATATGGGCAATACCACCAAAACACATATAGTTCGCATTGGCAACTCACGTGGCGTGCGGATTCCAAAAATCTTGCTTAAACAGCTTCATTTGGATGAAGAAGTGGAAATGGCAGTCCAGGCCGATCAACTAATCATCCGCTCGGTACGCCAACCTCGTCAAGGCTGGGAAGAGCAATTCCAGGCTATGCACGAACGAGGGGATGACCGGCCCATAGATAAATTCCCCCCAACCGCATGGGATAAACTGGAATGGAAGTGGTAATGAAGCGGTTCGACGTTTATCTCGTGGCGCTCGATCCTACGCTGGGCAGCAAAATCCGCAAAACTCGTCCGTGCGTGATCGTCTCGCCCGACGAGATGAACCGGCACATCTCCACGGTCATTGTTGCCCCAATGACAACCAGAGGACGAGACTATCCAACCCGCGTATCCTGCCGGTTTCAGGGAAAACGCGGACAAATCGTCCTCGATCAATTACGAACCGTCGACAAAGTCCGCCTGGTAAAACGGCTGGGGCGAATCGGACCCTCTTTTCAGGGGTCGGTGTTGGCAGTATTAGCCGAAATGTTCGCCGAGTAACACGCAAAATGCCCTACCGACGGCCATAATTCCGCCGGATAATGTCGGTCCAAACGGCTATTTTACTGCCACTTCCGTCTTGTCTTTTCCTATTCTACAATGGTCTTTTTGATTGGAGGATACTCAGCAAGGATGGTGTTATTATGAGCAAGCATATTTTCGTTACCGGAGGGGTGGTTAGTTCGTTGGGCAAGGGGTTGACCAGCGCTTCGATCGGCATGTTGTTGGAGCAGCGCGGGCTGTCGGTCCGCATGCAAAAGCTCGATCCGTACATCAATGTCGATCCAGGCACCATGAGTCCGTACCAGCACGGCGAAGTTTACGTGTTGGACGACGGCAGCGAAACCGACTTGGACCTGGGCCATTACGAGCGATTCACCAACAGCCCGCTGAATCGCCACTCGAATTACACCACCGGACAAATCTACCTGTCGGTGATCAATAAAGAACGTCGCGGAGAATTTTTGGGGCAGACTGTGCAGGTCATTCCGCATATAACCAACGAAATCAAGGCTGCATTGGCCATGCCGGCCGGCGAAGGCGTGGACGTGGTGATTACCGAGATCGGCGGCACGGTGGGCGACATCGAAAGTCAGCCGTTTTTAGAAGCCATCCGCCAGTTTTCGCTGGATTACGGCAAGGAAAATTGCCTCTACATCCATCTGACCCTGGTGCCGTACTTAAAGGCCGCTGCCGAGTTGAAAACCAAGCCCACGCAACATTCGGTGGGCCTGTTGCGGCAAATCGGCATCCAGCCCGACGTGCTCATCTGCCGCACCGAGCGCTCCTTAAGCCGCGACGAACGGGCGAAAATCGCCCTGTTCTGCAACGTGCCCGTCGAGGCCGTGATCGAGGAAAAAGACAAGGATTTCTCGGTTTACGAAGTGCCCATGAGCCTGGTCGATCACGGGCTGGATGAACTGATCGTCCGCAAGCTGAACCTGAAGGCCGGCCCCTTGGATATGCAAGATTGGCGCGATCTTTTGCACCGGCTGCGCAATCCGCAGCACGAAATAACGATCGCAGTGGTGGGCAAATACACCGAACATCGCGACGCTTACAAGTCGATTTACGAAGCCTTGGACCATGCCGGAGTAGCGCATCGGGCGCGGGTCCGCGTCGAGCGCATCCACAGCGAGGCCGTCCAGCGCGAGGGGCCCGAAAACCTGTTGGCCGGAGTGGACGGCATACTGGTCCCCGGCGGTTTCGGCGAACGCGGCATCGAGGGCAAGATCGACGCCGTGCGTTACGCCCGCGAAAAAGGGATCCCTTTTTTCGGCATCTGCCTGGGCATGCAGTGCGCGGTGGCCGAATTCGCCCGAAACGTCCTCGGTCTTAAGGGGGCCAACTCCACCGAGTTCGATAAAAACAATCCGCATCCGGTCATCTGCCTGTTGGACGAGCAAAAATCCATTACCGACAAAGGCGGCACCATGCGCTTGGGCGCCCAGCCGGCAAAACTCGCGCCCGATAGCAAAGCGGCAAGGGCCTACGGCGCGGAAAGTATTTCCGAGCGGCATCGGCACCGTTATGAATTCAATAATCAATACCGGCAGCAGTTCACAACGCACGGCATGCAGGTGGTGGGCACAAGTCCGGACGGCTCGCTGGTGGAAATCATCGAAATCGCCGACCATCCCTGGTTCATCGGCGTGCAGTACCATCCCGAGTTCAAATCGCAGCCCACCCGGGCGCATCCGCTGTTTGCCGGGTTCGTAGGCGCGGCCTTGCAGCGGCACATAGCGCACCAGGAACGCCTTGAAAAAGTGCATAGCGCGGAGTGAAGAACGGAAAGAGGTCAGTGGGCAGTGGATGGTGACGTTTATTGAGCCTCAGGTAATGAATGTCGCATTTTTGCCTCAGAGCCGGGCCGTGTCGGCCCGGAATTACCGGGGCGACACGCCCCGGCTCTG
>JBEKFZ010000182.1:0-2890 GCA_050013075.1 Thermoguttaceae bacterium | reverse complement strand
CCAACTTGCCCGCGATTGGATGAAGGCCGGCAAAGACCCCGCAACCAAGGCCGAATACGAACGCCGCCGGCAGGAATTGTTCTCGCCGTCGGATTACGAGCCGATGCGCCGTGCCCTGCGAGAAAACAATATGGACAAAGCGCGTGCGGCGTATGATGAACTTCTACAAAAGGGCAAAAAACCGAGCGCGATCTCAACTGCCATGCACACGCTTCGCCCGTTCACCGGGCAAAACGCCAGGGAACTGAAGTTCAAAGCAGACCTGACTCCATCGGGCCGCAAGGTCTATGACGCCGCCGTCGCCGAGCGCCGTGAATTGTTCGTTCGCTTCCAGAAGATGCTGGCCGAAAGGGCCAAGAAAAAGACCGCGCCATGACAAAGGCACTCGCCATTTTCGCCTTCTTGCTGCTCCTCTGGATTATCGCCCAAATTCAAGGATGGATTCCCAGTGCCGCCGATGGAGTAATGGACTTGCCCTGACCCTCTATGGCCGTTACCTCGGGCTGTAAATCGCCCGGCCGGAAAAATCTTCATTCGGGGTCTTGACAAATTCACCGACTTGACGTAAAAGTCGCTCATGGACCGGCAGTCCTCCACATTGGCCTTTGAAGATTTCCGCTCGAAAGAGCGGGAGGCTGGATGTGGAAATCCATCTCGCCCGCCTGGTCTGCCGGCCCGGCGGGCTTTTTCTTTGCCGAGTCTGGCGAGCATGGCCTCGGGGTCGCTACCCGGCCCTTTCCCGGCGGCATGCTGCGCGGGGAGATCCCGCGAGCGCCCTTCGGCCTTTTTGGCCAGTTTTACGGCGCATGAATCACCGCCGGGGATACAACTCCACTGATCCTTATGTTGACGAAAGAACAAGCCCTTGGAATTGCCGATCAGATTGCCGACGCCTTTAACAAAAGGCCCCCAAAAGTCTCAGGGCTTGCCCTCAATCTAATTATCATCGCCGCCTGGTGGCTTGCAATCGCTTTCCTGGCCTTTTACCTGTTCAAGCCATGAGCCGCCGCTGGAAATCAGCCAAACCATGACAGCCGATCTTATAGTCTCAAGGCTTGATAAGGCCAGGATGCTCCTCGCCGAAGCCAAAGACGCCAATGGCGCCAAGCGCGTTGCCGACATGGCTCACGCCGCCGAGATTTACGCCAGGCGCCAGCGCCTTTCTCAAGACTCGATTGATTACGCTCACGCCGTCAAAATTGACGCGATGACGCTCTTGGGCGATTTCTTGCGAGCGCAACCCAAAGCAACCGGCAGTAGAAATCTGGCGATACCCGAGAGGAATCGCCCAAAATGCCCGACTTTGCGCGACTCCAACATTACCCTCAAGGAAAGCGCCCTCAGCCAAAAACTCAGCCGGCTTGCCGAAGAAAAGCCACAGCAGCACGCCGCCATCCGATCAGCCAAGACAGCCCTCGCCTCGGTTTTTTCATCCGCCCACGTGTCACACAACTCCGGCAACAACGAGTGGTACACTCCCAAGCCCTACATTGCCGCCGCACTCGAAGTTCTCGGCGCAATCGATCTCGATCCCGCCTCATCCAAAGAGGCCAATTCAGTAATCGGCGCCGGAAAGTTCTTCTCGGCGCAAAATGACGGACTCAAACAGAATTGGACCGGCCGCGTATGGATGAATCCGCCCTATAGTTCGGAATTGATCGGCCTTTTCTGCGACAAACTCTCCCAATCGTTTGCCTCGCGAGAGATTAAAGAGGCCGTCGCCCTCGTGAACAACGCCACCGAGACCCTTTGGTTCCAGTCTCTTTGCGAGCATGCATCCGCCCTCTGTTTCCCAAAAGGAAGAGTCAAATTCTGGAACACAAATAAAGAATCCACCGCCCCGCTCCAAGGCCAGGCCCTTGTCTATCTCGGCCCCAAACCAAAAGCCTTTGCCGCCGCCTTCCATGATTTCGGCATCTGCGCCATCCTTTAACGCCCAGCTTAAAACAGGGCTGCTCGGCGAAAGCCAAATCTCGCGCTGGCTTATCGGCAGAGGATTCCAAGTCATGCCCGCCTATGAAGTCGAACTCAGCCACGGCAAAGGACCGCGCCTCTTTACCGCCGAAGGCCGGTTTATTTCCCCCGATCTCCTCGCCTTTAATGCCGCCAAAATCCTCTGGATTGAAGCCAAAACCAAGTCGGCTTTCACCTGGCACCGCGCCTCTCAAACCTGGCAAACCGGCATCGACCGCCGCCATTGGACCCATTATCTCGAAGTCGAAAAACTCACGCCGTTTCCCGTCTGGATTCTCTTCCTGCACCGCGCCGGAAATCAGGCCAAAGACACCCCCGCAGGAATGCAGTGCCCATCCGGCCTCTTTGGCAACACCATCCGCAAACTTGCCGCCTCTATCCACCATGAACACGATAATCACGGCCCGTCCGGCATGGTTTATTGGACTTTAACAGCCCTCATCAAAATCGCGCCCATAGAACACTTTGAATCCCCTGCGCCAGAAATGGCCAACAGTTAGCCCGTGCCGCAGGCCAAAAGCCGCGTGCCCGCATCGGCGGATAAGAAAACGGAACTGCCCAACAACACGAAGAGGGGGACGCGCCCCGGCCTTACAGCCTGACCTTCCCCGGCGCGCCCAATGCCCCACCAGAAGCCACGACGCGAGCGCCCCCCAGCCCCCGGCCCGCCAGACCCACCATACTTGAAGGGGGAGGCTCATTCTCCACGCAAGCCAGCCAATGCCTACCAGCCAGGCCAACACCCCACACCATCACGCCCACCCAACCCAAAATCACACCGCCAACCGATTACCAGGAAAAGTTGGCTGAAACCTGGGCAATTTTTTAAGATACCCTACGCATTCCGAGGCCCCCGTCGAGGGAGGGTGCCCCGGCCCGTCCCTGGCCCCGGCGGGCAAAAAGAATGCTTTGACGC
>JBEKFZ010000181.1:0-2895 GCA_050013075.1 Thermoguttaceae bacterium | reverse complement strand
TATAGCCGTTGGTATCGATCACCGCTCCGCCCGATAGCACGTCGACCGTGTCCAGGCCTTGCATGAATGTGGTCGTGGCGTTTTTCGCCTTCAACGTTCCGCCGTTAAAATGGAATTTGGAGGTGCCGCCGCCGTCGTCCACTATTGTGGTGTAAAGAGTGCCGCCGTTGAGATACACCTCGCCGGTAACCGAGGAACTGCCGCTCAGTTGCACGCCGCCGCTGGCATCGACCAGGCCGCTGCCGCTTATGGTCAGCGTGCCGGCGCCGGCATAGCCCACGTAAAGGCGGTTGCTGGTGCTGGTTTGCGAGAGCGTTCCGCCGCTGATGGAATAGGAACCGGTTGACCCGGAGTATCGCCCGAGGTACAGCACCTTCCTGGCATAAAGCGTTCCGCCGCTTTGCGTAAACGTGCCTTGGCCGTTTTTGCCCACAAGGATATTGGCGTTGCTGCCGGAGTCGAAAGTTCCGCCGGAGAGTGTATAAGTGCCAATGCCATAAGCATTGTCACGGCCCCCGATGACTATCAGATCGCCGCTGCCGCTGACGGTAACCGTGCCATCCGATTGTTGCATGTTTCCCACCGTACTGCCGCTTGTGGTTCCGTCATTGTAGGCTGAACCGAGATACAAATTGGGAATGGATAAAGTCCCGCCTTGCATATAAAAGTTGCCTTGCGAGCCGAGGATGTCGCCGACGTTGAAATCCCCGGTCACCGTGAGTGATCCGCTTTGCAAGGTATAGGTCCCGATGCCGTGACTGCCGATCGACGCGTATCCGTTAACGGTCACGGTGGAAGTGCCGCTCTGATCGATGGAGCCCGAACTTGCGGCGCGTTGGCCGATGACCAGCCCGTTTGGCCAGGATGAGTTTAAGGTCAGCGAGGTGGTTCCCGAGATATTTAACGCGCCCGAGCCTGTTTGACCGACCTTGATTCCGGCAAACGTAAACGAGGACGATGAATTAAGATCCACGGTGTGGTCGTTTTGGATCACTGGGACCTGGCTGCTGCCCGGGACGGCGCTGCCCAGCCAGTTGTCGGCGGTTTGAAAGACCGATGTGCCGGCATTGCCGTCGAATTCGATTTCCGTGGTTTTATTGGTGGCGTGGGCAATTAAATAATCGGCCGCGGAGCGGGAAACGGTGAGTACCGTGCCGTGCCTGGCGCCAGAAGGGAACGAAACATCGGTGGTGTATTCGGTCCAGGTCGCCATGTCGTCGGTCGAGGCCACCGCTCCCATTACGCCGCTGCCGTAATGGTCGTTGTAAACCAACCAGGTGCCATTACTGAGCTGGATTGCCGTGGGGCCTTCGGCGGAGTAACTGCTGCCGGTAACGCGCTGCAAAGAAGACGTGGAATACGACCCAAGGGCTGAGGTGGCAGTCGTCTTGTACACGTACTTATATCCGTCCCGTTCGTCCTTGCAGAACAGCACATAATTGGATTCGTCTTTTACCATCGTCGCATCGATCGTGGTAAAGCCGGGATCATACAACACGGCCGGAGTGCTGAAAGTGCTATAATCGGTCGTGGTGGAGTAATAAATTTTTTTCGCGCCTCCCGAACTTGTCGCCGAAGACCAATAAACAATGTATTTGCCGCTGGCGGAGTCGTAAAAACTTTCCGGCGCCCAGACCTCCTCGGTGCCGGAAACGGAAGACATTATGTTGACCGTTTTTTTGTGGTTCCAACTGAGTAGGTTGCTTGAATCCATGTAGCCGAACGAAGTGCCGGACCAGGCGGTAGTGTAGGTCAAGTGAAACAGGCCGTCGGCTCCGTAGATTATGCTTGGATCGCGCATGAACGGAGTGGTTTGGGTATCTATCACGAGCCCCGCGTCGCCATTAACGGCATGATAGCTCAGGCCGTCGAGCGAATAAGCCAGGTGCAGCCCGTCTACGCCGTTGGTTTCCTTGAAATAAGAGAATAAATAAACGGTCTCCTCGGCAGCGGCAGTTCCACATGAAAATGCCAAACCAAACAGTACAAGCACGAACGTTCCGGTTACAAATAATTTGTCACAAGGCCAAGCGGCGGAAGATGTGCAATGCATGATAAACCCGGTTTTTTCTAAATGGATCTGGACGTTACGAAACGATGCCTCGGCGAAAACAAACTCATTATACTACGGTCTTATCAATAATTCATCAAATTTGCGTATGTTAGGGCAAATCAGAATGAAAAAACACGTATTACCTTAAACCGCTTGCGGTTTCGCATGCTCCCTTAAACCGCTTGCGGTTTCGCGTTCTAACCTCCGGCCTAGCGTCTTTTTAAGCAAACCGCCGCGGCGGCGATAAGAAGCAAGACACAGACGCCGGGTTCCGGAACCGCCATCGTGGTATCAAGATCGCTAAGCGAATCGCCGCTAATGCCGCTAGTTGACCCGGTGGAATTCGTCCCAATGGACAGCGTACCGACGGAAATACTCGTGGCGGTAAGTTGGGTGGAGGTCGATGCGCCGCCCACGATCAATTCACCAGCCCCGCTAATAGCCGCCAACGTCGTGGTTCCGGTATTCAATTGCAATCCTCCGGCGTTAATAACAGTTTCGCCGCTGTAGGTGAGAGTGCCCGTCAGGGTAAGAATGCCCGACCCGTTTTTCGTCAACCCGCCGGAACTCGGTCCGGCCAAAAGCGCCTGGGCAATGGTGACGTTATAGCCGTTGGTATCGATCACCGCTCCGCCCGATAGCACGTCGACCGTGTCCAGGCCTTGCATAAATGTGGTCGTGGCGTTTTTCGCCTTCAACGTTCCGCCGTTAAAATGAAATTTGGAGGTGCCGCCGCCGTCGTCCACTATTGTGGTGTAAAGAGTGCCGCCGTTGAGATACACCTCGCCGGTAACCGAGGAACTGCCGCTCAGTTGCACGCCGCCGCTGGCATCGACCAGGCC
>JBEKFZ010000180.1:0-3102 GCA_050013075.1 Thermoguttaceae bacterium | reverse complement strand
GTAATGAACGTGTTGTTGGGTTTCATGGGCGGTAGTGCAACGTCTTTCCGGTCATCCGGTATAATGCCGGAAGCATTCATTTTCTACACCATGTATGCGATAAGTCCGATCTTGCAAGGGATAAGTATTATTTGCGGTCTGCTCTCGATGATTCCCAACGGTTCAAGGCTGCCGCTAGTCCCGCCAAAACATCCCTTGGAATAAATGATGGCTGTTCGGTGGATAATTGCTTGTAAGGTGTCGCGGTTTTAACTTTGCGAAAAAAAGATTGCTTCCTTGCAAAAAGTGCGGAAGGTGCGCCATGTTCGACCGACAAGAGCTTTACACCCGGCGCTGCGTCCGCACTCTGATCGAAATTATTGAACAAATGCCCGCGCGCTGGGCCGCCCGCGCGCCGATGGTTTTGGACGAATCGACCGCGGGCTTGCTGTTGTTGTGGACGCTTATCCGCTGGGAACGTCGCTTTCCGCTGACCTTGTTGGAAGACATGAACATTGGCCTTTGGTCTTTCACCCGGGTCTTGGACCAATTGATCGAACAGGAAAAATTACGGAAATCCGCGGAAAACAACCCATCCGCCGTGACAAATCCGGATGACCCGAAGGCGGGATATCTGTTGCACGATTTAATTGATCGGTGGCTGCGCCGGGCGGAAGAACAATCTCGCGGCCTCGGCCATTCATTTTTAGGCGCGGAGCATCTTTTGCTGGCCCTGATCGCCGGCGCCGATACTTCCTGGTCGCTGATTCTCGCCGGATACGGCCTGGATTATGAACGTCTGAAAAACGCGGTGCTTCAGGCATTGGCGTCGAAAACGGCCCAACGCCCGGAGATCGCCATTGACGCCATTCTTCTGCCTCCGTCATCCGGCGAAAAAAATTCAACGCCACATCCAGCGCCATGGGGCGCGTCCTGGGATAAAAAGCCGGCCGTGGGCATGCCGCGCAAATTCAGCATGGCCGTTTTGATGATGATGGTCACGTTGTTTGCCGTGCTCTTTTCGACCTTGCGATGGTTCGGTGCATCGCCGGTTTATTATGGCATATTTGGAGTGCTTGTGTTTGGCGTCACCTTGGGACAAATGATACTATTTGGAGGCAAATATCCCCGGGCGGCATCGATTTGGACCGGCGCAGCATTGCTGCCGCTTGAAATTGGCGTCGTCAATCTATTCTCTAATCTTATCAACGTTTATAGCAACATTTTTGACCGCCTTGTAATAACGGTTTTTTTCATGTTATTTACCGTTCCCGTTGGCGCGCTGTTTGGCTATCTGGCGGGCGGTCTTACGGCCGGCGTGGTGTTGTTACTGGAATGGGAAAAAAACAAAGATCCGCTCCCCGCCGATAATCCGGACGTGTAAATCGGTACACGATTCCAGCCGGAAAATGCCGTTCTTGCGGGCTTTATTTTATGTCCACCTCTATCGGGGCATTTTGGATTATTTTGAAAATATTTCCATCCGGGTACTTGTCAAAGCCACAAAGAATGATAAATTCCATTCATTGATTATGTGGGATAATTACCCATTTATTGCAGAATATGTTAATAATAGATGGTTTTATTTCCCAATTAAAATTTAACCGCTTTGTAGCGAAATAACGCGCGGATAAAACATGCCCGCAGTCGAGGACTTCCTGCTAGGCGAGCACCCGCGAACGCTGGACGAGCGCTGGCGGGTCTCGATTCCCAGCGAGTTCGCCGACCTGCTCTCAGCCGAATCGACCGACTGCATCCTGGCCAAGGAACGGCCCGGATGTTTGAGCCTGTGGAGCGCCCCGCTCTGGCAAGCCCGGCTGGACGAGGGCATGGAATTGGTCAAACAAAAAATGCGTGCCGGAAGACTTCAAGAGAAAATCGCCCAAGTGCAGTTGCTCGGCCGCCTGCTTTCCACCCGGCATCGGACAGTGCAGTTGGCCGGGCGAGGACGGCTGCTCATACCCGAGGGCTTTCGCGAGTTCCTCGGCGTGGAACCAAACGGAGAAGCGCTTATTTTGGGTGCGGCAGTGTGCATAGAAATCTGGCAGCCCGCCGCTTGGATCAAATATCTGGAAACCAAGATGCCGAAATTCCGGAGATTATTCGACCAACTTTCCAAATAGGACAAATAACCGTTCCCGGGCAGAGCCTGGGAACAAGAAAATTAACCAAAGGAACTATCCCATGCCCGGTCCGGAGGATTCCCGAAAATAATAACCCGGTTCCGTCACGCCGGTTGAAGCAGCAGGTCACCAGGGAGGGGTTTTCCAGGGCGCACGATGCGCCCGCCCTTTACATCCCCGGACCGGGCATGGAAATTTTTAAAACACAGAACGCAGAATTCAGAACGCAGAAATAAGAAACTTCTTTAAGGCGCCGTGAAAAAAATTGAGTAATTTGTGCTTGTGGTGCAGGCGTCTCGCCTGCACCACAGATATAACCAAGTTATTCCCGCGCAGTTTCTAAGTTCCGCGTTCCGCGTTTCTTCTTCCGCGTTCTGAGTTCTGCGTTCCAAGTTCTGCGTTCTGCGTTACCGTAACAAACGCCAGCCTGAGCTGGTGGAGCATGCCTTCGATCTCTTCGGTTTCTTCCGGTGTGCGGTTACCTTCGGTTTTTTGTTGCAGCATGGACAATAATTCGATGGCGTGTCGGGCTTGATTTATCCGCACGGCGGGTTGCTTGTCGGAATTCGGATCGGATAACAGGCCCAACGCGACGGCCCCCTGCAAATACAGCGTGCCGGCCAGAAACGAAAGCGTGGGCGCAGGCAAGGTTTCCTCGGATTCCGGCTGTTGGCGGGCTTGACGCTGCTCTTGCTTAAGGCGATCCGCTTCTTTTTCGGCTTCTACCCGGCTTTTCCAGTCCTCGTCGATAATGATTTTCTTTTTGCCTTCGATTTCGTCGTCTGGCATGGAATACCTCCATGAAAAAAGGACAAACACAAATACAAATTTACTCGCTCGCCGACCATGCTACGCACGGTGCCCGCTGGCGGCTATTGATACTCAGGAAAAGAATGTTGCAAGAAAAGTCAGAGCCGGGGCGTGTCGCCCCGGTAATTCCGGGCCGACACGGCCCGGCTCTGAGGCAAAAATGCGACATTCATTACCTGAGGCTCAATAA
>JBEKFZ010000179.1:0-3133 GCA_050013075.1 Thermoguttaceae bacterium | reverse complement strand
AGCCTTTGCCCATAACGACTGGATGGCGATGGATGCGGTGTTGTCCGAAGGTCGCCACCGATATCGCCGCGTACTGATCGCCATCGAGGGCGTGTACAGCATGGACGGTGACTTCCCCGACCTTCCTCGTTTTGTGGAACTTAAGAAGAAGCACAAAGCGCTGATGCTGGTCGATGAGGCGCATTCGCTGGGAACCATGGGGCCAACCGGCCGGGGCATCGGTGAGCACTGGGGCGTTGCCCGCTCTGACGTTGATCTGTGGATGGGCACGCTCTCTAAGTCGTTGGCCAGTTGCGGCGGATACATCGCCGGCTCGGCCGAACTGGTCGAATACCTCAAGTACACAGCCCCGGGGTTTGTTTACAGCGTGGGCATTTCCCCACCCAACGCGGCGGCGGCCCTGGCATCGCTAATGGTACTGCAGCGTCAGCCGCAGCGTGTGGAACTGTTGCACGACTTGTCAGCGTTGTTCTTGAAACTGGCAGGCCAGAGAGGTCTGGACACGGGACTGGCCGCTGGTACACCCGTGATTCCGGTAATCATAGGCAGCTCGGCCAAGAGCCTGCGCCTGTCAAAAGCTTTGTTCCAGCGCGGCATTAACGTGCAACCAATTCTGTACCCCGTCGTCCCCGAACACGCAGCCCGCCTGCGATTCTTCATCACGACCAACCACAGCAAGGCACAAATCCACGCTACGGTCAACGCCGTTGCCGATGAACTCGCCAAGCTTTAGCGATAGTAATCTGTCAACATTGAACGTGTGGGGGCAGCCGCTTCAGTTTATGACATGATGCTGTGACCCTTAATGTCGGTGAAACGAGGTCAGAGCCATTTTGCCTGGCGATACCATTGGGCCGTTTCGTACAGGCGTTCAACCAAAGTGGCCGCAGGGGACCAACCCAGTTGCGTGCGTGCCTTGGCGGATGAGCACATCCACGACCCGGCCAAGGCTTCGGTCATCTTGTCGCTGTTTACCCAGGCGGGACGCTGCCGTATCCGCCCCATCGCGTCACCGCAGAATCCGACCAGTTTTACCAGTGGCCCGGGCAGGTGTACTACAGTTGCACGCTTCTTTCCCAATGCTATGGCCATTGCCTGTCCGAGTTCGGCATATGTCGGATAGTCATTCGTCGCCATGAAATAGACGCCTTGCCCCGGCAAACCGCCGTTTGGGTGCAAGCGCTCGCCTTTCTCGGCCACAAGGAGCAGACCCTCGACCAAGTCGGCCACATGGATAAGCGAGAAGCGTCGCTCATCCCGGCCGGGTACGGCGTGGATACCCCAGCGTGCGATTGGCCGGAACATTTCAAGCATGCCCCGTTCACTAGGGCCAAAGACGATAGGTGGACGTATAATGCTGATGGGCACCCCTCCGGCATATCTGGCCGCAGCCTGTTCTCCGGCGAGCTTGCTACGACCGTAATTAGAAACAGGTGTCAGCAAATCGCTTTCCACGCGAGGCCGGTCAACAGCACAAGGCCCCGCTGCGGCCAGCGAGGACACCACTACTAACACCGGCTTGTCAGTGCGGTCAGCGCAGGCGGCAGCGACGGATTCGACACCGCCTGCGTTCACACGAAGGAAATCGTTGGTCCGCAATGCCTTCAGCAGCCCGGCCAGATGGAAAACGATACCGGCCTGCGACACCGCCAGTGCCCTTCCGATGACGGCCGGATCGGTCACATCGCCAGTGACCAACTGAGCGCCAGCCGACCGCAGTTCGTCGATGGACGAGGTGGCTCGCACCAGGCATGAAACCCGATTGCCAAGCTCGATCAGCCGTCGCACCAGGTGCCGCCCGATGAAGCCACTGGCCCCTGTTACCAGCACGGGTTGTGGGACCTTATTGCTCATAGTCGTATTGTAATGGTTCAGCGGGGATTGTAGCGCAGAACCATAGGAAAGTCGACCAATTTTAATCAAATACTCTGCTTATAAAAACAAGTTATCCCCAATACTTAGCATAGGATGAATTTTTTTATAGTGCGCCATGCGGCCACATGACCTCTGGTTTGCCGCTATTCGGGTCAATCGGCTGGTCTTCACCTCGGATTTGCTTTTTTCGATATTGAATGTAGGCTCCTCGCATCGCCACATACGGATCCACCGACGCCGCCTTGAAGGCTTCGTACTCCCCGATGTGAAACGAACCCTTGTTAGTGGCATCAACTACAGATATGCCGATGGAAACCTCCGTGGGTTCAACGTATCGGACCGGATTTAAAAACGAGTCACCGACCATGCCGACGGAATCTCGCAAGGTTGATGGGCCAAACAATGGCCAGACAACATAGAATCCGTCGTCAAGGCCATATACAGCCAGCGTTTGACCCAGGTCCTCCTCGGCAGGTTTCAATCCCCATCGGTCATATGCCGGGTCACCGAACCCAAGCACACCTGCCGTAGTGTTGATACCAAAACGGCGCAATTCCCTGTCGGCCTCCGGGCCTTTACCCTGAAGGAGACAATTAACAAAACGCGCCGGGGTAGTCAGGTTTTCAAAGAAATTACGAATGCAGACACGAACGGGTTGCGGTACTATTTTTTCATATGTCTGTACAACGGGTTTTGCGACCCAAAAATAAAATATGTCATTAACACCGAACATTACCCTGTTCCAGGGTTCGATCGGGTCCGGAATGGTCAGCTGCCTCCGGGACAAATCCGTTTCAAATTCGTCGAAGGCGGCATCGCCGGATGAATTGACGTCCACAGGTGATGCCTCCGGCAAGTTCGGCGTGTTCCGGGCAGAAGACGCACAACCTGCCGCCGCGATAAGCCAAATCATAATCAGGAAATAATATCTCATTGGCCCTTCTCCTTTTCGTCATGCTTGGCCTTAAGCTCCCTGCCAAAAGGTTTCACCAGTATCAGTAGTTGCGGCAAGAGGGTAAGAGCGGCAAGTAACGCAATGAACATCACCAAGCCGGTTAGCAGACCGAAATAAACACTGGGAATGAAGTTGGACAGGGCCAGGATTGAAAAACCCATGATAATAGTTGCTGATGTATAGTACATAGCACGGCCAATGCTTCCATGACATCGATACATCGTCGGTAGATACTTGCGGTCTTTCTGAAATTCATGTTTAAATCTGTATACATAGTGAATTGTGGTATTGACGGCAATCCCC
>JBEKFZ010000178.1:0-3140 GCA_050013075.1 Thermoguttaceae bacterium | reverse complement strand
AACGGAACCTTGGAATCGCTTTTTGGCCATGCTGGTACTGTATGTATTGACGTCCCTGGCTATTTGGTTGCTGTTTAGGATGGTCTCGGGAATCGTGGACCGGATAAAGCTTAAGGAGTTTGATCGGCAGATGGGGGCCATGTTCGGATTGGCTAAAGGCGTGCTTTTGTGCGTGGTGATTACATTTTTCGCCGTAACCCTTTCGGAATCGGCTCGGCAAATGGTATTAAAATCGTATTCCGGCGACGCCATTGCGCGCCTAACGCGGAATGCCAACCCTATTTTGCCGGAGGACGTCCGCGCTGTAATAGGCAAATACATCGACGAACTGGATCAGAAACTCGTGCCTTCCGCGCCGGCGGCGGAGCCGGAGAATAAAAACATCGGGCAGGAAGATTTGCAAAACAGCAGCCGGATGGTGGAAGAGAAACTACAACAGGCAGGTCAAAAATTGGAAGAACTTGGCAGCCAGACCGACAAAAAGTTGGAAGACCCCGGACGCCAGGCCCAGGAGACCGATGACTCTCAAACCCCTCAACAGAGCAGGGGGGGCGGTCAGGAATAGGCCGGAATTCGACGCCCATCCGGTGGGGAAAATAAAGCCTATCTGAAATTCCAAGGCGCCATCCCGAGCGTAGGCGAAGGATCGCGCGGGCACTAGGCTTTTGCCCGCGGTTCACATTCCACGGCGGCAAGTTTTTTTCCGCTTCAAATTCGCATGAATATTTTATAGGATAAATGTTTTGGGTTGGTGAAAATCCCCTTTATTCCCGGGGAAAACAATCTTTCCGACCGAACATAAGAAACATTATCGGACGTTGGAGGGAGGGCATAAAACCTTGTTTGGGCGATAGTTGCACCGTCGCCCGTCAGGAAAGTGGTTTTGTGTAGGAGCATCGCTAAACCGCAAGCGGTTTGTTAGCAATATGATGAATCTCGAACAGATTTCTATTTTTCGGTTCCGGCGGCGGGCGGAACGTCGGATGGCGGTTTTGCAGCGGGCGATTCCGGATCGCTTTTATCCACTTGCAGTTTGGGAAAGACTTTTAAGAGCTTTTGAATGCCTTCCTTGGAAATTTTCATTTCCTTGCTGATTGAGAGGCGTTTTAACTCGGGTAAGGAAGCCAGTTCGGCCATTCCGGCATCGGTAATGTTAGTGCCCTGAATCAGCAGCCAATTGAGTTCCGGCAACTTTGCAATTTGCTTTATCCCCTGATCGTTTATATTGGTGTAAGAAATGTTCAATATGGTCAGCATAGGAAGTTTAGCTATCTGCTCCATTCCTTTATCGGTAATTTTGGTGTGACTTGCGTGCAGGGTTTGGATGACAGGCGAGTCGACCAGATAGACTAAGCCGGCATCGGTGATCGGAGTTCCGCTTATCAACACGTTACTCAAATGATTCATTTTGGCAAGATAAGCAAGTTGATCGTCGTTGATTTCGGCATTTGAAAAGTTCACTGACGTTAAGCGGCGGAGTTTGGTAATTAGTTTTAAGGCCTCGTCGGTGGGTTTTTGGTAGTTGCTGAAGTCTATGGAGGTAACTCCTTTGTCGTGCTCTTTAATAACAATGACCCCGCATTTCTCCAATTCCGCGGCGGCTTCATTCTCGGCTTGTACGTTGCCTTCGCCAAAGAGCCAGTTAATAGGTCCTTGGTTGGCTATGTTCCCCATCATCACTTGACCGCTTTCTGTAAAACATACATATAAAACGACGGCGATAACTAGCAAAACCGCGATCCAGACGATTAGGGACACTTTGCTTGCGCAGCGGCAAGTTTTTCCGGAACCGGAGGGGGGTTGTTGGGAATTGTTGGTGCTCATCGGACATTTTCCTTTCGTGGTATATGACCGCGGTAAAAAAGTAAGGTAAAAAAGTAATGTGAAAAAATTTCCGGACTATTTTGTTTCAGGGGTCGCTGTTTCCGTTTGGCGATGGGGCGGTTTAACCGCATGAGTTTCACAGGGCGGCTGGGCAGCGGTGTTGTTGTTTCCTTCAATAAATATACCCATGCGGCGGAACTTTTGGTATCTATCCTCCACTAATTGATCCAGGGGAACGGCGGCTAATTCGCGTAGGGTGTTGCGGAGGTAGATTTTCAGGCGGTTGGCCATGAGGTGGTGATCGCGATGGGCCCCGCCCAGGGGCTCGTGAATAATTTGGTCGATAACGCCCAGGCCGAGAAGATCTTTAGCGGTCATTTTCAAGGCTTCGGCGGCCTGTTCCTTGAAGGCATGGCTTTTCCAAATGATGCCTGCGCAGCCCTCTGGGCTGATTACCGAATAATAGGCGTGTTCGAGCATGGCCACGCGGTCGCCCACGCCGATTCCCAATGCCCCGCCGGACCCTCCTTCCCCGATAATCACGCAGATGATGGGGGCCGGCAGCCGGGACATTTCGAACATGGAATTGGCGATAACTTGCGCCTGTCCGCGTTCTTCGGCCCCGATGCCCGGATATGCCCCGCCGGTATCGATGAAGCAGATGATGGGCATGTGGAACTTGGCCGCCAGGCGCATCTTGCCGATCGCCTTGCGGTACCCTTCGGGATGGGCGTATCCGTAATTGCACAGACTGCGCTCCTTAAGGCTCTTGCCCTTTTGATGCCCGGCAATCATCACTTTGAAGGTGTCGAGCTTGGCAAAGCCGGTGCGGATCGCGCGATCATCGCCAAAACACCGATCGCCGTGCAGTTCCACGAATTCGTCGAAGATCAGCTCGATATAATCGGTGGTCATGGGCCGATCCGGATGCCGGGCGACCTCGACTTTCTCCCAAGGCCTCAAATTATTGTAGATCTGTTTAATCAGATCCACGCGCTGGCGGCGCAAACGGCGGATTTCGTCGCGGACCTCGGGCGTCTGCTCGGTTTTGGTCTCGAGCTTCAAGAGCCGATCCTCCAACTCGTAGATCGGCCGCTCAAACGCCAGGCGATATTCGGTTCCGGCCATGCAAGGAATCAGGGTTCAGGGTTCATAATTTGGGATTTGGCATTTATTGAATGTCATATAACTGAACTTTCGCAGGTTTTCGCGCTGTTCAAACAGCGAGATTTAGGTAATTTTCCAATTGTTGAATCAATTCATACAGGTCGGCTTTGGTGGCCGAGTTGATGGTAATTGTTTGTTCCAGGATCACA
>JBEKFZ010000177.1:0-3333 GCA_050013075.1 Thermoguttaceae bacterium | reverse complement strand
ATTCGTTCAAGACGCCTTGGACGCCATCGAATACGCCACCGGCCCGGCCGACGGCAAATGGGGTTCGCTAAGGGCCAAGGCCGGGCATCCCGCCCCGTTTTCGCTGAAATACATGGAGATCGGCAACGAAAACGGCGGATCGGCCTATAACGAACGCTACGCCCTGTTTTACGATGCCATAAAGGCAAAATATCCGCAAATGAACTTGATCGCCGATCTGTGGCGAGGCAAACCAAAGAACCGGCCGATAGAAATCATCGATGAACACTATTACAACACACCCGATTTCTTTTTGAAAAACGCCAATAAATATGATTCTTACGATCGAAAAGGCCCCAAAGTCTACGTGGGCGAATATGCCGTCACGAAAAACACCGGGCGCGGCAGCCTCCGCGGAGCAGTCGGCGAAGCGGCCTTCATGACCGGCATGGAACGCAATTCCGACGTGGTTGTGATGGCCTCATACGCTCCGCTTTTTGTAAACATAAATGACCGCCGATGGCCGGTCAACT
Organism: Thermoguttaceae bacterium; assembly: GCA_050013075.1. GTDB lineage: Bacteria > Planctomycetota > Planctomycetia > Pirellulales > Thermoguttaceae > JBEKIK01. The sequence continues at coordinate 2,821 of JBEKFZ010000177.1, read as the reverse complement.
TGATACAGTTCGATTCTTCCCGGGTTTGCGGCATACCGTCTTACTACGTGCAACAGATGTTCAGCCAAAATCGCGGCGATGTAGTGTTGCCTGTCGATATTCAATTCGCCTCTCGGCCTGTTGAAGAAAGCCACGGGGCCATCGGTTTGGGCACGTGGGCAACTCAGGCGGAATACAAAGACATTAAAGTCACAAAAGGCGACCAAACGCTTTTTACCAGCGATTTTTCCAAAGGCAGCGATGGATGGAATTTGGTCCGCGGCCAGTGGGAAGTCAAGGATGGCGCATTGCGGCAAACATCCACGGAAAATGATTGTCTTGCCACGGCCGGCGATACTTCTTGGAGCAATTATACTTTGACGGCGAAAGCCAGAAAAATCGGCGGCAACGAAGGATTTTTCGTTATTTTCAACGTGCAAGACGATAACGAAATGATGTTGTGGAATCTGGGCGGCTGGGCCAACACCAAACATGTCCTTGACCACCGCTTCAACGGAGGAAACGTACTCCTCGGCAAAGAGGTTCTCGGTCGGATTGAAAACGATCATTGGTATGATATCCGCATTGAAGTCAGCGCAAGCAATGTGCGTTGCTTCCTCGACGACAAGCTGATTAACGAAATCGATTATCCAAGCTTGCAGACGTTATACTCGGTCGCCGGTTTGAACAAAACCGGGGACGAAGTGATTCTGAAAGTCGTGAACGCCTCCCAAGCCGCACAGGAAACCGACATCCACATTGCCGGCGCGGATACAGTCCAGCCCTCGGGCACGGCCATCGTCCTCACCTCGGAAAAGCCCACCGACGAAAACACCTTGGAAAATCCCGCGAAAGTGGCCCCGGTCACCCATCAGATCGAAGACGCCGCCAAGGATTTTAATTACACTTTCCCGGCCAATTCGGTCACCGTCCTGCGCCTGAAAATCCAGTAATTGATGATGTCCCGGAATTATTGCATCCAGCACTTAGCCCCCGGTGAATACATCGGGGGTTGCTTATACTGATGAATACACCGGGGGTCCAATAATACTGATGAATACACCGGGGGCCACACGATCGACCAAGTTGGGGCGGTAGTTGCACTGCCGCCCCGGTTTCACCGAACGGGACGCCTATTTCTCGCCCATCAGCTTGGCAATCGTCGGTTCCACGGCTTCGGCCCAGATCTTGTAGCCCTTGGCGTTGGGATGCAGCAGGTCGGGCATGATGTCTTTTGAAAGTTTACGGTCCGAATCGAGTAACTTGTCGTTAATGTCCAGATAGAAAACCATTTCATTGTCGGCCAGCTTGGCAATGCCTTCATTGGCTTTCATGTTCGTTTGCCGTATGGGATCGTTGTCGTCCGCGCCGCGCGGAAATATTCCCAGCACCAGTACTTTGGTCCCCGGCAGTTTCTCGTGGAGCTTTTCCACGATCGCTTTGACGCCGGCGACTATGTCGTCGGAACTATGCTTGGCGTTGGCGTTGTTCGTACCGATCATGAGCATGGCCAGCTTGGGCGAAATACCGTCGATATTGCCGTTTTGAAGGCGCCACAGAACGTGCTGGGTTTGATCCCCGCCGATGCCGAGATTAACCGCATGGCGATCTTTGTAATACTTATTCCAAACTTCTTTACCGTTTTTTTCCCATCCCTCGGTAATGGAATCGCCGATCACAAGCAAATCGACGTTACCTTGTTTGACTCGATTATTCATCGACTCGTGACGTTGCATCCACTTATTAGGCTGGGGAACGGGAACGACCGACACCGGTTGCGGCGCCACGGCGAACGTTACGGTTTGCTGCGCATCGGAGGGCAAAGTTATCTGCTGGGCCGTAACCGCCGATGCCATCGTGGAAAATAAAAAAGCTGAAATGACCAGTACAAACAGTGACAAATAAAAACGGTTCTTTCGCATGTTACTTTCTCCAAAACAGGGTGATAAAAAAATCAAATATCCACGACCGATGGCCGCGTTTTGTATTGCACCTAAAAATAACATTAATAGGCATGAAGATCAATATATCCCCTCCAGGACGGCGGTCAATTCTTCGTCGGATAGTTCGCGCGGATTGCCGCTCATGCTGCTGCCGCGGGAGCTTTTCACCAAGGCGGGAATCTGCGCGCGCCGGACTCCTAATTGCGAGAGCCGCCGCGAGATGCCGATGCGATCGCACAGGTTTTCAATCTTGCCGATCAACACCTCCACCGCGTCGCGCCGAGATGTGCCGGGGCCGAGCCCGAAGAGCATGCGGCACAACCCAGCCAATTCATCGGCGCATACTTCGCTGTTTATCCTAAGAGCCACGGGCAGCATCAGTGCGCAGGCAACGCCGTGCGGCAGATGGCAGTGTATTCCCAGCGCCGGGGCAATGCCGTGGGCCAATCCCAGGCCGGAATTGGCCAAAGCCATGCCCGAAAGCAGCGCCGCGTGGGCCATCGCCTCGCGCGCCTGGCGGGAGTCGGGTTTTTCCACCGCCTCGACAATGGCTGGAATCGCCAATTTCAGACCCTCGACGGCCAAAACCCGCGGGATGGGCCGGGCTCTCCGCGATATGTAACTTTCAAACAGTTGCGTAATGGCGTCCATGCCCCCGGCCGCGGTGACGTCGGCGGGAAGGCTGACGGTCAACTCCGGATCTATAAGCGCGATTCGAGGCATCAGCCGGTCGTCGCGAAGACTTTTCTTGAAAGGCGGATCGTAAGAGGAGATGACGGCGTTTTTCGTGGCTTCCGCTCCCGTGCCGGCCGTAGTGGGCACGGCCAGCACCGGTAAGGGCTGATTTTCGATCCGCAAATCCCTGCCGACGTTCTCCAAATAATCCCCGACCGTGGAAC
>JBEKFZ010000176.1:0-3398 GCA_050013075.1 Thermoguttaceae bacterium | reverse complement strand
GGGCGGCATGTCTCGCCGCGATTCATTCGTCGATGCGTCGATTTCCAATTCGCTTCGCACCACGGCCGAAGCTTCGTTCGATTCACTCGGCTTCTGGTATGATTGCGATATGATATTGCGAGAAAGGCGGGCGGCTGTCGGCGATTCAAGCGGTTCATGATAGGCGGCGCCTCGGGCGACGTCGGATGATTGACTGACCGGATCAAGGCGGCTAAGTTTGAATGAATTATTAAGCGGTTTAATCCGAGTTCCTTTATCTCCCGGCTTGGGACCGGGAGCAGGATTATCTGTTTTGCCCTTTTCCGCCGAGTCGGTTTTCGGCTCACTTTCCGGTTTGGATTCCGTAGCGGGAGTGTTGTCTTCTTTTCCCTTGGGAATTAGCGGCACGGGCAGGCCTAAATCGGGCGGCAAACCCGGTGTCGGATTTATCCCTCCCGGCTCGGTGCCCAACTGCGGCAAAACGGGAGTCTCCTTTCCAGGCTCAGTCGGCTGCTCGCCCGGCAATCCTTCAGACGGCTTTTCCGTGCCTTCTTGAGTTCCGGGACCCGGCTGCGCTTCACCGGGAACTTTAGGCGCTACAACGGCCTTGGGCGGAGGAATTATTTCCTGGCCCTCGGGCACTGGAATCGGTTCCATGCCTATTGAACGAGGAAACGTCTTATCGCGGCGAATCTCGCCCGGCCACTCACGCCACTGCGTGCGAAAATAACCGAATTCCCCGGTGTTGGGTATACAGCAACATCCATAGCCTTGAGGATACTGTAGTTTGTATGTCGTCGATGCTCGGGCAAAATCGGTGCAGTAAAGCGTCGCTACCCCCACGACAAATAGGACGACAAAACTAATCCGTGGAATTCGTTTCAGCATGACAAACTTCCTCTTAATTTAGGCCGTCATTCTTGTGGCCGTAATTGTTATTTTTTCTTTCCTACGAATTACTTCCAGGCACATTTTTACGCGGTTAGTAGCCTTGACGAGAGTGGTTGTAGTTTCGGCCCATGGTTTGCAGGCTGCGGGTGGTGGAACTGCCCAGCGAGGTTATGCCCAAGAGGCGTTCCACTGGGGCGGTCAACTTGCCCAGGAAGTTGTTAAACGATATCAGGTTGTCCTCGGCTACAAACACCCTGTCGCCGGGCAGAAGTTGGTAGTTGGTGGCCGCCGATCCGCCGCGGGTTATGGCCGCGTAATCCACGGGCAAAATCTGCTCGCAGCCGAAATTCCCGGGCGCGGGCCGGGCGACCCACACTTCCTTGCTGGAAAACTGCGATAATCCGCCCACCGCCGCCAGGGCGTCGAGCACCGTCTCGTTGCCAGTTATCGGGACCCGCCGCACGTTGTCGCCCATGCCCGCCCCGTCGGTGATCACGTAAAACACCTTGCTGTTGTAGCCCAGCACGTCAACCGACACCTCCGGCGAATCGAAAAACTGCGTAAGATGCTTTTGCAAGGCCAACTTGATCTCCGTGACCGTCTTGCCCGATACGTGCACCACGCCGTACGTCCGCAGGTTGATCGTCCCGTCCGGACCCACCAGATACTGGCCGGAGACCGGCTGCGTGCCGGCCGTGCGCATCAACTGCACCGACACCTCGGGCTGACGCAAGATCTGCTGCAATTGCTCGGTAATGGCCTTGGTGGCCTCTTCGATGGTCATGCCCCCGATGCGGATCGTGCCGTAGGCCGGTCCTAAATTCACCGTGCCTTCGCCTTCCACAAGGAAGAAATCGTTGATCGGCTGGTCGGGTATCGTGCCCACCGCGCTGATCTTCAATACGTCGTAAACCTCGATGCGGTACGGCGGCAAGGGCACCATCTTCAACATTTCGACCTGCAAAATGTCCGGCGGCTCCACGCGATAGGCGGGCAGCGACACCATGGACTTCTCCCGCGGCGGCTCCATGTCAGGGCAAACCGGGGCTTGCAACGTCTGTCCGTAATGGTCGAACGGCCGGCACCCGGCAAATCCCGCCACCGCCACGGCCGCCAGTAGCAATGCCGTCAGGCAGGACGATTTTAAAAATCGTCCCACGGCGGAAAGCGGAAAGTGGAATACGGAATTATTCATGGGAAAAGGCGAAAATTATACGCAAACCATTTTGAACAGGAGGACAGACATTCTTGTCTGTCTTGGACAGTACACACATTCTTGTCTGTCTTTTTCCCGCCAGACAGGAATGTCTGGCCTCCTGTTTGCCTGTCTAGTAAAACTGGGTAAAATGCCGAATCTATGCGCACGGATATCAAACTCCGCTTAATCCGCACTGCCGGAATAATCGGCAAAGTTTAACATTTACTTTGCACCGATTTAGATAGTTGTTGGGATTTTTACCCAACGGTGGGGCAAAAAAAGTTAAAAACCTGAGTTTTTGATAAAGTGGTGATATTTTGCCCCGGAGGGGCTTAGTCGTATAGCCGGCGGCGTTAGCCGCCGGGAGATAGGATACGCAAATACAAAAGCCCTGAAAGGGCGACATTGAAGTGGAAAATGTCTATCAATGCCGCCCTTTCAGGGCTTGATCCGCAGTTGTGACCTTTACCAGGGACTCACGTCCCTGGCTACACGACTAAGCCCCTCCGGGGCAAGAGACAGATTCGTTAAAAGCAAAACTCAGGTAAAAAAAGCCCTCAACTCACGGAAAGGAGTTTGAGGGCTTATTTATTTACGAGAAGTTAAATAATCGCTGCGCGATCAAAACCTGCTTTCATCCAAGGGAAGAACCGGATTGGTAAGATTTGCCGGGTCTTTGATGCCAAAGTCGGTAGACGAAATATATACCCCGCGGTCGAACGGGCACATCAATTGCATATAAATCACCGGTTCAATATCGGTGTGCAGGAAAGACTGATGTGAGTCGCAAAAACTCACCACAACGCCGCCGGGATGGTTGGAGTAGATCTTTGTAGCCGGTGTCTGTAAGGCTGTGGAGCTATTAGGTTTGCTCGGGTCCATGCCGGCCCAATTGAAACCCAGCAGAGTTGCATTATGAGCACTTTGATAATAGGTGCCGGTATTAATCGTGGCTAAGGGGACTCCATCATAAGTTGCCGGCAACTCAAGAATGGGCGCCCATTTTCCGTCAAAAGCATAGGAATTTATCGGAGGCACTGAAGCCGAGTTTTCGGCAAGCATGAGGGTGCATGACGTGCCGTCTTTGGAACCAATGGTATCCAAATTGACACGCACAATTTGCTCCGGCTTAGTAGTAGGACTTACAACACGATTATCTTGACATTGATCGGTGAATACGCCTTCGGCGGGAATATATGGAGCGGCTGACGGCGTGACATTTTGCAGGGTATTTCCCAGCATTCGGCCCACATTAACTCGGTAAGACAACCATGGTTCCTTATCGGACGGCGGAGAATAACTGGGGCAAATAGCTTCTTTCATGTAAGTG
>JBEKFZ010000175.1:0-3478 GCA_050013075.1 Thermoguttaceae bacterium | reverse complement strand
GGGGTCAGCGCGGCGGCGGTAATTTTGGCGGCGGTGGCGGCAATTTCGGCGGCGGTAATTTCGGCGGCGGTAATTTCGGTGGAGGCAATTTCGGCGGTGGTCGCGGCGGCGGGGGCGGAAGTGGGGGCGGCAGCGGCGGTCAACGCGGCGGCGGTGGGGGCGGCAGTGGTCAACGCGGCGGCGGGGGCGGCGGCGGAATCTATTCCCCCTAATATCGGACATCGGGCCAACTATTCAGGCGCAGGCTCTTGCGCAAGCCGGCTGATCAGCTTGAATTCCGGCGTGCCCGCGACTCGACACCACTCGAAAAGCGCGGCTTCAGCGGTGGTCAGGGTTGCGCCTGCGGAATCCATCCGCTCTATAGCGGTTCGATAGTCGATTTCGAATCGCGAGCCGACCGCATCCACTGCCACGAATACGCTCCACCCGTCGGATAGAAGATCAAGCGCAGTCTGCTGGACACAGACGTGCGCCTCGATGCCCGTAATAAGAATTTTCCGTACGCCGCGGGTTCGAAAATCATCAAATATTTCCGGACAACCGCCGCAACTGAACGTCAACTTGGAAGGGATGACGCTGAATCGCTCGGCCAGTTCCGGCGCGGTTGCGCCAAGGCCTTGGGGATACTGTTGCGTGGCCGCCACGGGCAAGCCAAGGATTTTCGCCCCGTCGATCAGCCGCCTTATGTTCCATACAATCCGCCGGCCGGCCGGAATCGCGGCAAGCAGTTTTTCTTGCACGTCAACAACCAAAAGCCCCGTATCGCCGGGCGACATTAACTCGGGACTGGAAGGCAATGGACGCTGATTATTCATACACAATCCACATTCGACTCTGCCTGGATCCCCGACCTCTTTATTGAATAAACTGCACTGCTTCCTCGGCGGCGTGAGTAGTGATTTCGCCTAGATCTTCGAGCCGCCGGACAACATCCACGATTTGTTGCTGCATTTGCTCCACGTCCGACAGCCGCACCGGACCCAAATAATCCATTTCCTCTTTGAGCAAATCGGCCGCCCGCTTGGACATGTTTTTGAAAATCTTGTCCTTAAGCTCATCGCTGGCTCCTTTCAGGGCCATTGCCCATTGCGAGCTTTCCACGTTTTTCAGCAGCGATTGCATGTCGCGGTCGCTTAGTTTGGCGATATCCTCGAATACGAACATCAAGCGGCGGATTTCATCGACCAATTCGGCGTCTTCCTGGGCAAGATTTTCCAGCAGGCTCCGCTCAGTCGCACGATCGATCACGTTGAGAATTTCCGCCACGGTGGATACGCCGCCGGCGTTTTCGAACTGCTGGTTCATCATACTGGACATGCGGTTTTCCAGTCCTTTTTCCACTTCTTTAATGATTTCCGGACTGGTTTGGCCCATCGTGGCCACCCGGCGAATCACCGGCAATTGCCGTTCCGCCGGCAGGCCGCTGAGTATGTCCGCAGCCTGCGAAGGGGGGACGTGCGAGAGGATCAAGGCGATGGTCTGCGGATGTTCGTCGATGATAAATGTAAGCAGGTTCTGACTATTTACCTTCTGCAAAAAACCAAACGGCAGGGCCTCGATTGATTGACGAACGTTGTCCAGCGTGGTACTGGCCCCTTTGCCCAAGGCCTGCTCGACAAGGTTCTTGGCCACCTCCAATCCGCCGGCGCGACCGGAAAGGGCGTTCGGATTGGCATTTCCAAACTCCTGTATTGTCTGCTCCTGTTCTTCGCCGCTTATAACGCTGAGCTTGGCGATTTCAATGGAAACGGCTTCTACCTGTTTCGGCTCTAATTTGGCCAACAACTGAGCGGCCAGATTGTCCGGCATGCTTATCAGCAGAATGGCGGCCTTGTGGACATCGGAAGTGTTCATGATGCCGGCTCCGTGCAGGCGGTTTTTTTATTTATTAAACAAGGAGATTAGAATTGCCGTGCTATCCTGCCCAAACTACCCGTAATTTTAATCCACCCAACTGAACCATACTTCACAAAATACCCAATTTACAACAATGGACCTTAATTGGCCATGGCAGGGGCCGTATCGGCCGCATATTCGATAAAACTTTAATGCAAGTTGCTTGACTTCCCCATGAAAAACATGGGGACAGGCGCCTCACTTGATACCCATTTATCATGAAAATTCACATGCGACTCGGAGCCAGTCGCCATTTTTTTCACAATCTCAAAGCACCCGGCAGATGAAGCATTTGAGATATTCACTTTCCGGGCAAGAGCACATAACAGGATGATCGGGCGAAGCCCCGCGGGTATCAAGGATTTGAATATCACGACGGGTTTGCCGGGCCATGCCCACAAGCATGTAAAGAAAATCCTCCCGGGTGACAAGGCCCGAACAACTGCAAGTTACCAGGATCCCGCCCGGCTCCAGCACGGCCAGGGCCAACCGGTTCAACCAGTGATATGCCTGTAAAGCCTCTTGAACGGCCCGGCGACTGCGTGCGAATTTGGGCGGATCAAGGATTACAGCGTCAAAGCGTTCACCCGCCGCGGCCAATGATTCCAGGGTTTCAAATCCATCGCCGCATTGGAAGCGGATGTTTGTTGCGCGGTTGAGTTGGGCGTTGGCCTCGGCCAGGGCCAAGGCTTTGGCGCTTGAATCAACGGCAACAATCTCCTTTGCGCCGCCGAGGACGGACGCGGCAAGGCTGAATCCGCCGCTATAGCAGAACATGTCTAAAACCCGGCGTTCGCGCAGATATCCGGCCGCGATTTTCCGGTTTTCACGCTGATCCAGATAAAAACCCGTTTTTTGCCCTTCGGCCGGATCGACGGAGTAACGCAGGCCATTTTCCACGATTTCCAGCGGGCCGTCCGGCGTCTGGCCGCAATAATGCCCGTCCCGGAGTTCAAGACCTTCAGCCCGGTTGATTCCACGTTCGGTCCGCAGCACCACCCCGCGTGCGCCGCAAAGCTCAACAAGGCTGGAAACAATTAGTGGCAGCCGAACGCCCATTGCCAGAGCATTCGCCTGCACCGCAAGATAGTCGGCATAGCGATCGACGATCAGGCCGCTTAAGCCGTCGCCTTCGCTGAAAACCAATCGAGCCGCTCCGCGGGGATCGTCATAACCCAGTTGCCGGCGGAATTGCACGGCCTTTTCCAGTTGCCTGCGCCAGAAAGAATCGTCCAGCGATTCGGCGGCGTCCCAGGTGTAAAGCCGCACGCGGATGCGGCTCTGGCTGTTCAGTAAACCCCGGGCGACAAACTTGCCTTTTTCCGATATCAAATCAACAACGCCGCCGTCGATGGCGTCGCCTTCGATACGTTCAATGGCCGAATCGAGCACCCACGGATGCCGCGCATAAAAAGGCCGCGCTTTATGGGGTTTCAGTATTACCCGGGTCAATTTCATCCTTTTTGCTAAACTCAGTAGTTCCAAGTTTGGCAGATAGCCGTTAAAAATTGATATTTGTGAACGCAAGGCTCTTCCCGACAATGGTTTGTGTCAACCAAACCGACGTCAAGGAGAGAGCCCA
>JBEKFZ010000174.1:0-3530 GCA_050013075.1 Thermoguttaceae bacterium | reverse complement strand
GATGGCTGAGCGCAAACTTGGCGAGATATGGAAAGGGAACCCAAAACGAGGTCCACAACACAGCAAAGGCGGTGGTAGTAAAGGTTCCAAACGGGAACTATTACCAAACGCACCCCCCACCCTATCGGACATTGGCATATCCAAGATGCAATCCTCCCGCTGGCAGGCCGAGGTGATCGGCAAACATCCCTTTTGGCGCCAGAATCAGCCCTATCTAAGCATGGTTTTTCGTGGGGCAGGGTTTTGGGGTCATTTGACCTATTTTTCATCGGAGGTGGCTTTTGCCTCTCTGGACGTGCATTTATCAAGGGGATAAGGGTATAACACCAAACTGGCCCGTGCGCATTACACGCGAAGCTAGGCGCCTAATTCGACCGCGCCCCCTGTAGTTCGGCGGCTTCCGTTGCCTTGATGATCGTGGTTTCAAGGGCCTTTTACGCGATTTTCGCCGCGATGATGGTGGCTTCCATAGTGGAATTCAACGTCAACCAGGCGGCACCTCCGGCGTCATAGGCCATAGGCATCGTGCCGCGGTGCCGACATCGTTGGGTTTGCCAGATTCGTCATTCGCTATCTCATTCATCTTTTAAACTCCATGCCGCCCATACCTGCTCAAGTGCATCCTGTAGATCGGCGGCCACGCCCAGGACATACACGTCGAATCCGGGCCGTGGCCCCACGTTGCGGACGCCTCAGTCCACACCACGCTATCACAACGTCACACCTTGCCGCCATGCGTTAGGTACTCGCCTTGTCTTGGCACTATTGGCATCTTACGGCGTTGGGTGCCGACACTTTGGAAATGTAGTTGTATGTCAATCATGCTTCACCTAAAAAGGAATATCTTCATCTTTATCTTTTGTGACGGTAGCAAATGGCTTGACCGCGCCGACCGGAACCCAAGTAATTTCGTCAATATGCGCCATGCCATCTTGTATTCCTGTTAGTGTACCTACTAATCCCACGCCTACTTCTTTGCCAATCATGGTTCTAAGGTGCTCACTTAGTCGCTTTTCCAGCAATAAACGTTGTCTGGTAGTTTTTTTCTGCAAGGCGGAAAATTGCTTTATCAATTCCGCTTTTTGTTCTTTCAGTTTTTTTGTTTCTGACATGGTTCATTTTCCTTTCATGTTTGGTTAGGACTGTTTTAGTTTTTGTCGCAACTCTTCCAAGCCGTTGCCCTGGGTATCGAACAACCGTTGCTGAACTGGCCAGCCGCTCTCGATTGCTGCCAGGGTGTCAGGCAGGACAAACGCCGCTGGTATCGAATCCAGCCAACTCCCCTTTTCGCGGACCACTCGGGATAAACTTCCCTTGCGGATAATACCAGGACCACCACTACCACACGGGATATCCCTTATAGGGATATATCCCGACTGGTGGTGGTTACGTGTGGGCGGGTGTATCCCGACTGCATTATCCCGACTATCCCGGCACCTACTCATGGGGTATTACTTTCTTTGAGTTTGTACGCATCTATGGGCGTCTTGCGATTGCCTTTAATGATGGTACAAGGCACCACAATTGCCTCTGCCAACAGTTCGCCAAAGGCTGGATTGAAACGACTACTATGCAAACCCGATCCATCGCGTATCACTGTTTTGGTTTCGCCGGTAGGGTACTTTGCCATAGCGTTGCATACGGTTTGCTTATCGTGTTCAAGTCGCTCTTGCCGTGCCGATTGTTTGTCGGCTTCCTTGTGGATTTCGACTTGTTGCCGGGCCTCGTTCGCTGGCAACAAGTTTACATCCCAAAACCGCCCGCCAGGTGTCGCGCGCGTTCCTTCATTGACATCGACCGCCCATAGTGCCGAGTGACCGGCCGATCCACCTGCCGATAACCACAGCCGATGCTCGCCGCTGCCGGGCTGGTAAAGTTCCCGCCGGCCTACAAGCAACCATTGGCGGGCAAACTCTTGGAACCCGGCCCAACTAATGTCTTCTAACTCCGGCGGACTGAAGGGATCGATTTTGGTTTTGCGGGTGTGGTGAGAGAGAATCATCATCACGCCGCACTCTTGGCATACTTGTGCCACGCCTCTTAATTGCTCTCCCACCTGGAATAAATTGGCGTGATCGATATCAGGCAAACAAAAGTAAGTCGGGTCGAAAGCGACTGCCTCCAATTCATCGTCTTCGCAGAATCTTCGCAAAGCATCGCGGTGGATCATGCTGTCGAAGCGCGGCAATTCGTCACTGAAAACAAGGTTGCTTATATCGCCTAGTCGATACCCCGCTGCCGCTGCAATGCGGCGTGCCGTTTCTTGGATCGTGGCAAGTCCGCTTTCGCCGCTCATTATTCCCACACGGCAAGCGCGATTGACTTTCAACTTGCCAAGAAAATGTCCACCCACGGCAAGGCTAATTCCAAGATCAATCAAGAGGGACGTTTTCAGACATTTTTTACCGCCTGCCAAAATGCAAGGCTGCTCGGCAACCAGTGTACCGTCGATTAAGTATTCCAATTGGTAATCCGTCGCGTCCAACTCCGCACAACTTATGCGACGAAACTCAAACGGTGATTCATCCTCAGCAGTTGCGGCTCCTTGTGGTTTTCTATTTTTTCTTTTATCACACCATCCCGGCTCTGCAATATCGCGGAGTGCGTGCCAGTCTTTTCCACTGCAACCGTTGTGGTGACACCCAGCGCCGATTTTGCCGTCTTGGCCTTGAACAATGAATGCGCTTTTATTTGTGTGCGTCGCGTCCCACGGGCATGTTTCAAAAACCCAGCGTCTTCCGCCTTGCCACGGTTCCGGTCCGCGCAGATTAAGCCCGTGCTCGGCAATCCACTTATCGAGGTTGAATTGACCGTTATAGTTTGGCGGCTCTGATTGCGGCACGGCACCGGGCGCAGAATCGGCAAGCGATTCTAAAAGATGCTCGGGCACAGTCTCTATATTTGTTGGCACGGCAAGTAAATGCGCCATCCTATGCGGCCGGTCGGGTGTGTTGTCGCCTTTGCATGATAGCGTGCCATAAAGTTTCCAAATTCGTGCCGGATTATGGACCGAAGTATCGACCGTCACACTCTCGGTATCGAATCGCGTAGCAAGGGCCTTTAGGCAACGTTCAATAAATCCGCCGTCATCGGCAGGAAGATCGACGCGATAAAGCAAGTGCGCACCATTGCCAGAATCCGCATAGATCGGCTCGGGCCAGCCTGCTGCCGTTAGAGTATCGCGGACCTTGAGCGCCAACTCCAACGCCGCGTTGTGTTCCTCGTCACTGGCAGATATGCCCTTCGGGCGCACCGCGTCAAAATCAATCGGCAACCAACGCCGGTGCAAAATATCGGCGTCCGCTGTAGTCGGGTCTTTACCCACGGGCCGAATCCTATTCACTGCCCGGGCCAGGAGCGCAGGATTGACTGGGTTGATTATAACGTACCATCCTTTGGCCTTAGAACGTGTTTGGAAAGTCACATTTCCCATCCAGCAGCCAGTTCGGCCGGCTTGAGATGGCGCAACATACGGTGAATCATGCACACGAGGATCATCGCTTCACTGCTCTCGGTCAGTTCTTCGTAAT
>JBEKFZ010000173.1:0-3547 GCA_050013075.1 Thermoguttaceae bacterium | reverse complement strand
TCCATTTCCCCTTTTCATATCGACTTATTTTATTGGATAGTTGGCCGAATATCAATAAGACTTAGAGCCTATCTCCAAACGAGCTTTTGTTGGAATGGCAGTTGTACTGCCACCCTTAAATGCGGAGTTTTGCAGGGTCGGGTGTACAATTCCCACCCCAACTATGACGTTTTCGGATAAGCTCTTAATCCCACCACCACTGACCGGGGGCCAGATTGATATTGGTTTCCTGGCGAATTTTGGCGACTTTGCCCTTCTCGTCGGCCAGGAGTTTATCCGATTCCAGGGCCTTTTGGGGTTGGATTTCCACGCCGCCACCGATGGGCGTCAGCAGGCGGCCGCCTTTTATAAGGGCGTTAACCGTGCTTTCCACCGTCTTGGGAATGTCGTATGTTTCGATGGGAAAAGCGTTTTCGTCGCCGAGGAACTCCATTTTCCAACCGGCCTTGGCGTAATAATCCTGCTGTTGGATGAAGGCCGCGGCAATGGCGATGTCGATAAGGTTTCTGAGATCGGCGTAAACGGGCGACCGATTGGCCAGTTCCGGATATATCTTGGTGAAACCGGTGACAAAGGCCTGGCTGGCCTTGTTTACGCCGCCGCCGACCTGCCGTTGTCCGCCGGAAGAAATCAGTTCGTTTTCGCCCACGAGTTTCACGCCGTCGCCGACAAGTTCCATGGCCAGGTTGTCTTCGCTCACCCGGACGCATTGATAGTCGGGCGTGAAGAACCAGCGCTGCAAGGCATTGCGGCTGACGTCGCTCGCGCTGGCCCGATCCACGTAACTAACCAGTTTAACCGGCGGTTTTTCCAAACCGATGCCGATCAGTTTCATGCGATAATCGGCTTCGACCATCACCTGGGCAAAGTGGGTCTTGGGCGAAACGCCGTTGACGCTGATGTTGTGCATTCCCAAGCTGGTACGCAGTCCTTGGATAATGAATTGCGTTTGCTCGGGCTTGATTACCGAACCGGTCGAGCGGAGGAATTGCTGCATGGCGGCAAGGCCTTCGGGCGTGGGATCGATGGAACAGCCGATCAGCGAGGTGCTTCTTCCTGTGGGCGGAAACGACCGCAGGCCCACGACAAGGTCCTGCAATTGCACCACCGGCCGGCCCGTGGTCATGCCCACCACGCGCCCGGAAACATTGGTGATCCACCCTTCGGCCTCCCCGGCGATTACGACATCTTTGCTTTCAGGGTAGTAAAAGACGTAACGGATTCGTTGCAGACCAGCCAAAGAGCGCATCTCTTCGGTAAGCACGCCTTGATGTTGGAGTATGGCCGCTTCCAACCGATTGAGCGATATTTTCCGCAGCTTGCTGTATGTACTCACCTTTGGGTCGAGCGCGGTTTTGGCGGCGGCAATGCGTTCTCGGGTGAGTTGCCCGCCGGGATCTTGAAAGATCTTGGTGCGCAACACACCTTCGGCGTCCACTACAACCCCTGATTCGTTATTGGTGGTAGTGCTAGAACTGTTGTTATTAGATTGGGTAAACGCACGTGACGGCGGCAACAACATCGCGGCAACCGTCGCCAACAGCAGACCCGTCCGGCTAGCAAAAATTCGATAACACATGGGCATGATCTCCGATTCTATAATGTTCATAGTAGGACGATTTTTAAAATCGTACTAACATAATATTCCGATGCGCTCCCGCCACAGCACGATTTCACTATAGGCAGGAGCGCGAGTTAGACCTATCAATCCTATAAGCAGGAAAAAACTTTAGGGCACGATGGTTACACTATTGATCTTAATTAGGTAAGCTAGGTAAAGCAAGCTGGCACCCCCGAATTTGGGGTGTATGCTATTTCCGGATTATCGACAACCGTCTGTATAACACGGTCTGCTTACATATCGCAACTCATTGGTATATAAGCAGTGGACGGTGGGCGGTGGAAAGGAGATGGTACCCGAAAAAGGGGGGGGTAATCGATTGAAAATAACCAAATGAAGGTTTCACTGCAACGGCAGTAGATGGTATGAGCCGGAAAAGAACACACACAAATAGCTGTCTTAATACCCATCTATAAAGTTAATTCTTTTTGCTCATCTCTTGTGTCTTTTTTGAAAGATACGAAAATTATAGTTTGCAACTGAAAAAGAGTCGGCTATATCTATTTGAATGTCAATAATTGATGGCGGTGTTGGAATTTCACGGAGAACAAAAACATGAAACTGGTGCCGGTGGGCGAGAAAATCGTGGTTAAACGGCTAAGTGCCGAAGAGAAAACTTCCGGAGGCATAGTCTTGCCCGACGCGGCCCAAAAAAGGCCCCGGCAAGGCCGGGTGTTATCGATTGGCGACGGTTGTCTGTTGCCCGACGGCACTCGGGCCCCGCATCAGGTGAGCGAAGGCGATCGCATTCTGTTCGGCAACTACGCCGGCGCCGAATTGAAAGTAAACGGCGAAGAATTGCTGATTATGAGCGAAAGCGACGTCTTGGCCATTGTTATTTAACTTATCCACGGCGCCAAATGATTAATCTCAACCTAGAGGTAAAACAATGAGTAAAGAAAATAGCACTACGCGACGGGAGTTTTTAAAACGTGCCGGCCTGGCGGCCGCGACGCCATACGTAATCAGCGCGGCCGCACTCGGAAAAGAAGATCGGACGGCGGCCAGCGAGCGGATCGTCATGGCCGGCATCGGACTGGGCAACCAGGGTGGAGGCGACATGGGCGCTTTCCTGCCGCGCCCGGAAGTTCAGTACGTGGCCATATGCGACGCGAAGCAATCGATCCGCGACCGGGCCAAGAATCGGGTAAACAGGCGCTACGGCAACCAGGACTGCGCGGTTTACAAGGACTTCCGCGAGTTGCTTGCCCGCAAGGATATCGATGCCGTGCACGTCGCCACGCCGGACCACTGGCACGCCATTATAACCATCGAGGCCTGCCGCCAAAGCAAAGACGTGTACTGCCAGAAACCCGAGTCGCTGACTATCAAGGAAGGGCGTGCGATGGTCCAGGCCGCCCGCCGCTATGGGTGCGTGGTATCGGGCGGCAGCCAGCGGGTGCTGGACGATCACGGCGCGTTGGCGGAGCGTTGCTGGAACGGAGATAACGGCACGATCAAGGAGATATACGTCAATTGCGGCCCGCCTTCGACGCCTTGCTATCTGCCGGGCAAACCTGTCGACAGCGACGTTGACTGGGACATGTGGCTGGGACCCGCGCCCTGGGCGCCGTACCATCCCTATCGGATCGGCAGCAGCTATTCGATCGACGGAAAGAGTTGGCGCTCGTGGAGCGATTACTCCGGCGGCGGGATGACCGATTGGGGCGCTCACCGCTTCGGGGGCGCGATGTTTGCCGCGGGCGTTGCCGACCAAGGTCCGGTGGAAATCATTCCGCCCAACGGCAAAGACGTCAAGTATTTGACCTACCGCTTTGCCAACGGTTTACTGATGTATCGCGATCCGGATGAAAAAGAGGGGCTGCGCGTCGTGGGCACGCCGGGCGAGAAACTGCCCGCCAAGACCATGCCAATATATAAGGGTACGGGCGGCATTTACGGCGATTTCCTGTATTGCGTGCGGAC
>JBEKFZ010000172.1:0-4063 GCA_050013075.1 Thermoguttaceae bacterium | reverse complement strand
TATCAAATCGGCGGCGGCGGCCGGCGGTCTCGCGATTTCAGTCATTTCGTCAGGGACAAATGAAGCTCTGACCATCAACGCCAAGGGCTCTGGCACAATCGGAATCGGCAACGTCTCCACGGGGGCGGTGACGATCACTCCGGCCACGACACTAAGCGCGGCTTTGACCTATGGCGGCGTCACGCTCTCGAATGCCGTCACAGGCACGGGAAACATGGTTTTGTCGGCCAGTCCGACATTCTCGGGAACAGTGGCCGGCGCGGGAACGCATCCGCTCAGTGTCCTCGCTACACAGGCCGCGAATACGGTTGTCGGTAATGCGACCGCCAGTTCCGCATCGCCAACCGCGCTCGCCATGACATCCTGCAGCACGGCCGCTTCCGCCGTGAATTGGACGACCAGCACGGGATTTGGCTGCAACACGTCGGTCACGGCGGCCGCGGTTCCCCTCAGCGGGATTACGGGCCTCGGCCTCAACGTCCCGACTGCATTGGCCATAGCGGCCAGCACGGCGGGAGGCCCTGCTATTTATGGTAGCGTGCCGACAATCGCCAATTTCGGCGCGCCTGGCACGATAACCGCCCCAGCTACTACTTATTATATGGGCTATCAGACTTCAACGACAGAAAATACCTCCAATTGGATAACACCTCGGGCCGGAACCTTTAGAAATCTTTACGCTTTTGTCAATGTCGCGCCCGGAACCGGACAGACGTTTACGGTAACGCTTAGAGTGAATAACGCCTCGCCGGCGAGCGGACCGACATGCACGATCTCGGCAGCCGCTACAACTTGCAGCGATCTGACGCATACCGCGACGATAACCGCTGGGCAGCCTTATGATCTCTTGTTCGTTACATCGACGACCGCCGCCGCTACGGTTCCTGTTGGATCAGCCGAACTAGATCAGTGAAGGAAACAAAATGAGATGGCTCTTTCTTGGTTTGTGTCTGATCTTCAGCGGGAGCGCTAACGCGGCCACATGCACGCTGGAGAAGACTTCCAAAACCGTTCTCGGTCCTCAGGGTCCCGTGACGTTATCGGTCTATAAACAGATGCCGTCGGAATGCGCTGCTTCTTTTCATGCGCCGCCACGGCGTCGATGATATAACAAGAAATTCCCGTCACGCGATTTCGGATCGGTCAGGGTGACGGGGTGTGACAGCAGACTTGACCGGTCCACCGCTCTGCTAAAGGAAAAACAGATGAAATCGTTCAAAATCTCCCTCGCAATCGCCGGATTTATGTTCGGCATGGGCATTGGGTTGGCGTTCGCCGCCGAGGAGCCGACCGTCACTCTGACGCAAGCCGAGTTGCAGGCGGTCATCAATGCACAGATCGCGGCGTCGCAGGCCGCTCCGGCTTTCAAAAAGGTGCAGGGAGCATTCACTCCGCCGCCCGCGCCGGTTGCTCACCCGACTCCCGCCGCCGAACCGGCCAAGTAACGCCAAAAATACGGGCATCGAGCAATGATAAGGGCAAAAACATGAGACGCATTTTAGGACTTATCATCTGCTCGCTGCTTGCATTGGCAGCGCCCGCGCGTGCGCAAACCATCGGTTGGGGTCAAGGCGGTTCATCTGGTCTTCCGTTTTTTGTATCGCCAAGCACGGCCGCCGCATGGGGGCTCTATGCCGGAGGATCGGCCTATTCGAGCGGCACGACCCTCGGTCAATTGGCATTCGCAGACGTGATTGGTGGCCCATATACCTATACGCAGCATAGCTTTAATCCAACTAATGGCCTTCAAGCCCCGCTCCTAGTCGGCAGTGCTGGAAATTTGCATGTATCGGAACCTGATTGGGCCGGAACTGGATTAACCATCGCGGCCGCGACGACAGCGACCGCCGCCACATGCGCTTCTGGTTATAACGGCGGTTCGACGCTCAATGGCACGACGACGGCGGGCTGCGTCGCCATTCCAATTACCGACAGCATGGGGACAATGCGGTTATCCCTTACGAACAATGGAACGTTCGGGACGATCTCGATTTATGGCCTTATGCCGGACGGAACGACGACTGGAAATCTCAACTACGTCAACCCAACATCAGGAATTTTAGGACAGACCTTTTCAGCCAACAATGTCGTTAAAGTGAATATCGGGGGCTGGACCGCGATTCTGCTGGTTCAGACTTCCGCCGGTTCCGGCACGACCACGATTGCTTATGAACTTAGCGCCACCGATAGCGTCACGGCGCTAGGAACGCCTCTGCCGAATGGTGGAAACAACATTGGATTTATCAGCGAAACCTACGCCAACATCGCCACCAATCAGGTCACGGTCGGAGTAACCGCGACTTTGATCGTCGCGGCGCGAACCGGCCGGAAAAACGTGACTATTTTCCAAGAGGGCAATACGCTGGTCCGCGTGGGAGCATCTGGCGTCGCGCTGGCAACTGGCGTTCCGCTGATTGGCACGCAAGGCGCAAACCTCGTCATCGACGGCGGCGCGGCTGTTTACGGCATCGCCGGTTCGTCGGAACTTGTCTCGTTCATGGAGGTCTACTGATATGGCTGGCGAATTTTTTCCCCCGTCTCCATTCACCACCGCCACTGGAATCACCCGCGCGGCTATCGCAACTTATAAGCCGGCGGCGGGCATAAACACGATTGTCACGACTGGGTTTTCGACGGCTGGAGATCTGGGCGCTGGAGGCGCTTACACCAATCAAGGCGTCAATTCCGCCACCGTCACGATAACCGATGCGTCTCCCGCTGTGGTTTCGTGGGCTTCTCATGGGTTGCCTGCTGGCGCACCAGTCATTTTTGGTGGCATTCTCCCAACGGGGTTAGTAGCCGGAACGACCTACTACGTCTCTGGATACGGCCTCGCATCTGGGGCATTCTCAGTCAGCACTACCTATACCGTCGCTCTTGCCGCCTTGGTCGGCGGCTGCGTCAACACGTCATCCGCCGGAACCGCCCCATTCACTTGCTGTTCTGGCCCGATGGCGCTCCAAGATAGCAACGGAACCTGGTGGCAGCTAGTCGTCAACGGGCCTGTTAATGCAGGAGCGTGCGGAGTTTTGGTGGATGGCGCGGACGTAACCAACAATCTTCAATTATGGCTTAATCTATGTGAAACTGCTACCCAAACAAACTATTCTGGCGAAGGTGCGATACAAGGAAATTTTGCTCTTTTACCGGCTGGAGAGTATCAAATATCCGCGACTATTGTTATTCCTGATGGTGTTATCCTGAGTGGTCAAGGATCGTTAAACACTCGAATATGGGCGGCGTCAACATGGAATTCCACAACTTATCCTTGGATGATTCAACTAGGCCCTCGATGGAACGATGCCTCACCCACGGCGTTTGCGACCATACTGGAGCGTATAGCTATATCAAACCCACACACAGTTTCCGGGTTAACGTGTGTTTATAGTGAGAGTGTTCAGGAGCAATGTGCTGTTATTGATTGTGGGCTAGCTTATCCTACTAAGTATGGTATATGGTATAATGGATCGCTAGGTGGGAATGTCCCTGCGCACAATGCTATAGAGCGTATTGATATATGGGGCAGTACTGGGTGTATTGCTGGTATTTATTTACAATCATCGCATCAAATCAGCATAAAGACTATTAGTGCGGTTACTGTTAATACACCAGCAAATCCATTTTATGGGGTATGGATAGACTCGAATTCAGAGGCGCATGTTGAAGATATACACGCTGAGGTGAGCGGCACTGGAATTGCATATGGCGTTTACAACGCTGGGATGGCGACGATTACCGAGGTAATATGCCAAGATATGCCAACAGGGTCTTGCGCCGTTATGGCTGCATATTATGCCGGAATGACAGCTCTTATAGAGTGCTATAATGCTGATGCAGGAGCCAGTTTCACTTTTATCGATCAAAATAGGAATATAAGTATTCCATCGCAAACCAGAGTTGTCGCGTATTTTGCTTCTGGATATAATAGGGCGGACTGCGATGTAACATTTGGAGGTATCCCAGGATTTCTAGGAGATACCTATGTTACAAGTCCAATTACTTATACATCGAACACGATGCTGGCTGCAATCACCGGGTTAGGCACAATCTATTTACCGACAGG
>JBEKFZ010000171.1:0-4115 GCA_050013075.1 Thermoguttaceae bacterium | reverse complement strand
GCGGCTACGGCCGTACCTGCCAAAATAAATATTGTTACTAGCACACAGCCGATGCGTGTTGATGCGGTCGTGTTCAAAAGATCTCTCCTTTTGAGACGCGCAAAATTCCCCCACGGACAGTTTCAGGGTTTTATCAGATAAGAGCGGGTTAAATACCGGTTAGGCGTACCTGGGTCAAGGGCATTTTTAAGGTTTTCACCCTGCAAACATCCTGATTTTGCCTATAACTCCGGCCCGTGCTTTCATGAACCATACTATAGGAGGGGGAAAAAGAGCTTCTTACCCTCCGTTTTGGTGGACAAGCGGGATTTACGGTTATCGCCACCTCCGATTCAGCTAAAAAAAGATTGAGCCCCGATTGAAGACGCCCGGGGCAATGAATCCGCCCAGGGCAGGGTGAAGCATATTCCCTGTTTACCCGCCGCGTACTCACATAGGGCCGAATATGAAGTTCGGGAGAAGCTCGACTGGCATCGACGCGAAACTGGGATTATTACGGTCTTGCCGGCGGATGCCTTTGGCCAGTGTCACCCCCCACGTAAAAGAGTTCTAATATCTCCTCCTCCCCTAGGAGGCGCTCCCCGACGATCGGGAACCGTGGGGGTTTCCGGCTTGGTTGTTACTCGATTGACCTCGGAGATATCATCCAATTCGTCGCGCAGCACAAACTTTATGTCTTTGCCGTTAAGCTCCATAAGCAGCATGTCACGCGGCGCGGTCAAGTTGCCTTTCCCGCTGAGTTTTTTCCCCCCGTCCATATCAAGCACGGTGGCGTCAGTGATGAAATCGACTTTTATATCTTCCGAATCTTCCGTCACACTGGAAGAAGGGTCAATCACGGGAATGGCTTTTTCATTGATGACATTAAGCACCTGGCCATGATCGACGTTGGGAATGGCGAAGTAGCCCGACCGGCCGGTTTTTTGCGCCCACGTCAATAATACCACGGGAAACTTTCCAGGCTTCAGATCGTCGGATTTTACCGCGCCGATCAATACCTGAGTATCCTTGGGCACGTCAATACGGTTAGTCGGCTTGGAAACCGGCGTAGACAGGATTCTATCTCTTGCGAATTCCGGTATCTCCAATTTGCCGGCGTCTATTCCATAATTTGGATTTTTCAGGACCAGGCTCACTCGATAAATATAACTTTTTCCCGGCTCGACGGAAAAATCAAAGAAACGCAACAATTTGTATTCAACCGACTCCGATACTCCGCCAGACATGCCTGAGGGATTGAGAAGGGGGATTTTCGGGGCGTGCGCGACGTTTTCGCCCCAGGTACGGATCTGCAGCGGACCGAGGGGAAAGGTCAAAACCGGATCGACGCACCTGTTTTCCACCACGTCCGACATTGGTTGCGACCAATCCTGCATGGCCTCTCTTACGGCATTGACGGAGTTGAATTTTTTGGTCCAAGTCGGATTTTTCACATCGGCGGGACTGTTGATTTCGGCCCGTTCGACATAATAATCCACATAAGCGGGCACGTCGTTTGCGGGAACATAGGCCACGGCGTTCCCGAAGGCATTGTGATAGGCATCCGTCTGCTTTTCGAAAGGGACCAATCCGGTTATCACCACCCAATGCCTGCCGCGAAGGGCGTTATTCCCGGCGACGCGCATACCGCCGCCGCCCAACAAGCGCGGATCGCGGCCCGTCCGGATGGTCGCGGGGGCTGCGGCCCGCGGGGCATTGTCGGCCGCGGTTTTCTCGTTGAGCAGAAAAACGCCGAAATCGGCCGCCGCGAGAAGTTCTTCCACGTCATAAAGATCAGGCTGGCCGCGTTTTCCTTTCTGACCGGAAAGCGGTTTGTCCAAAGGGACGGCGCATTCGTACGGCTTTACGCTAATGCCCTTTTTGTTAGAGTCGGTGATTTTATCGGCTTCTTTTTTATAATCCCCTTTATCGTCCCTGGCTTGCTGTTCCCGAAGCAGTCCCTTCAGCTTCTCGGGACGTTCGCCTTCCAGTGACCGCTTGACGTTGAGGCTTTTATCGAGCAGATCCTTGGGGTCCTGGTCGAATTTTTCCCGCCGCATCACCGCCCCGTAAATAATTGTCGCAAAGACCAGGATAAACAGCCCTAGCAGCACTTTTTCCGCATGTTCGAGAAAAAAGTTTCCGATTGCCTTCTTGTTGAAACTGATTTTAAGTTTCATGACATGTCTCCTCGCCACTTGAATCCGAGCAGGAGGACAGGCATTCTTGCCTGTCTTTGTTGCGCCAGACAAGAATGTCCGGCCTCCTGATTTGGATGGTTTTTACGGCTCCTGATTTGGATGGTTTTTATATGACGGCTCCCTAACATTTATTTTTTCATCATTCATCCTTCATCATTTCATTGTTTTTATTCATCCTTCATCCTTCATCCTTCATCCTTTCCTACAGCCTCTAAGGTTTGTCAGGCGCGGTTGTCGCCGGGTTTTCGGGCGTTGTTTCGGCCGGTTATTCCGCGGCTGTTCCGGTTCCCAATGTGTTTTGATCGGGCTGATTGTAAATATAAATAATGCCTTGTATTTCCACGGGAATATCGTATCGCCCCGTTTCCCCTTCGTCAGTGCCCTCTCCGGCGCCCGTCGTTCTGGAGGATTTATAAGCGTCTACAGTCCTCCTAGAATTATCTCTGCTGGGACCGGCCGGATTTGCGGTTCCCGACGTTCCGGAACCGAGTATTTCATCAGTACCCTTGCCGGGCCGAATTCGGACCCGACGGACTTCGATGGGCATCGGGCTGTTGGCACATTCAACCAGCAACTTGCTGATTTTACGCTGGTCCATGTGCAGTTTCATACTGATGGGCATCATTTCGAATTCCAAAGGCTGCTTGGCATCAGCATCCAACGGAGCGCCCTTGTCGTCTACATAACGATCCTTTAGCAATTGCGCTTTGCCGTCTTGAGTGGCGGCTGTATCACGTGCTGCCGGCGCGACTCTTGCATCCTGTGGCGCGTGTGCTTGTCCCGGGGCGACCGGCGCGGCTTCCGCGGCTTTGAATACGGATTGGTCGGCCGCGGACCAGTCACTAATGGCGTCGGGGCCGATGTGGATCCATTCGATTCGTTTGACGTTGGCCTGCGAGTGCTCGATTGCGCCTTTATTGGTTTCGCGTATCACCCGCAGCAGAGTTTCATAGACCCAGAGATCTTCTTGCCTTAATCGAATTATGTCCGAGTCCGGGCGCGTTTCCCAATCAAAACGTTTTTCCAAGCGCAGCCGATCGCCCTCGTCCCAATCGACCATGCCGACCCAATCGGCGTTGTCTGCCGCCGATGTGCCCGCGGGTCTGCGGCCCTGAACCGCGCCGGGCCTAAATATCTGGCGAATAAAGTTAGGTTCGGCATTGCCTCCGCCGCCGCCCATATCGGCCGTTTCCGGCGGATGACGTACGTCGATAATTTTGTATAAAATGGGAAAGTATTTCTTGATGACGTTTTGGTATCTTTCCCGGATCTCGGGGGGAATCGGGTCGTTAGGGCCCAGCTCATTGACTTTTTTGATAAACCTATCGCCCAGCACCGCCGGCCAAGGATTTTTTTCCTTTTGTTTGTTGTAAAGAGTCTTCCAAACCTCAAGCACCCCTTCTTTCAATTTTTGATTCTTATCGTTAACGGCCTTGATATAATCCTGAGTGGGATGCTGCGGATCGTTGACGATCGCTTCCACTTCGTTGAATTTCTTCTTGATTTTCGCCTGTTGTTGTAAAAAACTTTTTGCCAGCGAAGCGGTCGACATCCACCAAAATACCAGGACCAGGACGACCATCGCCGTAAATAAGAACCAGAAAAGGTACTTTTTGAAGAAATCCAGAATTATTTTCAATTTATCCATTGTCGTATTCCGGTTATCGGTTATCAGTTTAGCCCGGTGGGCACCATCGGGCACCATGCGAAGCATGGTCGGCATGGTCGCAACCGGTGCCAGAGTCGGAATCTCCGGGCACAAGTGCCCGGGCTAAACTATTCGATTGTAATTTTTATACAAAGCCAATTTCAGTAGTTCCAAGTTTGATTTAAATTCGTAAAACGACGCAAGGCGTTGAGCCATCGTGTAATAGGACGACGATTTCGTGAACCATCCAATCGAGCATGCGTTTGAATCGCAGACATTCGAGGTGA
>JBEKFZ010000170.1:0-4231 GCA_050013075.1 Thermoguttaceae bacterium | reverse complement strand
TTGGGAGTAACGTGCGGCCGGGGCAACACAGTGGACGAAATCCTGCAATACCTTAAACGCAGCGCGGCGGCCGACGGAACCCATCCCCGCGGCACCATCTACTTCGTCAAGAACGGCGACGTCCGTTCCGAGGCTCGCCACGAATTGTTTCCCGAAGCGGTTAAGGAACTCGAAGAACTGGGCGTATCCGCGCAAATTATCAAGGGAACCCTGCCCATGAATAGAAAGGACGTACAAGGCGCGGTCATGGGTACGTCCGATTTCGACTGGAAAGCCTCGGGCAGCACAATCCTGCCCGGCGCGATTTGTGAACATTTAACCAGTCGCGGAGGCATCATGTCCAAAGACGCCGACCAAACGCCTTTAAGCGAATTCCTCCGCAACGGTGCGGCGGGCGCCAGCGGCACGGTTACCGAACCATACGTCATTAAACAAAAAGACGGAGGGTTCCTGCGCGGTCAGCCTAAATTTCCTCTTCCGGAAATTCAAGTTCACTATGCCCGGGGATGCAGCCTTGCCGAAGCCTTTTATCAGTCGGTCTATGCGCCATATCAACTGCTGATCGTCGGCGACCCTTTGTGCCGTCCCTGGGCGAATATCCCCAAGGTAAAAGTCTCGGGCCTGAAACCGAACTACATCGTCAAGGGAACATTGTCGCTTTCACCCGCGGCAACCACGCCGTCGGGCCGGGGGATCGACCATTTCGAGCTATTCGTCAACGGTTCCCGCGCCTGCCTCTGCAAACCGCGAGGCACGCTGACGCTGGACACCGCCCTTTTGCCCGACGGGTACCACGAATTGCGCGTGGTGGCGGTCGAAAGCGGCTTGATCCAATCTCAAGGCCGCGCCGTCTTGCCCGTCATCTCCGACAACCACGGCCGAAAGATCGAGGTCAAAGTCGCTTCCAAGGGCGTGATCCGGCCCGATAATCCCCTCATAATCGAGGTCAATTCGCCCGGCTCGATCGGCGTAAGCGTCCTGCAAAACAGCCGCATCGTGGGCCGTTTGGCCGGCGAACAAGGGCAAATAAAAATCCAAGCCGCCGACCTCGGCTCCGGACCGGTGCGCCTGCAAACCGTGGGCCTGGGCCAAGGCGGCCCCAGCACCCACGTCATGGCGCTCCCTATCGACGTGTCTGTTGAAACATCGGACAAAAATAATCCCCAATCCCCAGCCCCTAATCCCTAATCTCTAATCCCTAATCTCTAATCTCTAATCCCTCCCCTGTCATGCACGAACATTACATGCAACTCGCCTTGGAACAAGCCCAGCAGGCGTTGCGGGAAGATGAAGTGCCCATAGGCGCGGTCGTCGTGCGCGAAGATAGGGTTATTGCCTCGGCTCACAACCAGCGGGAACAACTGCACGATCCCACCGCGCATGCCGAAATGATCGCCATCACCCAGGCGGCCGAGTCGATGCAATCCTGGCGGCTGGACGGGTGCACGCTTTACGTCACCCTGGAACCCTGTGGGATGTGTGCAGGGGCAATCCTCCAAGCCCGCATTCCCATGCTGGTTTATGGGACGGCCGATCCCAAGGCCGGGGCGGTTCATACGCTCTATCACATGCTCGACGACCCCCGGCTGAATCATCGCTGCCAGACCGTGGCCAATATCCTGGCCGAACCATGCGCGGAGATTCTCAGCCATTTCTTTCAAGCCCAACGCCGGTTGGGAAAAAAATAACAAGCCCGTTGGGGCGGCAGTTTATTGACTCTCAGGCAATGAATGTCGTGTTTTCGCTTCAGAGCCGGGCCGTGTCGGGTGCGGAATTACCGGGGCGACACGCCCCGGCTCTGACTTTTTATGCAACATTCTTTTTCTGAGACCCAATAACTGCCGCCCCAACTACTTAGAACCTATCCCAAAAGTCATCCTGAGCGTAGCGAAGGATCTCCGTATTTGGCAATATATTGCCCATTTTAGCTATATGTCCATTCTAGATTCTTCGCTTCGCTCAGAATGACATTATTGTTTTGGGATAAGCTCTTAATGCTTATCCTCGAGGGGGGAATTGTCTTCCCGCATCTAAAGATTAAAATTAAGGAAGTCTGTTCGATAATTTCCAAATTTCTCGATCCCGGGAGTTCAATCATGTCTCTCTCGGTTTCGCACAGGAACGTGGGCGACACGCAGACCGGCGGCAATGGGCGGGAAGTCTCGGCCGCCACCGGTGAATTTTCCTCGTCGGTCGGGCTTGAAGGCCAGGCTCGATTGTCTTCCCGTAAAGAATCCGCATTTTGCCAACCTTCGAGTTCGGCTTTCGAGCGCTGGCTTTGCCGCGGTCTGCTTAAGACGCTCGGCGATCCGCCCGTAAGCCTGGTTCTGTGGGACGGCAAAGAAATCAAAACGTCCGATCAGCGGCCCGTGGCCCGGGTAATTATCGGCGACCGGCCCACGCTGCGGCGGCTGATTCTCGATCCCGAATTCCAGTTCAGCGAAGCCTACAGCCAAGGGCGTCTTGAGGTGGACGGCGACTTGCGCGTATTCCTGGAACTTATCTACCGCACGCGATTGCAATCCCCCGCCGCCCGGCATCCCTTGAAAAAAATCTGGTCCCGGCTGCTGCACGCCCGGAGGCCGAACTCCGTTGCCGCTTCGCGCGAAAACATATATCGGCATTACGACGTGGGAAACGATTTTTATCAACTCTGGCTCGATCCGCGGATGATCTACAGTTGTGCTTATTTCGCCCGGGAGGACATGACCTTGGCCGAAGCGCAACTGGCCAAAATGGATTACGTCTGCCGCAAATTGTGGCTCAGGCCGGGCGAAACCGTGGTCGATGTAGGCGGCGGCTGGGGTGGACTGGCGCTCCACATGGCCCGTCATTACGGAGTCGCAGTCAAGGCGTTTAATATCTCCAGGCAACAAAACGAATTGGCCCGGCGCCGCGCCAGGGCCGAAGGACTCGATGGCCGGGTGGAGTTCATCGAGGACGATTACCGCAACATCACCGGGCACTTCGACGCCCTGGTTTCCCTGGGCATGTTGGAACACGTGGGCAAACGGCACTACCGCGATTTCGGGCGGATGGCAGATCGCTGCCTTGTTCCACACGGGCGCGGGCTGATTCAAACCATCGCCCAAAGCCAACCCGGCGAAACCAATCCCTGGATCCAGCGGCGGATTTTCCCCGGCGGCCACGCACCCACGCTCCGCGAAATGACCGGCATAGTCGAACCCTTCGGCTTTTCCGTCCTGGACCTGGAAAACCTCCGCCCGCACTATGCCAGGACACTTGGGCATTGGCTGGAACAGTTTGAAGCCTCGGCCGACAAAGTAGAAAAGATGTTCGACGCTAAATTCGTGCGGATGTGGCGATTGTACCTTTCCGGATCCTGGGCGGCATTCACCAGCGGCACACTCGAACTTTTCCAATTCCTTTTCGCCCGTCCCGCGCTGAACGAAGTCCCCAAAACACGCACACATCTCTATCGCATTTAGCCCCTCCAACCGCTTGCGGTTGCGCGAAGCATAATCAATACTTATTTTCATACTGCCACGGCCAAGACCTCATCTAATTTACATTTCTCATTCCGTTCCATTGTGATAGATGCTCCGCCCCATACCGATGGGTGGGGCAGAACAATTGCAGGCTAATTCAGGTTATCCTATAATGGAGAAGAGGTGTGTATTACTAAAAACACCTTGTATACTTAAGTGATTGTGTTCTTTGTGATACATGAGCCGTTGGTTGCGCAAGGTGTTGTGTAGTAAGTGGTTGCGTTAACCGGAATAGAATTATGTAATCGGTGTTTTAGTGCCATCAATTGCTTCCGCAATTTTGCAAAGAATACGCCGGTTCGCCCGGAGGTGCGCCGAAACTGTAACCGGCATCCTGACGATCGTGTTCACATGGAACGTGAAAGAGACCCTGATCGCCTGGAAAGACTATTTCCGCGAGACCGGACAGTGGTATCTGGGCAGTGCGGCGTTTCATGCCTTGGTTCTTATTATTCTAGGCTTAATATCAATGGCCGGATCCAGCGTGGTCGTTGGCACCGGAGATGTCGCGCCGACGTTTAACGCTTCTGAGAGCGAAACCAGTCCGCCGCCCGCATTCACGCGTTTCGAGGTCGGCGAGGCTCCGCTGGAACCCACCGAGTTAAACGCCGAAACCCTCGGCATGTTCGAGGCCAAGCCCATCGCCTCGCAAACGGCGATTTATTACGACGATTCGCCGGAATTCGTGGAAGCCGGCGGCGGATCGGCCGCTGATCTGAAAG
>JBEKFZ010000169.1:0-4237 GCA_050013075.1 Thermoguttaceae bacterium | reverse complement strand
GGTGCATTGGGATCCCCATGTTTCACACCGTCACGCGCGGCTTTTTTCAAGCGGCGCGCGCCTGGAGGTCGCCCGATTGCCCAACGCCCGAAATCCCATCTTTCTGCTGGGCAAGGAGGTCGACCGATTCACCATCCAGCCGGGCGATCATTTCGTCATCGGCCAGACCTCATTCACTCTGGCCGACCAGCGGGTGAATATCACTGCCGATGCGCCGCAGCCCGTCCAACAGCAATCATTTAGCGCCCAATACCTGCGCCAGGTGCAGTTCCGCAATCCCGACTACCGCATCGAGGTCCTCAGCCGGCTGCCGGACGTGATTTCCGGCGCGGCCGGAGACGAGGAACTTGTGGTCCGCCTGGTGAGCATGTTGCTGGCCGGCGTTCCCCGCGCCGACGCCGCCGCGGTGGTTACAGTGGACAGTGGGCAGTGGACGGTGGACAGTGGGCAGTGGGCAGCGGGCAGTGGGCAGGAGGCCGAGACGTTTAGCCCCGGCTCTTGCGCCGAAAGTCCTCCGACTGAAAATGAAGAAGCACAAAGGACGAAGGACGAAGAGTATGACGAAGCGCGAATGATGAACGACTCGGATAAAGACCGTCCGCCGGTGCGAATCCTGCATTGGGACCAACGTCTGGTAATAAACAGCGATTTTCAGCCCAGCCAGGGCTTGATCCTGGAATCGCTCCGCCAGCGTCAAAGCGTGTTGCACGTATGGCGCGGGGCGGAAACCAGCAACCCCGACTCGTTCACCGAAAGCGAAAACTACGATTGGGCATTTTGCACCCCGGTCGTGGGCAAGGCTTCTTCGGGCTGGGCGCTTTATGTGGCCGGCCGTTTCAACGTCGAACGCATCGGCGTGCCCCACTCGTCCGATCCCACCGATCTGCGCGAAGACGTGAAATTCACCGAGCTGGTGGCCGCCATGCTCAGCTCCCTGCGCCAGATGCGGCTGCTTGAACACCGACATGCCACGCTCAGTCAATTTTTCTCGCCGGTGGTGCTGGAAACGCTGGCGGTTGAAGACCCGGAGGTCGTGCTGGCCCCCAGGGAAACGGAGGTTTCCGTGTTGTTTTGCGACTTGCGCGGCTTTTCCCGCGAGTCGGAACGTCATGCCGATCATCTGCTCGGCCTGTTGCAACGGGTAAGCAAGGCCCTGGGCGTAATGACCCGATATATCCGCGAACAAGGCGGAGTAGTGGGCGATTTCCAGGGCGACGCCGCCATGGGCTTTTGGGGCTGGCCCTTGCAACAAAAAGACACCGTCCTAAGGACTTGCCGCGCGGCCTTGGCCATCCGCGCCGAATTCGAGGCCACGGCCGGGTTCCATGCCGGCATCGGCGTGGCCACGGGCAAGGCGGTGGCCGGAAAAATCGGCACCGTCGATCAAGTAAAAGTGACCGTATTCGGGCCGGTGGTGAACCTCGCTTCACGCCTGGAAAGCATGACCAAAATCCTCCGCGCCCCGATCCTTCTGGACGAAACCACGGCCCGAGCCGTGCGCAGGCAGGTTCCCCGCGACGTCGCCCGGGTAAGACGCCTGGCCGTGGTCAAACCATACGGGATGGATTCGTCCTTGGAAGTCAGCGAGCTGCTGCCTCCGCTGGCGCAATATCCCGTTTTAACCGATGAGCACCTGGACTGTTACGAAATGGCGTTGGACAAATTTCTCTCGCGCAACTGGGCGGCGGCCTTTGAATTGCTGCATCGCATTCCGGCCGAGGACGAGGTGAAGGATTTTCTCACCGTTTACATAGCCGAGCATAATCGCCGGGTGCCGCTTAATTGGGACGGCGTCATCCCGCTGGAAAGCAAGTGATTTAATTAAACATCCATTTAGCCCACTGTGAATACACGGCGGGTTTTTGGCAAATAAATGATGAGCAATAGCAGCAAACCTTCCGACAAACACGCTCCCCGGGCCCGGTCGGGAATCTTCTTCCCATCGTCGCCGCGGCTGGGTCTGCTGGCTGCGGCGGCATTAATAGTGGTAGCCGTTTTTCTCGCTTATCAGCAATCCATAAACGGCGGTTTCGTGCTCGACGACGACCTGTTAATCACCGAAAATCCCAACATCAAAGCACCCGATGGCCTGTACCGTTTTTGGTGCACTACCAAAGAGCAGGACTTCTGGCCGATGACTTATACCATGCTCTGGATCGAGTGGCGGCTTTGGGGCAGAAACCCGACCGGATTCCACGTCACCAGTTTGATATTACACATTGTCGAAACCCTGCTGATTTGGATTATCTTGCGGAAGCTGTCCATTCCCGGGGCGTTTTTGGCGGCCCTGATCTTCGCCGTCCACCCGGTGAATGTGGAGTCGGTGGCCTGGATTTCTGAACAGAAAAACACAATGACGATGCTGTTTTTTCTGTTGTCGATTTTGTGGTATCTGAAGGCCGAAGTGCACATGGCAATCGCGGGCATTGCGCCCGCACCTTCCCACGGAGGACCGTGTGAAGGAGAAAAAAATCACTCGCCACTCGCCACTCTCCACTCGCCACTTTGGTATTGGCTGAGCCTGGCGATGTTCGCCTTGGCGATGTTCAGCAAGGGATCAGCAGCGGTTTTGCCCGCGCTGCTTTTGGGAATTGTCTGGTGGTTGCGCCCTTTGGGGACCGATCCAATTTCCGTTTCAATGAAAATGGGACTGTGGCCTTCCATCCGACGGGATTTATTGCGGACCGCGCCTTTCTTCGCGATTGCCCTGGCCCTGGCCGGAGTGAACGTATGGTTCCAAACGCACGGCACTGATTTAGTCTATCGGTCCGCCGGTTTCACTGAACGCCTGCTGGGGGCGGGATGCGTGGTTTGGTTCTATCTTTACGAAGCGATTTTCCCCGTCGATCTGTACTTCATATACCCGATGTGGCACATTCAGACCGGCAATTGGCTGTGGTGGTTGCCGCTTTTCGGGGCATTGATCGTTACGGCTGTGCTTTGGCGGTATAGGAAAGGTTGGAGTCGCCCTTTTTTGTTCGCCTGGGGATTTTTCTGCGTATCGCTTGCTCCGGTGGCGGGCTTTACGGACGTGGGCTTCATGCGCTACTCCCTGGTGGCCAACCGCTATCAACACATCGCGATAATCGGCGTGATCGCACTAGTGGCGGCGGGCTGGAGCTTATGGCACAGGCAGACTCGGGACGCAACACGCTGGACTGCGATTGCCATTGCCCTTGCGGCGCTGGCGTCACTCACATTTCTAAGTTGGCGGCAAAACGGCAACTATCGCACCGAGATTATTCTGTACCGCACTACACTGGAAAAAAATCCGGACTGCTGGATGGTCCACAACAACCTGGGTTTCATGCTGGCTATGTCAGGTGATACTCGAGAGGCGATTAAGCATTTCCAGCAAGCCGTGGACCTTAACCCGAATTACCCCGACGCCCAAAACAATCTGGGCAACTTATTATTTAACGCAGGCCGTGCAAAAGAGGCAGAAGAGCATTTTCGGCAGGCCTTGCGGGTAAAACCGAATTACCCGCAAGCATACTGCAATCTGGGAAACTTATTTTTCACAACCAACCGGCTAAAGGAAGCGATGGAACAGTTCCGGCAAGCATTGCAATATAAACCCGATTACTTCGACGCCTGCCGCGGACTGGGCAACGCACTTCTCAATCTAGGCCGACTACAAGAGGCAATCGAACAGTATCGGCAAGCCTTGGATATGGAGCCCGATCACCCTGATTTATACAACAACATTGGCGTTGCACTGTTCCAAACAGATCGGTTTCACGAGGCGATAGATCGTTATCGGCAGGCCTTGCGCCTGAAACCAAATTATGCCGAGGTTTATTTAAATTTGGCATTGGCCCATGCCAGCCTGCACCAATCCTCCGAGGCACTAGCCTCGGCTCGGAAGGGTTTGGCGCTTGCCCGTTCCCAGGGGCAAACGGCGCTGGTCAAGAAAATCGAAGAGTGGTTGAATTCCTATCAGGCCGGCCCGCATACGCTACCCAACACAAATCCGCCGTCAAAATAGGAGTTGGGGGATCTCTCATTTATTGAGTGTCAGGTAATAAATGTCACGTTTTCGCCTCAGAGCCGGGCCGTGTCGGGTGTGGAATTACCGGGGCGACACGCCCCGGCTCTGACTTTTTATGCAACGTTCTTTTTCTAAGAACGTGTTTGGAAAGGTCTTGCGGAGCTAGAAAAAAGCGGGTAAATATACGCGCTGATGGAAGCTAGGCAGTTTTTTCACAACGGAGGCATAGGCATGGAAGCCAACTAC
>JBEKFZ010000168.1:0-4379 GCA_050013075.1 Thermoguttaceae bacterium | reverse complement strand
ACTTCAAGGTGCTTTTTTTCCGCTCCGTAAGTATCGCCCTTCAATCGTAGCATTTCGGCATCGGCGGTTAACCGGAAAACCTTTTCTTCGTCCCGCAGCGATTTTAAAGCCTTGTTGTGGTCAAGCGATTCTTGATCCGCCTGTGCGCGATACTTGGACCGCAGCGCCGCCGATTCTTTGTCCTTTTGCTCTTTTGAAAGCGAGACGCTTTCGTCAACAACCCTTAATTTCTCCGCAAGCTCCGCATTTTCGTTGTACTGCCTGACGGTGTATTCTTTGTTCAACTTGGCCTTGCGGTCGTAAGAGTCAATGACTTGGTGCGGCGACTGTAATTCGATCATGCGCTTGCTGTGTTCTCTCGCGGCGCTCAGGTCTTCGCGGTACTGCTCTTTTCTAATTTTGTCCGCGTCCAGTTGCGCCTTCTTAAACGCCTCGTTGTGTTCGATATAATCAGGCAACTGCTCTACGGCCCCAAGAGAAACAGACTGCCCCGCCGCTGTCGCTTTTTTTGTCTCCCGGTTTATAATTCCCACCATTGCCTGTTTTTCAATGTTGGCAATTTTTTGGGCGTTCTCAATTTCCGCGTCCTGCTCTTTGCGCTTGTCCGCCGCCGCGTTGTTTGTGACTTCCATACTCTCTCTGATTTTATAATAAGCATCGGCCTGCTTCACCATTGTATCCAAGACTAATTTTTCAAGCACATAACGCTCTGCTGTCTTGTCGCGCATCATTTCCGTACTGGCGATACTATCTGTCAGCGTCTTTTGCGCATCTTTGTTGGCTTGCGCAAAAAAGTTTATTTCTTCAACAACCTGCTTCAAAATTGGCGGGAGCTTATTCACCTTTTCTTCGGGTACGACTCCCAATTGATTAATCCAAGTCCCCTCTAAGTTTGCCCTTTCGTCCAGCATTTTTCTTATTTCATCATTCGCTTGTTTGACAAGATTCGCGCCCTCGCCAGCCGCTCCCTTTGGCGTGGCCGCGATAGTGTATTCGCGGTACTTATTTAAATTTTCCGCAAGCTCCTGTTGCTTTTTAATGTTGGCTTCTTCGGCTTCGCGCAAGGATTCAAGGCCGGACTTGAACGCCATGACGGCGCCTAGAGCCACCCCATAAGGGCCCGGAATCATTTCGATTGCGTAGTAAAGGTGCATGAGTTCGCTGGTATTCATGCCCGTCTGAGAAGCAACCAAGGCCAGCGCGTGCCGGGCCGATAAATGCGTGTGCGACAGTTGCTCCACGCCGCCCTTTGCGCCTTCCGTAGTCTTTTGATAGTCACGAACGTTCTGTGTGGCCTTCTGAAATTCAGGGCTTGATTGATCCAATGCACTGATAATTGTTTTGATTTCATTAGCCGGCATAGTCGGGGTTAGCCTGCCTTTCTCTTATCGCAGCCAGCCCCGCTTCTATAGAATCATGCTCGCAAGGCCCCGCGTCCGCCTTCATGTATGCCTGCAACTGCCGCCACGTCTGCCTTCCAAACCATTCAGCGTCCCGACCGTGCTCTTTCCAAAAATATGCGAACCACTGAAAAAGCCGTTCGTCAGGCATCCCTAAGTCTTCGGCGTCTCGGTCTCCGTTTTTTTTTCGTCGGCGTCGGAGGACTTCACCAATCCCAGGTACTCAAGCAACCGTTTGGCGGAGAGGAAGCCGGAAAGATGGTAGATGACGTGGACAGCGTTTAGCAAGGCGCGCTGCGAAAGTACGCCGCTTTCATCCTTGAACCACACCGCCAGCATATCGGCGGCCGGCGGCTCTTTGCTGTGCGCCAAGGACAATTCCAGAGTCTTGAGCATCCCTTCCGTGGAGTGCATGATGGGTATGGCCGCAACTTCATAAAAGCCGATCTGCTTGGCTTCGTTCAGGGCCGCGCGTTGCGCTTCCAGCCGCGCTAAGTCTTCCAAATAGCCTGCGGCTGTGAGGGCGGGTACAAGGAACTCGGCCCGCGCCCAGCGGTTCCAAACGCCTATATCCGCCATAGTCAGAGGGTGGAGTGTGATCTTGCGACCGTTGACGGTCACGAAATCAGGAGCGGCGGTCAGGCCCGCCAGAGTTTCGGTGGCACTCATGGGCGGTTAGTTCTCTATCCACTGGCCTTCACCACTCCACTTCACGGAGACTTTCAGCTTGTTGCTGGTGGTATCGATAGGCTTGCTGATCGAGTCAATGTGGATTGTGCCGGAGAATTGCGGCGTGGTCTTGGTTTTCGTGGTATAAACGTTCACGTCCACGAAGTCATCAATCTGCATCCCAATTCCAGCCCCGCCGCTGCCCGCTGCGCCGGATAATGAGCCTGCGGCGTCAATAAGAATATCCAAGCTGCCGTCTACCTCGAAGACGCCGCTGGTGTTCTTCATGTAGCCAGACGTGGCGCTGCTGGCGTACTTGGCGGAGTTGACCTTTGGGCTGTACTCGAATTTGTCAATGTGCAATTCGGCTTGCAGTGCTGCGAAACCAGATGAAGGCGGCGGTTGCACTCCCGCGCTTGGATTACTGAACAGCATCGAAAGATTTTTACCGCTCAACACCTTGGTTCCTGGCAGCATCGTGGACTCCTTAAAAAGTTAAGTTCTACTGTAGATTCTACGCCGTGGCCTTGACGTTAAAGGTCGTTTGCACTATAAGAATCTCATGCTTGCCGGGGATAGGTGCGGTCTGATCCACTGCACTGAAAAGCGCGAAAGTCCAACGCGCCATTCCCGGCTTAAAAACTTGGACAGCGGAGGACACGCGCCATGAAAAAAATCCAGCTTACCCGTGGTTATGAAGCCCTTGTTGACGATGTATATTTTGATTGGCTTAATCAGTTTCATTGGCAGGTTATGTTCTCTCTCACTGGCAAACCTTACGCAAAAACTCATTTGCGTTTCGCCGATGGGAGACGACTTACCGTGGGTATGCAGTCCCTTGTTCTTTTTGGCGCTAACGAAGTGGATCACGTAAACTGCAACGGCCTCGACTGCCGCCGCGAAAACCTGCGTGATTGTTCCCACGCACAAAACATGCGAAACAGAAAAGTGCCAACAAACAACACCTCCGGCATCTTGGGTGTTTTTTGGAACCCATTATGCAATAATTGGCGGGCACAAATAGCAGTGAATGGCCATGTTAAAAAGCTAGGCAGTTTTAAAACTCTAAAAGAGGCTGCGCAAGCCCGCGCTGTAGCAGCCCGTGAGACTTATGGAGAATTTGCTTCTCGTCCTTGATTGGCAGCACGCGCAAGGACTTTGGCTACGGCGTCATTGCCCGCTCTTTGCATTTGCCGGTAAACTGGCGCACCATCGGGGGGCTTGACAAGTATCTGACGCTGTGGAAGATGACCGCCCCCGGCTTGGTGGTACGCCGCTAATTGCCCAAGCGTCACGGCATGACGCACAGAGCCTTTAGAGTCTTGATGCTTGGCCGATCCGCCAATTCCAAAAGATATTGTGGGGCCAGCCCGCTCAGAAACATTGCCTTCCGCGCCTATGGTAAGTGTGCCAAACAACTGGCCGGTATCATATAAGATTGACGCCGCGCCCGGGACCTCGTTCCCACTTGCGGCAGCCGTCCGCACTTGCGCTCTTGCATCCTTACGTTTGGCCGTGATTTTCCGCTTGCTGTTTCCGCGCGCATACGGTCTGCGCGCCAATATTGTGCTCAATGCCAAGGGCGGCCATTCTCCCCCGCCCCCGGAGCGCGAAAGTTCCACGAATCTCCGCCGAATGAAGTTGGCATAGAAATCTGCAAATTGCCTAAACATGGCATCCAGTTCTGGAGCCGCCCCCGGATGCGCAAGGCCGTCGTGTATCATCTTGGCGGCTCGGTCGTGAAAATGCAGATCGCCAGTCAGGGATATGGTCACGTCCGGCATGATTACCTCAGATGCAAGCTGGCGCGCGGGGGTTGGGTGCCCACCGCGGATTGCCGTTTAAGGTCATGGTGCCGTTGGCGATTTTCAGCAATTCGTCCTGTATAGCCTTGTAGCGCGTGTCGAGAGCCTTACCCTGGTCATCTGTGCTCAACAAGCCCTGATTGAAGTACAGCCAGTACCCGGCTATGACGCAGGCCCACTCCGTCACGCGGCGCGCGGCTGTCTGGTCCTGGAAAACCAGCGGAGTTTGATACCACTTGCCGTTGAGCTTGGAGTTGATTTCGTCATCTGCGAATTGCAGGGCGGCGTTGATGCGCGAAGTGGTTAGGCTGTTATCCCCCTCAGCGTTGGCCCACTTGTTCAAGTTGGGCTGGCCGAAGCGCATTTGCAGGTCGGTTAAGGTAGCGTACATTTTTCGTCCTTTCTCAAGCCGAAATTCTGACCGCGCGGAAGAAGCGGCCACCCACAAACATCCGGCAGCGTTCCAGCTTTACCACAGCCTGCCAGCATATTACGCTGCCCTCGC
>JBEKFZ010000167.1:0-4991 GCA_050013075.1 Thermoguttaceae bacterium | reverse complement strand
TCCTGCTCGGCGGCCCTCAGTGTCTTTTTTTATATGTCAACCGCAATCGCTGAAGCA
Source organism: Thermoguttaceae bacterium (assembly GCA_050013075.1). GTDB lineage: Bacteria > Planctomycetota > Planctomycetia > Pirellulales > Thermoguttaceae > JBEKIK01. The sequence goes on along the minus strand of JBEKFZ010000167.1, from coordinate 4,934 downwards.
TTTTCTGTACGGTCGGGCGTGATACTTTTATCGATAAACGCCGACTGAGTTCTTTGGCCGTTGCATCGGACTGGCGGCGGACAAGGGCCATTAATTCGTCCTCATGACCTGTAAGTTTGGGAAGCGGCCCGTGTCGTTGTGAGAAAGGGCCGATCCGGCCAGTTTCCCTTCGCCGCTGCTTCAATCGCCTCACCCAGGCCGAAGAAACTCCATATTTCTCCGATACTAATCCGCTCCGCATGCCTGCGTTACTATCCGCTAGCACCCGTACCCTCAAATCCATGGAATAAGCTTTCATGTCTAGTCCTCCTTGACCAGACTGAATTATCCCAAAAAACTCCTCCTGCCGCTATAGCAATTAGAACTGCGCTCTAGCCCAACAGGGCACGATCTCATCGGATACTCTTGTTACCAATTCACCTGATGGCCATTGGGTTCTTGCCGAAAATTTGAAGGGGCTATTTTCCGCATCTAACGAAACGACTAAAAGGATGTCAGATGTAGTCTCTGCCCAACCCCCGCCATCACCTCCTTTAATTAGTCATCCGCAAATGAAAGATAAAATTCAGCCCTCAGTATCGCCAGCATCATCACCAAAAGGGAATTCTTCTTTCATTGAACAGTCAGGACAATTCAACGGTCGTACTTATTACACAGCAAGTAACTTAATGCCCGGGGAAAAGATTCTTTATGCAGCCACAATCCATCCAATGATCTTCTTGCCATCGTGTATCCTATTCCTTTTGCTGATAATCGGTTTCGGAATGATTCGTTCCGATGCAGTATTGGGAATTGGAGTAGCGTTTATCCTTGTTGGATTGATGTTTCCCTTATTTGCTATAAAGGCATTGATAATATTTCTGACAACGGAGTGCGTGCTTACAGATAAACGCGTTATCGGAAAAGTTGGTTTCTTAAGCCGTAAATCTCTCGAGATTTTGCTAAAAAAAGTTGAAGGTTTACAGGTCAATCAAGGGCTTTTCGGCCGAATTTTCGATTACGGAACGATTGTAGTATCAGGCACGGGTGGATCGAAAACGCCTTTCCAAGGTATTGCTAAGCCGTTGTATTTCCGCAAACATGTCCAGCAACAAATCGATGTTGTATAAAGTTAAGCCTTACTATGTCCGTCAAGTCGAAAAAGTCTGCCAAGACGATTGATCAGCCGTTTGATGCCAAGATAATGGCCAAGGCTAAAAAGATCGCCGAGAAGTATCAGGTCATTTTGGCTTTCGAGGATGGCCATTGGTACGGCCGTGGGCTGGAATTGCCCGGCATCCACGGCGACGGCAAAACTGTCGACCAATGCGTTAAAAACACCAGAGAGGCGTTTGCCGGTTGGGTGGCCTACTTGCTCGAAGACGGTAAACGGCCGCCGACACCGGCCCGGGAAGGCACTCGCACAACGCAAGTGAATGTCCGGTTGACCGCGGAAGAAAAAGTGCTGTTGGAGGCGACGGCAAAACGAAAAGGATTCACCGGACTATCGGATTTCGTTCGCGCGGCGGCCATTGAAACGGCAAAGTAAGACCGCGTTGAAATATTACTTCCCACTTTCGCTAATCCGCACCGATAATTTACGCAAGAATAAACATGTTTGCGGACACTTTTACCACGAAATCGCGAAAGAACGAAATATCGAAAGAACACAAATATTTTCTAGAATATATATAATGGTTTTTTCGTGTTTTCGTCCTTTCGATCTTTCGCGTTTGACTGTAATAATTCACACCGCGCCGGCCATTGCAGATTTTTTCCGCTCGGCGATGATTTCTTCTTCGAGAATTTTGGGCAGTCGCTTGTAGGCGGCGAATTCCATGGTGAAGGTGCCTTGGCCTTGGGTCATGCTCCTTAGATCGGTGGCGTAGCCGAAGGTTTCGGCCAGAGGGACTTCGCCTTCGATGCGGACGTCCGGGCCGTGAACTTCGGACGCCAATATCAGGCCGCGGCGCGATGTCAGATTGCCCACCACCGAGCCTTGGAATTGCGACGGACATTCGATCTCGATCTTCATCACCGGTTCCAGCAGGACCGGCTTGGTTTTGGGGAAGGCCTCGCGCATGGCCGTCTGGGCGCAGATTTGGAAGGCCAGGTCGGAGCTATCCACTTCGTGATAAGAGCCGTCTTCGAGCGTCACCGACAGTTTGACGACCGGATAGCCGGCGATCGGCCCTTTCATGAGCAGCGAGCGAAAACCTTTTTCCACGGCCGGAATGTACTGCTTGGGCACCCGCCCGCCGGTGACGTCTTCTTCAAAAACGAAATTTTCCTCGGCGTCGTCGGGCAACACCTCGAGCTTGCCGATGATGTGGGCGAACTGGCCCGACCCACCGGTTTGCTTTTTGTGCCGGGTATTGAACTTCGCGGTCTGCGTTGGGGCTTCGCGATAATTGACCCTGGGCGGACTGACCTCGACGGCCACGTTGTATTCGCGGCGAATGCGTTCCACGTAAATATCCAGATGCAATTCGCCCATGCCGGCGATGATCGTTTCGCCGGTTTCCTCGTCGGTCGAGACGTTGAGCGTGGGATCTTCGCGCCGGAAACGGTGCAGGGCCTTGCTCAGCCGGTCGGCCCCGTCGCGGGTCATGGGCGCGATGGCCATGCGTATAACCGGCTCGGGCACGAACATCCCCTGCAACTGGCAATAGTGCGGTTCGGAGGCGTAGGTATCGCCGGATGCGCAATCCACGCCAAGCACGGCCACGATATCGCCGGCCGAGGCTTCGTCGATATCTTCGCGCTCGTCGGCGTGCATGCGTACAATCCGTCCAAAGCGTTCCTTGCGCCCAGAGCGTTGATTGTAGTAGCTTTCGCCCTTTTTAATGCTGCCTTGGTAGATCCGCATGAAGGTGAGCGTGCCATAAGGGTCCTCGACCATTTTAAACGCCATTGCCGCCATGGGCTTATCGGGATTGGGCGACAAGATGATTTCGTGGACGGGTTCTTTTTTGGAAAAGGCCTTGATTTCCGCGTCCAAAGGCGAGGGCAAAAGGCGAACCACCGCGTCTAAAAGCGGCTGCACGCCCTTGTTGCGATATGCCGATCCCAGGAAAACAGGCGTGAATTCCAACTCTGCCACCGCCAAACGAGTGACACTGTAAATCAACTCTTCGGGCACGGGCTTGTCGGCCAGGAGCAATTCCATAAGTTCGTCGCTATACATCGACAGTGCTTCGAGCATGTGCTGCCGGGCGGTTCGGGCTTCGGCCGCAAGTTCGGCCGGAATCGGTTCCTCGCGGAGCGTTTCGCCGTTGGCCCCGTCAAAGTAAATTGCCTTCCTGGTAGCAAGATCGATAACGCCCTGGAACTCGGTCTCGCGGCCGATGGGCAACTGCATCAAAACGGCGTCGCAACCGAGTTTTGTCCGCAGTTGTTCGACTACCTGGTGCGGATCGGCGCCGATACGGTCCATTTTGTTGATAAACGCTAGGCGTGGGACATGATAGCGGCGCATCTGCCGGTCGATGGTGAGCGATTGGGCCTGGACTCCGCCGACCGCACAAAGCACCAGGATTGCCCCGTCGAGGACGCGAAGGCTGCGTTCCACCTCGACGGTGAAATCGACGTGGCCCGGGGTATCGATCAAATTAATAACGGCATCGCCCCAGTGGACTGTTGTAGCCGCGCTGGTGATGGTAATACCGCGTTCCTTTTCCAGTTCCATGTGGTCCATGGTTGCTCCGCCGCCGTTGCCGTGCACTTCCTGCATGCGGTGAATGCGGCCGGTGTAGAACAAGATCCGCTCGGAAAGCGTGGTCTTGCCGGAGTCGATGTGGGCCGAAATGCCGATATTACGTAGTTTTGCGATGTCCATGTCAATAAAGGTGGCAAGCGAACCCCCTGGTGGGCGAAGATCGGCCGTACAAGACCCATCCACTTAGCACCCGCCGGCTGCCTTTAGTTACCCCGGCGAATGCACTTATGAGCTAATTCGATATCTCAGGGGTACCTATGCAAAGGATTCAGGTATGCAATATATGCACCATCTTTGTGCCGAACCTCATATTTTACACTGAATTAAACGTATTAGCAAGGGGAAGATATCGTATAGCCCCCGAGTCTCCGGGCTTGTCCGCGGAACATTTTCCACAAATGTAAAAATGTGCCGGGGGGTGCTAATCGGCATACCTAGTTGGGATTTGGAAAATACTTGCCATTTTCGTGCTGGAGGGAATAAAATAATTGTACAATAAAGAATTATTCATTCCGGAGCGTTTTACTCGGGGGTTTGTAATATGTGGTGGTGGACGGCTGGGATTGCGGTCTTGGTTTTCGCTTGGATCTGCCTGTGGCGGCCGATGCGGGCCATGTCCAGGGAAGTCCAATTCGCCAAGGCCAGGAAGTTTTTTCACGTGCAACGCGAACGCCTGGAGGCCAAATTCATCCACCTGGCGTCCAAGCGAGCCAAACCGGAATCGCCCCGATGCTCGGACTGCACTTTTGCCGACGACGTTTCTTACGTCCGCAACCGCGCGACCGGCGAACTATCCGCGCTGGTGGCCATTGCACTTGCCATGGAAGATCCCGATTCCGCCGCCCGCAACAACGGCGACGCGGTGGGCAACCTTCAGCTTGGCACCGCGGTGTTTCGATTCGATCGCGATCATTGGGAGACCGACGGCCGGGCGATTCTGAACCTCAGCCCGTCCGAAGCGATTCGATTCTACCGCAACGACCTGGAAAAAGTGGGCGAAGAGCTTGCGCATCGGTCTTAATTCTTATCCCAAGGCAGACGCGTCATTCTGAGCGGAGCGAAGAATCTGGGTAGAGATAGATGGGAAATACCGGCAAAATATCACATCCAACGAGATCCTTCGCTGCGCCCAGGATGACTTTTGGGGTTAGGTTCTAAGCACGGGCAAGATGCCCCATGGCACCTGAATTAATCGACCAGTTCGCGTTCGATTTGTTCCAGGGTTTTATTTTTGGTC
>JBEKFZ010000166.1:0-5221 GCA_050013075.1 Thermoguttaceae bacterium | reverse complement strand
GCCGGAACCAATCGTGCGTCGCCGAAGAAAAGATATACCCGCGGCCAATCAATGGCCGCTGACCGATCGGCTTCGGCGAGCAGCGCGTATGTCTTCTCGGGCGTCGATCCGCCGGATAGAGCAAATGTGAATCGCCCCCGTTGAGCAGCGGCGTCACGCGCGGCTTGGATTACAATGTCCGCCGCCCTGACTGCCAAGGCTTGAGAGTCGGCGCAAATATTGACAACCGGTGTGGCCATGAGCATTCCCGATATTGTTACGATATTCTACCGCATGAAACAAGCTCTCACCGGCCACCCTGCAATCAGGGGCATATCCCCCCCAAACATTAATTTCCCCACTTAGGAATTTTAGGAATCGGCAAGTCAAGACGCAATTTTAAGACTGTTAAACATAAAATAATTGTTTCTACACTTAAAAATGTATGTTAAATATGAAATTTATGATATAAAATGGGGTCTTATTGTCCAACAACTGACATTATGGATATTCCGACTGTATCGCGCCGCCGTGAGAGTTAAAGCCTTTGATTGATATGGCTTGGAGGAAATGCCAATGGATGTTTTGCCCATCAGAAACGGACATTATATATCAACTAAAGTCACATCAAAATGCTCAGCCAAACTATTATTTTGTAACGCGACCTCTTGCTTTCGTCTTTTATTGCATGTGGCATTGTGCGTGTTTGTTTTAGGTCTTTCCGCCAAAGCCTCGACCGTGCGAAGCGTCGGGGCGTATAATATAACTTTCTACAACGCCGGCGACGGCGATGATGGCGGAACCGGATCGCAAAATTGGACCAGTTCGCAGATCGAGGACGTTGTCGCCTGCGTCGCTACTTGGAACAGCCGTATAACCAATCCTTACGGACGGCAAGTCCAGTTGCACTTGTTTTGGAATAACCTGGTCGGCTCGACCCTTGGCCAAACTTCAAATCTTTACTCGGGCGACGGCACAACTGTTTGGTCCAATACCGAACTGGTTTGGCGCGAGGGTGAAAATTACTCCATTCCCACCGGTTATGATTATGACGCCCGAATGGCGTTTAACACTAACTTTAGTTGGAACTCGGGTACGGGAACTCCCAGTTCCAGCCAATACGACCTGCGAAGCGTCGTTACGCACGAACTCGGCCATACCTTGGGATTTTATTCCACATATATCTCTGATACAAGTGATCCAAACTACGACAAATTTTCACCCTACGGCCTTAGCGAATGGGACAAACTTCTGGTCGATAAATCCGGAAACAAACCCGTGGCCGGTGGAATAGGTACGCCAAATGACTTCAAACAAACGGACAACCCGGTCTATTTTACAGGACCTCTTGCCGAGGCCGCCTACGAAGCCTATCTACACGGCAGCAGCCCTGTACCTGTTCCCGTTTACGCGCCGACTAGCTATATAAGCGGATCCAGCCTGTCCCATCTCGATCTGTCCGACGCGTTGATGCGTCCCGCGATGACGGCGGGCAGTACTACCCGCGCGCCCATGGCACTGGAATGGGGAATCATCAAAGATTTAGGCTGGTCCGTGACCGACCTGCAAACTTGGACCAAGGGCGCCGGCACGCTGACCTGGACCGACACGGCAAACTGGAATCCCGGCGTCGTGCCCGGCTCAAACTACAACGTCAGTTTTACGAACACCGGCATTAGCAGCGGAGACACGATCGTTCTGGGCGGCGACCGCACGATCAACGCACTGACAATTGACAGCACCACCGACTTCACCATCGGCGGCACTTCGGGGACCTTGACTTTAAACGGCGGATATATAACGCGGTCCACTACATCGGCGGGCACGCAGACCATATCCAGGCCCTTGACCGTCGGCGCCAATACCGTCTGGGACATCGGCGGCACCGGTTCGTTGACGATCACCGGTTCATTGACGGTCACCGGTTCATCGACCGCGACGAAATCCATAACCAAAATCGGCAGCGGAACAGTCGTTCTTAGCGCAGCCGCAACCGTGCCGAATAACATGATCATCGACGACGGCGATTTAACCTTGGCCCCCGGCGGTTCGTTGACCACCGGCAACATCTACGGCACGGCCGGTTCGCTTAACATCGACGGCGGCTCGCTTACCGTTACCCTCACCAGCAGCATACATCTTTACGGATTCCGGGTAGGCAAAACCGGCACCGGATCGTTTACGCTTGCAAGCGGAAAGTCCCTGACTGCCGATACCTTCCTCACCATCGGCCGCGATAGCGGCGGAAATGGCACTTTCTACAACAATGGCGGCACAATCACCGCCAGCACTAACTTGTTCGTGGGCGCTAATTCCGGTTCCACAGGATCTTTCACTCAACAATCCGGCTCGACCGCCGTTTCATCTAATACGTATATAGGTAATAGCAGCGGAAGTACTGGAACGATAAACATCAATGGCGGCACTCTCACCACCCCTTTTCTCTATTCGGGCTACGGCGGCACTGGAACTTTTACCCAATCCGGCGGCTCGGTTAACGCCTCCACTGAAACCTATGCCGGTTACAACAACGGCAGTAATGGAACGATAAACATTAATGGCGGCACGTTCACCACCCCTTATATCTATTCGGGCTTCGGCGGCACTGGGGCTTTTACCCAATCCGTCCAATCCGTGGGCAGCACGGTTAACGTCACCATCGCAACGGTTGTCGGTAATTCCATCGGGAGCAACGGATCGCTAACGATACACAACGGTTCGTTTACCACACCCACTATCTATATGTGCTACTCCGGCGGCACTGGCGCCATTTACCAATACGGTGGCACTGTTAACGTCTCCAATGCAACGTATATCGGTTATCACAGCGGCAGCACCGCATCGCTAACCATAAGCGGCGGGACCTATTCCTCAACCAATATTTTCTTGGCGTACCCCGGCACAGGAACCATTACCCTTACCGGCGGAACTTTGAAATCGAGCGGTTTAATCAAAGGCGCCGGCAATGCCTACTTCTATTTCGGCGGCGGCATTTTGCAAGCCACCGCATCATTTCTTAACGACTGCGCCGTCGCCCTGTCGCTTACGGGCGTCAACGGCAACGCCACAATCGATACGCAGGGCTATGCCGTCACCTTTTCCAAATCCGTAACCGGTACAGGCGGATTGACAAAAACCGGCACGGGCGTACTGACTTTCTCCAGTACGGTCAACTATTCGGGCGACACCTCGATCTCGGCCGGCACGTTAAAATTTCTGGGATCAACATCGGTCGTGGGCGACATCACGGGCACGGGGACTCTGGTAGTGGGCAATGGAACAAGCTCCTCCGCGCTCACGGCCGACAGCATCACCATCGGCACCCTCAACATTGGCGTGTCTACGACGGCCGCAACAAGTTTGTTATCCGACGATTCACAGTCTCTTAATACCGACCTCGCCGCCGTGCCCGAACCATCCGCCGCCATCCTCTTGCTCATGGCCGGTTTAATCGTCATGGCATACCATAAGCGCGGGACCGCAATTTGGTAATTTGCAATACTTAATTTGCCCGACACAAATGTCGGGCCTAAACCTCTTCATCCTTCATCCTTTGTTGACATCCACTCTGGCACCCTCTGGACTTTGCCCTGGCGATCGACCACCGCCAGCGTGACGTTGCCCGTGGCCAGGCGTTCGTTGCCCCGGAACAGCTCGTATTGGTGTTCGATTTTAGCCTCAGTTACCCGGGTAATGGTGGTTCGCAACCTCAACAGGTCGTCATACCGGGCCGGGCGGTGGTAGCGACATTCGGCCTTTACCACTACCACCAACTGGCCTTCTTCCTCCATTTTCCGATAGTTTCCACCCGAGGCACGGAGTAATTCAGTCCGGCCTATTTCAAAATAGGTAAAATAATGGGCGTGATGCAAATAGCCCATGGGGTCGCTTTCCTCGTATCTGACGCGAATTTCGATTTCGTGTTGGGTGAGCATTTTGACTACCCCCAGTTGACGGAACTTATCATCAGGAATATAGTTACGTATTGTGCTGTCAAAGCCATCGATCCCTTCTCGTTACGAGTAACGCTTATGAGCTACGAAGGATCATCGGGCGTTGGTGCTTCAACCATGCGGGGCCGCAATTATCCCGCAATTCGGCAGTTTACCGTGTTTCTTGAGAATCGGGTAGGAAAGCTCCTGGAAGTTATTCGCCGTTTCGAGGGAAGCCGTGTGAAGATTGTGGCCTTCTCAATTTCCGACGCCGGCGAGTGCGCTTTTGCCCGATTCCTCTTCAGCCATCCGGAGCAAGGCCGGGAAATTCTGGAACGGGCCGGATTGGCGATCGTCGAAAGCGATCTGATCGGCCTGGAACTGCCCGAAACCCCTCAACCGCTCTTGGAAATCTGCACCGCCCTGCTCCAAGCCGAGGTGAACATCATCCAAGCCTATCCCTTGATGGTCCCTCCCCGCGGCCGCGCGGCAGTGGCGCTCATGGTCGACAACATCGAAATGGGCCAAGAAACCCTCGCCGCCAAAGGCTTCAGAATGCTCACTGAAAACGACCTGATGGAAGAGTAGATTCAAAGAATTGTAACCATTAAGCGGATTGCGCGGGTGGCACCGGTTCTTGAACCGGTGGGACGGAGTCCCAAGAGGTTGTGGCAGGTAGGTTGCTTGGTCATAATGGAGTCATGTGTTCAGACCGGCAAATCATCGACGAGCGGTTGTACGCCCATTTCGTCACGTTCAGTAACCTCTTGTGGCAAGCCACACCGGTTCAAGAACCGGTGCCACCCCGCGAACAAGGAAATGCAGGAATTAGATATTGTGTCCCCGAGATTTAAGAAACCGAGGAACGCTGCTCTTGGGAAGAGGGTTGACGCTCCGCACGAAAACACGATTACGATGATGGCGAGGGGTGAGGTAGCTCCACATCACCGCTATAACGAACGAAGGAGACCATATTGTGGTAACTCGACAACGGTTCACTTTACTGCTGACTGTCGCTTGTGTTTTGTTCTGCCTCGGGTGTGGACGAGACTCTGCGTCAACGTCTCAGATCCAAACCCAAGAGCCAGGGTACGATGGACAACCTCTTAGCTATTGGCTGACTCAGAGCAAGAGCGATTCTAGCGATGCTCGAAAGGCCGCTGCTTGGCGATTGGGGTTCATTCGTCCTCCTGCAATTCAAACCCTCACGGAGTTACTCAAGGACAAGGATGAGCAAGTTCGGTTGTCTGCTGTCACTGGATTGGCAAACGCCGGTCCCGCAGGCATTCCAGTTCTTATGGAATCGCTCA
>JBEKFZ010000165.1:0-5424 GCA_050013075.1 Thermoguttaceae bacterium | reverse complement strand
ATAGAGGGTATGCTCGTAAACATGGATGGGGACCTCCTTGTCCTTTGCGTTTAACCACACAAAGTTTACAAGGAACCCCGTCCTGTTTTCACTATCAATTTCCATCATAAAATCTGCGAAAGTTCAGATATACAACCTGTCCCAATAAAAAAGGCGACTGGGGTTAGGGCATATAGCCCCAAGATGAGACGCTTAGCGACTCTTCCCAGACGCATCAGTATTATAATATCGGTAGTTCATAAGTCAAGTCAAGAGCCTAATATGAAAATTTATAACGTCTTATATTATAAATACTTACGCTATTATAAATAGGCCAATTCATAAAGCATTTTTGATATGCTAAATCCGCTATTTGCGATTTTCAATTTGCAATCTCCTTGTGCAGCACTTCGGCCAGGTATCGGCCGGTAATGGAGTGTTCGCAGTTGGCGACCATCTCGGGGGTGCCTTTTACGACGACCCGGCCGCCTTCGTCGGCCGCGCCGGGGCCGAGATCGACGATGTAATCGGCGGCCTTCATCATTTGCAGGTTGTGTTCCACCACGATCAGCGAATGGCCCACGGCCAGCAGGGCGTCAAAACAATCGAGCAATTGCACGATGTCGAAAAAGTGCAATCCGGTGGTGGGTTCGTCGAGGATGAACAGGCATCGGCCGCGTTTTGCGCTGCTCATGTATCCGGCGAGTTTCAGGCGTTGGGCCTCGCCGCCGGACAGGGTGTTGGCCGGCTGGCCGAGCCGCACGTAGTCCAGGCCCACGTCGATCAAGCGTTTCAGCCGGGCCTGCACTTTGCCCTGGCCGCGGAAAAAAATAAAGGCCTCGCGCACGGTCATCTCCAACACGTCGGCGATATTGCGCCCGCGATAGGTAACATCCAGGATTTCGTCGCGATAGCGTGTGCCGTTGCACTGGGCGCATCGCATGTAAACGTCGGCCAGAAATTGCATGTCGATCTGGATGTAGCCGTCGCCCCGGCAGGCGGCGCAGCGCCCGCCGTCGACGTTAAAACTGAAATGTCCGGCGTCGTAACCGCGGGTGCGGGCTTCGACCGTGTCGGCGAACACGTTGCGGATTTCGTCGAAGACTTTCAAATACGTAACCGGATTGGAGCGCGGCGAACGCCCGATCGGGCTCTGATCGACCATGATCACGTCGTCGATCTGCCCGTCGCCGTAAACGTCGTCGTGCGGATAGGGTTTTGAGGCGTCTTTGCGCAAGCGGCGGCAGAGGGCCGGGTACAGGGTGTCTTCGACCAGCGTGCTCTTGCCCGAACCGCTCACGCCGGTGACCAGGCACAACATGCCCAGGGGAAATTCCACGGTTATGCCTTTCAGATTGTTTCCCCGCGCGCCGGCCAGGCGGATCCAGCCATGATTGGGGGGGCGGCGCCGAGGATTTGCGCCCACCCCGCGCCGGCCGGCCAGATAGTCGCCGGTAAGGCTGTCGGGCGAATCCTCCAATTCCCTGGGAGTTCCCTGGAACACGATGCGCCCGCCGCGTTCGCCCGCTCCCGGGCCGATCTCCACGATCTGATCGGCTGCGCGGATCATCGATTCCTCATGCTCCACCACGACCACGGTATTGCCGCGGTCGCGGAGCTTTTTAATCGCGGTAATGAGTTGATTGATGTCGCGGGAATGCAGGCCGATCGACGGCTCGTCGAGCACATAAAGCATGTTTACCAGGCTGGAACCCAGGGAGGCGGTCAGTGCGACGCGCCGGGCTTCGCCGCCGCTTAAGGTCTTAAGCGGACGATCCAGAGTAAGATATCCCAGGGAGACTTCTTCGAGATATCCCAGTCTGGCGGCGACCTGTTCGAGCATCAACCGGCCGACCTGCCGTTGCGAATCCGACAACTGCAAATCGCGGAAAAAAGTGGCCGTTTCGCGGATTTTCATGGCGCAGATTTCGCCCAGGTTTTTGCCGCCCACGCGCACCGCCAAGGCCTCGTCGCGCAGGCGCGTGCCGTTGCAACTCGGGCAGGTCCGCCCGCTCCGCCAACGGCTTAAAAACACGCGAATGTGCATCTTGTACTTGCGCCGTTCGAGCCAGGCGAAGAATCCTTCCAGGCCGCCGAATTTCCGCTCCGGCACGCCGCGGGTAATCAGCGCCAGATGCCGCCGGTCGAGTTCCTTAAAAGGCACATCCGTGGGAATATCGTAATCCGGCGCCAGGGCCAAAAGTTCCTGCAATTCGTGCTCGTAAGCGGGCGTGTTCCAGGGGGCAATCGCCCCTTCGACGAGCGATTTGTTGGGATCGGGCACAATCAGTTCCATGTCGATGCCGATCACGTTGCCGAAACCCTCGCACTCCGGACATGCGCCCAATGGGCTGTTGAAACTAAACAGCCGCGGCTCCGGCGTTGGATATTCAATCCCGCAATCCTCGCAGGCCAACTGCGTGCTGAATCCCAATCGCCGCCAAGGTCGGCCGTCGATGTGGACTGATGGGCGGGTGGAGTGGGCAGTGGGCAGTGGGCAGTGGGCAGAACTCTGTGTTTGAGATGTAGGGTTGGGGATTTGAGAATCAGGATTTAATACAATTCTACCATGATTTTCTTCGACAAACACGCAACATCGTCCGCGGCCTTTGGTAAAGGCGGTTTCCAGCGAGTCGCGCAAACGAGTGTCGCTTGCGCCGCCGGCCGACAAACGATCGACAACTACATAGATGCCGTTCTGCGGCTTGTTTAGCCCCGGCACTTGTGCCGGGTGCGGACCGGCAGCAGCGGTCGCGAAAGAATTATCTTCATCCAAGTTTATCAAAAGATCTCCGACGATCACGCGAATGAATCCCTCTTCGCGCAGTCCCGCAGCCAACGCATGACACTGGTCTGGATTCGGCATTTCGATTGGAAATGCGATCAAGTATCGCGTGCCCGGCGGCAGGGCGGCCAGTGTTTCGGCGGCGCTCTGGGCGGTGTCGCATCGAACTTCCTGCCCGCAACCCAGACAAAACACCTTCCCGATCTTGGCAAACAACAACCGCAGATAATCGCCGGTCTCGGTGGCCGTGCCGACCGTGGATCGGCTGGAGCGGCTGGTGTTTTTGCCGGTAACGGCGATGGCCGGGGGGATGCCGTCGATGCGTTCGGCCTCGGGCTTTTCCAGTCGCTCGAGGAATTGCCGCGTGTAGGCCGAAAAACTCTCGATATATCGGCGCTGGCCCTCGGCATACAGCGTATCCAGCGCAAGGCTGCTCTTGCCGCTGCCGCTTAGCCCGCAAAACACGATCAACCGCCGATGCGGCAGATCGAGGTCGACGGCTTTCAGGTTATGCACCGCCACGCCGCGAAGTGTAATTTGCCCGGTGGAATTCATATTCACTCCGGCACGCTCTATAGACAATCAGTCAAACTATAACTATAGCAGGTTTTTCCTCTCTTTCCAACACTCGCTTACCCCCCTAAAAACCCGCTATTACGGCTGGAGGAGCGATTGATCGTGCCTGTCAGCGATTCACAAGAGAGAGCAGGATTGCGGCGTCGGCCAAGGCATTCGACGTAGTGCGTCGAAGAACCCGATCGAACGGTTATGCGAATGGGCCATCTCTGCGGATGGCCCGTTCTGCTTAGGTCGCTAACTAAAGATATTCCACGTGATTTTGCATCTCGGCCGCATCAAGGACTTGGTGGATCAGCATCAAGCCGGAGATAATTTTTCGGACGGGCGTATGCTAGGGAGCATAGACAATGCCCGGGTGACTAAATCCTTGAGAAACCAGGTTAAGGAAATCATTGTCTTGCGTAAAAATGACGCGGCCTTCGGATTGAACGAATTCCAAGTGTGTTTCGTCGGAAGCGCCCAATAATTCAGCCTCGGCCACCGTTCTGACATCCACGCCTCTTTGCCGGAGTCCCCGTGCAACCGCTTTGGCGACATGTTCATCCAAATATAAGCGTATCTTCGCCATTATACCGCGGTTAAGAGGGATTTTTCTTGATTTTCGACGGCGTCTTGCTTTTCATTTGCTCCACGAAGCTTTCGCTTTCGGAAATTGAGCGGTCGATTTCTTCGCGGTGCGAAAAATAGTAGGCTAGCGCGGCGTAGACTTCGGTGAGCGATAAATCGTACTCGGCGGCGATTTCGTCGGCGCTGCGGCCAAGACGCTCGTGCCATATCGCGATGTTTTGCACCGTTATGCGATGGCCCGCGATACGAGGTTTGCCGCCGCTGATGCCGGGCGTGATTTCAATCAATTGGTCTAGGGTTTTTGTAGCCATAATGACACTCGAATTGCCTGGACAATACATTATCGATCTTTATTATATCCCTTTTTTATTATGAAAACCAGAGTGATTCTTTTCTCATTATAAGATAATACCTTCACTCTACCATCCATCACGAACCACCTGCCTCCTCCCGAACCCTTGACAAAATTTTTTACATTGTTATAGATGAGTTGTATCCGCGGCGGGTTTCCGTCGCGATTTACGGCCTCGAGGTCAACGATAGTGAGGCTTCCTTGGCGGAAGCCATAACGGTGCTGGGAGTCGTTGCCTCGGGGTTTTTTTGTGCTACGGCTGTATTAAACGCGATCTACGGTATAATGGGTAATGTTTGAGAAATAGAGTATTTGTTTGATGTTTGAGCGATTATTGCGAGTATGTTTTTTTATTGCAAATTGGTAATTGCAAATTGCAAATTGCAAATTGAACAATCATAACCACTTGCGCGATTTACCGCTTTACTCCGTTCTTCGTGCTTTTATTGGATCTTCATTTAACCATGAAAATACTCGTGCTGGGACTTGGCAATCCGCTGGTGAGCGATGACAGCATAGGTCTGCGCGTGGCGGAAACGCTGAAGCCGATGCTGGCCGGCCGGCCGGACGTGGAAGTATCGGAAGATTATTGGGGCGGGCTGAGACTGATGGAGCGAATGATCGGCTACGATCGGGCGATAATCATCGATGCGATCCAAAGCGGCGCCCCACCCGGCACTGTCCACCGTCTCGCGCCCGATTCCATTTCCACGCAACACAGCGCCTCGGTCCATGACGTAAATTTGCCGACGGCATTGGAATTCGGCCGGAAGGCAGGCGTGGCCTTGCCGAAAAACGAGCATATTCTGCTTGTTGGAATCGAGGCCGAGGATATACTGACTTTTAGCGAGCGATGCACTCCCGCCGTCGAGGCATCCATTCCCCTGGCAGTTGGGACGGTAATGCAGGCAATCCAGGAAATTCAATAGAGATTGGGGATTGGAAATGGATTAGTAAAAGATTCATGTCATCAAGGACTCGTTTTATGTCAATACAAACTTAGTGGTTGTCCAAATATTACTCCCCTCGCCCGCTTGCGGGAGAGGGGCCGGTAGTGAGGGCTTAACTGAACTTTCGCAGGTTTTCGCGCTGTTCAAACAGCGAGATTTAGGTAATTTTCCAATTGTTGAATCAATTCATACAGGTCGGCTTTGGTGGCCGA
>JBEKFZ010000164.1:0-5807 GCA_050013075.1 Thermoguttaceae bacterium | reverse complement strand
GATGAAGGATGAAGGATGAAGGATGAAGGATGAAGGATGAAGGATGAAGGATGAAGGATGAAGGATGAAGGATGAAGGATGAAGGATGAAGGATGAAGGATGTTATCGGGCTTTTTCGTTTATTTTTATGTTTTGCATTACTATCCTCAATTTAACACAGAATCAAACACTACACAAATCCATTCATCCTTCATCCTTCATCCTTTTACCGTTACCATTGTGCGTGAACGGTGTCGCGGTTCAGGGCGGCCATGCGGGTGCGCAAGGCCGGATGCTGATCGAGCAGATTGGCGATCCGCCGCCAATCCATTTTATCCGGTCCCAGGGCCTCGTAGATAGTCAGTATGTGATCCCAATCCTCTTCCATCTCGACGGACAATCGCACGTCGTCGCGGTCGATTTCTGCCGGGGCTGGGATCAGGCGGATGTTGAATTTTTCGGGATGGGAGTAAATGAATCTTGTGACATGCTCGCGTTCTTCGGGATGTTTTGCATGGCGGGCCGCTTTGTGCAGGGCGCTTGCGCGGATCCATTCGGCATAAACTCCCACCGGCGAAAGTACGACCGGCCGGCCGTCGCGCGAGCAGTAGCTCAAATAGTCGCATTGCGGATGATCCGCGGCGGCGGTCACCAGGCGATCGATCAGCGCCGGGTCGATAAAAAGATGGTCGCCGCGTACGCGAACCACGCCTTCAGTGGCGTATTGTTCCAGGGCCTGGGAAAAACGTCCCAAGCTGTCCGGTTTGGTGCCCACGAATATGGGGACGTCGGCGGGTACGAGATTTCGCATGAACCGATGATCGGCGTCATCGCAAACCAGCACGATCACACCGTCCAGGCGCAGGGACTCGGTCACGTGGCGGATGACCCATTCCAGAACCGACCGTCCTCCAAGTTTTCTGGCGGCCCTGCAATGAAACTGGCGCGCATGACAGCAAGCCTGGACTATTCCAAGGGTTTTGAGCATCCGGCTTCTCCTTGTACAAGTCCTATACGTTTTCCAGTTAAACCGCTCTTTCGCAAAGCTGTTCCTAGAGTATTGTTGAATGTATCATTTTAGCAAGAAAAATGTCAAGGGGGCTAAAAGTTTTCCTTAACCTGAAAGTAGGGAAAAGGCGTGTATATTTCGCATATATCGCGAAACAGCAAGCGGTTTATTTGCACCGGATTCGGCGAATGGCAATGCAAGCAAAGCCTGCACTTAGATTAGCGGCAGCGCGGATTATTTTAAGCCCAAAACTTCGTAAAGCCTTGGATCGGATAGGTTTTCAACGACCATCGCGGCCGAACTGAAATCGTGCGTGCGGCTGTGCCGGGCAGGCACGGCCACGATAAAAGCCCCGGCGGCGGCCGCGGCTTTACACCCGTTTTGACTATCCTCCAAGACCAGTAACTCGCTTGGGTTAACCTCAAAACGTGCGGCGGCGGTAAGATAGATCTCCGGGTCGGGCTTGCCGCGGGTGATGTCTTCGGCGGTGAGAAAGAAGCGAAAACGCCGGTGCATGTCGAAACGCTTTAGACAGGCGTCCATCAAGGTCCTGGAACTGCTGGTGGCGATGGCCTTGGGAATGTCGGCGGCCTCCAGGGCGTCGAGCAACTCGATCAGGCCCGGCATGGGGGCCAGATGCTCGTCCAATAAGCCGATAAACAGGGCGTTCGATTCGGCCGCCAATTCCTGCCAACTCTCGCATAAATTGCAGGCGCGGATCATAATCTCGAAGGACGTTTGAGGCTTAAGCCCCATCATCTCGTTTTTCAATTCCGGGGTAAATTCCCGCCCCCTGCGGCGCAATAATTCCGTGCCTACCAGGGTGTAAACGTCCTCGGTATTGAACATCAAACCATCCATGTCGAAAACAACGGCTTTCATGGTAGACTATAGGCTGTAGACTTTAGGTTGTAGGCGCTGTGAAATCGCGATTGGTTTCATTGATTTATTCAGCAATTCAGCATTCATAATTCTGCATTTGAACTTCCGCCCTAATCTCCAATCTCTAATCTCTAATCCCTTAATTTATAAATGACATAGCCTTCGTTCCGGTAGACAACTTTTAAATTCAACAGAGGATAGATCGACTCGGTTATGAGAAAATCGGCTTGGTATTTCCGGCCTAGTTCCTCGATCCGTTGGGTGCCCAATTCGTTCAGGGATTCGTACCAGCGATACTCGGGATCGCTGAGGTCGGTGGCAAAAAGATCTTGCATTCTTTCACGCCATTGCACTATTTCCTGGGCGTTCTGGGGCACGTCTTTCCAGGTGGCAACCTCCGCGCGGCAGGCATACCATTTAAACGTCTGGGCCTGGCGCGGGGTGATAAATCGGGCCGTGGGCTGCGTGTTCCGTTGGTCGGCCGCCCAAGTGCACGCCTCCTGCCAGGCTAGTGGATTTGCCAGGCGCTCGGCCCGGGGCGCGGCGGGCTGCAACCGCTGGACCGCCAATGAGCCGAAATGATAGATCACCGCCAAGCCGACAAAAACGGCCGCGAAACGGCCGATCGCCGACCGAGAAGGCCGCGAATCCACGATCCACCAGCATCCCAGCATTGACACACCCAAGGGCACTGCCACATCGGATAGCCGGAACCAATAATATCGCAGCAATCCGGCCGCCAGATCGCAGTCGAAAAACACCAGTATATTAATGACAACGCCTGCCAGGGCGATGGCTATGGCCCCGGTAACGAATGCGCGGAACCGCTTTAGTGAGGATTTAATTTCATTAAATGTCGTGGAATTTGATTGAAAATTGCAAATTGCAAATTGCAAATTGCAAATTGACGTCCAAAAGCCACGAAAAGCTGCTCGGCCGGCGTTTGTGGAGTCGCCGGTAATGATTGGGTTTGCACTCGTCATGAAATTGTCGCCGCCGGTCGTGCCATGGTCGTTTATTAGTGATATTCGCCAACTCAAGGCGAAATAGAGCAACGTCAAGAGCACGAATCGAATTATGTACTGGGGGTAAACATGAAAGATGTCCAAGTGATGGGGCAATCGCTCGAAAACATAGATTTGATTTGCCTGCCGAATGGTCGCCGCGTCGGCATGGGCGTTTAAGAACAAGACAGGCAGTAATCCCGGCAGGGCCAGCAGAAGACCGCCCAATAACGACGGCCACATCGATCGCAGCCCGGGCCGGCCGCGTCCGATCAAAAGCCAGGCCAACAGGGCCGCAACGGCCGCCCAACCGCCCACCAACACGTGTATCGCCGAGGCTGCGCCTAGCAAGAGCCAGGCTCGATTCCAATGGTTTTTTACCAGCGATTCCAGCCCCAAAAAAACGAGCACGTAGGCGAAACCTTTGGCTTCCACCCCTCCGATCACCCATTCGCCGGCCATGTGGCAGTTTTCCATGAGCATGGCAAACAACGCGGCGCTTGCGATCGACCAGCCGGGCCTGGGCAGCACGGCAAAACTCAAACGCCGCCAGGACCATGCCAAAAGCCACCAGGTAATAATCCGGCCGGTCCAGGCAAGGGCAGTGGGCCTCAACCACAGCGAAAGCCATCCGAAAGTGAGATAAAAAACCTTGTGCGTGTCTTTCGAGTCCAGAAAGAAATCGCCCGCGGCCCAAGCAGGATTCCAATAATGAATCGTCTTGCCCAGGTAATACGGCTCGTTCACATCCGGAACGGGCCAGGCGCCTTGAAGGAAAAAAACCGCGAAAACAAGGGCAATCTCGGCGAGTATTCGCCATCTGGAAAAAAGGAAGCCGGATTGATTATCTCGCGACAACGGCGGGCATGAGTCGCGAAACCGCAAGCGGTTTCTGATTAGTTCTTTCATCCTTCATCCTTCCGCCTTCATCCTTTTTTACAATGCGGCGATGCTCTTGAAATCGTTTTTCAGCGAGCGGTAGAGCTGCTGGTACAGGGGGAAAGCCTTGTCGTAGCGTTTTTTAGCATCGCGGTTGGGCGATGTTTGCGAAACTACTCGGATGACCGCCGCGCAGGCCTCGCGGATGTCCTTAAACGTACCCGCGCCCACGGCGGCCAGCAAGGCCACGCCATAGGCCGGGCCTTCCTCGCTGTTGATTGTCACCACTTTGCGCCCGAACACGTCGGCTTGGATTTGCCGCCAAAGGCCGCTCCGCGCGCCTCCGCCGGATGCGCGAATCTGTTTGATCGGCACGTCCAGATGCTCGAAGATATCAAGGCTATCGCGCATGGAATAGGTTACGCCTTCCAGAATGGCTCGAATCAGGTGTCCCCGGCCGTGGGCCAAGGTCAGGCCGATAAAGCAACCGCGTGCGTATGGATCGGCGTGCGGAGTCCGTTCGCCTGACAAATAGGGCAGAAAAAAAAGTCCCTGGCTGCCCGGCGGGACATTTTCGGCCTCTTGGGTCAAGGCGTCGTAGACTTCTTTTCCGGCCTTTTTGGCCGCGGCGGCGTCGGCCTTGCATAATTCATTGCGGAACCATTGCAAGGAACCACCAGCCGAAAGATTCACTCCCATCATGTGCCACTTGCCGCGTACAGCGTGGCAAAAAGTATGAACGCGTCCCTTGGGATCGATTTTCAGTTCGTCACTATGGACGAACACCACGCCGGAGGTGCCTATGGACGTGGAAAGAATGCCTCGATTGACGATTCCGTTGCCTACTGCCCCGGCGGCACAGTCGCCGGCCCCGCCCACGACCAGGCAATCGGTCGTAAGGCCCAGGATTTTAGCGGCCGCGGGCGTGAGTTTGCCGGTTATTTCCTCGGATTCATAACAAGCGGCGAAAAGATTGACGTCGAGTTCCAAGGCCGAGAGCAATTCCTTGGACCACTTGCGTTTGGCCACGTCCAGCAACAACATGCCGCTGGCGTCGCTGACCTCGGTGGCATATTCGCCGGTCAACCGGCGGCGGATTTCGTCCTTGGGCAAAAGAATCTTGCGCGTTCTGTCGAAATGTTTCGGTTCGTGGTTTCTAAGCCAGAGGATTTTTGGTGCGGTAAAGCCGGTCAAGGCGGGATTGGCAACCATCTTTATGAGTTTTGCCCGGCCCCCGGCGCGGCGTTCGATTTCCGCACATTCGGCCGACGTCCGCTGATCGTTCCACAGGATCGCGCGGCGGATGACCTTGTTCTGCTTGTCGAGAAAGACCGAGCCGTGCATCTGGCCGGACAGGCCGATCGCTTTTACGTCGCCCGGCTTGAGCCTGGCCTTGGACATTACCTTGCGAACCGACTGGATCGTGGCCTGCCACCAGTCTTCGGGATCCTGCTCGCTCCACAACGGTTTTGGGACATAACAGGGATAAGTTTCCATTGCCGAGGCCAAGATGGCGCCTTTTTCATTTATTGCCAGGGCCTTTGTGCCGGAGGTGCCGATGTCGATGCCCAAAAAAACGCCCATGATGGTTTTCCTAAACTAAAAAACAAGGGATTCAAGTTTTGGCCCGAGGTGATCTATTTTGGCGAAGTCATCTGATTCGATAGATATCCTAAATTTTATATTATAATCAAGTTTTACGTACTTGTCGATTAGGCTCCATTGACGAAACCGCCTTGAATGTCCTAAAGTGCAAACTCTTTGATTTTCTTTGGCATCAGTTATTGAAATTGAAATGATAGAGACCCCATCCCAAAACGAATTTTTTCAGGATTACATTAGCGTGAAAGGCCCTCACCCTAACCCTCTCCCGACCGCTGGCGCGGTGCCCGGAGAGGGGACTATTATTGAGGGCTTTAATGACAAGCTGCACTTTCCTAAAAAATGGTCATCCTGAGACATTATAAAACTGATAGTGACAAAAAAAGGCCCTCTTGTCACGATTGCGGTGCACATATCGCGGTCGTAAACAGGAGAGCCAAGGATGGCGATAC
>JBEKFZ010000163.1:0-5971 GCA_050013075.1 Thermoguttaceae bacterium | reverse complement strand
TCTACCCGTGCCGGCGGGGCGATCAAGGATAGCGGTCTTCTTGCCGGATGAGCCGGGATCGACGAAAACACCCGTGAGACTACCGCCCAATTCATCGGCCTTTTTCGCAATCTCTGGTATCTGGACTTCGGGCGGCCTCTCTTTTTTCAGCAGGGAACAGCGAATGTAACCGTAGATTGCCATGTTATCACCTCATTTTCCCATTTCCGCGCACTACATACTATTCTCAAAAAATCCCCGGATGGACGCTAGCTCAATGGGTCCCATCCAATGCGTGGGGGGCTTGCCCGGGGTGTGCCGAGTGTAACTAACCGACGTTGCCGGAGTTGTGATATTTTCTGCAAGACAATATCCTTGCTTCCCGTCACACATTCACACACATAGCAACCTCCAGCCCGATATCATCGTCACCCTGAATTCTATCAATTCTATCACCCACTTTTTCGGAGGTCTCGGGCAGGTCGGCCAAGCGGGGATCGTGGAAGGTAGAGTAACATCAATCCCGCCTGGCCTGCATCCGTCGTCGCGGCTTTCCCGGCAATTTTAAAACAGTACCTAAAACAGTACCTAAAAGTTTTCCAACGGTCGAAACCGCCCTGGTACCTTGCAACAGTACCCGAGAGCGGTTTCGACCCGTATTTTACGATACAAAACGCATTTTCACAAACCTATATCCGGCAGGTATGATACACCTATTATACAGGTGTTCATGCACTGTCGATCCGGTGGTTGCGGGTTCGACTCCCGTCGCCCTCGCTTATGTAAGATTTTGTGGCATAAGGGGTTGCGTCGACAGCACCCCTTTTTCTTTTTCTTGAATGAGCAGTTCGGGTATCCTTCAAAAAAACACTTCAGCGGGTAATTTTCAATTTAGGTAATGCCTTCTGAAGTTCTTGAATTCCGGCGTCGGTCACCTTGGTATCTTTGAGATCGAGTGTCTGAAGATTTGCCAGTTTTTCAAGATGCGCCAATCCGGCGTCGGAGTTGAGGGTATGAATAAGGGTCAGCGATTCGAGATAGGGCAATTCCTTGAGAAAATCCAAAGCATCATCGGTAATTAGAAAGCCCCCCAGGGTCAAGGATCGAATATGGGGAATTTCTTTGAGGCGCCTCAGCCCGGTATCGGTAATTAAGGTATTCGAGATATCCAGCTTTTGGATGAACGGCAACAATGCGAGGTAGTTGATGCAATCGTTGGTGATTTGCGTACCATGGAGGCCTAAAGTATGCAGTTGCTTCAATCTTTTTAAGTGTGTCAGGCCGGCATCGGTTATAAGGGTTTGATCCAGGGCAAGGACTTGGAGTTTGGACAGTTTTTCAAGATATGCCAGTCCGGCGTCGGTGACGCGGGTATCTCTGAGCGACAACTCCTGGAGTTTGGATAAATCTTTGAGGTGTTCCAAGGCGGCGCCGGTTATTTTGGTTCGATCCAGGTTTAGAAAATTCAGTCGAGTTAATCCTTCCAGCCGTGCCAGACCGGCATTGTTTACGCCGGTTCCGCCGAGATCCAAAGTTTCGAGATTAGGCAATGCTTCAAGACATTCCAGATCGGCGTCGGCGGCCGTGGGAGGGAGGATTGCTTTTATTACATTGTCGAAGAAATCGTTTCCCAGCAGTTTTCGCAAACCGGGAAACGCCCCCGGCGGAATCACGCCCTGGTCGTCGTAGGCGACCTGCCCGCCCAATTTCTGGATTAGTGCCGCGGATTGGCTCTGCCGGCGGGCTTGTTTCATTTTTACGGAGAATAAGTTCAATCCGACGGCCAGGATTAAAACGCATAACAACAGGATTCCAAGGCGGTAATGATACCTGCGGAGTTTGGATCCCAGCGATTTGGGTTTTAGCACTGCGGAATATAATTCCTCTTCCTTCGGGCTGAGAGGAATGCTTGGAAAAGATTTGGGCTTCCGACGGTGGAACATTTTTTGCCTCTTATTACAGTATATGTCGATTATACCTTTATCGACAACCCGCCGTGTATTCACGGCGGATTAAATTTAAGGTTTTGTTAGACGTTGCAGCAGTCGGGGCCATACTTTATGATAAGACGCCAGTGACGGAAAACGCGGATTTTTTCGGCAAGTGCGGCATTATACCCGGGAGAAAACGCGGTCAGATCGGGAAGATGGGAGGTAAGAAATTTGCCTGGAAACATGCTCTGGCCTTGGGTTGCCTTTGGGACATTGGTGGCTGCGCTGTTGGCGCTGGATCTCGCGGTATTCCACCGCCGCGACCGTGCTCCATCGCTTCGCGAATCGGCGGGATGGACGGCTTTTTGGTGCGCCTTGGCGTTAGTCTTTAACGTTCTCATCTGGTGGTGGCAGGACAAGTTGTGGCCGATGTATAAGCCGGGACATGAGCCGGCCGTCGAGTTTCTCACCGGATATATTGTCGAATGGGCACTATCGATGGACAACGTGTTCGTGTTCGCGGTGATCTTTCGCTTCTTTAATATACCGCTGAAATATCAATATCGGGTATTGTTCTGGGGAATTCTGGGGGCGATCGTCTTGCGTCTTATGTTCGTGGTCATTGGCAAGGAATTGATTGACAGTTTCCATTGGATATTGCCTTTGTTCGGGGCGTTTCTGCTGTATACGGCGTTCAAACTGGCCCTGCAAAGGGAAAGCGAAGTGGATCCGCGGAAAAATATTCTCTTGCGCTTGGCACGGCGATTTTTCAAGGTCTCGCAGGGGGACCATCGGGAACACGGCCATGCTTTTTTCGTTCGCGAAAGCGGGCGATGCTGCTTTACGCCGCTGTTTTTAGTGCTCCTGGTGGTGGAAAGCACCGACGTACTGTTTGCCGTGGACAGCGTGCCGGCGATTTTCGGGATCAGCCAAAACGTATTCATCATCTATACCTCGAATATCTTCGCCATTCTGGGCCTTAGGGCGTTGTACTTTTTACTGGCCGGGATGATGGAAATGTTCGAGTATTTGCATTATGGGCTGAGCGCAATACTGGGGTTTGTGGGTCTGAATATGATCGCCGAATACTGGTTCCAGCCCAAGGCCGATTATTTTGTGCCTACCTGGGGCAAACTGGCGATTATCGCCGTACTGTTGGGCGTTTCAATTACTGTTTCGATGATTGTGAAAAAGCGGCGAGGTGTGAGATGAAGTGGGCAGTAGGTAGTGGACAGTGGGGCCGGGCAATTCATTGCCCGGTTTAGAGGGATAAGAGATGAGAGATGAATGCCGCACAAAACCGCTTGCGGTTTCGCGATAGTTATTTTAAAAGTGGGCAATGAATTGCCCACCCCTATCACTCAAATGCCCAGGGTTTAATTACGTGTCATTTTTCGGGCTTTTTCCAGGATCGCGGGGCGTGCCGTGTCCATTATATCGCGGACGTCTTCGTAGCGCATGGTCCGCTGCTCAAAGCTGCGTTTAGCGATGGCCCCTAAAAAACGGGCCCTAAACTCGGCCAGGTTCGAGCCGTAAATGTGGAAACTGTCGGCGATATGGCAGTATCGGCCGAGCGTTACCGCTTTGCCCGTCAGTTCGGATATGCGCGAGGCGATATTCGATTGCAGGCGCACCAGGGCAAACATGTTCATAAAGGCCGCCTTGTATGCGTCGTTGGATCGGAAGCGGACGTTCATACTCAGGACCGGACGGTCGCGGGAATCGGTGATCCGGCACCAGACGCTTTGCAGGCAAGCCGGATCGTAGCAGGAGCCGTCTTCCCAGACTTTCCAGGTGATGGCCTGTGCCCGGCGGGTATGCGACGTTTCGGCAAGTTTTTTGCACAGGCGTTCGATCTGGTCGATCGGCGCCATTGTGGGCACTTCGTAGCGGAACAGGCGCTGATGATAAGTATATTCCCAGCGGGTGTCGTTAGGATCGTCGGGATTGCGAACGCAATGGTCCTTGATGCCCTCGCAGACCTCCATGGCGTATTCTTCCAGTTCCTCGAATCCGCCGGGAAAATCGCGGTGGATCATGGGCTCGGCCAATGGATCGAGCACGGTGAGGATCATCGTGGCATCCTTGCTGGGGGGATCGTCGGGCTTGTCGTATTGGGTTTTGATGTCGCAGCCCGAGCGAATAAGTTCCAACAAGGCGTTTTCCCATGCCCGGGCGATGCAATCGCCTTGGGCCGTTAAAACCGGAATTCCATTCATGTATTATTCCTTCTGAAATGTATGCAACGGCGACGATTTCTGGAAAAGAGGTATTTTCCTGATTGGGAGGAAATTGTGCAAGCACCTCTGCTAAACACCTTTGGAAATAAAGACTTAGTGGATTTATTACGCATTCTATGGCCAAATTTTACTTTTAGCGATTTCCTGCTATTATTTCAATGACTTCTCCTTGTTTTTTTACACCGGGTTTTGCAGTGCGAAAGCGAGGTCGTCGGTGAGCATTTACAAACCTTGCGGCATCCGCGGCGATGCGGCCGGCGAACTCAATGCGGATTTATACCGTCGCTGGGGCCTTGCCCTGGGAATGGAACTGGAGCCGAACGCCAAGTTCGTCACCGGGGGCGATATGCGCGGTTCCACCCCGGAATTCCTCCGTGCGCTTATCGAGGGTTTGTGCCGGGCCGGATTGGACGTGGTGGACCTGGGACAAATTCCCACGCCCATGATCTACTACGCCCGGCACCGTTTAAGAGCGGACGGATGCGCGATAGTGACGGGTTCGCACGACCCGGGGAACATCAACGGGCTGAGATGGATGATCGCCGGGCGGGTGCCCATGCCCGACGACGTTTACGCCTTGCAAACGGCGGCCGAAAGCCCGGCGGACAAAACCCCGGTCCGCCGGCGCAATGAATCCAGAACCATCGACATTTCCTTCGACTACGTGGCCAATCTGCAGGAAACCTGGGTGGACGCCATGGGGGCGCAACTGCACATAGTGATCGACCCTATGCACGGCAGTTGGGCGGGCAAGGCGCGGCGGTATCTGCACGCCATTTTTCCCCAATGCCTGATATCGGCCATCAACGATACGCCCGATCCCGCCTTCGGCGGCCAAGCGCCCGACTGTTCCTGCTGGCAACGGTTGCACGATCTGTGCGACGCCGTTTACCGCGAGCGGGCGCATTTGGGAGTGGCATTCGACGGCGACGGGGACTCGATAGCCGTGGTCGATAATCAGGGCATGGCATTGACCGGCGAGGAATCGGCCTGGGTCTTGATGGATACTTTTGGCAAGGCCATGCGCAACGAACAGTTTGTCTGCGATTTGAGATTCTCCGACCGGCTGGGCGAACGGGCGAAACAACTCGGCGCGGAACCGCTTGTGGAGCGGAGCGGTCATGCTTTTATCCACAGACGGATGACGGCGGCCAACGCCTTGTTCGGGGCGGAGCTGGGCGGGCATTATTTCTTTCGCGAGATGGAAGGCTGCGACGACGGCTTTTACGCCGCCTGCCGGATGATCGCCTTCCTGGCCCAAAACGAGAAGACTCTGGCCCAGTGGCGCTGGGAATGTCCGCCCATGTACATTACGCCCGAGTTGCGCATTAGCGTGCCGCTCGAGTCGCAGGCGCGGATCATGGAAAAGATCAGGCAGCAGTGGTCCTCTTTTCACCAACAGGTTATCGACGGGGTGCGGATCGACACGCCCGGTGGCTGGTTTCTCGTGCGTGGCTCCGCGGCCGAATCGGCCTTGACCTTCCGTTTTGAATCGCTGGATTGGCAGGCTTTGGACCATCTAGTACAAGGAGTTTGCGATACGATTGCCGAGTTGGGCCAGGAGCTTTGGCAAAAGTACGTCGCGGACATGGGCGCGGGAGGGACTCGAGAATAATGCAATCTTCAAATAAATCCGGGCGGCAGTTAAAAAAATTGGGGCGGCAGTTTAACTGCCGCCCCAACGAGGCGTTTTTACTGTTTCAGCACTTTACCGGCGGCGGCGCCAGTAAATTCCCAGTCCCATGGCGGCCAGCATGAGCATTGCCCAAGTGGCCGGCTCGGGAACCTCCGACAACGAGCCTGAGGTCGAGCCGCCGTCAA
>JBEKFZ010000162.1:0-6045 GCA_050013075.1 Thermoguttaceae bacterium | reverse complement strand
CTATGGGCATATATAATAAATTATTATTACGTTCCCGGTAATTTCGGGATTGCGCGTCAAGGACGACCGCTAACTCTAGGAGGCCGGCGATGAGTTCGATCCGGAGTCTGTCTGCCTGGTCTATGGAAAGATCAGGTCAGTCGCGGGAAACAGGGGGCGCAGAGCCCCAAATCCTCAAAACCCTGGGCACGCCCGTGCGGCGTGCCATTACGCGCACCAGGCAATGGCTGCTCACCGAGCAGCACGCGGATGGTTCCTGGTGTGCGGAACTGGAAGGCGATACCCTTACCGAAACCGAAACCATCCTGCTTCTGGCCTACTTGGGCCGGGAAAACTCCGATCTGGCTCGACGTGCCGCCGCTTATATAGTCGAAAAACAGCTACCCGAGGGCGGCTGGGCCATGTATCCGGGCGGAAAACTGGCCATAAGCGGCAGTGTGGAAGCCTATTTCGCCCTGAAACTCACCGGACACGACCCCAGCGCCGAGTACATGCAGCGGGCGCGCGAGGCGATTCTCGCTCACGGAGGGGCAGATGCCGTTAATAGCTACACTCGTTTCTTTCTGGCCTTGCTGGGGCAAATTTCTTACGAGCAGTGCCCGGCCGTACCCCCGGAAATCATGCTTCTGCCCAAATGGTTCCCCATTAATATATATGACGTCAGCGCCTGGTCGCGGACGATTATCGTGCCCCTGTCGATAGTTTCCGCGTTTCAACCCGTGCGGAAAATCAATCCTCGCTTGGGCATCCGCGAATTGTTCATCCGCGAACCGGAAAATTGGCCTCCTCTAAGGTGCCCCGGCCTGAAAGGCGGCGCCGGAGTGTTGAGTTGGGATCGCTTTTTCCGAACCATTGATAATCTCTGGAAATGGTGCCAGCGTCATCGCTTTCTCCCCCTAAGACGCCGGGCGATTGCCGCCGCGAAAAAGTGGATGCTGGATCGTTTCCAGGAAAGCGACGGGCTGGGAGCAATTTATCCGCCCATTGTCTGGAGTCTTTTGGCCCTAAAGTGCCTCGGTTACACGGACGATAGCCCGGAAGTCCTGCAATGTATCAAGCAATTGGAAGACCTGGTGATCGAGGACCCCGAAAACGACACCGCCCGCGTTCAACCCTGCAAATCCCCGGTCTGGGACACTGCCATAACGCTTCGGGCCTTATCGGCCGGCGGCATTGGCAACGATATTCCCTCCATCCGCCGGGCAGTCGCCTGGCTCTTAAGCCGGCAAATTTCCCGACCCGGAGATTGGGCTGAAAAAGTCAAAGTCGAGCCGGGCGGATGGTGCTTCGAGTACGCCAACGCCTTTTATCCCGACGTTGACGATACCGTTATGACCCTCATGGCCCTCCACGCCCACTTGGACGATAGGCTCGACACTACCGGCTCTCTGCCGCCCGCCTTGCGTTTAATCTCTGAAACCGACGACTGCAAAAACGGCCCAACCGAAGGCTGCAAAGATGATATTTTTACCTTGGAGCAAACTGTCCGGGCAATCCAACGCGGCGAGCAATGGGTTCTGGCCCTGCAAAACAACGACGGCGGCTGGGGCGCATTCGATCGCAATAACAACCGCGAATTTCTCTGCCACGTTCCTTTTGCCGATCATAATGCCATGATCGATCCCAGCACCCCGGATATGACCGGCCGCGTGCTGGAGGCCTTGGGCAAACTAGGCCGCCGCCTGGGCGATCCGGCCGTGGACCGGGCCGTGGCCTATGTCCGCCGCACCCAGCAGGCCGACGGCAGTTGGTTCGGACGCTGGGGCGTCAATTACATCTACGGCACCTGGCAGGCCATAACCGGACTGACCGCCGTGGGCGTACCGGCCGATGATCCTGCCGTGGCAGCCGGAGCCAATTGGCTCTTAGCGCATCAGCAGCCCTGCGGCGGTTGGGGCGAATCGCCCGACAGCTACGAGCATCCGCATCTACGCGGACAGGGCGATCCCACCGCCTCGCAAACGGCCTGGGCCGTCATGGGTTTGATCGCCGCCGGCCTGGAACGACATCCAGCCGTAACCCGGGCCGTTCGTTATCTGACCATGATGCAAAACGAAGACGGCACCTGGGACGAACCCGAATTTACCGGCACCGGTTTCCCGCAAGTATATTATCTCCGCTATCACTACTATCCCATTTATTTCCCACTCCTGGCCCTGTCGCAATGGACTCTGAAAGTCCGTCCCAAACAAACCGACAACGAATTGACCGTTTTTCGGCCAAGACCACCCGCCTCCAATACCCCCGTTTCCGTTAAAAATCCCAAACATGTTTTTTCCCGGGCCGAAAATTTCTAAATAAACACTCTGAGATTATTAGTCGTCTCCTCTCCGGGCAACGCGCAGCGATCGGGTGAGGGTGAGGGCATGAGGATTTGCAAGCGGGTGCCTTTCGCGGTTACATACTGTAAACTGAAAACTGAGAACCATATTATCATGCGATTTCCTCTTTCCCTTACCCGTTCCATGGCCGGTTATTTGCTGCGAAAAAAATTCGCCGGCGAAAAAATCTTCCCCCTGGTCCTGATGCTCGAGCCGTTGCACGCCTGCAATTTATCCTGCGCCGGTTGCGGCAGGATTCGCGAATACGCCGATACGATTTCCTGCCGGCTTACCATCGACCAATGTCTGGCCGCGGCGGACGAGTGCGGATCTCCCATCGTGAGCATTTGCGGCGGCGAACCCCTGATTTATCCCGAAATCGAAGTTCTCATTCAATCCCTCGTCGCCCGGCGGAAGCACGTCTATCTTTGCACCAACGGCCTGTTGTTGGAAAATAAACTTCCCGGCTTGAAGCCCGACAAACGCCTGTTCATCAACGTCCACCTCGACGGCATGGAAAGCACTCACGATCGGCTGGTGCGGCGAGAAGGCGTTTTTTCGGCGGCCGTTCGCGGCATCCAAGCCGCCAAAAAAGCCGGCTTCATGGTCTGCACCAATACGACCATTTATAAAGACACCGACATGCACGAAATCGCCGTGCTCTTCGCATATCTCAGCGAACTGGGCATCGACGGCATGATGATCTCGCCCGCTTACGGCTACGAAATCGTCTCTCAAACCGATCCCCAAGCCGCCCGGGAAATCTTCATGACCCGCCGGGAAATCCAGGATAAATTCCGCCTCGCGCATAAACTCCTAAGCCGCTTCAAACTCACGGCCTCGCCCGTATACCTGGAGTTCCTCCGCGGCCGCCGCGAATTGCAGTGCGCGGCATGGGCCAATCCGACTTTCAACGTCCGCGGCTGGCGCGGCCCATGCTATCTACGCGGCGACGCCCATTACCTCACCTACCGCCAACTCATCGACATAACCGATTGGAACCGCCTCGGACCGGGCAATGATCCCCGTTGCGAACACTGCCTGGTCCACTGCGGTTTTGAACCCGCCGCCGTACTCGCGGCCAATAAACGAATTCTCGACATCCTCCGCATGGCCATCTGGCAAATGAGGTAATGTCCAACCTGGAAATCAAACCCTGCCATTTTGGGATCGTCTTTGCCCTGGGCATCGAATCCGGCGGTTTTGAAGACCTGCTTGCCGGAGCGATTCGCATCCGAGGCAGCGGTTTTTTCATCAAGGAAGGCGGTTTAAAAGGCCGCCGCGTGGCGATTATCCGCTCCGGCGCCGGAGTGATAAACGCCGCACGGGCCGCAGAAGTACTTATCGACGGCCATCACCCCAAAATTGTCGTCTCCGCCGGTTTCGCCGGCGGCCTTGCCCCCTCGCTTAAACGCCACGATATCCTTATTGTCGACACTGTAATCGACCCCTCCGGCCGGCAAATCATCATAGGCCAATCGCCCACGCTGCCCGATATTCTAAATAACACAAAAACACTCGATATTTCAAACCAGGGGCGGACACTTCAGTGTCCGCTCGATTACAGTAAACTCGCCTGGCCCGGCCTCCACTTCGGCAAACTGCTTTCAGTCGATCATGTGGTCCGAGAGCCTGCCGAAAAACAAGCACTCCATCAGCAGTATCAAACCTTGGCCGTGGACATGGAAACATTTGCCGTGGCCGAAGTCTGCCGCCGTCATGGAGTTCCGCTCTGTGCCATCCGCATTATCCACGACTCCGCCGCCGACGTACTCCCGCCGGACGTCGAGCGGCTACTCCGCCAGAAAACCGAAGCCGCCCGCCTGGGCGCGGCCCTGGGTGCAATCTGGCGCCGCCCGGGGAGCGTCAAGGACCTCTGGGCTCTAAAAGAAAACTCCCTCAACTCCTCCACCCAATTGGCCAAGTTCCTTCAGCATTTGATTGAACAGTAGGGTGCATGAAATGCACCATAATACGCTTTCTATTTCAAACCCGCGCGTCTACTCTTCAGATAACTCACATATCCTAAATGGAATATATATGCCGACAAACCGCTTGCGGTTTCGCGATAAGCCAAAAAAATTCGGTTTTCCAGAAAAAAATCACTCTCCACTCTTCACTCGCAACTCTCCACTCTCTTCCGCCGTCTAGGCAGGCAGATAACAAACTTGGCCCCCTGACCCGGCCGACTTTCCACGTCAATCCGCCCGCCGTGGTTGGTCACGATGCGCCAACATTTCGAAAGTCCCAGACCCAGGCCGCGGCCGGCCTGCCGGGCGGAAAAGAATGGATCGAAGATATGGCGGCGTTGTTCGGGCGTGATGCCCGGCCCGTCGTCAGTTACGCGAATCATCACGTTGTCGCCGTCGGTCTGAAGATCGATTTCAATATGCCCACCGTGCCCCAGGGCTTCCAGCGAATTCTGACACAAGGCCCGAATTGCCACGGTCAACTGCACGGCGTCGGCCTCGATTTCCAGCGGGCCGGGATACCCTGATCGGCTTAAAGCGGTTTCCTGATCGGCGGCGGCCGCTTGGAAGTCCGTTATCATCTCGTCGATAATTTTAGCCGCGTCGGCCAAGGCAAAATCCGGCTGCGGCGGCCGGGCAAAGAGCATCATGTCGGCGATCATCTCATAAATCCGCATCGCCTGCGAGTTGACAAGCGCAAGCGACCTGCGCCGCTCGGGGTCCGACTCCGTGCGCAAGAATAATTGAGCCCGCCCCGCGATTATCGTTAAAGGATTGTTGATCTCGTGGCCCGCTCCGGCGGCGAATTCGGCCATGGCCTCGAGTTTTTCCGCTTCGACGGCCTCTTGGAATTTATTTTCCAATGTCGCCAGCCTTGCCAGAAGCGTTGTCAACTCCGCCTCGTTCACCGATATGCTCCGGACAAAATTATGCACTGGCCGGCACTTCGATGTCCAGATGCGTGCACATCCGTTCGATGAGTTTTTCCACCTCAAACGGCTTGTGCAGGAAGTCGTTGGCGCCGGCCGCCTTCAACTCGCCGATCTTGTCTTCCTCGACCATGCCCGATATGCAGATGATCCGCACGTCGTTCATCGTCTTGTCGCCGCGCACCCGCTGGCAAACTTCCTTGCCGTTGATGTCGGGCAGCATAACGTCGAGCACGATCAGGTCGGGCCGGTATTCCTTGACCATCATTCCGGCGTCGAAACCGTTATTGACCGTGCGCACCTCGAAACGCTGGTCGCGTTCCAATACATCGGTAATCAGTTCCACCAGTTCTACGTCGTCGTCGACAATGAGAATCTTTCTCTTGCCGCTTTCCAAGGCATCGGTGGGAATGCCGTTGTCGCGCATGAACGTGAAAAGCTGATCCCGGGGAATCCGCCGGAACCGGCTGCCCGGTACGCGGAATCCCTTTAGTTGTCCTGAATCGAAGCAACGAATGATTGTCTGCTGGCTGACCTTGCAAATCTTGGCAGCCTCGCCGGTCGTAAACACAGTTTTCATATTCGTTTCACCATCCCTTGACTAGTTGCTTTCGGCAACGAGCTATAGCGAAGACGCTGGATTCGCTGTCGGTCGTCGTACCAACGCCTTCTGGTCATCCGTGGAAAAAAGGGGGTTAAATCGCCTTGAATTCGCCGTATTCGCAAATCTCTTACTTCACTACGCTGCGTATAAATAACAGGCTCATCCGGTCCTTCCGACATTACCGAACTTACCAATCGGGCTTAATTATAGCTATCTTCCCG
>JBEKFZ010000161.1:0-6321 GCA_050013075.1 Thermoguttaceae bacterium | reverse complement strand
GCAGAAGGAGCAAAAGGCGTTTTTCTTTACGGGTCCGCCTCCGCGGCGGCCGGTGGTGAAATCTCGACCTGTAGGCATTACTTTACTTATCCTTTCAGCGACTGCCGGACGGCATTTTAATATTCAATTCACCTTTCAGCGGCTGCCGGAGAGCATTTTAGTTTTCAATTCAATTCTCATCCGAGCCTGTCAAAGCTGCTATTACTACGTTTGTACACTGGTTTGGGTTTTCGGTCATACAGGGCTTGTATCCCTTCAAGCCGTTAGAACTGCGTGATTCTACCGCACCAGCGAGATCGGTATTGTTTAGCTAACCTCTTTCGCTGTTATCATTTAACTCTTTTGGGAGTTGTTCCTCCAACGCAGTTTTAATAGTTCGGAATTCCGCGTCGGTTAGCACACCCCGGGAGTGCATTTCACGAAATTTTGAGAGTAATTCACTGGCTCGTGGTTCGCGTTGTAGCGTCTTGGCTCGGATTTTCAAAATAACATAGGCGGCAATAGCGGTCATTATCGCCAATAAAGCGAATGAAACTACCAGCCACTCCGGCTCCAGCGCCCGCAACTGTTCCCAGGTCACGGTAAGCAATAACCCCCGATCTTCCCTAAAATGGTTATCCTTATTTCATTATCTTCATAACTCGCTTTAAGTCTAGCGATTTATTTCAGCCATTTTATCATCTTGATACAGATTTTCCCTACTTTCCCCTCTAATGAACTAGTAGCCTTGCCAGTCCTTGAAAAACCTGGTGGATAACAAATGAACATCTTAATTATAACGTATGGTTTTTGGTATTAGCCATTTAAGTCGTGCAATCGTTATCTCCGATACGATCAATGTGGAATTGTGTACTCATGGAATATATATCCCTCATATTTGGGGTTGGATAAAAGCTGAAATAATCTTCGGCCATCGGAGGAACATCTCCATGGGGCTTTCGACTCTTGTCACTTGTCTTGTTCTAACGGCGACGGCGGCTGAACCGCGGACCGGTCCGCCTGCAAGCACCTCGACCCTGCCCGCGCCCATTGCCACGCGGCAAACGCTTTTTTCCATTCCTTTTAGCGTGGATCAGCCGGCGGAACAAGCACGCCAACCGGTGGAAGTGCAATTGTTGGTATCGCACGATAACGGGGCTCACTGGCAATTATATGCCCGGGTGCAGCCCAATCAAAAGCAGATCCCTTTCCGCACCGCAACCGACGGCGAATACTGGTTTGCGATTCGCACCGTCGATCGGGCGGGAAAACTCCATCCCGAAACCATATCCGCTCCCGGGTTGCGGGTATTCGTCGATACCACGCCCCCGGGCATGAAACTTACAGCGCAATGCGGCCAGGCCGGACAGATCAACGTTCAATGGCAGATCAGCGAACTTCATCCTAAGCCCGATAGCCTTTCCCTGCAATATCGGGCATTGCCCGACGGACCTTGGCAGACGGTGGCCATTGGCGAAAAGAACTCCAGTGTTTCGGACGGCGTGCAAGCCGGCGAAGTTTCCTGGTGGCCACAGCCCGGTTCACGCGAAATCCAAATCCGCGCTGAAGTGTCCGACGCTGCCGGCAACAAATCGGTCAGCCACGCCCAGGTAAAAATCGATCAAGACGCGGCCCCCAAACCAAGCCTTGCCGGCGCGGACAACCCTAGCGCCGATGCCTCGCAAAATCCGGCCGCCGGGACAGCCGGCAAAACCGACCGTCGGGCCAATCGTTCGAATATCGTCGATTCGCCCTCGGGCGCGGTGCCGCTTGCCGTCAATCCGCCCATTGGAAACCGATATCAAGCACCCGGCGATACACCGACCGATCCGCAGTTGCGCCTGCTTCCGCCGGGCGAACGGCCCAAGATGATCAATACGCGAATGTTCGAGTTGGATTACGACTTGGAATCGGTCGGCCCCTCGGGCGTCAGCCGCGTGGAACTCTGGGGCACTCGCGACGGCGGCCGCACCTGGCGGATGTTTGCCGTGGACGACGACAACCGCAGCCCAATTTCCGTGTCCGTCGACGAGGAAGGCATTTATGGGTTCCGCATCGTGGCTACCAGCGGCGCGGGCCTGAGCCAAGACCCGCCAAAATCCGGCGACCTGCCCTCGATCTGGGTCGGCGTCGATCTGACAAAGCCCCTGGCCCACATTATCTCGGCCGACTTGGGCAAAGGCAAGGACGACGGCCAGTTGATTATCAATTGGGAAGCCTCGGACAAGATGCTTGCCGACCGGCCCGTCACTCTTGCCTTCAGCCAAAATCCCAGCGGACCGTGGACCACGATCGCCACCGGCCTGGAAAACACCGGCCGCTACAACTGGACCATCGACAGCCGCGTGCCCCCGCTCATCTATCTCCGCCTGGAAGTCCGCGATGAGGCCGGCAACCTATCCATCGACGACTGCAAAGCCCCCATCGCCCTGGACCAGGTCCGTCCCACCGCCAAAATCCGCGAAGTCCGCCCGGTGGCAAAAACCGGTCCGGCACGGTAAAATTAAAATGCCGTGGAGGCAGAATCCAGAGTCTATGCGGTGGGGTAGACATCGGCATATCAACATTATTAAAATAAGCATGTCGGCATTTCCTTCTGTTATAATTGAGTATGGCATCTCCGAAATTAATCCCGGAATTAATTGATAAAAGGAGAATAAGTCATGCAAATCCAATGTGAACATTGTAAGACATTCTTTAATGTGGATGACAAATTGGCTGGACGAAAAGGTAAATGCCCAAAATGTAAGAATATTATTAACATCATACATCCAGAACCAGAAATCCCGTGGAATCAACCCGATGTCCCTCAACCCCCATCAACACAATCCTGGGATCAACCCGATGATGAACCATCTTTCCGTGAGCCAATTATATATGGTGCGGTTGCCAAAGAAAATAAAAACAAGCAAATGTCCACTATATCTGGATGGATTCTGTTTTTCATAATTGTTGGTGCGGTTTTTGTTGGCAATATGCTTTCAATGGAGTTGGAAAAATATATTAATAAACAACAAGCACAATCATATATAGAAAATATGCAAAAAGAAATACAAAAAGCCTTCGACCATAAATAAAACATCTGCCCATAAAAATATATGTGCCTTGTCTACACTTGTCATATGCAGATAAAAGGGGTCGGGAGTCTTTTTTTCTTGACAGAAATGAATAATACCCTAAAAAAGATTCACAAACCCTTTATTCTTTTTCCACTTTGAAATTGAATCAAAAGTTGTTAAAATAAATGGTGTATCATTTGCCGGAGTATTATCGCCATGCAAACCATAACTTTAGATCTGCCCGAGGACGTGTTTGTGGCCATGCGGCGGTCGCCGGAGGAGTTCGCACGGGAAATGCGGCTGGCTGCTTCCATGTTCTGGTACAGCCGCGGAATAATCTCCCAAGAAAGGGCCGCCGAAATAGCCGGATTGAACCGAGATGAATTCTTAAAGGCCCTGGCACGCAACGAAATAAACGTTTTTCAAGTTGACGTCGACGACTTACAGAGGGAATTAAACCGTGGCTGAGTTCGCATTTATTTCCGGTGCATGCGCGACCAGAATTGGCGCGGGGTGACGATTCGGCAGCGTCCAAAACGCTTTAGGATCAGAAGATCTTCGTCGCCGGTGACGAGGTAGTCGGCCCGTCCTGTTTTGGCCAATCCTAAGATGTGCAGATCGTCGGCATCTAGGCACACGTCGGCGGCAACTGCGGCGGGTTCCAAAAGCGATCCATACGAGCGTTCAAATGGGCGGCACTGGATTCGAACCAGCGACCTCCACGGTGTGAGCATGGCGCTCTAACCAACTGAGCTAGCCGCCCGGAAATGATATATCAATACAAGCCCACGACAAGCGTGGACATGGCACCCAAGCCCACGACAAGCGCGGGCATGGCACCCAAGTATGGCGCCTAATCGCGGATGTAACAACCGCCTTTCCATAACAGAGATTATTTTAATCAGTTAATGGTTTGATGGAAGTGGTCGGCAAGAAGTATAAGACATCCAGTCCATCAAATCCGGGGCGGCAGTGCAACTGCCTCCCTAACTCTTGGTCACTTTGGCAATCCGATATCCAATAAACGAAGTGGATTTTTCGATTATCAAGCCGCCGGGGGTTCGAATTTGGGGGCGGTAGGCTCGTCGCGGTCGGATGGATCGTCCTCGCGCTCTGAATGGTTGTAGGGATCATCCCGGGGTTTTGAGTTTTCGATTGCCGGCCGGCTTGGGGCGGGCGAGGTAATTTCGGAGGCGATTGTCCGGATTTCATCCTCGATACTCCTCATCCCACGCCTGAACTCGGCAAGTTTTTGTCCCAAGGACCGGGCAACTTGGGGCAAATTCTGGCCAAAAAGCAGAACTGCGAGCACCAGTAGGACTATCAACTGCGTTGGAGCAGGCAAGCCGAGAAAACCAAATACACAGTCCATCCATTCACCTTATCCGAACGGTTAAGCACAGCCACTTTTTCACTGCCCCCCAAACAAAAATCCATATTAAATTCTATGGCAAGGCAATTACCTGTCAAATCCTATTGCAAATTCAATAACTACAATAATTTACGCGAGTTTGCCATGCTTCGTGATTTGCCACGCCACATTAGCGGTTAGTGGGGGACCGCTCCAGGGTCCGAAGAAACGTGTTTTACAGCGGATTTATATGGCCCAGCGAATCGACTTGTGGGTGTAGATTGGAAAAACAGGGTAGGGCTTGGCGGGACAGTCACATGTGGTAGAATGATGTAACATTAGGTATCGTAAGTCTTTGTATGGAAAGGATAGGCTAAAGGTGCTTTTGACGCCTTGCCGGGCGTCGCAGCGGGCGTTGCCCGTGAAAATGACAGTTTTAGCCTGATTCAACCGATGATAAAAAGTCAACAAGGAGCAACGACTTACGATGTCTCGGGCGCATAGCTCAGTTGGTTAGAGCGCGTCCCTGATAAGGACGAGGTCCCAAGTTCGAATCTTGGTGCGCCCACTAGTTCTAAATTATTGCCGAATCCTGGAGTTAGAAAACGGAAAAAACGGGACAGGTCCGATTAATGAAGAATGGGCAAATTCCGGGGCCACAATACTTAATTCAGGTTCGCTTTCTTTCGTCCTGATTTCCATTGTCTCAGACTGCCGCCCCACTTCGGCGTGGACGGATCGGCCCAATGGAGGCTGACTTTAGCATATAGAATTGCAACGCGCCAAGCAATCCCCTGCTGTGAAAGGGTGTGGCTAAAGTTCTTGGCAACGTAGTCCGCACACGCAGTGTGCGGGAATCGGCACACGGCGTATGCCGGCTACAATACAGCAGCCTACCGAATCGCCAATTCTTCGCCCACTACGGCCTGAAGTCCTCGGGCGATGAGGACGGCGCGGGGCAGATGGAGCTTCTTGGCAAGCCGGTCGGTTTTGGCCAATAGCCGGGCTTCCACCGTGACGCTGATCGTCTTCGATCCAGAGCCGACCTGTGGCCGACCGCGCTTCCGTTTGGCCCTCTCGAATTGCGCCCGTTGCTCCGGCGTCGGCGGGCCGAACGTGTCGCCGATGAATTCCTGGTCAAACTTCTTTGTCGCCTCACGCAACTCGGCGGTAGTCATTTCCCAGTACGGTTTGGAGGTCGAGGATTTGCCACGTTTTTTGCGAGCGGCATTAGGCAAATTGTTTTTTTTCATCGCGTCCTATTTCGTTCCCGTTTCTTTTCGCGTTCGGTAAGCGGTCTCGCATGAATCACATACACGGTGTCCGCTGGATCAATGATAAAGAACACTTGCAGCCATCGTGCTGCGTATCCACGCCCGACGATTCGCCATTTGTCCTCTTCCCGCAATTGCGGATATGGCGGTTTGGCATGTTCGACGACCCACTCCGCCTCCTCGGGGGATACGCCGTGTTCGGCGATGTGTTAGATGTTCCAGTCGTTCCACCGGAAAATCACGGCGAGCCTCCCACTGGTATTTTACTATATAGGAAAATAATCCAGTAGTCTACCGGATTGTCACACCAACCATGCTTGTGGTTGCAGCCTTTTCGTAATGCTTATCTAGCACCTGCCAGTAGTGTTTACTCGTTGAAAATTATAAGGTTGCGTCATTTCTTGAAGTGATATGGTAAAACCAAGCAGTTTCAAAATTCTCCGTTAGCGGAGCAAGCACAATTTCAATGATCTTAATTGAAATCCATGATATAGCATATTTCCCGTTTGTGCATAATAAGTAAAATGCGTAACTTCCCAGGCTTTCTTATTTTATCAAGCATGACTGTTTTTTTGACGATACTGCAAACAATGGATGATCGGACCATACCTAACGATTCAGTTACATGGATTGGAGGATAGAAACCGGGCGATCAGGG
>JBEKFZ010000160.1:0-6456 GCA_050013075.1 Thermoguttaceae bacterium | reverse complement strand
GATCGCACAGGTTTTCAATTTCGCGGACCAAAACCTCTACCGCGTTGCGCCGCGACGTGCCGGGGCCGAGCCCGAAAAGTGCACGGCACAAGCCGGCCAATTCATCGGCGCATACTTCGCTGTTTACCCTAAGCGCCACCGGCAGCATCAGTGCGCAGGCAACGCCGTGCGCCAGGCGGCAGTGTATTCCCAGTGCTGGGGCAACGCCGTGGGCCAATCCCAGGCCGGAATTAGCCAAAGCCATGCCCGAGAGCAACGCCGCGTGAGCCATTGCCTCGCGCGCCTCTCGGGAGTTGGGTTTTTCCACTGCCTCGACAATGGCTGGAATCGCCAATTTCAGGCCCTCGACGGCCAAAGCCCGCGGAATGGGCCGGGCTTTTCGCGATATGTAACTTTCAAACAATTGCGTAATGGCGTCCATGCCGCCGGCCGCGGTGACTTCGGCGGGAAGGCTCACGGTCAACTCCGGATCTATAAGCGCGATTCGAGGCATCAGCCGGTCGTCACGAAGGCTTTTCTTAAAAGGCGGATCGTACGAGGAGATGACGGCGTTTTTCGTGGCTTCCGCTCCCGTGCCGGCCGTGGTGGGCACGGCCAGCACCGGCAAGGGCTGATTTTCGATCTGCAAACCCCGGCCGACGTTTTCC
This sequence comes from Thermoguttaceae bacterium, assembly GCA_050013075.1. Lineage (GTDB taxonomy): Bacteria > Planctomycetota > Planctomycetia > Pirellulales > Thermoguttaceae > JBEKIK01. Next base: position 5,809 of record JBEKFZ010000160.1, on the reverse strand, counting down.
AAATAATCCCCGACCGTGGAACTTTGGCGGTTGACGGCCATGGCCCCGGCGGCTTTGGCCAGATCAATGGCCGCTCCGCCCCCCACGGCGAGCATAAAGTCGCCACTTGCCGCCCCTTCGCGGCGAAGTTGCTCGGATAACCGGTCAACGTCTTCCACCTCCGGTTCATGAAAAATGTCCGCCACCGGTACGAGTTGGATTCCTTCCTTATGCAAGGCGTCGCCGATTTCGATCAAAAATGCTTTCCCGACCTCTTCAGGCAAGCCGCAAACCAGAAAAGCCCGGCGCCCCAGCGATCGGCCCAGCACGCCCACCTCGCGGCGCCGGCCCCATCCGAAGGCGATCTTGTGCGGAGCGAGAAAATCGTAACTAAGTACTGGGTCCATTGTATTTTCCCGATATAATACAAAATATAAACTGCATTTTAACCTAATTATTCGCCGCCAGGCAACCGCCATGGACGCACATACAAGACGAATATTCGATAAGCAACTGGACCGGGTATTGGAAGAAATGCCGCCTTTGGTCCGCCAGTTACTGGAAAAAGTCCCCCTCTACGTCGAGGACTATCCTTCCGCCAAGGTGATGAAAGAAATGGGGCTGCAATACCGCGACGATCTATGCGGGCTGTATACCGGAATACCCATAAACGAACGTAGTATCAGCCATTCCGGCCAACTGCCCGACGTGGTGACGATCTTCCGCGAAGGCATCTGGTCGATTGCGGCCGACGATCAGGGCCGCGTGGCCCCCAAACAACTCCGCCATGATATTCGCATCACCATTCTCCACGAACTTGCCCACCATCACGGGCTTACGGAAGAGGAACTGGAAGAACTCGGATACGGATAATGGATATATCAACTTCCCCCGCCGATGGTTCGCCCCCCGTCCACCGGCAGGCACACGCCGGTAACATAGTCGTTCTCGACCAAAAAGAGTACCGCATGGGCGATGTTTTCCGGCCGGCCTAGACGCTTAAGCAGTGTACCGGCTATCGCGCCTTTCACTTCATGTTCGTCGAGATCTTCGGGCACCATCACCGGACCGGGCAGAATGCAGTTTACACGCACCTTCGGATTGCGCCGGGCGAGTTCCACGGCAAAAGTTCTGGTCATCGTCGGTATTGTGCCTTTGCTTGGAAAATACGCGGCATAGTGTGGGTATGGCCGCTGGATTGCCCAATCGCCTATGGTCACAATCGCCCCGCCTTCCGGCTGTTTGACCATGATCAGGCCTGCCCGCCGGCAGCAGAGAAACGTACCCAAGGCATTGACCTCGAAATGCCGCCGCACGTCGTCGGCAGTGACTTCCTCCAACGGCTTCGACTCCCAAACGGCGGCGGCAGTGACCAGCACGTCCAAGCGTCCAAAGTATTTTTCGACTTCTTCAAACAGCCGATCGACTTCGTCTTCCCTGGAAATATCGGCCTGAAATGCCTCGGCGCGGGTTCCTCCTTGCCGCATGAGCGAAACGCTTTCCCGGGCGTCCTCGGCCGAACGGTTGTAGTGCAAGGCAACGGCATATCCGCGCGCGGCCAACGCCTCGGCAACCGCATTGCCCACCCGCCGTTTGCCGCTGCCGGTAATCAGGGCTACTTTTTCATTCATATTTCAATGTTTTCCAATCAATAAAATACTCTTCCAACGCCGTTTTCCAATCGGGCATTGCCGGGCCGCCCAGACGATGATAAGCCCCGGTGTCCAACACGCTGTAACTCGGACGAGCAGCCGTCGCGCCGTATTCGGCCGTGGTGATGGGTTTAACCGAAACATTCAAACCCGCCTGCTTGAATATTTCCACTGCAAAATCGTACCATGTTGTTTCTCCGCTGTTGGTTACATGATATATTCCCCAAGGCGCCGCAACGGCGTTTGTTAAGCCGGCCAAAAACAAAACCGCCCGGGCAACGTGCGGGACATAACTGGGCGTGCAATGTTGATCGGCAACAACCCGGATTTCAGCTTGTTTGCTCCCCAAGCGGAGCATGGTTTTGACAAAATTGTTCGCCCGGCCGTCGCTCGCTCGGGCGTACAACCCGCAGGTGCGCACGATAAGATGTTTTTCGTACTCCGCGGCGGCGCGTTCGCCGGCAAGTTTGGTTCGGGCGTAAATCCCTTGCGGCGAGGGCGGATCGTCCTCGCGGTACGGACGATTAAAAGAAGGATGAAGGATGAAGGATGAAGGATGAAGGTCGGAATGTGAATTTTGCTTGAAACCGCTTGCGGTTTCGCGCTGCCCACTGCCCACTGCCCCCTGCCCACTGCCCACTGTATCCCGAACCCTTTCTCCGCCGAAAACGTAGTCGGTGCTGATCTGGACCAACGGGCAATCGAGTTCGCGGCACGCGCGAACCAGATTTTTCACGGCCGCGGCGTTTACGGCATAAGCAAGATCCGGCTCTTTTTCGGCCTTGTCGACTTGGGTATATGCAGCGCAATTGATGATCATCTCAGCCCTGAGCGGCGCCAAAATTTCCAAAACGGCTCCGCCGTCGGTCAGATCGAGCGTGTCGATATCGAGGGGAATTGCCTGGGGGCCGATTTGCCGGCATAGTTCTCCGCCCAATTGCCCCAAAGCTCCGGTAACGGCGATTTTCATAATCAAGCACCGCATTGCGATATATAGGTTTTAGGTTATATTTTACCTGGGATTAAAAACAATGGAATATCTAAAGGACTAATATAATGATGAACGTAATGGTTACCGGAGGGGCGGGCTATATCGGCTCTCATGCAGTAAAGCAGTTGATCGAGGCCGGGCATCGGGTGTTGGCGGTCGATAATTTATTTCGCGGCCACGCTCAGGCCGTGCATTCCAAGGCCGAATTCATGAAAATCGACCTGGCCCAAACCCAGGCCCTGGCCGCCGCCCTGGCAAAACATTCCATCGACTGCGTGATGCACTTTGCCGCCTTGACCTACGTGGGCGAGTCGGTCACGGAACCGCTGAGCTATTATGACAACAACACGGCCAGCACCGTCAGTCTTTTAAAGGCCATGAAGCAAACGGGCGTCAAGCGCCTGGTGTTCAGTTCAACCTGCGGCACTTACGGCGAGCCGGAAGGCACGCCCATCGTCGAAACCATGCCCCAATCGCCGATCAATCCCTACGGCTGGTCGAAGTGGTGCGTGGAGCGGATTCTGCGCGATTACGGCGCGGCCGATGCGGATTTCTCTTATGTGGCATTGCGATATTTCAACGTGGCGGGCTCGGCAGCCGACGGATCGCTAGGCGAGGATCACGATCCGGAAACGCACCTTATTCCAGTGCTGCTTCTGGCCGTTTTGGGCAAGCGTGAAAAGGTGACGGTCTTTGGCACCGACTATCCCACGCCCGACGGCACCTGCATACGCGATTACATCCACGTTGAAGACCTGTGCGCAGCGCACATCACGGCGATGAATGCACTGAAGCCCGGCGATGCACGCTTCTACAATCTCGGCATAGGCAAAGGCTATTCGGTAAAAGAGGTGATCGAGTCGGTCCAGCGCGTTACCGGCAAAAAGGTTCCGCACGAATACGGCCCGCGCCGCCCCGGCGATCCGGCAATACTTTTCGCCAACGCCGATAAGATCCGCCGCGAACTAGGCTGGTCCGCCCGATACGTCGAAATCGACAAAATCGTCTCCACGGCCTGGAATTGGTTCCAAAAACATCCGGACGGATACGAGAAATAACCTAGGTTACGCTCTGCTAGCATTCGTAACCTGATATTGGGCAAATAGTTTTCATTTATATTGGCTGCCTCATTTCAATCGTCCGGAATGTGCAGAGCTATAACTTGATCTTGTTCGAGACGGGTAAATTTGATACAAGCCCGCTGCATTTTAAGTATTTGGGGCTATTGCGCGGGTTGAATACCGGCTTCTTTCAACGCAGAAAAAAAGTTGCCAATGATGGTAACGGTCACAACGGGCTGATTGACTTATACGTATTCTAATGCAAACCTGCGCGATCGAAGTTGAAAATGCAGAGTGTTTTCCCGTAGGGTAAACACGCGGTGGAGCGCGGATTTGAATTGTAACCGGTATTAGAGGGTTCTTTTCATGTCCAATCAAAGCATAGGGTTGTGCAATGAGTGCCGGGAAAGAGTCCCGGCGGATTATCATTTTCCCAACGGGCAGGTCTGGTTTAGAAAATCCTGCCCCAGTTGCGGAACGACTCAGTCGTTTATCAGCTCGGATGCGGCTGTCTGGCATGCCAAACGCGAACTATGGAAAGGTCTTCAGGATGAATCGCCGTGCACGCTGAACTGCAACCGATGCAAGATAACCCACAATCCGGCCATGCTGTTTATGGATGTCACCAACCACTGCAACATGGATTGCCCCATTTGCGGTTTTTCGCTTCGAGGAATGGGCTTCGATTTCAACCCGCCCATGGAGTACTTCGAAAAAATCTTTGCCACCGTGGCCAAAATGAGCCCCAGGCCGGTGGTTAATCTCTTCGGCGGCGAACCGACGGTCCGGGACGATATGTTCGATATCATCGCGATCGGTCGGAAACATGGGATTGATACGCAAGTGACAACCAACGGGATTCGCCTGGCCGATGAAGACTATTGCCGCAAACTCTGTGAGGCCGACGTCGGCTTGCGTTTTAGTTTCGACGGGCGCAAACGGGAGATTTACGAGCGATTGCGCAATAACGGGCGGGCTTTTGATAAGAAAATGAAGGCTCTTGAAAACCTCAAGAAATACAGCCGCCGCAAGCACACCATCATCGCCTGCGCGGCTCGCGGCATCAACGATCAATACCTGGGCGACCTGTTTCAATTTTGCCACGAAAATCGTGAATTCATCTCCGACGTGGGAATCATCCCCTTGTACGAAAGTTGGGAGCCGGGCGTGTTCGAAGTTGACGAACACACCACGGCGGAAGACGTCGAGAAGATGGTGCAGGCGGCCGTACCAGGCGGCGGCGTGGATTTCATCCCGGCCGGGATGACACATTGGCTCAATGTAATGCGTCCCTTCTTCCGCGACCGCCCGACTTCGGGGTTCTTGTTCTTTGCCGGAGTACATCCAAACTGCGAGTCCATAACCTTCCTTATCCCCGACGGAGAAACATATCGCGGTATCAATCACTATATAAACAAGCCCCTGCCGGAGGCAGCCAAGGAGTTAGCCGATCTTGTCAGGAAAATCGAACCGAAGCTCTCCAAGCTGGACCTCAAAAAGCCCTTACAGCGGCTGCAAGGAAAGCTTCTCTGTCTGAGGGCTGTTGTTCCGTGGTTGCTCGGCATAATCAACATGCGCAACGTGTTTGGAAAGAGTATTTTCATCGGAATGATCAAAACTGCGTGGCACTTGTGGAAACGCCACCGTACAAAACATATTACCAAGCGTCCTGCGCCGGTCACGTATCTCCGGGTGGCCGTACTCCCGTTCGAGGAACAGCATTCCATCGATTCCGAGCGTCTGAAAAGCTGCAAAGTCGGGATGCCTTATGAAGACGTCAAAACCAACCGGATCGAGATCATTCCCCACTGTCTTTGGTATCCGTATCGAAATGAGATTCTCCGCACGATTGCCGACAAGTACGGCACTGTTCGCAACACCCAAACGGTTTCGCTGTCTTCCAAAAAAGTCGCATAGACTGTGCTTTTTTTCTTTGGCGACTATACTTTTTCTCTAGCCCAGGCGTTTTAGAGACAGTCCAGCTTTCTGGCAAAATGGGTAAATTCAGTAGTTCCAAGTTTGGCAGATAGCCGTTAAAAATTGATATTTGTGAACGCAAGGCTCTTCCCGACAATGGTTTGTGTCAACCAAACCGACGTCAAGGAGAGAGCCCATGCGTTCAAGGA
>JBEKFZ010000159.1:0-6646 GCA_050013075.1 Thermoguttaceae bacterium | reverse complement strand
GCGGCGATAAATGCCGCCCGATCGGCCTCGAAACCGCGAATGCTGGCCTGCCGCGGGCAGGGAATGCCCGATTTCGCCACCCATGCCAACTGCGACCAACCGCGCATCACGTTCATCTGGTGCCATCTCATGGGCAGAACGGTGTGCGGGCCGCCCTCGGTAAGCAGGGGCCGAATTTCGCCGGGAACGGTATAATATCCTTCGTTTTTCCTAAGCAAACCAAATGCGGCCACGGCATCCAAGAGCATGGTGATGGCACGCAGGTTGCAATCCAGCAATTGGGCCAAGGCCTCGGCCGATAAAGATTTATCGCCTAATCGGTCCCAGATATCCAGTTCGGCGCAGGCCCCGATTATGCAGGCAGGCCGAAATCCGCTCATTAGCTCCAGAATTTGCGGGCCGGTTATCGGCTGATAATTTGGCATGGCAGATCCATTTGAACAACTGCATATATATAAACAATGTATCACTTAACTCCGTGCGCGTAGTCTCAGTCACATTATTCCGAGCACCTTACGCCTGGCAAGACCGTTTGATTCATTTTGGCCGGTACGATAGCACCCCCCCAACGGTATAGACAAGAAATATAATCCTTCCTAATGTGGAATTTTTCCCCCAACCGGCGTCCTCTCGATTTAAAATAAAGATATGCGAAACCACTTTTTCATCGCGAAAAATCGAAAAAGCGAAATTTTGTTAATAATCCTTCTCAATTTCGCAATGCCGGTCTCCGTATTTGCCCAGTTCAAGGACGCCGAACCGCAAGGCGTCAAAATGGGCGATAGCAAAACCTTTCGCTGGCGGGCCGGACTGATCGTCACGGCAACTGCCGGGGCCTGCAAGGGACTCACCGGTTACGCACCGATTCCCACCGACTGGCCCGAACAGCAAGTCAAAATCGTGAATGAAGAAATTTCGCCCGGCGTCAAAGTTGATTATAAAATTATCGACGGGACGGTCAAAATCATGACCGTGAAAATCGCACAACTAGGCGCCGGGCAAGAGGCCAAAGCCCTGGTCACGTTGGAGATCAAACGCCGCCCTATTCTCCCGCCCGATGAGACCGACATTTATGTACTGCCCGATGTAAAAAAGCTTCGCCCCGATATTCGTCAGTATTTGGCGCCCAGCCCGAAGATCGAAAGCCGTGATGCGAAGATCCGCAGCCTGTCAAAGCAAATTATCGCGGACAAGGAAAAGGCATGGGACAAAGTCGAGGCCATCTACGATTGGACCCGAGAGCATGTAAAATACAAGGAAGGGATGCCGCTCAGGGGAGCTATTGCGGCGTTAAAAGACGGCACGGGCGATTGCGAAGACATGACTTCGCTGTTTATCGCCCTTTGCCGGGCTGGAGATATTCCTTCTCGAACGGTCTGGGTTCAAGGTCATTGCTATCCCGAGTTTTATCTGGAAGACGATAAAGGCCAGGGGCATTGGTTCCCTTGCCAGGCGGCCGGATCGCGCCAGTTCGGCGGCATCCTCGAAGATCGGCCGGTCCTGCAAAAGGGCGACAACTTCAAACCCTTAAACGGCAAAGGCGAACACCAACGCTATCTGGCCGAGTTCCTTACCGGCGCCGAAACCGGCGGCAAGCCCCGCATTACCCCGGTCCGCGAATTGCTAGGCGCGGACAAGGGAGATAATTAGGGATCGGGAATTGCCCAAATACCCCACATTACGCCGATTTCCTTTTTGGGCTATATCTACAGCCTTAATTTCCTTCCTCTTGACCCTCGTGCATAAAAACACTATTGTCTGTCCGCGAATTTCTGTTTTTATCTTGTCGAGTGCCTTTTCTAGTAGGGTGCATGGAATGCACCCTTAAAAAAAGGGTGTGTTGCACACATCCTACTTAGTCATCTATCAGCCGAAGGAGTGCAAGGAAGCATGTGCCGGCCACATAAATCACTTTCGTTTAGTTTTTTACCGTTGATCTTGTCGCTTGTTTGCGGCTGTTCGTGGTTGGATTTGGAAGGAAAGATCATCCGTTCGCAGAGCCCGGATGAAAGCCAGGCGGACAAGCATGAGACGAAGTTGGTCGGCGACTTTGCCGTGCCGTTTGGGACATATCCCGTGCAGGTGGAAGCGGTGGGATTTGTCACCGGTCTAAACGGCACCGGCAGCGATCCTGCGCCTTCGCCTCAGCGTGCGGCATTGCTCGATGAAATGCAAACCCGGGGAGTTACCCAACCGAATACAATCTTGGCATCTGGCAATACGTCGCTGGTGTTGGTGCGAGGGGTTTTGCGTCCGGGGATTCAGAAGGGCGATCACTTCGACGTGGAAGTGCGCGTTCCGGGTCAAAGCGAAACTACCAGTTTGCGCGGCGGTTATCTTCTCGAGACCCGGTTGACCGAGATGGCGGTCCTGGGCAACCAAATACATGAAGGGAATTTGTTGGCAAAAGCGGAGGGGCCGGTAATGGTCGATCCGCTGGCCAATCCGAAGACCGACCGTGTGCAGTCATGCCGCGGCAGAGTTCTCGGCGGCGGCGTGTTAGTTGCAAAGAAATCGCGTTCGTTGGGTTTGGTGCTTGAACCCGAGCATCAAAGCGTGATGAACAGTTCGCGCATTGAAAACGCCGTGAATAAGCGTTTTCATTCATTTCAGAACGGCATAAAAATCGGGGTGGCCAAGGCCAAAACGGAACAATACGTGGAATTGACCGTGCATCCCCGGTACAAAGATAATATCGATCGTTACATGAAAGTGGTCCGAGCGGTGGCGATTTCAGAGTCGGCATCCGAACGGATGCAGCGGATTGCCGCATTGGAACAAAAGTTGCGGGAGCCGATGACTTCGGCCGATGCCGCCCTGCAATTGGAGGCGATCGGCATCGACGGCGTGCCCGTTTTATTGAAGGGTCTTGAATCGAAAGATCCCGAAGTCCGTTTTTATTCGTCCGAGGCCTTGGCATATTTGGATCGGCACGAAGCGTCTGCTTCGCTGGGCGAGGTCGCCCGAGAGCAGCCTGCATTCCGCGTATTCGCGCTTACCGCGCTTAGTTCCATGCAGGATTTCGGGGCCTACGAGCAACTGCGCGACATGCTGTCCTCTTCCAGCTCGGAAACCCGATACGGCGCGTTCCGGGCGCTGTGGACGATGAATAAGAAAGACGCCTTGGTGGCGGGCGAAAATTTAAATGGACAATTCAACTACCACGTACTCGACGTTTCCGGACCCCAGATGATCCACGTTACCCATAACCGATTGCCCGAGATTGTGCTCTTCGGCAAGGATCAAAATTTCCTCACGCCGATATCGGTCAGCGCGGGCAACCAAATCATGGTCAACAGCACCAATCCCAAGGAAATCACCGTAAGCAAGTTTGCCGTCAAACAAGCCGACCAAAAACGCGTCGTGTCGCCTAAGCTCGACGAAGTGATCCGGACGGTGGTGGAACTAGGCGGCACATATCCCGACGTGGTGCAAATGCTGCAAGAGGCAAAGGCCTCCGGCGCACTCGGCAGCCGGTTTGAGATCGACGCCGTTCCTGAAGCGGGCCGAACCTACGAACGCCTCATAGCCGAAGACGGAGATACTGAGCAATCCAAAAGTTCCGTAAAGGCCGCTCCTGGCAAGCCCGCACCGGATTTATTCTACAAAAAGGTGGATATATCTACTTCTGATGACGGGGATGATGATGCAAAAACGTCTAAAAACGACACTGCGGATGAGAAATCTACGGAAAAATCGGGGTCTAACCATGGTTTCTTTGGTAAAATGTTTGGATTCGCCTCCAAGGAATAATGTTGCATAGTGTGCTTAAACGCAAGACGGGTTTATATTCCACATTCGTTTAGCCGCAAGCCGGAGGCGAGCGCTCCCCTACGGGTCGCGGCTAAACTATTATCAATCCGCAATCCCTAATCTCCAATCCCTAATCCCTATCCCCTATGTTAAAGGCCCTCGAACTTGTCGGATTTAAAAGTTTTGCCGACCGTACGCGGTTCGAGTTTCCCCCCGGCATAACCGTGGTGGTAGGCCCAAACGGATCCGGCAAGTCGAACGTAGTCGACGCCATCAAGTGGGTGTTGGGCGAACAGAGCGTTAAAAGCCTGCGCGGCAAGGAGATGGCCGACGTTATTTTTAACGGGTCCGGGACGCGCCGGGCGGTGAACACCGCCGAAATCACGCTCACTCTGGACAACTCCAAGCACCTCTTGCCCATCGATACGAACGAAGTGCACATTACGCGGCGCGTTTATCGCAGCGGCGAGGGGGAATATCTGATTAACCGCAATCCCGCCCGATTGCGCGATATTCGTGATCTGCTTTCGGGCACGGGCATGGGCACGCAGGCCTATAGCGTCATCGAGCAGGGCAAGGTCGATATCTTGTTGCAATCTTCGGCCCGAGATCGGCGGATTATTTTCGAGGAAGCGGCCGGCATCAGCCGTTTTAAACTGCGAAAACTGGAGGCCCTGCGGCGCCTGGAACGGGTCGAACAGAACCTGTTGCGGCTTCACGACATTGTCGACGAAGTGGAAAACCGGCTGCGAAGCGTCCGCGCCCAGGCCGGAAAGGCCCGCCGATATAAAGAGTATTCCGATCGGCTGCAAGAGTTGCGCACCCAAGTCGGATTGGTCGACTGGCGGCGCCTGACCGAACGCTTAAGCGGTTTCGAGCAAGAGATTCAATCCCTAGCCGAGCAGCATGCCGCGGCCTCGGCTTCGGCTGAGGCCATCGAGGCCGGACTGCTGGAAATCGACGACCAGTTGGGCGAAATCAATGAAGGCATTCGCGGGTCGGAAGGCCGTATTGCCGCCGATCGAGAGCGGATCGCCGCGAGCGAATCGTCCATCGAGCACGAGCGCGCCAGATCGAAAGACCTGGAAGAGGAAATCGCCCGGTGCCGGCGGCAGATCGTGGCCATGAACGCTAAAACCGGCGATCTGGAAAAGGAACTTAGCGGCACGGCCGACCAACGGGCGGCAGCCGAAGAACTGCATCGGCAAATCGCCCGGCGCCTGGTCGAAGCCGAACGCGAACTGACCGAAGTGATGACGGTTTTGGACCAATTGCGCGGCGAAAACCAACAGCGACGCGCCGGATACATGCAGCAGATGCGGTCGTCGGCCGCCTTGGGCAATGAAACCAGCGCCCTGGAAACGCAGGTGGCCGCCGCTTCGGCGACCGCCGAGCGCTGTCGCGCCCGGCTGACCGAGTTCAATCGCCAGGTCGATACCCTGCAAACGGAGTTAACCCGGTTGCACGCCCAGCGCGAGGAGACTGCCGGCCAGTTGGACGAATGTCAGCGCCGGCTTGCCGACGCGCTGGATCAAATGGCGCAAGTTCAGCAACAATTGTCGGCTAAACAGGAGGAACTCGGCGGCTTGCGCCAGCGGCACAGCGGCCTGGCCGAACGCCATTCGCTCCTGGAAGAACTCGTCCGCCGCCAGGAAGGATTAAGCGCCGGAGTGAAGGAAGTGCTCGCCCGGGCGGCCGATCCGGCCGACGCGGCGTTCCGCGATGTCTTCGGCCTGGTGGCCGACCTGCTCAGCGTGAGCGTTGAAGCGGCGCCGCTTATCGAAATCGCCCTGGGCCAGGCGACCCAGCACGTTGTGGCCTCGTCCGGGGGCGAATTGATGGACTACCTGCAAAAAGAATCGAACCGCCTTGCCGGGCGCGTGGGATTTGTCTGGTTGGACGGGCGCAAGGAAGAACCGTCCGCCGCGGAAGTGAACTTGGAAGGACGGCCCGGCGTGTTGGGCCGCGCCGATCGATTTGTGGAAACCCAACCCCGCTTTGCCCCCTTGGCCGCCCGATTGTTGTGTCGCACTTGGATCGTGGAAAAACTGTCTCATGCCCTTGAGTTGGCAGAGAGCGCCGGACGGGGATTGAATTTTGTCGCCCTTTCCGGCGAACTGTTGCAGGCCGACGGCACGCTCGTGGTCGGACCCAGGCACGGCTCCACCGGTTTGATCACCCGCCGCAGCGAAGTCCGCGCACTGGGCATTCAATTGGAGGAATTAACGACCGCCATTGCCGCGGGCGAATCGGCGATTGCCGGTTTCGAGGCACAAATGGCTCGGCAGCAGCGAATGGCGGCAATATGTGAGAAAAAACACCAACAAACGGCCGATCATCTGGCGCAATTGCGATTTTTGATCACAGCCGGAGAAGAACGTCGCGCCCAGTTGGATCAACAAAAGGCGACGCAGGGCGCCGAGTTGGCCGCGGCACAAGATCAGTACGCCGCGGCCTCGCAGCGCTTGGTCGAAGCGCAACAGAATCGCAAGGAAATCGAGTGGAACCTGGCCGAAACGGAAAAACATTTAGAGCGACTGGGCGAGCAGATCGGCCAATTGGAAAACCGGCGCATCGAACACGGGCGCACAACCACCGAAATCAAGGTGGAACTTGCCAAGAGCGAGGAGCGGCTCCGCAATCTGCAGGCCCGATTGAGCCAGTTGGACGAAAATCGCCAGGAGCGTTATCGGGCGATTGACGAAACCCGCGAGCACCTGGACGAGAGCACCAACCGGGCCGAGGCCGCGCGATGGAACATCTTACACGCCGAATCGGAAATCGCCGAACTGTACATACGCAAGGAATCTTACGCCTCGCAAACCGTAAAGCTTATCAACCGGCGCGAGGAGCTTCGAGAGCGGCGCACGGAATTGACGGCCGAGGTCCAAAA
>JBEKFZ010000158.1:0-6680 GCA_050013075.1 Thermoguttaceae bacterium | reverse complement strand
GTTGCCGTCGGCATCCTGGGCGATATTGATATCCCACTGGTCGGTCCAGCCGCGGCCCAGCGGACCGAGGGCCAGGCGGCCGGATAAAGGCTGGACATAGGTGCGGCTAAAGTCGAGGGACAAGCCAGGCGCCGCGTCACTCAGGTCGGTAACACTGGCCAAGGCGCTGTACGGCAGCGAGTCGTTTGCCTGCTGGAGTTCAAAGCCCGTGAGCGTCGAAACGTCCGAGGTGTACTCTCCAAGCTGGCTGAGATAGGTGGCATCGTCGTCAAGCACGGCCAAGAACTGACTGGCCGTCGTCCCCACGGACTGACTGAAATTGGACCAGATGGCCGCCCAGGCATCGGGAGCAATCGAACTCGGCCGACTGGCGTCCGCCTCCGATGCCCAATCAAGCGTGGCATCCGACGGTGTCATGACGCGAGTCGAGAAGTGGATGTGTTGGTTATTCGTCGGGTGGAAGGTAAACGACACCCTGCCCGATGCGCCCGGTGGGAGAATGCCTGCGGGGCCATCGGGGTTGATAGCCAGAAATTGCTCCACCGAGTTGGTAAAGGTCGTTTCGGAGGCTCCCTCCAGGAGGGCGTTGGTGGCCGAGAGCATGATGATCGGCGCAGCCAGGTCGGTCTGGCCCGAGTTGCTGTAGCTGAAGGTCACGATCCCGTCGCGGCCGATGCGAATCGTGCCCGGGGCAGTGACGCTGCTCTCGAAGTTTCCCACCGGGCCATTGGTCACCGTGAAGGCGCCGGCGGCAATGGCCGCATTGCTGCCGTCTACGAGGCGAACGTCGTACTGACCTGTCGCCAGGCCGGTCAGATCGAACGTGGCCCAGAGAGTGTTGCTGTCCTTCCACCACACCTTGGCGGCGTTCCGCACCGTGGAACCGGCGCCGACCAAGGCGACCGTGGCCGCGGGCGTAAACTTCGCCCCGGAGATCACCACCGTGGTCTGCCCCAGGTTGCTGCCACTGGCGGGCGTGACCTGGCGGACCGCAAAAACAAGCTGCTCCGCGGTGATGGTCAGCGGAGCGCCGCTGCCGGCCCCTTGCCGGCCGTGAACAAGGACGTAATACGAGCCATCGTGTGCGCCGGATATGGAGAGTTCCTGGTGCAGGTCGCTAAGGTTGTCATACACGGCGTCGAACTGCGAGCGTGTGGGCGGGGCGCCGTATCGCACATAGAACTCAGCCTCGCTCGACTTGGTGAAGTCGGCCTTCAGCAGCCAATCCTGCCCGGCGACCGTGTTGATGCGGAAATAAAGATCCTGATTATTTTGGATCGTTGCCGTGACGGGAACGCCCGACGTCAACATGGGAACATCCATGTTGATCGTTTGGCTGGAGGTCCGCTTGTTATTAGTCTCGTCCGACTCGCGAACGTTGTTGCGGATGTCGGTGCGGACAATGATGTAGTAATTGCCAGGGGCCACGCCGGGCAGTGCGGCCGATGTCGAGGCACCGTAGGACGAGCCTACAGCCAATCCCGTTGTCTCGGTGTGCTGCACGCGATCAACTAGTACCTCAATTCATATGAATATAGCAGTTGACATATTTTTCTAAAATAGCTATTCCTTCATGTATTTCAGGGGGATTCATGGAGGAATCAGGATGAACAAGAAGTATCTCGTGCGATTAACGAAAGCGGAAGGGGAACAATTGGGAAACTTGGTGTCCAAAGGCAAGACGGCGGCATATCGAATCAAACACGCCAACATCTTGCTGATGACCGATGCGGACGGCCCTAACATGTCGGACGAACAAGTGGCCCAGGCTCTGGCTTGCCACACCAATACGGTCCGCAATGTTCGCCAACGCTTGTTCGAGCAGGGTTTTGAGGCCGCCTTGGAACGCCAAAAGCAAGAATGTCCGTCGCGGGCCAAAATTCTTGATGGAGAAAAAGAGGCTCGGCTGATCGCCGTTTCATGCAGTAAGCCGCCCGAGGGGCGGGCGAAATGGACGATGCGGTTGTTGGCCGACGAATTGGTGGAGTTGGAAATCGTGGATTCCGTTTCGTCTGCGACCGTGCAACGGACGTTAAAAAAAACGAACTCAAGCCGCATTTGCGGAAATGTTGGGTGATCCCGCCGGAGCAGAACGGCGAGTTTGTCGCCTGCATGGAGGATGTCTTGGACGTTTATCGGCGGGCATACGATGCGGATTATCCGGTCGTTTGCATGGATGAACAGCCGACGCAATTGACCAAAGAGACCCGCGTTCCGCTGCCCATGGAGCCTGGCCAACCGGAGAAATACGATCACGAATACGAACGCAACGGCACGGCAAACCATTTCCTGTTTACGGAGCCGCTGGCGGGCTGGCGTCGCGTGAGCGTCCGCGAAAGAAAAACCAAGCAGGATTGGGCGCAGGAGATCAAAGAGCTTTTGGACAAGGATTATCCCGAAGTGAAACGCGTCGTTTTGGTTTGTGACAACTTGAACACACATGGTTTGGGATCGTTGTATGAAACCTTTCCTCCCAAGGAAGCCCGGCGGCTTGCCCGGCGGCTTGAAATTCACTACACGCCGAAACACGGCAGTTGGCTGAACGTGGCGGAAATCGAATTAAGCGTTTTAACGAAGCAATGTTTGGACCGTCGGATACCCGACGTGCCCACGCTCCGACGGGAGACCGCCGCCTGGGCGGATCGGCGAAACGTGGACCAAACGGGGGTCGATTGGCAATTCACAACCAGCGAAGCACGGATAAAACTAAAACGATTGTATCCACAAATTCAAATGAATTGAGGTACTAGGCGGTTGCGTCGCTAATAGTGAGAGTGCCTTCCTCATACACGAAACTCAATTTACCGTCTGGACTGGAGAATCGCAACTGTTCCGTGTCGTAGTCGATCTCGTGCACGGGGATCGATAGCCCCTGAATCGGCCCGATACCAATGGCGAGACCGTTTTCGGGGTAAGCCAGGTGCGAATTTCGAACTACTCGTTCCCAGGTAGCAGTGTCAAATACTCCGCGTCCGGAATGGGAGATTGTCAACAGATACGTTCCACTGGGATCGAAGCCCGCCGCCACCAAGCCACCAATGAAAAGATGTTTCGTCATGGGAGTGGTCTAACAGGTATTCTACCGCGAAAATGAAGCCGAGTATGGCATCATTCTCACGGTCAAGTATGAACAGGTCAATCCCCGTGCCGCAAGAGATTAGTTGCAGTGGGTAGGACGTCTTCGTGCATCGCGTTTCCCGATCGCCGCATTCTTCCACAACCACGGTCGCGATACACGCGGGCGCCTACCAAGGGAGAGCAGATGGTTTTTTGCATCTTATGACATGCTTTTAGCGGCAAAACTGGTTCATCCAGGCAAACAGGTCATCCAGGTCGTAATCTCCGCTGTGTGGCCGATCCCAGGGCAACGCGCAGTCAACGTCGAAACCATTGTTCTTTAGCTTTGTGGCCAGGATAACGGGGATGGCGATCGAGGTGTCTCTATCGACAGTGCCGTGGCGGATCCGCCAGTGCTTGGCGGTGGCGGTCCCTTCCGTGCCGATGTAATTCATGGGGTTCATCAACTTCACAATAGCCGTATCGGCAAGCGAGCCACCTGCAGCATCATGTTCCTTGCCGAACTGGGTAAAGTGCTGAGCGTCAATGGCCGCAGTGCCAAACAGGCTGTTCTCGGGGGTGCGCAAGTCCAAACCGTCGAAGGCTGAAGGAGGCTTCATCCTCGTGGCGTAACGCACGTATTGGTCGAAGTCGATGTCTGTGACGGCTCCGTCTTTGATTGTTATCCAAGTCAAAGCAGACAAATCTTTGCCGCCGTCCATGGCTTTTTGTGCCGATGCAATCACAAATGACTTGACATAGTCTTTGAATATCCCGTTGCCGTTCGCATCCAGAGTTAACACAATCCCGTCGGTGTTTTTCAGTCCCAGACCATTCAGGTACGCGGGGAACATCGCTTTTAGCTTGTCAGAGGCTGCAATCTGATCCCCTGTCAGTGTGCCCGGACCCTTGGGGCCTTGCATGCGTCTATCAGTCGTTCTGAAATTTCCCGTTGTTTTGCTATCGTTAGCGCAGTTGAACAGCCACTCATATGCCGTATCGGCGTTATCCAAATTCGTAATCGGGCAGTAACAAGAAGCAGCGAAGATGTCGTCGCGCGCATCGGCCGCGCCGAGGGCCTTGAGATATGGCTCATAATCGGGATTGTTGCCGGTAGCGCCTAGTAGCGCGGATAGCGCGCCGCCCGCGCTGGTGCCGTTCGAGATAATTTTCTCGGCGTCGCCCGGCATACGTTTGTGGTTGAATCGCAGGAAGCGGACGGCGGCCTTCAGATCGACAATGCAGGCGGGCGTCTTGCCGTTGTATTGGCCTTTTTCGTCCTTGGTCGTGCGTCCGCGTGCGCCGGGCGAGGCCACGACATAGCCTTTCGACAATGCAATAAGCGCGGCGCCGGATCGACCACCGCCCGGGCCCGAGCCAATGCTTCCGGGTCTGCCGGGCATGTACCCGCCGACCATAATCGGAAAGAAGATGGGGGCAGTCTCGGCGGTATAGTTGCCGATGGACTTGCCCTCAAAATACTCCGCAGGAATGTAAATATTTATACACTCAAACTTCGGATCGACCGGATGCTGCACGTAGACAATATTTTCAAAGACCCGGCAGCGGATGGTTTGACCATTGAGCGTAAAACTCTTCTGAGTGTATTTATCGGCGTCAAGCGTCAAGCTGTAGGCGGTATTGTCCTGCTGTCGAGCGGCGGGCAACGCCTTTGGCGCTGTGTCCGCGGATACGGCAACCGAGGGCGTTATCAGGAGCGTTAACATTAAAATAGGTGTCAGCCGACTTTTCATTTCATTATCCTTTCTCTCGAAAGATTTGCATCGAATGTTAGTTTTTGTTCGGATTGGAATGTATATTGAAACCGGTAATAGCACCAATCCAGTCGATAAATCCTTCAGGATCTTCATCTACGCAATGTCCCGCGTCCCAGTACAACCAAGTATTCACATCCTTGCCGCGATTCTCAAGACCTGCGGTCAGATTGGTAATTACCGTTAGTGAATTGCCGCTTTCGCCGCCACCCTGCCGGAGCCACCAATATTTAGCGCAACCGGCATTGTTTTGGCCGATGAAGTACATCGGATTCATCAGGTTCACCAATGTTTTCATGTCGCCGTCAACGACGGCGTTTTTATTGCCGCTGGTTTGCCTCAGACTAAAGTCGGTATAATGTCTGGCCTCGATAGTCTTGTTGCCGAACAGGGAAGGCTCAGGAGTCTTCAGGTTAAAATCGTCGAAAGCAGGTAATCCTTTCATCCTGCCGATGTAGGCAAGGTAATCCGCGAAACTAAACGAAGCCGAACGATCAGTCCATGTAATCCACTTGTTATTCGATAAATACGCTTTCCGTTTTTCATCAGGCAGACTGTTTAGAAATTTATTTGCGGACGGAAGCAGATAGTATTTTAACAGGTATTTGTCGTAATTATCCCCCGTAATGGTTCCAAAACCGTCTTTGCCTTGAAGGTTCAGAGATGCCTGATGCTCGACAAACAAGGCTTTCAGTTGTTTTGAAAGGTCCTGGTCCACGATAGTCCCCGATCTTTTGGCCGGCGCAAGTCCATACATCCATTCATACGCCATGTCCGCATGTTCCAGGTCCATAACCGGAGAAAAGCAGCCGGCGGCATATACACTGTCATCCGCATCGGCAGCGCCAATCTCTTTAAGATATGTGTCATACATATTGCTGTTGCCCGAAGCGCCGATAAGCGCCGATAGTCCGCCGCCTGCGCTGCAGCCGGATGAAATAATCCAATCGACGTTCCCGGGAATAATGCCTTTATTGTGTCGTATATAACGTATGGCAGCCTTCAGATCGACAATTGCGGCAGGGGCTTTGCCATAATAGGTTCCGTATGTCGCCTTGTTGTCGCGACCGCGGCATCCAGGCGACACTACTACATAACCTGCCGCCAGCGCCAAGTCTTCCTTGCTGCCGATGCTTTCATTTCTGCGCGGGAAACCACCCCGATCGCTTTGTGCGTTATTGACCGACATATACCCTCCAACGCTATTGGCAAATAGTATTGGAGCATTTTGTGTGTTCACGTCTACATCATTAATCTTAACGGGAACACAAACATTCAGGCTCTGATAATTTACATCGACGGGTTTGGACACGTAGGGAATGTGCGTATACGATCGATAAGCGACTACTTTTACTCCGGCGGGCGTTTTAACCTTTTTGGTTTTAACCGCATAGTTTTCCTTGGGAAACGATAAAGGATCATTACTCTGGGCTTTTGCCGGTATCGATGAAAGGCAAAACGCAATAATAAATACCAATGAAATTGTTTTTTTCATTAAAAAATCTCTTTTAGGGTTGTTTAATAACCTAATTTATGTAAGATTCCTTGGTATTAGCCGCAGAATAGGTATTAAACTCCGAAAATGCACTTGGGTATCTCGTCATCCTTGCGGTCGAGCATGGACTTGTCAAGCTCCAGCAGACTGATAGCGAGGACAATGCGGCTTTGTCTTGATAGGACTTTCGTTCGAACTCTATATTCGAAACGCAAAAACCCCCGGCAGCCGCGCTAGGCGACCCGGGGGTTTATGTGAAAGTGGTGCGAGGTCAACCTGTTTCGAATATATCCTTCCCGGCACCGTGAGACAAGCAGGTTATCGCGATTTACATAACCCGGATGGGCAGCCGG
>JBEKFZ010000157.1:0-6760 GCA_050013075.1 Thermoguttaceae bacterium | reverse complement strand
CCGTCTTTCTCATTTATTCATTTGCCCTCTTATTCCTAAAAAAATCCATCCCCGAATCCAATGTAAAACTATCCATGCTACAAACTTTTACCCACTAATTCTGCCGAACACCCAAATAACTAAAGCTATTTGCATGTTCGATCATTATATCGCTTACATCTGGCCATTCGTAATGATCTTTTGCCCAATATCCTTGCTTGGCCAGGAGTCAACTCTAAACCACAAGATTGTGCAATTCTGCGAAAAAAATCTGGGCCAAACAGTGGGGGATGGAGATTGTTTCGATTTAGCCAGTCATGCTTTGCGTCAGGCAGGAGCAACGCGACACTTTGCGGACAATCCTAATAAGGGCGATCATGTTTGGGGAGAGTTGATCTTACTGATGGAGGCCACAGATTCCGAGACGAAATCCGTCGGGAAAGCCGAGAAAATTATACCCGGAAATATCATCCAATTCCGCGATGCTTTTTTTAAACGGAAGGGAAGGCCTTGGACTTTCAAACACCATACGGCAGTAGTCCGCCAGGTAGATGATAATGGGCGCAACTTAACTATTCTGCAACAAAACATTGGCGGCAAAAAGTTCGTCACTGAGGCGACAATCCACCTTAACGATTTGAAAACCGGCTGGATTCGGGTATATCAGCCTGTGCAGGATAAGACAAACTCAATGGATTGATATTAATTGTGAGCTTTGCAATCATCCGGTAAAAGAAACAATGTCCGTGGAAGTGCTCACGGTATAGCGGCTATCCCCTCATGCAGAGCGTGAGGAGTATTTTTCCACAAACGCCCGATAGTCTTCTGGGGTATCGATGCCGAAGGTGTGCTTATCGACCACGCCGACGAGGATCGAATAACCCGCCTCTAAAACCCGCAATTGCTCGAGTTTTTCCAATCTTTCCAGCGGCGATGGAGGCATGGCGGCCAGTGTTAACAAGAAATCGCGGCGATATGCGTAAAGCCCCACATGCTGGTGGAATTTGGGCGGATCAATATAAAACATGCCCTGTTCCCATTGTCGAGGATAAGGGATCGGACTGCGGCTAAAATAAAGGGCCCTGCCCCGGCAGTCGAACACTACTTTCACGCAGGCCGGATCTTCCCATTGCTGTTGATTGCGAATCGGAGTGGCCAAAGTGGCCATCACGGCGGTGCGGTCGTCCTCTAAAAGTTTAATAACCAGATCGATCGACTCGCCGGCCAAGTCCGGCTCGTCGCCTTGCACGTTGACGATGATGTCCACGTCGCAAAGCCCCCGGGCGACCTCGGCCACGCGATCGGTGCCGCTGGGGGCCTCTGGATCAGTCATCACCGCCTTTCCGCCGAACGATTGAACCTCCCGAAAAATCTCCTCGTGATCGGTAGCCACGCACACGCCCGACGGCCGCCGTGCCTGCCGAGCGGCTTCATACGTGTGTTGGATAAGCGATTTGCCAGTTTCGCGAAGCAGGAGTTTTCGCGGCAACCGGGTCGAAGCAAGCCGGGCGGGAATAACCAGATAACTTTTCAAAACCGAACTAGAACAACCAGGTGAAACTGACAAAAGCATTTCCTCCGTGAATCGTGAATAATGTCATTGCGTTCTTAAAGTAGCTTATCCGAATCGTCGTCATCAGAATAGTAGCCGAATAATGGTGCAATAAGGAAAAATGGGAAAGGAAAAAATACTCCACGCGGCCCCCGGTGTATTCACCAGGGGCTAAATAGCTAAATGATCAGCGGGGGCTAAATATGCCTGTTTTTGGGGAGCATCCTGGCCCTGGCATCTGTTGACAACATAGGGCATAATGGCTGTCCGTTTTTCACTTTTCAATTAATTCCCCCACTTTTGGAATCACAAACGATGCCCAATCAATCCTTTGGCGGCAAAATCCTCGAACATCTTGATCAGCTAAACGAATTCGAGCGTGCGCCTATAGCGCCGGACAAACTTAAACCCGGCCGATATTTCGCGGCCTTGTTCACGGGCGAACACATTGCCGCCACGGAATTCGTCATCGGCGCGTTGTTTGTTTCTTTTGGGGCCGGGGCGTTCGATGTTTTGGTGGGGCTTTTGTTGGGCAATCTAATGGCCGTGCTCTCCTGGGCGTTTGTTTGCGCACCCATCGCAGTGCAAACCCGGTTGACGCTTTATTGGTATCTCCGCAAGATCGCCGGGCCGGGCGTCATGGCGATCTACAACTTGCTAAACGCCGTATTGCATTGTATTCTCGGCGGGGCAATGATCACGGTCTCGGCCTCGGCCGTCCGCTTGATCTTCAGCATCCCAGAACAGACGAAATGGTATCCCGACGACTACCGCTTCGTGCTCTTAGTCTTGGGCGTGGGGGCCGTGGTGGTAACTATCGCGATTTTAGGATTCGCCAAGCTCTCGCAGTTTTCGGCCGTTTGTTCGCCGTGGATGACGGTTATGTTCATTGTGGGCGGATTGGCAATGTTGCCGCTGTTGGGCCGGGTGGAAAGTTTTTCCGACTTCTGGCGGATTGCAAACCAAAAAATATGGACCGGCCATGCCCCGCCAGGCTCTACGTCTTTAAGTTTTTGGCACGTCGCCATGTTTGCCTGGATATGCAACCAGGCCACTCACCTGGGCTTGACCGACATGGCCATATTCCGTTATGCGCGGCGGTCCAGCTACGGTTTTTACTCGGCCTTTGGCATGTACTTGGGCCATTATCTATCTTGGATTTGTGCCGGCATACTGGGGGCCACGGCAGCGGCGCTTATTGGCCGGCCGCTTATTCAGCTCGACTCTGGAAACATCGCTTACACTTGCCTGGGAGCAATGGGGGCGCTGACGGTCGTCATCGCCGGCTGGACCACGGCCAATCCCACGCTGTATCGGGCGGGCTTGGCCCTGCAAGTCGTCACGCCCGGGTGGCCGCGATGGTTTGTGACCTTCATCGTCGGCGTGATAACAACCGTCATTGCCTGCTTCCCTTTCGTGTTCACGAAATTGCTCGATTTTGTGGCAATCTACGGGTTGCTGTTGATGCCCGTGGGGGCCATCGTATTTGTCGAACATTGGATATTCCCCCGCCTGGGTTGGAACCGGTTTTGGGCCGCCCGCCGGGGATTGCTTTTTAACATACCGGCTTTAATCGCCTGGTGGGGATCGCTGCTTGCGGCCCTGGGTATTTGGGAGATGGGTTGGCTGCACCAGTTCTTTTTGCCCATTCCCGTATGGTTTTTGACGGCGGGGTTCTATATCATCCTTTCAGCCATAAGCGGCGCACGGCAGTCGCTGCCGCCTTTACCCGCCGATTTGCCGGCTACCGCGCCCGCAATTGCGCCGGCCACCGTTTTTTGCATGTCTAAAACGCAGAAAATCGCTTACTATTTTCTCGGCGCCATCGCTTTGTTTAGCCTGCTGACCATGCTGGCCCTTGCCGGCTGTGTGTTCAAAGGAATCGTTGAAGTAGATGATCTACGACGCTACCTCATATTTACCACGGCGGTTTATTACCTCACGAGCATTCCCTGGCTGTATTATCGCGAAAAGCTACATCCCGCTTAGAATCAGGACCTTGAACAATCGTTCTTGCCCATCATAATGGAGAATTCAAACGTCGGGCCTGTAGCTCAGTGGTTAGAGCAGGGGACTCATAATCCCTTGGTCGGGGGTTCAAATCCCTCCGGGCCTACTTTGTGTCTTACCATGGAGTTGCAATATATTATCGTTGACACCACCATTATTACAGCTAAAATGGGTGGTTTCAATTCTTCGGCGAACGTCGCCTATATACAAAAACATTTAAAAACTTGTTTATCCGTGGAGGAAGTTACTAATGGCAGAGGCAAAATCCGGTCAGATTGTAAACGTGATGAAGGAAGAACGGCTCTTTCCCCCGCCCAAGGAATTTGCCCAAAAGGCTTGCATCGGCTCGATGAAGCAGTACGAAAAGATGTGGAAGGAGGCCGCGGCCGATCCCGGGGCTTTTTGGGGCAAGATGGGCAATGAAATCCATTGGTTCAAGCCTTACACCAAAGTTTTGGAGTGGAACGAGCCTTTTGCCAAGTGGTTTGTCGGCGGCGAGACCAATGTTTCCTACAACTGCCTCGACGCCCATCTAACTACTTCCAAGCGGAACAAGGCGGCCTTTATTTGGGAAGGCGAGCCGGGCGACGTCCGCGTGCTGACCTACCAAATGCTGCACCACGAGGTATGCAAGTTCGCCAACGTGCTGAAAAAACTGGGCATCAAGCAGGGCGACGTGGTGTCGATCTACATGCCCATGATCCCGGAGTTGGCCATTGCCATGCTGGCCTGTGCCCGGATCGGGGCCACGCATTCCGTGATCTTCGGCGGATTCGCGGCCGAAGCCATCGCCGATCGGAACAACGACTGCAAGGCCAAACTGCAAATAACCGCCGACGCCGGGTGGCGCCGCGGCAAACAGATCCCCCTGAAGGCGAACGTGGATACGGCCTTGGACAAGTCGCCCACGGTAAAGCAGTGCATTGTGGTAAAACGTACCGGCTGCGAAGTGAGAATGAAAGAAGGACGCGACCTGTGGTGGCAGGACTTAATGGCCGAGGCCTCGACCGATTGCCCCGCCACGCCGCTGGATAGCGAACATCTGCTCTTCATCCTTTACACCAGCGGCTCTACCGGCAAGCCCAAGGGCATCAAGCACACCACGGCCGGATACAATCTGTTCGCCAAAAAAACAATGGAATGGGTATTCGACATCCGCGACGATGACGTGTATTGGTGCACGGCCGACATCGGCTGGGTCACCGGCCATACGTACATAGTCTACGGTCCGTTAACCGCCGGCGCTACGACTTTCATGTACGAAGGTTCGCCCGACTGGCCCAATCAATCGCGCTGGTGGGAGATGATCGAACGCTATAAGGTCACCATTCTCTATACCGCGCCGACGGCCATCCGCACGTTTATCAAGTGGGGCGACCAGTGGGTCGATAAACACGACCTTAGCAGCCTCCGTCTGCTGGGCACCGTGGGCGAAGGCATCAATCCCGAGGCCTGGATGTGGTATCACCGCAAGATCGGCGGCGAGCGATGTCCGATCGTCGATACCTGGTGGCAGACCGAGACCGGCGGGATCATGATGACTCCCTTGCCCGGCGCAATTCCCACCAAACCCGGCAGTTGCACAAAACCCCTGCCCGGCATAGTGCCCGAAATCGTGGGCGAAGACCGCAAACCGGTGCCGGTGGGCTCGGGTGGATGGTTGACCATCAAGCAACCTTGGCCGGCCATGTTACGCGGCATCTGGGGCGATGACGAACGTTACAAAATTCAATACTGGACCGACGTGCCCCATGAATACCTGTGCGGCGACAACGCCCGCTGCGACGCGGACGGCTACTACTGGATCATGGGCCGCATCGACGACGTGCTGAACGTATCCGGCCACCGGCTTTCGACCATCGAGATCGAAAGCGCGTTGGTCAGCCATCCGGCAGTGGCCGAGGCCGCGGCGGTCGGCCGTCCCCACGACATCAAAGGCGAGGCCGTGGCCGTGTTCGTTACCTTATCGAGCGGCTTTGAAGCCAGCGAGGAACTGCGCAAGGAACTCAAAATGCACGTGCGCAAAGAGATCGGCGCATTGGCCGTTCCCGACGACATCCGCTTTACCACGTCATTGCCCAAAACCCGCAGTGGCAAGATCATGCGCCGATTGCTCCGCGACATCGCCGCCGGCAAAGCCACCGTCGGCGACACCACCACGCTGGAAGATTACAGCGTCCTGGCCCGCCTGCGCACCGAAGAAGAATAACCGCAAACCCGCGGCCGCCGGTCGCGGACTGTCCTCAAAAAAAACACCACGGAGGCACGGAGAGATATAGGCTGTAGACTTTAGACTATAGGCTGTAGGCTGTGGGAAAAAACTGCTTGCGGTTTCGCGCTGTCTACTGCTTTCCGGTGGAAAAATATCTAAAAGGTGACCACTATAATCTGATCTTAGCAATCTCCGTGTCTCCGTGGTGAAAAATATATTGCCGATGACATCCAATCTTTTTTCAGGCGTTCACCGATACGGAATTGCGCTATATGAGCGATCCGAGCAGTCCTAATAAATCGGAATGGCCGTACATTCACTGCCCTGATTGCGATGCGATAAGAGAAATAAGCATCGCGGCGTGTCCGGAGTGCGGGCGGTGCGCTAATTGTGGTGAAAAAGTCGCGGAAACAGTGCAAAATTGCCGATGCGGGTTTCCCGAGGATGAAAAACTCGCCAAGCGAATCGCAAGACGCTATGGCATTGCGGACAACCTGGTCGATCAGGAAAGAGCAAAGTGGCAAAAACGCAAAAAACTGAAACCGATTAAGCGTGCCGCGCGGATTCTGCTCTTGGGCTTGTGCGTTTTTCTGGGGCTAATCACCGCCAAGCTGATAATGGCCGAGTCGAACAAGCTAATCCAAGTCGTGCTGGGCATGCCGGTGGCCTGTATTCTTGTACTGTTATACTGGGTCGCCTTCCAAGGCGTGGGAAGAATTTTGCTTTGGACCGCAAGGAAACTGATACCACGCAGAAAATAAATCAGAGCCGGGCCGTGTCGGCCCGGTGGAAGTGTGCGTGAATCTTCCGGACCGACACGGTCCGGCTCTGCTAAGAGTTTTATTGACGACTCGATTGGTGCGTTTCACGCACCCTACAAAATCATCCTCACGGAGCATTGAGAATGTGTGTTCCCACGCTGGAGCGTGGGAACAAGAAAATTCTCTAGCCCCTAATCTCTAGCCCCTTCCATTACAGCGTATTTCCCTTTACAAAGTCGAGATTGG
>JBEKFZ010000156.1:0-6967 GCA_050013075.1 Thermoguttaceae bacterium | reverse complement strand
CTGGGCACAAGTGCCCGGGCTAAACATAAATATCGTCCCCTCTTCTTCCGGGATTAAACCGCTATATTCTCCCCCTCTCCCTCCGGGAGAGGGTGGGGTGAGGGCGCACTTTTGTCGCGGCGGATTGTAACCATGTAACACAATCCAAGGAAATGCCAGTTTAGGGGAGTAAAAGTGGGCAGTGGACAGTGGGCAGGGCGGTGAGTTTAGTCGCGGGCCGAAGATGAGCGCGCCCTGAGACGACAGTGCAGACCAGTAGGGGGTAACGCGGAAACAAAAAAATGTGAAAAATCCACTTGACTAAACCGATCAAACTGGTATATTGATCTATACCAGTAGATCAGTGAGATCAAAAATGCGTATCGATCCGTCCAGCCAGGTGCCCGTTTTCAAGCAGATAGCCGAGTATCTGCGGAGTTCGATTGCCGCCGGGATTTATCGGCCCGACGAGGCCTTGCCCTCCAAACGGGTCTTAGGCATGAAATTGGGCGTCAACCCCCATACGGTCCAACACGCTTACGAGGATTTGCAAAAAGAAGGGCTTGTCCAAGCCCGAAAAGGCTCGGGCATGTACGTCGCCGAATCAGGGATCGACCGTGCCCAAACCAATAGCGAGCGGACTTGTTTCCAACTCCTAGACCGGGCCTTCCGCATCGCACGCGAGACAAACCTTTCCGAAGATCAAATACGAAACCTCGTGGAAAAGGCGTTTAAGCCATGATTAAAGCCGAACAACTCACCAAGCATTACCGACGCCTTGTCGCCGTGGACCACATCAACTTGGAAATCCCAAAAGGTTGCGTGTTCGGGCTGATCGGGCCGAACGGCGCGGGAAAGACAACACTTATCAAAATGCTCATGGGCCTGACGAAAATAACCGCCGGCCGAGGGACCGTGATCGGGCTCGATGCCTCAGCCCAACCCGATCGTATTCACCGGCTAGTGGGATACGTTCCGGAGACGCACACTATCTATCGCTGGATGCGGGTAAGCGAAGTCATTCGCTTTTGCCGCGCATTCCGCGACACCTGGAACGATAAACTGTGCGGCGAACTTTTAAGCACTTTTGAATTGGATCCAAACAAAAAAGTAAAGCATCTTTCCAAGGGCACGCTTGCCAAATTGTCGCTGCTTTTGGCCCTGGCTTACGAGCCGGAGGTGCTCATTCTGGACGAGCCGACCTCGGGCCTGGACGCCGTCGTACGCGAGGAGTTTGTCGATTCGTTACTCAATACAATATGCCAGCGCGAGTGCACGGTGCTTTTTTCCAGTCACGCCATCGAGGACGTGGAGCGAATAGCCGAGCGCGTGGGACTGATCTTCAACGGCCAATTGCAACTCGATGCGCCGGTCAAGGATTTGCTTTCCACGACCCGGCGCGTTCGGGCGGTATTGAAAGACGGATGCGTGCCAAAGGCGGTTCCTGAAGGCACTATATGGCAACAGATCGACGGGCGGGAGTGGCTATTAACCGTAACCAATTTTACCGCCGATACGATTTCCCGCTTGCAGGCGACAAATAGCGTGGAAAACGTCCAAACCGAGGAAATCAGCCTCACCCAATTTTTCAAAGACTACGTCAAAGGACGGAAGGTGAAAAAATGATAGCGGAAATGAGAATGCTGCTATGGAAAGATTTCCGGCTGAGCCGGCTGTGCATTATAGCCGGTATAATATTTACAATTATCCCATACCTTTTATTAATCTTCCCTTATTTCTTCTATTATTTTACCGATTATCGTTTTGAAACTGCCTGGGTGGCAAGCGCTTTTGTTTCGCAACTCGCAATGGCGTTTATAGCCGGAAACATTATCGCCTGCGAACGTGCTGATCGCTCGGCCGCGTTTCTCGCTTATCAAGGGGCATCGCGAAAAATGATTGTCACCAGCAAGATGTTATTTTGCACAATTGTGTTAGTCTCGATTTGTGCGATCTCTTTCATTCTAAGCTTTTGGATAAAGCTAAAACCTTACGAGATCAAAGAGGTTCTAAAATTTCAAATCTTTATCGCCGCAATAGGTTTTTGTTTTTTGGGGGGGGCTTGGTTGCTTTCGAACTTGTTTCCGAGCCCTGTTCCTGCCATTGTATTTGGGATCCTGTCTCCCATCTGCATTTTTTATGGCCTTAGTATGACCGCTTTTTATTTCCATTGGCCGGTCGATTCTACTATTCAATATTGGTACACCGCCTTCAACATCACGGCGGGTTTAATATCGCTTGTGGCGGGGACGTGGCACTTTATCAGGAGCAAGGAATCGTAGGGCGGAGAAAATTCGCGAAACCGCAAGCGGTTTCTGGTCGAGATACCAAATGCAACGTGTGTTACAAATATCGCACGCGCCTGCGGTTGTCATCGTCCTCATTCGTTCTGTTTTTGGCAATGCGGTTGCCACCGTAGGCAAAGGCGATTACCGCCAGGGCTTCGGCCCTTAGCGAAACGTCGGTCTTTTCTGGACCGGGAAGCATCGGGATCTCGGTTTCCTTGGCTTGGACATGTGCGAAGGAATTTTGCGCCAGGCAGGCGTCAACCGTCTGATAATGCAACTGCTTTAGCGCGACGGCCAAGACGGCCGAATCGGCCGGCGTTTCCAGACGTGCGGCTGGAGCAAGAGAATTGGCGTCGAACGATACTCTGATTGCCGACGGATGATCCGACCGCGATCCGTTGGTAAGGCCGCTGTTTTCAGCGCCGTTGACGCCGGCCGGCATGAAGTCATCAAACAGGTTGAGCGATAACGCATTTGAATACGACGGGATTGTTTCGAGATTGTGTTGCCGGCCCATAATCGTGTCGGTTAGAGCGTTGGCCATTGAATCCGCCGTGTTTGAACTTCCGGTGCTTATTTGCACCACGCCCACGGATAACAACTGTGTCGGATCGACGGCGTTTGAAGCGACGCCGATGGAACCAGGCATATCCAACGAATCGGCGGAGACCATTTGTCCCACGCCCGAGGCCACTTCCGCATATCTCCTGGGCCCAAACGGGTTCCAACCGGGCGTATTGGAACTGTTGTAACTATTGCCGCTGCTGCTGGTCGAACTGCTTAAAACCGTGTCGGAACTAGCAATCAACATTGAAACAAGGCTAGAGGCTTTCGGCGAACCCAGGCCGGTAACCAAGTCATAGCCCGTGCCGGCTTTATACCGGCCCGCGCTGCCGCTGGTAACATCGTAAAAATCGGTGGAGTAGTAAGTGGTTGTGTCCAAGGCGTAAAGATCGGATGCGGCGTTTGCAATAGCTTTGGCGCCCCTTCCTTGGTTGACGATGGCAAAAATGCCCGCCCATTGCGGGGCTCCGGCGCTGGTGCCGCCAACCACGAGCCAGCCCGAATAGCCGTAAGTGTCGTAAACGGCGAAACCCGTGGATGAGTTGGCGTCGTAAGACACGTCGGGCGTGCTGCGCCGGCCGGTGCTTTGCACGGTATATTGCCAAGTAGGCTCTTTTTCATATTGGCTGTAACCGCCTCCGCTGCCGCTCCAACCGGTCTCGCTCGTGTAAGAATAAACGTTGCTGCCACTGGATGATATTTTCAACGTCGTCCCGCCCACGGAGACCACCTTCGGCGATACCGCCGGCCAGATAGTCATTCCGCCCGTGTCGCCGGATGAGACGACGTAGGTCACGCCGGTTGTGCTGAAGTAGCTGTCGTACTGAGTCTCGCTGGAAAATTCGCTGGCGCCCCAACTGATCGAAACGACGCTTGCCACGGAGGAAGCATACTTCACGGCCGTGAGCAAATTGGATAAGGAATCGGAATTGGCCTCGACCAGGACAATTTTTGCCCCGGGCGCGACGGCGTGCGCCCATTCCACGTCAAGGGCGATCTCCAGCCCCCAATCGCTGTTTTTGGTGGGCAGCGACGTTGTGCTCCCTTTTTGATTTACCTTCACGAAAGTTGGATCGGACAAACCGTACTTCGCGTCAAACGCCTGTAGATTGCTCCATACGTTAGGGTTGTCATAGGCGTCGACGATGGCAATCGTTTGGCCGGCGCCGTTGCCCGTTAGACTGCTGATGCCGTAAGCTTGACGGATTTCGCTTGGCGTATATGGCGCCGATACGGTGGTCATCGCTTGGGCCAGCGGATAGGCGTGGATTTCCGACAGGGCGTTTGCCGATAACAGGCTCCGCGTTTCCAGCGGTTCAAAGGTGCATTTCCGATGACCGATTTTCGCCCTTTTCGACAACTCGTTTGCGCGACGGCGGTTAGACAATGCGAACATTACCCTCTCCTTTATGAACCGAGTTTTTTATCCCAAACATGCCTATACAACGCGAATAGTCAAACGCATCCGGAAGTATCATTTAGTAAACATTACCTTAAGTTATTTATACGATTGTACAAAGAACAAAGTCAATTAAGAATAAGTGTCTCAAGAATATTACCAAACAACTTATCATTAAAATGGGTATAATAATGGACCCTAAAGGTCACACTGTGGTGTTTTTTGCTTTGCATAGAGAATTGATTTGCATAATTCGTTCTTCCTGTTGCATCATTTTCCCTTGCCCCTTGCCCCTCGCCCCTTGCCCCCTTTTTTTGATATATTGAACGGTATGAGCATTGATCCTACACAAACTCAAGGCAGCCAAGAGCGCCTTTTATCGCGCGAGATTAGCCTGAAGCGCGGGCATCCACCCACACAGGTCCCAGGCTATGAACCCGAACGTTTTCTGGGCGCCGGGGCTTATGGCGAGGTCTGGGTGGCAATTGAACGCAATACCGGGCGCAGGGTGGCGATCAAGTATTACTCACATAGAGGGGGATTGGACTGGTCCCTACTTAGCCGCGAGGTGGAAAAACTGGCCTTCCTGTTTGCCGATCGATATGTGGTGCAATTGCTTGGCGTGGGCTGGGATGCCGATCCGCCCTATTACATCATGGAGTACCTGGAACCCGGTTCCCTGGCCGACCGGCTGCAACAGGGCCCTTTGCCCGTGGATAAGGCCGTGGAGCTATTCCACGATATTGCCGTGGGCTTGGTTCATGCTCATGGTAAAGGCGTGCTGCACTGCGACCTCAAACCGGCGAATATTTTGCTCGACCAGGACAATAAACCTCGTTTGGCCGATTTTGGCCAATCGCGGCTTTCGCACGAGCAGATGCCGGCCCTGGGCACGATGTTTTACATGGCCCCGGAGCAGGCCGATTTGGAAGCCATGCCCGACGCCCGTTGGGACGTCTACGCCCTGGGTGCACTTTTGTATTGCATGTTGACAGGTCATCCGCCGCACCGCAGCGGTCCGACCGTGGACCAGTTCGAACGAACACCCGATCTAAAACAGCGGCTTTCGCGTTATCGGCAGATGATCGAGCAGTCGCTTCCGCCGGCCGAGCATTGCAAAGTGCCGGGGGTGGATTCGCTTTTGGCCGAGATCGTGGATCGTTGCCTGGCCGCCGATCCGGATCGGCGTTTTCCCAACGTGCAGTCCGTGCTCGACGCCCTGAGCAACCGCGAGGTCCGCCGGGCGCGTCGGCCGATCATGGTTTTGGGGGCTATCGGACCGGCGCTGCTTTTGGCCGTGGTGGCCTGGTTCGCCTGGCAGGGATTCCACGCGGCTTTGCGCGAATCCAACGCCGCCCTGATAGATCGATCCTTGAAAAGCTCGCAATTCACGGCCCGGTTGGGAGCACTGGCCGCGGGCAATGAATTGGAACGCCGTTACCAGCTCGTGGAACACGTGGCCGTTTCCGATCGCTTTCGGGAGGCATTTATAGACGTCTTGGACAAGGGCGAATTTAAAAAACTCGTCGAACAATTGAACGATCCAAAACTCTCCGACGAGGAACGGGACTCGCTTCGTGAAAAATTTCGAGACAATCCGGACCGCAAGGAATTGCAGCGTATTTTCAAGTTGTTGATTCCATACACAGACCAGCCCCGGGAAGATGAGGAAGTGTTGAGCTGGTTTTTTTGCGATGCCCAAGGTCTTTCCATCGTCCACATGCCGCAGACCCGCACGATCGGCAGGAATTACGCCTGGCGAAGCTTTTTCCACGGCGGCCCGCGCGACATGGACGAGTCCTGGCGCCCCCAGCCTGGACAGAATCTGAAGACCACCACGCTTTCGCCGGTCTTCCGCTCGCAAGCCACGTCGAAATGGGTTGTAGCCATAGCCACTCCGGTCTTCGACGAGTCGTCCAAAAAAAAATTCCTCGGCGTGGTGGCAATGACCGTCGAGGTGGGCCGCCTGGTCGAGTCGCTGTTGCGCGGCGGCGAACGGCAGTTCGCCGTGGTGGTCGATAACCGTGACGGCGACAATCCGGGCGTGATTTTACAACATCCGCTTTTCGACAAATTTCTGGCCAAACAAGGCGAATTGCCCGATTACTTCCAAAAATACCGCGTTCGCGCCGACGAACTGCCCGATGTCCCCAAACGCCAAAAAGATTATCACGATCCCCTGGCCGACGATCCCGACGGCGGGGCGTATCAATGCCATTGGCTTGCCCAAATGCAGCCCGTGGTGGTCGGCGACAAAAACACCGGCTGGCTGGTAATCGTCCAAACAGCCTATGACGACGCCATAGGTTCCACCCTCGAAACTCTTACCGCCGGTTTAATTCGTTACGGCCTGATTGCACTGGTCATGGTCGCATTGGTAATGACCGCCCTCTGGGTCTGGGCCAGAAGCATGAGCCGGAAGAGCGGATAGGGGAATGCAGAAGTAAGAATGCAGAATGCAGAACTTAAAACTGTATACTGAAAACTGAAAACCAAGTAAAATGCCCGATCTTATCGCTCAAGGGACCGAACCTCAACAACGCTGGCGCCGAGCGCTGCCCGATGAACAGGAGGTTATTTTGGGCCGCCTCGGTGGGACCTGGGCGGTGCCTTGGGATCCCCATGTTTCACACCGTCACGCGCGGCTTTTTTCAAGCGGCGCGCGCCTGGAGGTCGCCCGATTGCCCAACGCCCGAAATCCCATCTTTCTGCTGGGCAAGGAGGTCGACCGATTCAC
>JBEKFZ010000155.1:0-7046 GCA_050013075.1 Thermoguttaceae bacterium | reverse complement strand
TTGGGCACATCGACCACCCCGCCGCCGTCGGCCGCCGCGCGGTCGATTACCGCCTGTATCGCCTTGGTGTTGATCGTCTGAGCGTCGCCTAGGGCGCCATGATCGGCGATCACGTAACGTTTTGCCGGTTGAGGATTGTCGTCCGCGCCCGTTGCCATGCCCGCGGTCAATATTAAAGCCGCCAGCGCCGCGATCAGTCGTTTGTATTGCGTCATAATTCCAGTCCTTAATGTTTGATGATTAACAGGCAATAAATTTTGCATTATACATATTCATTTACCGCAAATATTCTGGGAGCAAGCTCCCGGGCTATTGAATCTCTGGTAATAAATGTCGCATTTAATAGCCGGCGGCTAACAGCCGCCGGCGTGATTTCGCGGGTTTTCCGGCGGTCGTTGACCGCCGGCTAGCGACATTATTTATTTGACACTCAATAAACCCTAAACCTCAATCCCTAATCACTAATCTCCACCTTCTTTATCTGCCAATTGACCTTGCCCGGCAGGGGATCGTTTTTCAAGGCAAAACCTTTTTCACCCGCTTCAAATTTGAGCGTTTGCAGGTTTCCATTTGGAAGCGCGAACAATCCGGACGCGGGCGATTGGTCGGTGCTGTAAACGTGCAGTTCGATATTGTTCCAGTCCATATCGTCCGTGCACTGGGCCAGGCCGATGTGCGGAATAACCGAGTGATCTTTCACCAGCAACACAATGGGGATGGTCCCGGCGTCGATTTGCCGCCACTGTCCGCCGCGATACGCCTTGCCGCTCTGATAATCGATCCAAACGCCGGGCGGAAGATAAACGTTGCGTCCGCCGGAGGCTTCCTCCAGGAGCGGCGCAACCAGAAGATCGGAGCCGAACAGATATTCATCCTCCACGAGCCAGGAGCCGGGATCGTCGGGATACTCTATCAATAGCGCCCGCAACATGGGTAATCCCCGTTGGGTGCAGTCCTTGGCCTGGGCGTAAACATAGGGCATCAGCCGGTACTTCAGTTCGTCGGCCCGGCGGAAGTCGTTCATAAACGACTCGCCGTATTCCCAAGGCTCCTTGGGCGGGGTCCCGTGGCAGCGCGAGTGAGAGGTGAGCATTCCGAAGGGCATCCAGCGCCGATACAGTTCCCGCGGCGGTTTAGTCACGAATCCGCCGATGTCGTGGCTCCAGAAGGAGAATCCGCTCAGTCCGAACGACAACCCGCCGCGCAGAGTGCCGGCCATGCCCATATCGGTGTTCTCGGCGTCGCCGCCCCAGTGCAGGGGATATCGCTGGCTGCCGGCCCAAGCGCTTCGGGCCCAAATTATGTTCTCGCCGGTGACCTGCCGGGTGACGTCGGCCACCGTCTTGTTGTATCGAAGCGGGTATAAGTTGTGCTCGTAAAAACCGGTCCGACCGGAAGCATATAATCCGTTGTAGGGCGCGGCCTCGCCGAAATCCACTTTGATCGCCCCAACGCCCATGCGCAGCAAATTGCCGATCTTTTCCTGATACCACGCCACGGCCGCCGGATTGGAAAAATCCAATATCGCGTCTTCCTCGGGCAAATTGCCCTTGGCGTCTCTGACATACAGCCCTTTGGCGATAATCTCCGGGAAGAGTTTGTTTTTGGGGACAAAGTACGGCAACTGCCATAGCGAAATACGGAACCCGTCCTTCTTCAGATCGGCGATCATCTTTTGCGGGTCCTTGAAACGAGATTTGGAAAACTCGTAGTCGCAGCGCCAGTCGGTCTCGAACCAGCCGGTATCGAGGTGTATCACGTCGCTGGGGATGCGGTTTTGCCTGAGCTTGGCCGCCACGTCGCGGGTCTGGTCCTCGGAAAAATACGTGATCCGACTCATCCACAAACCGAAGGACCAAAGCGGCGGCATGGACGCCTTGCCGGTCAACGTGGTGTAAGCGTCGAGGATTTCCTTGGGCGTGCCGAAAAAGACGAACAGGTCCAGTTCGTCGTCGCCCAGCATGAGCGAGTTGATGCCGCTGTAATGCGAGCCGAAATCGCAGGTTATGGGCGACGAAGTGTGCATGAACATGCCGTAGCCCCGGCTGCTCATGAAAAATGGAACGGGCTTGTACATGTCGCGGCTTTCCACTCCGCTGGCGTCGTCGGTGGAGAGCACGACCTTTTGCCCGCGCTTGTCCAAGGCGGTAAACGATTCCCCGCACCCAAAAATCTTCTCTCTGGGCGAAAGGGTGAATGCCGCAGCCACGCTCCGCGAATAGTCTTTCGAGCGGCGCACGAACGAAAAGGGCAATATCGGCGCGTAGATCGTCGTTTTATTGTCCGAGATGTGATAGGTTTTCGTGAGCAAACGGCCTGTGGCGTCGCGAAGTTCAATATGCCAGGGCTTTTCCAGGACCGTTACCGAGCCGCAGACGTTGGAATAACGATGGCCGCCGTCGATTTTCTCGTATTTCCAGGAATTATCTTTGGGGGCTTTGCCGCCGAGTAGCATCAGGGATTCGCTTTCCGGGGTGGTTTGCAGTCCCGTCTTTGCCCGAATCCGCACCGTGTTGGGTGATACGAACTCCAGCGAGAACGGCAACACCGGATTTGCCTCGTATTCTTTGCCCGGAAATTCGTTGGGGCCCACCGGAGCGATTCCAGAGGCCATGTGGTTGAATGCGTACCTGGTGGAATACTGGGCCCTTTGCCAGGTGATCTTCCCGGAGCCGGTCGCCGGGTCAAAGTCCGAAAGCCGGTCGGCCAGATAATACAGATTCGTAAAATCGTAAAAATCCGGGCTGACGTCCAGGGGCTCATTCAAAAGGGCCCCTGCCCCGTCGGCGGCGAAGCCCCGTACTGGAAAAGTTAAAAATAATGGCGCGACAACACAAATCAGCGGCAAGAGCAAGGTGTGTTTGTGAATCATAATCGCCCTCTTGTTTTGAAGTTTCGCGATTTAATCCCGCACAAATATAGAACCCATGGTGAATATTATAACAAAACAATATGCCCCTGCCAATTATTTAGGAACTCTAACAATACCCAACCACCCTCACCCCCGGCCCCTCTCCCGCGAGCGGGCGAGGGGAGTATTGTTAGAGTCCCTTAGTCTAGGAACGTGAAAGTCGCTTGTTTGAACAGGAGGGCAGGCATTCTTGTCTGTTTTTTTCCAGCCGGACAAGAATGTCCGGCCTCCTGATTTGGCTAGGCTAGACAAGAATGTCCGGCCTCATGATATATTTTTGTGGAAGAGAGCGGAACGATTAAACCGTTGCGCCGTCGGAGGTGTTCGAAAACGGCGGCAAAGGCGGCGATGGGACCGTTGCCGACCAAGGCGGGATGTCCAACTCGGGAGCGGTCTTCAACGTCGGCAATGCCGCTCCGGTCGGCTCAATCGGCTCGGCCCAGGGCGACTGATCGCCATCACTTAATTTATGACTTTCTTTCAGATTGGCAAAAAGGCGATCGCGGATGCTTTTCAGTTGCTTTGCCCGATGAAGCAGGGGCCCGGGCAGGCTGGAAGCCACGAACCACTCAGGTTCTAAAAACAGCCGGGCGGGATCGGCCAACTGCTCCAGCCGCGCCAGGCGCCACAATAGCCAACGTTCCTTCCAGTTCAGCTTGTGTGCCCGGCATAAACTGAAAAACAAACCCCAGGGGCTTGCGTAACTTTTTTGCCGCTGCCGAGAATTGACGAGTAGCGAAAGAATGAAAATCGCCACCACAATCCCGGCCAAAATCATCAACCCGTAAAGCACCTCATCCGTTCCCTCCCGGGCTTGCGCGGCTCGAAATGCGCGAAACAAGCCTTGCATCCGATCTTCCTCGGCAGGCAAAAACATCTTGTAAGGCGGCAAAAACATTTTAAATCACGAAATCTCTTTAAGGCTTCTTTGCGCGGCTTCGCGAACGGCTACGCTGCCGTCGCGGAGCGCTTTTTCCAGAGCCGACCGCGCGGCGGGCGAACGGCATCCGCCCAGCGCGGCGGCGGCTTCGGCACGCAGTATCTGATCCTCGTCCTTGAGCATTTCAATCACCGGCTCTTCCACAAGACAGGCGACATCCATGGCGCGAACAATTTGCAATCCCCGCAATTGCCGGAAACGAACCGGCGCCTGCAGTTCCTCGCGCAAAAGGGGGATGGTATGCTGATCGATTTTTTTTACAATTATCGCCGTACTTTTGCGGGCCTCGTCATCCAGCATCTCGAAGGTCCCCAAAAACCGCGCAAAGGAAAACTCGCCCAGGGCCTCGCGGGCCGCCTGCCGAACTACAAGGTGCGGACTATCCAGCATTTCCACCAACCGCTGCAATCCGCCGGGAATTCCGCGGCGGCGAAGGTGCGGCAGCACGTTGGCCTGAACTTGGGGATCCGGGTCGCCCAAGGCCCTTAGCACCAGCGCATTGGCCTCGGACCCGTTGAAAACGGCCAAGGCCCGCGCGGCTTCGCGCCGCCCACCGGGTTTGCCGGTATGTAATATGTATTCGATCACGGAAAAGGCCTGTGCCCGCGATATTCCCGTGGACATCACTAAAACCACAAGACTGTGCTGGTCGGCGTCATCCAGATTATTGACGATATTATTACTATTTTTCAGCCATGCGATGTTTTTCATCCGCTTGAGATTATCCCTCACGGCATCCGAAGGCTTCCGCCCGACTTTTTGTAAAAAATTTCGGATAAACAGCAAATCGCAGCGACTGCTCGCCGCGCTCAGCAGTGCCGAAGGCAATTGCGGATTGTCGAAATAATCCAACAGCAAGCGCATGATCCCGTGGAGCGAACTCCTGGAGAATACATCGATGAGCACCAAATAACTCACATGGTGCGGACTTACCAAAATCTGATTCATCACCGAGTTATCAGGTTTTACCAGGAGCAAAAAGGCCTCGATTACTTCCCGTCGCTTATGCCGCCCGAACCGTTGCACCGAAGTCTCCAGGCAGGATACAACGTGCTGGTGAATCCATTGCATATCGCGCGGCGAGCCGTTTTTATCGCCATGGGCAGCCTCGTCGCAAAGCCGCACGGCCAATTGCATCAGCGTTTCGGCGGCAGTGTCCGCCTTCGATTTCGAGGAACCTTCCAGGGCGGTCAATAGCGTGGGAATCAAATCGTAATCGCTGAACATCACCGCGCCCTTGCAGGCGCTTAGGTATTGCGTCTCATCCGACCCCAGCATGGCATCGCGCATGGTTGGGGTCATTCGCCCCGCATGTTGTTGAATAATGTATTTCCATCGCTGGCTTAGCAAAGGAATTCGGCGGAGAATTTCTCCCAACCCCGATGGATTGCGGCGGCTTAAGAGGGCCGACAAGGCCCCTTCTTGAATTGTTGCATTGGGGGAGTCTAGCGCAGGAAGCAGTATCCGGACAGCCGATTCGTTGTCCGTTTTAGACAATACGCTGAATGTCGTTGCCAGTCCGTCACTCATGGAAAGTACACTATATTTATTGCCTCTCCATTTGCCATCGGACAGTAAAAACAAAAAACTTCATAACAAACCACAATCTTCGCCGTCTTTGGCTATATTGCCCTTATTACGCAATCGCCCATTTTTACCAAAGCCTATATAAATTTACCGCTTTTATGATTGATCCAAGCAATTCTTGGGCACCTTGATTTTCAGCGGAAACGTATTCAAACTGAGATAATTCATTCCGGCCATTCAGTAAGACGACTTTTAAAGCCGTCCCGTGATTCTGCAAAACGGCTTTTAAAGCCCTCCAATGAGGCGAA
This sequence comes from Thermoguttaceae bacterium, assembly GCA_050013075.1. Taxonomy (GTDB): domain Bacteria; phylum Planctomycetota; class Planctomycetia; order Pirellulales; family Thermoguttaceae; genus JBEKIK01. Next base: position 1,360 of record JBEKFZ010000155.1, on the reverse strand, counting down.
AAATCCATGCCCACACCACTTACCGCCGCGAAACTCCTGGATCGCGAGTTTCTCGAGATCCGCGCGAAATTGATCGACCTGGCCGCCTCCTTGGACCGCATCCAGCGCGCGCCAGGCCCGCTGGCTGATGATCCGCGTATGGATAAGATAACCCAAGCCTTGCGGATTCTTGCCGCCCACGCGCCCGCCCGCGCCGAACAAATCGAGGTCCTTTTTTCATTGCCCTACGATGAACATTGGCAATGATAAATCCTGATATTTAGCCCCCGTGACTTTATTTAGCCCCCCGTGAATACACGGGGGGGATTAATGGACGATGGAGAAATTCTCCCATGTACTTTTTCGATCCCCATATTCATCTTGCCTCGCGCACCACCGACGACATGCAACTGATGGCCCAAATGGATTGCGTGGCGGTCGGCGAGCCTGCCTTTTGGATGGGATTCGATCGCTCAGGCACGAACAGTTTTTACGATTATTTCCGTCAATTGACCGAGTGGGAGCCGCTCCGGGCCGCCCGATACGGAATTCGCCACTACGCCTGGGTTGGCATCAATGCCAAGGAGGCCGAGGACGTGGGCTTTGCCCGAGAGGTGATCGCACATTTGCCCGAGTTCCTAGACAAGCCGGATGTGCTGGGCATAGGCGAAATCGGCTTGCACAAATGCACGATAAACGAGGTGGCCACTCTTGAGGCGTTGATCGACCTGGCCCTTACGCGCGGCGAGCAAATGCTCTTTCACACGCCTCACCTGGAACACAAGTTAAAAGGCACGCGAATGATTTTAGACATTTTGCGGAACGATTCCCGCATGGACCGCTCACGCGTGTGCATCGATCACTGCGAAGAGCACACCATCCGCGCGGCCCTTGACGAAGGCTATTGGGCGGGCATCACATTATATCCCGTAACCAAGGCCACACCCCAGCGCGCCGCCGACATGATCGAAATTTACGGCCCGGATCAGATTTTAGTAAACTCCTCGGCCGACTGGGATCCTTCCGATCCGCTGGCCGTGCCCAAATTCATCGCCGTCATGCGCGGGCGAGGCCACGCGGAATCGCTGATCCGCCAAATCGTCTACGACAACCCGCTGAAATTTTTCACCCAATCCCGCGGATTCACCTTCAAACCCCTTGAGTAATTTTAGGAGTATACCATATGAATCTTTTCCACAGGAATAAATGCCTGGCTGGAGAAATTCATGTTTCCAAACGCTGTTTCTGATGGTAAAATTCAGTAGTTCCAAGTTTGGCAGATAGCCGTTAAAAATTGATATTTGTGAACGCAAGGCTCTTCCCGACAATGGTTTGTGTCAACCAAACCGACGTCAAGGAGAGAGCCCATGCGTTCAAGGAT
>JBEKFZ010000154.1:0-7064 GCA_050013075.1 Thermoguttaceae bacterium | reverse complement strand
ATGAGCCAGGCGGTCCAATACGGGCCTGATCGATTCGGTAATGCTGCGGGCGACTTCCGGGTCGCGTTGTTCCGCGATCCGCTCGCCGTTGCGGCTGCGCAAGGATGCCGCGTCGGCGGGGGGTATCTTCAAATGTTTTGACACCGCATCGTCAAGCAGACGGCCGCCGATGTCGAGGTATTTGATGAAAACGGCCTCCATGCCGCAAGCAATCGCCACCAATGTGTTCGATGCGCCTACATTGACAAACATGATTCGCCGCTGTTGATCTTCATCACGGCGCAGTTGCCGGGAATAAGATCGCAATATGGCCAGCGGTTCGGGATCGATGGCCACGGGCTGTAGGCCGGCGCGTTCGGCCACGCTCACTATTCTTTCCACCGTTGGTTTATGGCATGCCATCAGAATCACTTCCCTGCGGATCGAATCGCCCTGGCGGATAGTGTCGGCGTCAAGGTAGCGGATTTCGGCCTCCTCTCTGCTGTAAGGCAGGCGCCCGGCGGCTTCGAAATGCACGATCTTCGTCAGTTCGTCGCCCGTGGCCTGGGCGACACGGATGTTTTGCACGAAAAGGTTGTTTGCTCCCAGGGAAAATACCGCTTCCCGGCCGCGAAAACGGCGGCCTTCCATGGCGCGGAGCAGGGACTCGACGATCCGCTCGTCGTGGCGATCCTGGTTCAGCGCCGGCTCGGCCGGCAGGTCCCAGCGCGCGGCATCCCACACCCGCGTTTGAGCAGCGTCAAATTGCATCATTTTTATCGACCTGCTGCCGATATCGACACCGATCGGGCCGCATCGTTTTCTCGTCATCCACGTGACCATTTCGGAATATCCTTTATATTCAAGTGGTCAGTAAACTGACCACCCCCTCTTTTTTTGAGTGGTCAGTAAACTGACCACCTCTCGCTGGTTTATCTCCAATCCCCAATTCAAATTTTCATTTTTTTCTATGGCGGTCCGATAACGGAATAACTCCCAATTGCACTCAAGCCGACTACCGGATCAACAGTGATCGTAATGTATCGTTTATTTGATCCGTTGCCGGCGGCAAGCCAGACCACGGTGCCGGCGGAGCGGGTAGTGGCCCCCAAGGGATTGAACTCAAGGTCGCTGACCGTCTGCGATGTGCCGGACACGGTAACGGCCGCGATTTGTGCGATTGGCCCCACGTGCGGTAATTCGTCCAGGTCCACCACGTGCTGATACAGCGTATCGCTGGGCGAACTGAACGGCGTGACTGTTAATTGATTTAATGACGCATTGGAGCCGCTGTGCTGCAACGTGAAACGGTTTTGCGTGGTATCAAAAGTGAATTTGTAGTTATCATTATTAGCCATTGCCAGACTGCGGCCGTAGGCCAACTCGGTACTTACGATTTGGGCCGCCGACCGCAATTCGTCGAGGACGTTCGGATTGTCGTTGGGCAATATGGCGCCTACCAAAATACATATCACTGCAATCACTATCAGCAGTTCGAGCAACGTGAAACCGGTAATATTCCGGCGGCAAGGTATCATGGCGGAATTTACTTTGGTTCATCTCATTTCTTACTTTTTCGGTGTAACCACAATCACTTTCAACTCGCCGGAGCGCAGCAAGGCGTTTTGTTCTTTGATTTGATCGCGGATTTCCGTAAGCACTTTGATCATGTCCATCCGTTGTTCCACCGGATTGGCAAAGGGCTCCCTGGCCTGGGGGGGTTGCGCACTGGTCGTCTGATAAAAGCTTAGCACGCAACAACATACAACGATGCCGGCCAGCAGCAATCCCCATCTAAACGGGCGATTCATGACATATATCCTTTCGTATTAAGGGGTTTCGGTCCATTTAACAATTTCCCAACGTAGTGCCCCGTCGATGGAATTGATCGCTAAAACCGAGGCGTTGGGAGTGGGCCAATGATAAGTAATAGAAGTAGTATCGGGCTGAATGGTCAATAGCGGTTTTGGATTTCGGCTGTTATTGCCCATATATACCGGAAAATACGGTATCCCGTAGTACCGCTGCAGCAGAAAATAATAGTAGTAGTTAGTCCAATTGATCGAATCCCAAGGAGTGCGCTGGTTGATGTAAAAAATCTTGCTTATGACGCGGCCGGTGATGCCGAAGGTTTGCGATTCAGAAGCCGATGCTATCGTGAAGGTGTTAAAAACGGCGACCAATCCCTTGATGCTGCTGGAACTAACCGTCGAGTTTACGGTTAAGTTCTTGCAAATGATCGCCGGCAGCCGGATAGACGTGCCCGCGCCGAATAAGCCCGGTAGTTCGACCGGATTAAAACAGATATTGGCGCCGGCAAGTGTGAGATTGCCTTTGCAGAACAGCGAACCGTTAATAGTCACGTTACTTTTTATCGTCAGGTCGCCGTTGTAATAAAATATACCCAGCGGATTGGTCAATGGGTCCGGGCCGAAGGTGACCGACTGGAGATTGTTAGATACCAGCGGGATGGAATAAGTCGGTCCCCCGGGATAGATCTGATATGTGGAAAAGCTGTTGGGTTGCACCCAATCGCTGCCGGCCGTGGCCGCGGCAAGCGACGAGGCCGTTACCCCTAAATACGACGTTAACGCGGTCAACTCGGTGCTGTCAATTGTGCTGCTGACATAACGCACGGTACTGGTAAACGGTCTATCGTCCGAATACCCGCCGGAACGCATCGAGTTCAAGTCGCTTAGATAACTCGCCCAAGAAGAGGTTGTGTCCGGGTAATCCGGCGCGATTTTCAACGCGCCTTGAATCCGCACCGGTCCCGACATCTGGCAAGGAATGTCGATCTCGAATGGCTGTGCAGCGGTTTGATACACCATATACTGTCGCATCGTGCTCCAATCCGACGGTTCCGTGCTCACTTGCCGCGGGACAAGACGAACCACTGCGGAAATCTGGTAAGTGGTGACGCTCTGCGGATTGATCGGATCGATGGATTTGCCCGTCACCGATATCGTGCCCCTAAACGGATAATCATTATAGTCAGAACTGCTGGATGTCAGCGACGCATCGCCAAAGGTGTAGGTTGCGGTGAAACTTTCCGAGGTCGAGAGCGTGCCGGTCAAAGTTGACCCAAAACCAGCCCAACTGCTGTTTTGCATTTTTTTCAGAGCCATCGTCATGCCGGTTACCGCGGTTTGTTGAGCAATGGCCCGGCGGTCGGAATTTCTTTGCACCATAAACGCCATACTCTGCGTTCGTATCGCCGCATAAGAGAGTGCAAGCGTTAACGTGATAAGCAGCAGCACCAGAAACACGGCCACGCCGCGGCGGCGCCGGTAATTTCCCGGCCTATACCGGCCGCAAGGCACGGACGACGGCGATCTATCGAGCATGTGGAACATATTCAGGTGCTTTATTGACGATGCATTTGGTAATATAACGACGCCGATCCGAAAAAGGGGACCGGCACCAGGTTTGCGGCGGTTGCCGAGCCGTTGGGCGCTTGCGGGATGAGTTGCAACTCCATCCGCACCCAAACCTGGCGCATTCCGGTCTGCCATCCGTAAAATCCTTGCATCCACGGCAGGTCCTTCCAATTAACCAGACTAGCCTTATAGTTGCTCCAATCGTCTTGCGACGGTCGAAGACGGGTTTCGAATCGCACCGCTCCGCGCTTCGGCGAACCGGTGGTCGAGGCAATCGGACAAGATCGCAGCAAATTGGTAAGAGTCACAATCTTCGATTGAGAATTTGTCTTGATCGCCGCGATTTGGCTTAACCAGGTGGAGGTGTCCGTTATGGCCGGGACGGTCCGCGTATCAGCGGGCGCCGTGATCTCCACCAACAGATTGGGATTACTCGGATGTGGACAATAGATGACCAATTCGCAATACTCCGGCAGTCCGCTGGGGGCCGCCGCCGTGCCGCTGGGACGCCATACGACCAGCGTGTCCGGATAACGCCAATTACTGACTGTTTCGGCGACCACGATGCACCCGGGGAATTGCTCGTTGGCCGTGGCCCCGTAAATTGCCCGTGTAATGCGATCCAGCACCACCTGGGCGTGCTGCGTGGCGGCGCCGTAGCCTTCGCTGTATTCAAATCCCTGTTCCGCCGTATTGGCCAATCCAGCCAACATTCCCACAACCATGGCCAAAATCGACATTGCAAGGAGCAGTTCCAACAAGGTTAAACCGCTTAAATGCCCGGACAATTCGGCATGCCATGAAGTCAATACTGGATATTTATTGCATCGGCGGGACATAGGATAACACTCGTTTGAGGCTGGCAAGTAACAGACTTCCTTGGACCGGATCAATATACGTAATGCGAACCTCAACCACGCGATAATCGCTTGTCTGCCCCGTGGCCAACTTGGTGCTCAGATTAGACTCGCTTACATAATAAACGTCCACCTCTTGTTGCCAATTGTCGAGAAAACCGGCGGGAACCTGGAACAGCGTGTTCCGCTGGCCGCCCGCGCCGTCGTCCTTGCCCAGGGCGATTCCGTAAAAATCCTTGGGCGGTTTAGTGCGCAGGCCGTTATAATCGTCGCTGTCGTCGAACAATTGCCGCGTGCCGCCCGTTGTCTCCCCGGTTTCCGGCCCTAGAACCGTGGAATAAGGATTCCCGCCCGATTCAAAATATCTGCAACCGACGATTTCGTCCATTAATTGTTGGGCCATGCCGCGGGCAATCGCGGCGTACATGCTTTTTCTGGTCGTTTCCAGCGACGTGGTCGTGCCCAACAACAAGACGCTGCCCGCCAATGCCGCGATGGTAATGGCCAATATCGCTTCCACCATGGTAAAAGCGGACGTGCTACGTCGGCGTCTGGCGATGGATCGGCAATTCATGGGTGTATGAATTTATTGGATATCCGAGAACAACAAATAAAAAAGGCACGGCAAGGTCCCCTCTAGCTCCCAGCTTTCCCCGCCGTGCCCTAGACCGAAGCCCATTTACATGGCCCCGGTTCATGTGAACTATAGATTTGACTTGCGGGGAGTCAAATCACGCACTCCGGTGCCCGTATCTTTATTGGAAATACACGAAGATACCGATTAAATCCGCCAAAATAATCGGTACAATGAATGGCATTGTTGCCAAATTGCCACACGTGATGAATCAAGGCAACTCGACAACGGCCGCGATGTTGGCATCCGGCAACCATGCTTCGATACATTATGAGCCCATCCCAAAAGTCATCCTGAACGAAGTGAAGGATCTCGGTTGCAGCCCCATTTACCCATTTTTGCCATTGGGTTCTTCTAGATTCTTCGCTTCGCTCAGAATGACGAATATTGTTTTGGAATAGGCACTATATCCAATCCAGAGCGAAATCCAACGCGGCCGGCGAGTGCGTAAGCGCCCCGACGCTGATCCGCTCGATTCCGGTTTCGGCAATTTGCCGAACGCTGGAAAGCGTAACGCCTCCCGAGGCCTCAAGTTCCACATTTGGATTTATTTTATTGCGGCGCGCGACCGCCTTGCGGAGTTGCTCGACGGACATATTATCCAGCAAAATGATATCCGGTGCGGCGGGCAAGACCTGTTCGAGTTGTTCCAGGGTGTCGACTTCCGCTTCGATTATTATCGCGGAAGGATCGTTTTTTGCCTCGTGTTCGGCAATATAACGCCGCGCGCGCAACACCGCTTCGGCCGGCGTGTAGCGTGAAGTTTCCCCAAGAGAATTCGCTCCCCAGGCCAGATGATTGTCTTTGATGAGCACGGACTCGAACAACCCGCCGCGATGATTCCATCCTCCGCCGCATCGCACGGCATACTTTTCCAGCCGGCGCCATCCGGGAATGGTTTTTCGGGTGTCGAAGACCCGCGCTCCGGTCCCGGCCACGGCATCGACATACGCGCGCGTCAAGGTGGCGATGCCCGACAGCCGGCCGAGAAAATTCAACAGCGGCCGTTCGACGGCAAACAAGCCTTGTGCCGGTCCGCGGATGATGCCCATGCGCTGCCCCTGCTTTATGGTTTGACCGTCGCTTGTTTCAGGCGACCAGTTAAGATTTTGATTGACGGCGGCCAATGCGGTTCTCACTCCGGACAAACCGGCAACCACGCCCGGTTGTCTTGACATAATCGAAGCCTGGCCAACGGCATTCCGAGGAACAAGCGAACAAGTCGTCAAATCGCCGGCACGGCCCAAATCCTCATCGATCGCCAATCGCAGCAGTGCTTGCCAATCTGTCTGCATAAGGTCGTCCCATTGGCATTGGTGAAATTCTTTTTTCACGTACTTGGCTCCAATCGCGGATTTTAGCGTCTGTCCAAGTATTACTCCCCTCTCCGGGCACCGACCGAAGGTTGGTCGCGGGAGAGGGGCCGGGGGTGAGGGCCCCTTGCCTTGCACACTCCAAAGTTATTCTTGGACAGCAGTTTAATTGCACCGATGGCATAAGTTAGTCAAAACCATTATACTTGATACAATTAAATATGGAATTATAGCAACGCCCAACCTTAATTCATTATAATTATGTCATTCCACGCCCCGCGCCCCTCGCCTCTAAAGCCTAGCCCCTGGTTGTTGCGGCGTGCCGATCAATCGGTTGTGGCGGCGTTGGTGCTGTTGGCCTTGGCGGCGATTGGGGGCTGGTGGATTTCCAAAAACGGCCCTGGGAATAGATTGGCCGAAGCCGATCAGGCCCAACAGCGCACGGCCCACTTCCAGGTTGATATCAACACTGCCGATGAACCTGAATTGAACCAGTTGCCTGGCATCGGCGATACGCGCGCACGGCGGATTATAGAAACCCGACAAACCGCCGGCCCCTTTGCCGAGCCGGAGGAGCTGCGCAACGTGAAGGGCATTGGCCCCAAGACAATGGAACGCCTCCGCCCCTACTTGCCGCCATTGCCAAAAGAAAAAAAACCGACAAGCAAGTGAAGCATGGATATAATTGTTGGGAAAACAATCTCCTAATCCCCAATCCCTAATCCCTATCCCCAAGTCTCGTGTTCCAACTAGTCAGCCCATTTCAGCCCGCCGGAGATCAACCCCAGGCCATCGAAGCCTTGATAGCCGGGCTGCAGGCCGGTAAAAAAAATCAGGTTTTGATGGGCGTAACCGGTTCGGGCAAGACTTTTACCATGGCCAACGTCATTCAGGCGGTGCA
>JBEKFZ010000153.1:0-7450 GCA_050013075.1 Thermoguttaceae bacterium | reverse complement strand
TGAGCTTGCGGACCTGCTTTGTCTTATCGTGGGGGATGATGTAAATCGGCTCGAAATTTTCTTCCACGTTCACGCCCAGATAAGCCCAGTCCTGGCCTTTGTAGGCCTCGGGTATTTCCTTTGCGCCTTCGGGCAGGTCGCGAATGTGGCCGATACTGGCCTCGATAGTATATTTTGGGCCAAGAAACTTGCTAATAGTCCTTGCCTTGGCCGGCGATTCCACGATTACCAGCGGGTTTCGATCCGAGGTTTTTTGTCTCTTGGCCATTTATTCACCCGGGGCTAATTATTTTAGTATCTCAAACTTAGCACATTTTCTCATCCCAGCCGGGCCGTGTCGGCCCGGAGATGCCGGGGCGACACGCCCCGGCTCTGATTCTTTTTCCTGGCTCAGATTCTTTTCACGACGTTCGTTTTCACTCCACCCAGATTGGATTTGTTCCTGGTTCCCAGGCTCCGGCATGGGAATCAGCACTCCCCCCAACTTGGATTGGCATTGCATTTATGTCAAAGCCTAATAAAATTGCCTGATTACGTCTATACTGATGCAAGCGTCACCATTACTCTTGCACAGATAGACTTGTCAAGTCTAAATAATTGGCTCCAACCCCCACTTTGGAAGGATAAGCCTCCATGGCCAGCCCGTTTAAGGTCTTTCGCAAGCACCAAAAACTAATGCTTGCCGGATTGACCATTTTGGCAATGTTTGCGTTCGTCTTTTTAGGAACTACAAGCGACCCATTTGGCGCCCGGCAGGCAAATCCCGTGGTAGTTCGGACGAGCAAGTACGGGAAATTGACGCAGCATGATCTTTTTTACATGCAGCAGGAAAAGCGTATTTTTTTGCAAATCCTGTCAAGAATATACGCCGCGGCCGCAAGGATCAATCAGGAGATAAGCCTTAAGATTTTCGAAAATTCTTTCGGCGCCGCAGGCAACGAAGATCTGGTAAACACCTGGCTGAAATCGAAGCGGGCCGAGGAAATCGGCATGGTCATCAGCAATAAAATCATTAATGACTTTATACAGGGTATTACCAGAGGCATGATTCCGGAGAGCGATATTTCTGCGATCATCAAGCAACAGGGGCTCAGCGATCATCAGTTTTTTAATATCATGCGCGAGGAATTGCGGGCCTTGAAGCTTACTCAGTTATTCGCGTTGAGTTTACAGGGAATCACCCCGGCCGAGCGCTGGGAATACTTCTGCCGGCTCCGCAAGCAGGCCACTGTGGAATTGATTCCCGTGGGCGTGGAGCAATTTATCGACCAGGTCAACAAAAACCCCAGCGAGGAGGAATTGAAGGACTTGTTCGAGAAGTACAAGGACAAACTGCCGAATCCCGTTTCGGCGGAGCCCGGTTTCCGCATTCCTCACAAGATCGAAGTGCAGTATTTCAAGGCCGATATCGCCAAATTTTCCGATCCAGCCGCGATCACCGATGAAGAAATCCAAAGCGCCTATGAAAAAAATCGAGACTACTTCGACAAGTTAGAGAAGGAATCGGCCGGCTCAACGAGGACCGAGAAAAAAGGCTCGCAAGAAAAAGAAAAAACATCGGCGGAAGAAAAGAAGGAAACACCCGCCGGCGGTGAAAAAACTTTAGGGCAGGCCAAAGAGAAAGCCAAGGAACAGGCCAAAGAACAGCCCTCCGACGTGCAAAAGCCGGCCGAACAACCCGGTGCGGACAAGGATAAATCGCCGAAGAAAGATACCAAAAAGGAAGACGCCAAAAAATCCTCGGCCGTGGACCGTTGGCCATTTACTCTGACCGCCATGGCCGAGCAGGCCGAAAAGCCAGCCGCCGAAGGGCCCAAGGCCGAAAAGCCAGCCGCCGAACCACCCAAGGCCGAAAAGCCCGCCGCCGATAAGCCCGCGGTAAATCAACCCGCGTCAGATAAGCCCGCCGCCGATAAACCTGTAGGCAATAAGCCCGCCACCGGACAAACCAAGGCCGAAAATCCTGCCGCCAAACAACCGTCCGAGACGGAAAAAGCCGAAAAATCTAAAAGCACTTTGTCTGAAAAGGTAAGAGAAAAAGTCCGCGCCGTGGTCGCCAGGGAAAAAATCAACGCCGTTTTTCACAAAATCCAAGCGGTTATGGAAACAAACGGCAAGAAGTGGCACAAATACGAGGCCGAGAAAATACACCAAAAACAATCTATTCCGCCGCCAAAACTCAACTTCGAACTCGCGGCCTCAGGACAGTGCGCCATCGTTTCGCTTGAAACCCTGGATGGGAAAAACTGGCATGAAGTTTCCCGCCAGCCTTTAGAAAGTATTGGATTGTCTACCGGTCAGACCGGCATGGTTTCGGCCTGGGAAGCGCATAAATTCGACATCGGTTCTTCATACGTGGGTGAAGAATTATCTCCCTTTACAAACGCGGCCTTCAAATCGCTGAACACCTACAAGACCGAATCCGCCGTCGATATCCAAGGCAACGCATATTTATTCTGGAAAACCAACGATGTTCCGGAATCGGCGCCTTCCTTGGAGGACAAAAACGTGCGCCAAGAAGTCATTCACGCCTGGAAGTTGATCCAGGCCAGGCAATTGGCCCGCAAACACGCCGAATCTCTGGCCGAAGCCGCGGCCAAAACGGGCGCTACGCTCAAGGGCGCACTGCCGGAGATTCCCCAGGATCAGATCATCTCTCCTCCGCCGTTTAGCATGTTCACCGAAGGCAGCGTGCCCCGGGGATCGTCGTCCGCGCCGCCCCGGCCGAGCGAAGTGGAAGGCGCGCCCATGGTCGGCCTGGATTTCATGCGCGTCATATTCAATATGGATATCAACCAAATCGGCCTCGCAACGAATGCGCCCCAGACCGTGGTCTACGTCGTTCAACTCATAAACTACAATCCGCCCCAAGACGTTCTATGGCAAATCTTCCTGGCAGAGGATTTTAGCAAGTACTCGAACATAGCCGTCGGCGATTTGCAGGCGGACCAAAAAGCATGGTTGGAATCGCTGAAAACATACGCCGGATTGCAATGGGAAATAAAACCCGAGCAACCGCGCGGAGAACCCGCCCCCGTTTCGATTCCCGAGGAGGACTAATCCAAGACTTTCGGTTCCGCGGCGAATATGATATTGTAAGGATTTGCGGTCAGGCATCCTCCACTAACGGGCACTGCGATTGCAATGTTATTTTCGCTGCACGATATCACCAAGACTTACGGCAAGATCACGGCCCTGCGCGGGCTGTCGGCTGACGTGCCGCCCGGCGCGGTCGGCCTTCTGGGTCCGAACGGGGCGGGCAAAACAACCATGATCCGCGCACTTTTGGGTTTGATCACAATTGATTCCGGCTCGGGCGAGGTGTTGGGCATGGATCTGCACGCCCGACGACTTGACATTCGCCAGGCAGCCGGCTTTGTGCCCGAGGATGAGTGCCTTTTTCCCAGTGTTGTGGGGGTGGAGTTCGTCTCTTACGCCGGAGAGTTGTGCGGAATGTCTCGCACCTCGGCGATGCAGCGGGCACACGAAGTGCTCAACCACGTCGGTTTGGACGAGGCCCGCTACCGGCCCGTGGATTCATACTCGGCGGGAATGAAGCAGCGTCTGAAATTGGCGGCCTCCCTGGTCCACGACCCGCGCTTGCTGATTCTCGACGAGCCAACCAACGGCATGGACCCGGCCGGGCGCCAGGAGATGCTTGAATTGGCCCGCGATTTGGCCCACGGCAAGGATATGAGCCTGTTGTTTTCCAGCCACCTGCTGCCCGACGTCGAGTTCGTCTGCGATTACGTACTCGTCCTTTCCCAGGGCCGGCTGGTGGCGCAGGGGCGCATTCAGGAGTTGAAGAACCTGCACGATCAGTGCTATGAAATCCGCGTAAAAACCGACGCCGGGTCTTTTGCCCGTCGCCTTGACCAGGCCGGTTGCGAGGTCAAGGCCCAGGACCACGGCCTTCTGGTGCGCCTGCCCCCGGGACAGTCGGAAAAAATGCTCTGGGAGCTTGCCGTGGCCTCGGGCGAACAGATTCGCCACCTCCGCCCGCAGAGAAGCACGCTGGAGGAAGTGTTTTTGAAAGCACTGGAACACGACAACAATTGAAGCGTTTTTGTCCGGAAAAAACCTCTGGTTCCCACGCTCTGCGTGGGAACCGATGAGAGACAAGAGCATTGGTATCGTTTCCCATGCGGAGTGTCTAAAAACGTGGGTTCCCACGCAGAGCGTGGGAACCAGGAATATCAGAAAAGTATATCGTGGAAGAAAGAATGTCGTGGAAAAATCAGAGCCGGGGCGTGTCGCCCCGGTACTTCCGGGCCGCCACGGCCCGGCTCCGAAGAAAAATAAAGACGTTTGCTTGAGTATCAATAGCCAAAACAGAGAATATCATGCCCATCTTCGACCAGGGATATCAGCACTGGAAGGGCACTGTGTCGGGTCACGCCTGGCGCTGGCTGGCCATCACCAGGCAGGGGCTGCGCGGACAGTTGAAAGGTTCGATATCGCTTATCCGCATTTTACTTTTGATGGCGTTGATGCCGGCCCTGGTGCTGGTCGTCGTGATCGCTCTATGGGGATTATTCGAGCAGGGAAGTCAGACGATAATTGATCTGCTTAAGCCCATCCTCCCGCCGGGCGTCGCCGCCGATCCGCACACCTACCGTCATGCCGTGTGGACGATCTCGTATTCGTTTTTCTTCAAGTTCGAGATATTTTTCATCATGCTGATAGTGGTGATCGCGGGGCCGAACCTGATCAGCCGCGACATTCGCTTTAACGCCCTGCCCTTGTATTTTTCCCGCCCGCTGACGCGACTGGATTACTTCCTCGGCAAGCTCGGCGTAATTGCCGCCCTGGTGGCCGCTGTGGCGGTCGCGCCGGCGGTCGCCGCCTACCTGCTGGGCGTATGCTTCAGCCTCGACCTGGGCGTGATCCGCGACACCTGGCGTTTGCTGCCGGCCAGTATCCTGTACGGCCTGGTGATCGTTGTTTCGGCCGGGACGCTCATGCTGGCACTGTCGTCGCTGTCGCGGCGGTCGTTGTACGTGGGCATCGCCTGGGTAGGCTTGTGGGTCATCAGTTCGGCGGTCGCGGGCGTGCTTAGCGGCATCCATCAAAAAAGCCTGTACGACACCGTCTGGCGGGAAGAGATGGCCCGAGATAAAGTTGTCTCACCCGACAACCAGCCGCCCGATCGGAAGTACCTCATTTCCGGCGAATTAGGGCAGCGAGTGCGAGTGCGCATGGAACGAGCGGAGGCCGAGGCCGCGCCGACCAACTGGCGCCCATTGTTCTCCTATACCTCGAACCTGGAACGGTTGGGCGAGGCGCTGTTGAACACCGATGCCGCCTGGGTGGAGATCGGGCGCGCCATCGAGGTTCCGCGGGCCGCGATTGGGCCTTTATTACCAGGCGGCGGGGCCAGGGCCAATTCGGCCCAAATCAACAATCGCCGACTCGCGGACCGCCTCGTGCCGCAGTATCCTTGGATTTGGTCGGCCGGCGTGCTGGCCGGCCTATTGGGACTTTCAATATGGACTTTAACGAGACGCGTGAAAACGCTGGACCGGCTGCAGTGACGCCCGTCGTCGAGTTCGACGGCGTATCCAAATGGTACGGCAACATTATTGGCCTGAATAAGCTTTCCGTGCGGATTCCTCCCGGCGTCACCGGGCTGCTCGGTCCCAACGGGGCGGGCAAGTCCACGCTTTTGCAACTGGCCACCGGCCAACTCCGGCCAAGCCAGGGCAGCCTGCGGGTCCTTGGGCATCGGCCCTGGAACAACCCGGCCCTGATGCGATACGTCGGACTCTGTCCCGAGCAAAACGCCTTTTATGAGTGGATGACCGGGTACGATTTTGTCCACACCTGCGCCAGGCTTACGGGAATGGGCCGGAAAAAAGCCGCAACGGCAGCCGAGAAAGCCATCGAGACGGTGGGCATGACCGAACACATGAGCAGGCCCATCCGCGGATACTCCAAGGGGATGCGCCAGCGGACCAAGCTGGCCCAGGCACTGGTCCACGAGCCGCAAGTGCTGTTTCTGGACGAACCGTTTTCCGGCACCGATCCGGTGGCCCGGCGGGACCTGCAAGAAGTGATCCGCGGCCTGGGCCATGTCGGACGCAGCGTGGTGGTCTCCAGTCACGTCCTGCACGAGGTCGAGGCCCTCACGCCGAACGTCATCCTCTTGCACCTCGGCCGGCTGGTGGCCGAGGGCCAGGTGCGGGAGATTCGAGACCTGATCGACCGGCATCCGCATCGAATCGTCCTGGTCTCGGACGATTACCGCTCTTTGGCGGCCAAGGTGGTCCGTTGGGAGGACGTCGAGGGTGTGACGATGCTCGAGCGCGACAAGGCCGTGCTGGTCCAGACCCGCCGCCCCGACGCCTTTTACGCACGCCTGCCGGCGGTGTCGTTGGAGAACGGAACCGCCATTCACGAAGTCTACTCGGATGACGACAACCTGGAAGCCGTATTTAAATACCTGGTGAGCAAATGAAGACCGCGACAAATGTTGTTGCCCCTGCCGTAGTCCTGCCGTGGCTTCCGGACCTACGCGCACTGACCGCGCTGTTCGTATTGACGCTGCGCCAGTACATCCGCGGCCGGCGGCTGCTGGTGTTGTCGCTTTTGTTCGTCCTTCCAGGCGCATTGGCCGCGGTTGTCAATCTAGCGCCGCGGTTCAAACCCCCAATCGAAGAGATCCAGTTCGCATTCATCTTCAACCTGATTCCGCACGCACTGGCGCCGCTGGCCGCGTTGCTGTACGCGGCGGGCATCGTCCAGGACGAGGTCGAGGAGCAGACGCTGACCTATCTGCTGATTCGGCCGCTGCCGCGCTGGGCGATATATCTGACCAAACTGCTGGCCACGGTGTTGATAACCTCGGTGCTCACGGCGGCGTTCACTGCGATCACCTTTGCGGTCATTGCCTTTACGGCGGGCGGACCGGCAACGTCGGGATGGATCGAACCGGCTTGGAAAACCGCCGTATTGCTGTCCCTGGTTCAGGTCGGCTACTGTGGACTATTCGGACTGCTGGGAGTGCTCATGCGGCGTTCGCTTTTGGTGGGCGTGGCTTACATCGTCTTTTTTGAAGGGATATTGGCCAGCCTCGACACCATGGCCAGACGCCTGACGGTAATGTATTACTTCCGCGTGCTGGTGCTGCGCTGGCTGGCGCCGGCAAGCGGGAAGGAGTGGTCCATCGACCTGGCCACTGCGCCCCAGGCGCGGACCTGCGTGCTCGCGCTGCTGGGCGCGGGCCTGGTGATGGCCTTGGCGACCGCGCTTGTGTTTGCCGCTAGGGAGTTCCGCATGAAAACGCCCGAGGGAAACTGAAAACTGATTACTCAAAACTGATAACTGGAGTTTTGCATATTAGTCCCCTCTCCCAAAGCAACATTATGCAACTGCTATCATGTTGTTTGGTGAGGATTGGTTGTATTTTACTGTATTTATAAGGAATTTTGCTTGAACCCATTTGCGAACA
>JBEKFZ010000152.1:0-7544 GCA_050013075.1 Thermoguttaceae bacterium | reverse complement strand
TCCACATGCTATATATTTCCAGTGATTGGCAGGGGATGATTGTATGAATCCGGGGCATTACTGGTTTGTCAGCGTTGAGATTCAAAGATGCTTGTTATTGCTGGGTTCATCGTGGTATTAGGGGCGGTGCTGGGCGGCTTTATGATGGCCGGGGGGCAGTTACTCGCACTCATCCACCCATCCGAGATTCTTACCATTGGCGGCGCCGCTCTGGGCGCTTTGATTGTGATGTCGCCCAAGAAGGTCCTCAAGGATCTGATCCGCGGCGTTCTTCAATGCGTGAAAGGAACCCCGTACAACAAGAGCGCTTATGAAGATCTGTTCAAGCTCCTGTATAGTCTGTTTCGGACTTCTCGGCGCGACGGCCTGATGGCGTTGGAAACGCACATTCTCGATCCGCATAAAAGCCTGATTTTCGGCAAATACCCGAAACTGACGCAAAACCATCATGCCATGTCTTTTCTGACCGGGGCATTGACGCCGCTGGTGGACGGGACGGTGAAGCCCGAAAAACTGCCCGGCCTGTTGGAGGAGGACCTGAGGATAATCGAGGAAGAGCATCAGGCCCCGACTGGCGTGTTGACCAAGACGGCCGACGCCTTGCCCGGTTTCGGCATCGTGGCGGCAGTGCTGGGAATCGTTATCACGATGAGTTCCATCGACGGGCCGGTCAATGAGATCGGCGAAAAAGTTGGCGCCGCCCTGGTGGGAACATTTTTGGGCATCCTTTTGTCTTACGGATTTTTCGGCCCCATGGCCGTGCGCATGGAGTTCCTGAGCGCGGCCGAAATCGGCTTCCTGCGAATCATCGCCACGGCCATCCCGGGGTTTGTGGGCGATCTGTCTCCCAAGGTCGTGCTGGAACAGGCGCGGCGCGGCGTGGTTAGCGAGTTCCGGCCCAGCCGCGAGGAAATGGACGTCTGGCTCAAGGAAGTTGAAACATCCGGATAATAACCAACAGCGAGGATAATGTCTCATGGCGGGCCATGGCGGCGGAGCGTGGAAAGTGGCATACGCGGACTTTGTTACCGCGATGATGGCTTTTTTTCTGGTCATGTGGATTACCGCCCAGAACGGCGCCGTGAAACAGGCCATTGCCCAGTACTTTCAAGATCCGGGGAGCAATTCCAAAAGATCTTCGGGCGGACCGCCGCTGTTGCCGTCGATCAAGTCCGGCCAGGTTCCCGGCCCTTCGATCGTCCCCGGCACCAAGCCAGGCAACGCCGTCGGAGTCGACCGTTTGCGAAGCAACCAATCTTTAACCCTCGGCACGGGCGAGAAGAAACCCAGCCTGTTCGTCCTGCACGACGGCAATCGGCGCTGCATGGGAACCATGATCCTGTTTGCCGAGGATTCGGCGGACTTGGACGAAACGGCCAAAGAGCGCTTGATACTGATAGCGACTGAAATTCACGGCAAATCGCAGAAGATCGAGATTCGCGGCCACGCCACGAGAAGTCCCGGATCGGAAGGACATACCGCGAAAGACCCTTGGCAATTATCCTACGACCGCTGCCAGGCGGTGATGAAGTTCCTTGTGCGGCATGGGATCGACGCGGAGCGATTACGGCTCAGCCAGGGAGGCGCTTACGAGCCTTACTCTCTGGAAACGACCCCTTCCCTGCACTCCTACAACTCCCGCGTGGAGATCTACATATTGGACGAGTATGCCGAAAACTTCATGGGGTCTCCGGAAGAACGCGCCAGCCGCTTTATCACTCCGTAAACGATAACTCGCGGCATTTTTCTCTCGATTTCCGCGAGACAGTTGTCAGACAATGGAAGGTCTGATAAATTAGTATCGTTTTCTAGCAAGACCTTACCAGCACAATCTCTTTCCATACCGTAAAGCGAGCCAGTCATGACCGACATCTTCATTACCGAAAACTTTTTATTGCAAAGCGACCGGGCGGTCGAGTTGTATCATCGTTTCGCCGAGGCAATGCCGATTATCGACTATCATTGCCATTTGCCGCCACGGGAAATCGCCGAAAACCGCGGTTTCGACAACCTCACGCAAATTTGGCTGGCCGGCGATCACTACAAATGGCGGGCCATGCGAACGGCCGGCGCCCCGGAACGCTTCATCACCGGCAACGCCACGGATCGGGAAAAATTCCAAAAATGGGCCGAAACCGTGCCGCAAACCCTGCGAAATCCGCTCTATCATTGGACGCATCTGGAACTGAAGCGGCCCTTCGGCATAAGCGACCGGCTTTTGAATCCTCAAACCGCCGAAAGTATATGGAACCAGTGCAACGCCATGTTGGCCCGCCCGGAATTTTCCTGCCGGGGCATCATGCGTCGGATGAACGTGGTACTGTCCTGCACCACGGACGATCCCACGGACAGCCTGGAATATCATGCCGCAATCGCCGCCGACGCCTCGTTTCCAGTCAAGGTTTTGCCCGCCTTTCGGCCCGATAAGGCCATGGCCGTGGAAAATCCGGCGGCCTTTAACTCCTGGGTGGAAAGGTTGGCCGCGGCAAGCGGCATGGAAATAAACGACGACTTCACCCGATTCATGGAGGCCCTGCGCAGCCGCCACGACTTTTTCCACCGTCTGGGCTGCCGGCTTTCGGATCACGGCCTGGAAACGTTCAACGCCGATGATTACACGGCTTCGGATATAAAAGCCGTTTTCCGCCGCCTTCGCTCCGGCGGCAATCTATCGGAAGATAAAATCCTAAAATTCCGTTCGGCCATGCTCTATGAGTTCGCCGTAATGGATCAGGAAAAGGGCTGGACCCAGCAATACCACTACGGCGTGCTGAGGAACAACAACACGCGGATGTTCCAAGCGCTCGGGCCGGATACGGGTTTCGATTCCATCGGCGATTTCGACGTCGCCCGGCCGATGGTTAAATTCTTCGACCGCCTGGACCGCGACAACCACCTGGCCAAAACCATCCTCTATAACATCAATCCCGCGGACAACGAAATCGTCGCCACGATGATCGGCAACTACCAGGACGGCAGCCTGCCCGGCAAAATGCAGTTCGGCAGCGCATGGTGGTTCCTGGATCAAAAAGACGGCATGGAAAAACAAATCGGCGCCCTGTCGAACCTGGGCCTCTTGAGCCGGTTCGTGGGCATGATAACCGACAGCCGCTCGTTCCTCTCCTATACCCGGCACGAATACTTCCGTCGCATCCTCTGCAACCTGCTGGGCCGGGAAATGAAAGAGGGCTTGCTACCCGACGACATGGATATGATCGGCCCGATGGTGCAGGATATCTGCTACCGCAATGCCGCTAACTATTTTGGATTTTAGTCCTGAGTATTATTACCACCATTGAATCAGCATTGCTAAAAAAATTGCACAACCTAAAATGGCGATCATTTTTTCAAGATGCCATTAGCTCAATTCATCTGCCAGCCTGAGAATTGTTTGCCTTGTCTGATATGAAAGACGAAAACCTAGATCTTGGAGCCTATCGAGCAATGGACTTAATTGCGTGATAAGCCCCGATCTTTTGGCATCTCTTAAAATGCCCAGAGTTCCGGTCAAATTAATGCCAATCTTTTCAGCGGCAAATCGCGCAAGACTGTCATCCAGAACGACAACCGCACCGGGCGATTCCAAAGCTAATATCAGAACTTCCGTCTCACCTGGTCCAAGTTCGATTGCCAGAGGCAGAGCCATTGGCTTTGCAGGACTATGGATTGTCACCCACTCAAAAGTGGCGATATCGGGAAGATCCATTCCGAGGTTTCTGCCTGCTTCTAATTCAGCCACTACTGCCGAAGGCACGATAATACGGCCTGCAAGAGTATGGAGCAATTCGAGTGCCCCAAGTTGATAAAGGTATTGAAGCGGCGAGGTATTGCAGATGATTTCAGGCAAGCGGCGTCTCCCGCTGGAGTTCCTCATCGGTCAGACGGAAAGTATCGACGCCGTATTCAGCCAGTTTGGACAAGAAAACGACTCTGGGTATGCCCGCAAGTGCCGCAGCCGCGCCTGAAGACATCTTGCCTATTTCGAACAACTTCATTGCCGCCGCCAAGCGCAGAGTCTCGCCCATTGCCTGAGGCGAAAGCTTAAGGGCTAAAAGCGCTTCATTGGGAACTTCAAGCGTAATTTGACTCATATCACTATTATAAGCCAATTGCTTGTAATACAAGATGTTCCTTATAAGTTTAACATGACTCTTCCGGGGGGAGTGCCCGTCCAAGATTATTCAAAAAAACTCATAAGCTTTCTAATTCGCGTGAACCTTTTTCTGTTTCATGTGACTTTTTAATATCTTCTGTCGGGTCTTGGGGAAAACACACTCCAATATTGGCGACATAATATTAAAAGGTGAGTTAACCGCTCAACATCAAGGAAAAATAACCGCTAAAATATAAGAGCGAATAGACAAATTCGACTTTTGTACGTATACTAAGACAAAGGTAACGCGGCTTGCATTTCGATATATGAAAAGCGGCCCTAAGGTAGTTTTTTTTCTGTCCACTATTAAGGCGCACAGCGCAACGATCTGAAAGGGATCAAAAATGGATCGCTACATTTCCGCCATTATCCGCAAGTTCTCTATTCTGCTTGGTATCAATTGCCAGGAGAACTGCGTTAGTGGTTTGGCGATTCCAGGTTTTGGTCTTAGTTCGCTGATGCGCTCTCTGGAATTGCGCCACGGCGGCGGTAGTAGCATGGCCGGCTTACATGTGGCTGTAGTAGCACATGTTAGGACGGCCAACTGGCGTCCGGCCGGAATGGCGCGGCATGTTTCGGGAAAATAACAGTTAGCTGCCCCGAATCATAAAACTCCATCCCCTGCCGGGCGAACGGCCAAAGGCATTCGATAGCTTTTTGCTGTTTCCGCCAGTTCTAGAGTTTTTCCATGTCCCGGTTTTTTTAAGTGGTTTTTTTTAACGGAATTACAATCATGACTACCCAATATGCCGCGATCCCTCAAACTGATAACCCCCTGGCCGAAACCGTGTACGCCGCCCAACGCGGCGACCGGCAGGCATTCGGCCGGCTAATAGCAAATTTCGAGCGGGCAGTGTATGCCACTGCTTACCGCCGGCTGAACAATCACGCCGATGCCCAGGAACTCTGCCAGGACGTATTCCTCCAGGCGATGCGAAAAATCGATCAACTGGAAGATCCCCGCTGCTTCGGCGGTTGGCTGCGCTCGATTGCCGACCGCATGGCGATAAACCGCCTGATGCGCCGCGGACCGTGTACCTCGGCCGACACCGACATGTTGAATTCGGACCGCGTCGAACTGCGCACGCCGCTGGTGGTTCTGCTCGAACGTGAACGCGAAGACCAGGTCCGCCGCGGATTGCGCCGCCTCCGCCGAATGGATCGCGAAACGCTGGTGGCCTTTTACTTCGACGGCCGGTCGATCAACGAAATGTCCCAAAAATTCCAAACCCCCGTCGGCACGATCAAGCGCCGTCTGCACGTCGCCCGAAAACGACTGGCCAAGGAACTCGAAACCCTTTCGCCCGCGTAGGGCGAGATTAGGGATTAGAGATTAGGGATTAGAGATTAGGGATTAGAGATTAGGGATTAGAGATTGAGGATTAGAGATTGGGGATTAGAGATTGAGGATTAGAGATTGAGGATTAGAGATTGAGGATTAGAGATTGGGGATTAGAGATTGAGGATTTGGGATTAGGGGTGGGCAGTTCACTGCCCACTTCTATCCCCCACAAACCGCTTGCGGTTTCGCGCTCCCCCCGGTGAACACACCGGGGATATTTTATTTTTCCTCGTTCCCACGCTCCTGCGTGGGAATGAGAAAACTTCATGACAGCGAAAAGTCGAAATACCGAAAGCACAAAAAATATTTTTGTGATAATTTTTCGTGTTTTCGTCCTTTCGACCTTTCGTGTTGTATTATGGGCTTATCGCGCCTCAGGCGGAATCTGAACGGGTTGCCCATCGTTCTTGTTAATCAGTAATCGCAAAATCTTTTCACTAGAGCGCAGTTCTAATTGCTATAGCGGCAGGAGGAGTTTTTTGGGATAATTCAGTCTGGTCAAGGAGGACTAGACATGAAAGCTTATTCCATGGATTTGAGGGTACGGGTGCTAGCGGATAGTAACGCAGGCATGCGGAGCGGATTAGTATCGGAGAAATATGGAGTTTCTTCGGCCTGGGTGAGGCGATTGAAGCAGCGGCGAAGGGAAACTGGCCGGATCGGCCCTTTCTCACAACGACACGGGCCGCTTCCCAAACTTACAGGTCATGAGGACGAATTAATGGCCCTTGTCCGCCGCCAGCCCGATGCAACGGCCAAAGAACTCAGTCGGCGTTTATCGATAAAAGTATCACGCCCGACCGTACAGAAAATGCTTCAGCGATTGCGGTTGACATATAAAAAAAGACACTGAGGGCCGCCGAGCAGGATCGTCCAGACGTTGCGCAGCGGCGTGCAATATGGCGTGCCAGGATGCCGCGGCTCAATCCGCGTCGGCTTGTTTTTCTTGATGAAACCTGGGTAAAGACCAACATGGCGCGGCTATGGGGACGTGCCCCTTGTGGACAACGGCTCGTCCAGGCCGTACCGCACGGGCATTGGAAGACAACAACGGTGCTAATGGGCTTGCGTGCGGACGGGCCCTTTGCCCCCTTGGTCATGGACGGGGCAATCAATGGCGAGATGTTCCGTGCCTGGGTTAATCAACATCTGTGCAAAGCACTCCGCCCCGGTGAAATCGTGGTGCTGGACAATCTCTCGGCTCATAAAATCAGTGGAATTCAAGAGGCCCTGGAAAATGTCGGTGTTCAGTTGAGATATCTGCCTCCATATTCCCCTGACTTCAATCCCATTGAAAATCTCTTTAGCAAATTGAAGTGGTTGCTGCGCAGTGCCGCTAAACGTACTGTTAGCACCTTATGGAACACAATCGGCCGACTGCTAAATCGTTTTCCGCCAAACGAATGCCTCAAATATATCCGCCATGCCGGCTATGGGCAAAAACTAATTAACGCTACACCATCTAGAACTCGGCGCTAATTGTTGTGGAAAAGAAGTGCACCGCACCGTCGGCCATGCCAACGCAGAATCCGTCCTCAAAATAGCCGCCCAGTTCCGGCAGCGGCTTGTCGGGATCGTAAGGGATAACGGAAAAAACCATATATTGCGCAAGTATTTACGGTTGTTCAATTTGCAATTTGAAATTTGCAATAAAAAACCACTTGCACAATACGCGCTCAACCGTCAACACAAAGATCCTCGCCTCTTGCCCCTTGTCTTTAGCCACTCAAAAAAAGCCGTCGCCGGCTCGGGGGGCAAGACGGCGACGGCACCGGGAGGACAATCATCACACAGGGGTGAATTGTGGGGAGGTTTTACGGCGGCGCTGTGACGCCGAGTTTCTCTTCCTCTTCTTCTTGGATAATGATCCGCGGAGTGACCATCATCATTAGACTTTGGGTTTCGCGGCCGACTCCCACATTCTTGAATAAACGATTGAGATAGGGGATTTTGTCGAGGATGGGGACGCCGTATTCGCTGCGGCCTTCGCTGAGCCGCTTGATGCCGCCTAAAAGCACCGTGCCGCCGTCCGGCACGCTGACCGTGGTA
>JBEKFZ010000151.1:0-7574 GCA_050013075.1 Thermoguttaceae bacterium | reverse complement strand
TTTCGTAGAAAACCGAAAGGCTCCCCGACAAGGGCTCGAACCTTGGACCTAGCGGTTAACAGCCGCTCGCTCTACCAACTGAGCTATCGGGGAAGGTAGTCTTTTAGTTTAATTCAGCCTTTCGGCTTTGACAATAGGCCGTTAGGCTGCCGATTTTCACCGAGAATATGGCGGAAGGCTTTAGACGTTAGGCTTTAGGACTTCGGGCTTTAGATTTAGTGCTTAGTGCTGAACCCTGAACCCTGAACCCTGCCCTCTTTCCATTCAACCTACCATCTACTACATACCAGTTGCGGTTTTTTGGCGGGAGTAGTCGCTACGGTCTCTTTCCAGGATCACGTGGTTGCCGCGGGGATTGAAAGAGACGCGGGACATGAAGGCCCGCATCAAGAGCACGCCTCGGCCGCCGGGTTTATCGAGGAATGCGTCGTCGGTCGGGTCGGGCAGCGATTCCGGGGCGAACCCGGGGCCTTCGTCGGTTATTTCCACGTGCACGCGCCGCGGCGAAAGCCGGCAGATAAAATGCACTTTCTTACCCAGGTCTTCCCGGTTGCCGTGCACAATGGCGTTGATCAGCGCCTCGTACACCGCCAGGTGAACGCAGAAAATGTCACGCTTGTTCCAATGCTCGTGCTCCAATTCCCTGAGCACTTCCTCCAGGATGCGCCGGCCGGTTCGCGTATCGCTGGGAAATTTATTTTCGCACTGCCAGGTCCATAGCTCATCGGACGTGGGCATGAAAGGTGGGCAAGGTTCAGGGTTCAGGGTTCAGCACGCTTCGCCAGATACAGTCAATAGCCTTTAGCCTCCATGGAAGAAATCCTTCGTGGCGTTCGGGATGACAACTGAATTTTTCGGATGGTTATTTCTGGGTCTAATCCCCTTTTTTCATGCTCGATTATCAAAAGGCCGCCAGGGCATCGGCTTCGTCTTCTTTGATGTCGAACAGGCGGTTCAGCTTGGTAATGGCGAAGACCTCGAAAATCTCGGGACGGATATTCGATAGTTTGAGCGAACCCCCGTGGGCTTTTACCCTTTTATCCAGGGTGATCAGCTTGCCAAGGGCGGCGCTGGACAGAAATTCCACCGTGGAAAAATTCAAAAGCAACTTGCCGCGCCGGTCTTTATCCACCAAATGGAACATTTCTTGTCCCAATTCCTGGATGTTCACGTCCTCCACGATTTTATGATCGCGGAACCGGACCACGGTAACATCGCCCACTTCGCTGACTTCCAGCCGTCGATATCCGCTCATGCTTGGAACTCCGATGAAGGCAAGTCGAGTAATGGAATTAACCTGCTCCCTATCATAGGGATTCCCCATCAAGTGTCAAGCAGTCGGGTGCGGTTCGGCCGCTCTTATGCGGCGATTATTCCGTGGCGGCGATAGTTGTGCCGTCGCTCCGGGGCGGAAGTACAACTTCCACCCCAACAAGCATGGACTCCGGCGCCAGGCCGCCGTTCGGCGGCATCGGATGTTATTCGGCGGCATCGGATGATAGAACCCTGGATTTCAATTCCACCCGGCTTATCAGGAGGAAATTCGCTCCGCGGTACTCCGATATCGTGCCCGAAACGATCCATTCCAACTGCTTGGCATTATCGGCAATGGCCCGTGCAATGCGTTCCAAATTCCGGTTCTCCAGAGTGATGAAACTGCGTTTATTATCGGCGGATACAAAGGCCACGCGATTGCCGGCCGCGTGAAAATAACCAGCTTGGTTGTTTATCTCCCCCCCCTCGTGGAGGCCAATGGCCTTTTCATTGTCCAGGGACTTTTCCCCGGAACCATAAGCCCGATTTATCATGCTTGCTTCCAGCGCCACCTTGGCGCCACCGGGCATGGCAGCCGATCGCGTCCAGGCCAAGGTCACGCCAAAAAGTATCGCTGCCGCACACAACAATCCGGCCATGGGAGCGCGATCCAAGGCTGTCAGAAACTGTGGAAACCACTGTTTTACCAGATTGACTGACATGGCTTGTTCCTTTTTTTCAGGGTTCAGGGTTCAGGGGGCAGGGGGCAGGGGGCAGGGTTCAGGATTCAAAGTTCAGGGTGCAGGGTACAGAGTTCGGGGTATAGGATTTGAGGTACAACGCTAGATTTTCAAAACGCGTTCTGAACCCTGAATCCTGAACCCTGATAACTTCACCCCTAGACCTTCTCGGAGTTCGGGGTGGCCGAATAAAAATAAAGTTTTCCAAAACGGCCGGTATCAGATGTATCCGTAATAGCGATGGCAAAGAAAATGACGGTGGCAAGGATGATATGAAACAGACACGCCGCCCAAACCCGGTAAAGGACGTTTCTTAACAATCTGTTGATAAAAATCAACCGCGACTAACGCCGGACGGGATACCCCGCATCGCTCGACTTTTTCCACAACTCGTTGTGGGACAAGGATATTTGCCGTAAGCCTACCCGCGCGATCTTCGTCGGGCATACGGTTTGCCACTAATACCCGTGCCATCCGTGATCAACAACACTGGAAAACGGTCTTTCGATGCATACAACCGCTCCGATCCGGCGGATCCTCGTCCGCCTGTCTGTCTTGCTCTCGGCACTTAGTCTCGTTGGGGTTTCGATCCCGGCGATTGCCCAACAGCCCGGCATCGATCGGCAAGACGACCTTGTTGTGCATTTGGCAAGCGGCCGCACAATGACGGCCAAAATCGACGCCCGAACCGATGCCGCCGGGCTCTGGCTGCGTTGGGAAAGTTCTGGGGCCGAGGTGCTCAGGCCGATCCAATGGGATCGCGTGGCCGCGGCTGAGATAAACGGCAACAAAATTTCCGGCAAAGAGTTTCTCGACGCAATCGAGCAAATACGCCGCGACGTTCCAGCCCAACCGGTATCCGCTCCGGCGGCCAAGTCGATTGTCATGTTGGGTTCGCCGGCCGGTGAAGAATCAAAATCAAACGAAGCTTCAAAATCCACCACAGCCTCTAAAAATACGCAAGAGCCCAAGCCGCCGGTAAAATGGTTGGACATTGAAGCAATACCGGCCCGTTGGGATAAATACGTCGAAACCGACGGCATGTCGATTTGCATCGCCCCCAAGGACGCCTACGGCCAACTAGTCCCGGTTCGCGGCACGCTGGAGGTGGATCTGATTGCCGAGCACGCGGGCGTGGTAAAATTGCCGTATCCATTCAGCCGCATCGGTCATTGGTCGCAAACCGTGCGCCCGGAAGATTTTGGGCCGTCCGGCGCAGTATATCATCTGCCGTTTCAAGACGTGAATCCGGAGATGAGCAACCATCTCGGCCCGCACGGCGCGATTCACGCTATCCTAAGCGTGCCCGGCCAAGACACGTTCGAAGCCACGGCCGACGCCCGCATCCGTCCTTACAGCCTGATCCGCGACCGCCTGCTGCAAACCACCGGGCGAAGATTCTTTCCCGAAGAGACGATCGGACAGCCCTGGGAAAAAAAGTAGATAGTAGGTGGTAGGTAGTAGATGGCATATTGTTGGCGGCAATTGATTAAGGAACGCCATCGATAATAATTAATTGCGGCAAGCTGCTTTCGATTTAAAATTGATTTACATAGGAGAATAACAAGTGGCAGGTAGACAGAAAGGACGGCCAACTAAATGGGTTTCCGCTACTGTGGAGGAGGCGCTCCCTGTCGGAAAGCCGGGAATTACCTTCGAAGTGTGGGAAAAGTGGAAGAAAAAACGCAAAAAACTCGGAACACTAACCGCAAGCGTAGGAGGTCTGCGTTGGTGGCCGCATAAAGCTCCAAAACCCCGCCAAAAAACTTGGAAACAAGTAGCCGAATGGTTTGAATCGAATTAAAGATCGATTGAAATCCCGGCACTAGTCACACGGGTTTACGTACCCGGTTTTTTCATGCCCCAACTATGCAGGATCAGCACGCTGCCGACGGACAGCAGCGACCATCCCAGCCAATCGGGCGGAGGCCAGTTTTTTTGCGCCGGCGGGCTGTCGCTTTGCAACAGTGTCTGCGAGGTTGCATTGACCGAGGCCATGGGATGACCGGAACGCTCGGCCAAAAACTGGGTGAACTTCGCGTTGAGCACGAAATTGTCGACCATATAGAATTCGAGCCCCAGCAGTAGAATGACCAATCCGGCAAAGAAATACTGGTTTCGGGAAATATCCATCATCGGACGCTCCTGTTCCGCAGAAATCGCCAATCCGCCGCTGCGACTGCTCTTTTGATATCGAAACGCCCGCCCCGCCGACTTCATACGCCGCATTTACGTAGCGTTTATAACGAAACACTTGAAGCGAATGAAACGGTTGCGGCGTTTGCGCCGCCTGGCGCGATTTCAACACTTGTCGGGGTAGCAGTTAAACTGCCGCCCTAACTGAAACCGGATACCAAAACCGGATACCGAAACCGGATACCAAAACCGGATTTTGGGCATTTACCGAGAACCCGCCCGCTGGTACAAGGCGGAGACCTTTTTCAACAAGGCATTGTATTGTTCGACCATTTCCGGCCCGCTAAGGTTCGGGCTGAGGACCAAGGTCGATTTCAGCAATTTCTCGGCCTCTTTCGCCTTTTCGGCGGCTTGTGCTTTATCCTTGGCCTCGGCGGCCTGGCCGTACAATGCGGCGGCCAGATTGTACGTGATCTCGAAGTATTCCGGCGGTTTCTTCACCGCGCCCAGAAGCATGTTGCGCAACCTGGCCCAATGGGCGACCGCCTCCGCGTAACGCGAAGCATCTCTTTGCGACCAGGACTGCAAAATACGCCCTTGCGTCATGAGCAGGTCCAGCGCGCGGGGATTGGCGGCGGCCAGTTGCGATATCTGTTTGTAAGCTTCTTCATAATCGCCGGTTTTGACCAGCAGGTCCACGAGTTGGGCCCGCACCCGCTGGAGCGCCTTTCCCGCCGACTTGGCGTATGCAGGGTCTTTTTCCGCCCGGTTCGCCACGCGCAGATAAGCGTCCCGGGCAACGTCGGGCAAACCGGCCGCCAAACACATATCGGCGAAATAAACCGTCGCCGGAATGGAAAACTCCTTGCGAGACGACATCTTGGCCAGCAGTTTATTCATCATTTCCGCGACCGACTTCAATTTTTCCCGGGCCTCGTCCGCGCCCGGCGAATTCACCTCTCCCGCCACCGCCGCGACCGCGGCTTCGGCCTGTTTGCGTTTCGCGCCGAGCGTCTTTACAACTTCCACCAGCGCGGCATTGACGCTCTGGACGTCCGGCCCCCACTCGGCCAGAACCATGGCGATCTCAAGGGCCTTTTCTGGATCGTCTAAAGCCAAGTACGCCCGGACGGCGCCCGCATAGATCCGCACAATAACGTTATCCGCTTCTTCGGGCTTTGCGGCCGCGAAGGCATCGACCAGCGGTTGCAGCAAGGCCGCCGCCTCCCGGGCATCGCCGCCGCCAAGCTTGATCTCCGCCAGCAGCAATTGCGTTTCGACGAGCGGTCTGGGAAGTTGTTCTCCGGGCACGACCTTTTTCTGTTGTAGTTTCAGGCCGGTCTCCAAGTTCCTAAGCGCGCGGTCCAGGTCGGCGTCCATTTGGCCCTTGTTCCGGCTGCCCTCGGGTTTTTCCATTTCCGCAAGCCGGCGCCGCCAATAGGTTTCGGCGGCCAATAGAAGGGCATTCGGATATCGCTCCGATCTGGGATCGATCTTTTCAAACCCGGCCAGGGCCTCGTCGATTTTACCCTGCACCAGGTCGGCCTGGGCGAGCATCATTCGGGCGTCGTCGGCCTCGGGCCTGCCCGGCCAGGAGTCTTCCGCGAGACTGGCATACTTTTTCAGCCGCTTAAGGGCCTCCGCTTTTTTGTCCTTGGGCGCGGCGGAGTATAAATTCAACGCGGCGGAAACGGCCAGCGAACCGGCCTGCGGCGCGATGGAACTGTCCTTGTAATCGCTGAAAATTCTTTCCGCCGTGGCAAGACAATCCTCCCATTTGCCCGAAATCAATTGGCCGCGGGCCTGCATATAAAGTGCGCTGACCAGGGCGTCGATCGCCTCTTTGCGCTGCGATTGGCTTATTTTATCCTTGTCGGCCAGTTTCAAGGCGATGCCGTAATTGGCCGTCGCCTCGGACCACTGCTGGGTGATGGCGGCGGCCTCGCCCAGGGCCACGGCCTCTTCAAACGACGCCGGCTCCGACACTTTGCTGCCGGACTTGACGTATTGACGCCGCAACAATATCGCCTCTTGCTGGTACGGACTGCGCACTTTGCTCATCTCCGCCAACAGACCCAGGGCGCCTGTGATAAGCTTGCTCTTTTCAGCGCCGGAGGCGTTTTCCGCGGCCTCGATTTTGGCCTTGACCAGGTCCAAAGCGATCGCCTGGAAACCCTCGGTCTGGCTAAATCGCGTCTTGCGATATTCCTGCAACCATTGGCCGGCCTCGTCCATGAATTGCAGCGGCGATTGTTTGGCCAGGATTTGCAGGCGGAAGTGTTCCACTTGCGCAAAGAGCGCCAATAGCGCCGGATCGCTTTGCACCTGGCCCGGTTCGGGCGCGTTGACCAGCACCTCGTCGTATATATCCAAGGCCGTTTGCCAATCGCCCAATTCTTCCGTCGATTTGCCGTGCCACATGTGCGCCACCAGGCCGATGGTCTCCATGCGGTTGCCCTGGAATAAGGCGTCAAAGGCATCGGCCGCGGCTTGCAGGGCTGCTTTGCGTTCCGCGCTATCGGAGGCATAAGTCTGGGCAAGGTAATAATCGATCAACGCCTCCTGAAACCGATAGTTCAATACGTTGGTTTTAATTTCTTCCCGCCGGGCCAAGGAATCGCGATCCGAGCGTTTCAGCGGCCGTTTCGGCGCGGGCTGCATCGCGTCCAACTCGGCTTGATACTTTTCCTCGGCTTGTTTGAAGCGCAGCCGGGCCTCCACCAAGGCGGTCCGGGCGTCGTCCAGGAGTTTTGCCTTTTGTTTTTTATCGACGTTGGTCTGTGCCGAGCGCAGGTCTTTCAGGGCCTTATCCATGGAAAAGTCGGCCAACATCGCCCTGGCCTCGGACGCCTCCGGATGATCCGGCTTTTCCCGGAGAAACTTTGCCAAGTGTTTTTCGGCCTCGCGCAGCAAGGATTCCGACTCCTCGGCGTTATACGCGTCCCGCGCGTCCCGCGCCTCAAAGCGCAAGCTTTTGCTCATCTCCAAGTCCCAACTCTCGCGGAGTTCCTTGGGCAGGTCGTCGTTCCGCTTGAGCATGTTAAGATAATCCACGGCCATGTCGCCGTAGTCTTTCTGAAGGGCGTGCAGAAACACCGTGGGCCGGACCTCTCCGCCCCAAGCCGGCCGAAAATGCCCACCGACAATGAGAAAATTGATAACCAGAAATAAACGAACGATTTTCATGATGCGCTATGTTTATTTATTGGGTCTCGGGTAATGAATATCGCGTTTTTGCCTCAGAGCCGGGCCGTGTCGGGTGCGGAATTACCGGGGCGACACGCCCCGGCTCTGACTTTTCATGCAACATTCTTTTTATCTGCACTTTCCTAAAAAATGCCCAACTAGCCCAGTTTCCAATTTAGGATGATTTCGATAACTACTGAAAAACGCTGGAAAGAGTAAAAAACACTATGTGATAAAGGGATTTCAGTGAATCGTTTG
>JBEKFZ010000150.1:0-7601 GCA_050013075.1 Thermoguttaceae bacterium | reverse complement strand
AACGCATGCTCGATTGGATGGTTCACGAAATCGTCGTCCTATTACACGATGGCTCAACACCTTGCGTCGTTTTACGAATTTAAATCAAACTTGGAACTACTGAAATTGGATTAATATTCATTTATAAATATGATAGCATAAATGAGTTTGGAGCAATACCCCCCAAAACATCTTTTTGTCAATTTAAAAAGCGTGATTCAAATAATGCAAGAGACAACTAACCAACAATCTTGAATATTACCACAAATTCTTCATCTGCCGGCGGATGGCGGGGCTGGTCAGGCGGGATTGTATTGTGGGCGATTCGGCGTCGTCGCCTTCCAACTCGTCGGTTACGCATTGTTGAAAGCAGGATAGGATCGATTCGGGCAGGAACCGGGTCCGCTGGGCATAGCCGTGCTGATCGCTCTTGGAAAGAAAACTGTGATAAAAACGCAGCGGATAGCAGACGTAGAGCCAGTTTTTTGCCCGGGTAAGGGCCACGTAAAACAACCGCCGCTCTTCCTCGATCTCCTCCGAATCTTTGGTGGCCATGTCCGATGGGATACAGCCGTCGGCGGCGTGGATCACGTAAACCGCGTCCCATTCCAGGCCCTTGGCCGAGTGGATCGTGCTTAAGACCAGATAATCGTCGTCCAAACGGGGCTCCCCGGCCAGGTCTTGGGTCGATGACGGCGGATCGAGCGTCAGTTCCAACAGCATCCGCCGCCGGTTTTTGTAGCGCGAGGCGATCAGTTCCAATTGTTCCAAGTCGCGCAGCCGGGGTTGGACGTTGTCGTAATGTGTTTCTAAAAGCGGCGTATAGAATTTTCGGACCAGGCCGATTTGGCCGGGCAGATCTTCGCTGGGTTTTACCAATCTTTGCACGAGTCCGACCATACGAGGCCAAATTTTGGCGGCGGCGGCTGGCGGGCTCCAATCGGCCCAAACCTGGAAATTCCCGCCCGATTCCAATAGCATCCCGATTAGTTGCCGGGCCTTGCCCGGCCCGATGCCAGGTAAAAGCGGCAGCACTCGCCCGCCTGCCACCACGTCGCGCGGATTTTCGGCCAATCGCAAAAACGCCAGCAGGTCTTTCACATGGGCGGTCTCCATGAATTTCAGTCCGCCGTATTTGTGAAAAGGGATATCGCGCCGGGCCAGTTCGGCTTCGAGCAACATGCTGTGGTGCGACGCCCGGAACAGCACCGCCTGACGCCGCAGGTCCACCCCCGCCTCGCGATGCGTTAGTATCCGCCGGATCACGTATTCGGTCTGGTCGTCTTCATCCTCGCAGTTGACCAGCATGGGCGGCTCGCCCACGTCGCGGTCGGACCACAAATTTTTGGTAAAACGTTCCTTGGCCAGGCCGATGACGCGGTTGGTGGCCTTTAATATGGGCTGCGTGCTGCGGTAGTTTTGCTCGAGGGTGATGATTGTGGTCTTATCGTAGTGCTTGGGAAAGTCGAGGATGTTGCGGACCGTGGCCGCGCGAAAGGCGTAGATTGATTGCGCATCGTCGCCCACCACTGTCAGGTCCTTGCCCTTGGGCGAAAGCAGATAAATGATCTCGGCTTGCAGGGCGTTGGTGTCCTGGTATTCGTCGACCAGCACGCAATCGAACATTTTGCGAATCGCCTCGCCCGTATGCTGATCGGCCAGCAGCGCCTGCCAATAGAGCAGCAGGTCGTCGTAATCCATGATGCCGCCGGCTTCCTTGCGATCGATGTAAGCCTGGAAAAGCCGCTTTAACTCCTCCGACCATTGTTTGCACCAGGGGAACGTGGCCGTTAAAATCTTGTCGAGTTTTTGCCGTGCATTGACCGAGCGGCTGTAAATGGCCATGCAGGTGCCTTTTTTGGGAAACCGCTTGTCGGTCTTTGCCAGGTTCAACTCGGTCCGCACCACGTTCATCAAATCTTCCGAATCGGTGCGGTCGTGGACGGTGAATTCCGGCGGCAGGCCGATGGATTTTCCGTAGCGCCGCAACAAGCGGGTGGCAATGGCGTGAAAAGTGCCCCCCCAAACCCGGGAAATCTTAATTTCGGAAAGACTTTTGTCGGAAGCGGCCAGTTGCCTCAGCAGCGTATCGGCCCGGCGGAGCATTTCGGCGGCGGCCCGCCGCGTGAAAGTTAGCAACAGTATTCGCCCGGGATCCCTGCCATTGGCAATCAGCCAGGCCACTCGATGGACCAGCGTGGCTGTTTTTCCCGTGCCCGCGCCGGCCACGATCAAAAGCGGTCCGTCGCCGTGGGTAGCGGCCTCGCGCTGTTGTGGATTCAGCCGCGCTAGCAGAGTTTCGATTTTGCTCGGTCTAGCCATGAATTTCTCGAAAAAATGTAATTCGCAATAATTTAGCCCCCGGTGAACACACCCTTATTTAGCCCCCGGTGAATACACCGGGGGTTTACGCCACAGTCAAAGGCCGCTTGATTTACAAATTCGGAATTACAGTGACAAATCGCGCAAGTGGTTATGTTTGTTCAATTAGCAATTTGCAATAAAAAACATTTGCGCAAAACGCACTCAAACCTTAACACAAAGATTGTAATATGCTTAAAATCCCCGCAGTTCGGTGCCCGCTCTTCGTGGGAGTCCGTCCTTGGGAATCCGTTTCAGCACCCGGTACTCGATCCCATGGGCTTCGCAATACTGCTTTTTTTCCGGCCGATCGCCGTCTTCATTCACCATGTATATATCCGGTTTGATGTGTTCGATCTCGGGTTCCGCGTCCAGCCAGCCCATCCCGCTGGAGATCAAGGCTCGCTTAACAAAGCGAACGGATTGGACCATGTATCGCCGTTCTTGTTCGCCGTACAGGGGATGCCCTTTGCCTTTCAGCAGTTCGATATTTGCATCATGCCCCACAACCGCATATAAATCGCCCAGGGCGGAGGCCTCTTCAAAAAAACGCACATGTCCCGAGTGGAACCAGTCGTAACAACCAGTCACGATCACGCGTTTGCGCGGCGACGTTTCCGCGGCATCCGCCGGCTCTTGGGGAAAGCCCGCCAGGTCAGCGCCCCGGAGCACGCGATATTCCAATCCCCGCGACCGGCAATAATCCCGCCTGGCCGGGGTGTCGCCGGCTTCATCGATCGCCCAAATCGCGGGCCGAGGTCTGTCGAACTGTGGCAGTGCATCGCTTAGGACCGTGCCGGTACAAAGCGTAACGCCGTGGACATATCGCAGCGATTCCAGGATATACATCCGCTCCGCCTCGGGAAACTTGGGTGTTTTGCCCTCCAGATGCCACACCACTTCGTCGGACCAGAGCAAGACTCTAAGCGGTCCCAGTCTTGCGGCCTCTTGCAGGAACCGCACCTGGGGCGATTTTATATCATCGAAACTGCCGCTGACAACAACGTTCCTCACGTTACCGATCCGTCCTACATTAGATGTACAATACAACTATCACCGGGCAATGCGAACCGTGATCCGCAGCGCTCCCGCAACGGGCTTTTCCGAAACGACGTATAAGTATCCGCCGCCGCACCCGGAATACATCGCGCCCGGATATTTTGCTTGATAATAATGCAGCAGCCCCAGCAGGTCGATGCCGATTGTGGGGTGCCTGACCGTGTGGGGCAGGATGGCTTCCCAGCACTTCATGCAATCGTTCATCGATGCGCCCAATGCCTTCAGGTCCCGATCGACTATGGCCCGGTAACAGTCCTTGCCCGACTGCCCCAGGCGCCGAATCCACTGCGGGTCAAGGTTCTTTATTCCCAGCGGGTTGTACCCATCCGGACGAGGCGAGACGGGAACCACGTGTATTACTTCATTCAGCCAATTGGCGACCGCCGGATCGTTGTTCGACTGGATGTGTTTGGGGAAGATTCCGCCCTCGTATTCGATGTCGAAATCCAAGCGGTTCACCCCGGGGTAGATCAGCCCGATCATGTCCTGCGACCCGGAGGGATCCGGCTTGCCCCGGTTCTCCTCGGCGTACAACTCCCTGACCAACTCGGCCGGATCGCGGTCGGGCAGGCGGCCGTTCCACATTTTTAACGCCACGCGGCGCGTGCCGGTGGCCATGCCCGAGCGGTCCATGAAGCGATACCGCGGCTCCAGGGCCACCACCACCATCGAACCGGGCGGATCGGGATTGTGTTTGGAAACAAACGGCTGATCGATCCAACCGCCGGCAAAGGCCATGCGATACGGAACCGCACCGATACAGTCAGTGATATCAAGGACAGGTGCGGAACACATGATTGCCGTAATATATTTGGTCGTACAAAGCAAAAATAACGGGAACAGCATTATCTCGGGAGTTTGGCTGAAAAGCAATGGGCAAATGTCCATACCCCAAACATCATTTGCATAAAACGCGGCGCAGGAGTATATTTTTGGGGATAATTCCCCTATCAAAATCGAGGATTTTCCCTATCTCCAAACCGCGAAATTCGGCCATGGAACTTTTTTCCGCGATATTGACCTTATTTTTAATCATGGACCCAATTGGCAACGTCCCCATGTTCATGAGTCAAATAAAAGACCTGGACGAGCGGCGCAGGTCTTGGGTGGTGGCCCGTGAAAACGTATTTGCCCTCCTGATTTTGTGTTTCTTTTTGTTCTTCGGGCCGACGTTAACCTCGCTGCTGCACATCGGCCGGCCGGCTTTGTACATTTCCGGCGGAGTGCTGTTGTTCATCATCGCATTGGGCATGATCTTTCCCGGCCTGTTCCACCCCAACATCGGCGCGGACAACCCCGCCGGCGGCGAACCCTTCATCGTTCCCTTGGCCACGCCGTTCGTGGCCGGGCCTTCCTGCATGGCCACCCTTATGCTATTCACTTCCGGGCATCCGGAACGGATTTGGCAATGGTTTCTCGCCCTGCTGATTGCCTGGAGCTTTTCCACGATTATTCTCATGCTCTCGTCAGTCCTAAGCCGGTTACTGGGACGGCGGGGATTGCAGGCCTGCGAACGGCTGATGGGCATGATCCTTACGGTCATCGCCGTGCAAATGTTCCTCAACGGAATGGAAGAATTCACGCGGGACCAATCGGCCCGAAAAACAATTGCCGTATCGCGGGCAGAAAAGCCCACGGGTTGCAACCCGTGGGCTTATGCGATGCCACTATCAACAACAAGACATTATTTCCCCAACTATGATTAGCCGGATTGTCATTTTGCGCCCAATGTGTTAAATAAACTACGAAATCCGTACCGGAGCCATCATCGTGTCTGACGCATCCCCGACCCCTCAATCTCAGTCCAGTCCCCGCTGGCAGCCTCTTAGCGCCATCGACCGCCGAGTGCTGGGCGTGTTGGCCGAAAAGGCCAAAACCACGCCCGACATCTATCCCATGTCGCTTAACGCCATCCGCACCGGCTGCAACCAGAAAAGCAACCGCGATCCGGTCATGCAACTCGAACCGGCCGACGTGGAGGAATCGCTCGACCGCTTGCGCGAACTCGGAGCGGTGGGAATTATCGAAGGCTACGGCCGAGTGGCCAAATTCCGCCATTATCTCTACGAATGGCTGGGCGTGGAAAAAGTGGAACTCTCGGTAATGACCGAACTCTTGCTCCGCGGCGATCAGACCGTGGGCGAGCTTCGCGGCCGGGCCTCGCGCATGGATCCGATTTCGGACCTGGCGGCCATGAAGACTATCATCGACACGCTAAAATCCAAGGGATTGGTCATCTCCCTGACGCCAGAAGGACGCGGACACGCGGTTTCGCACGCATTGTATAAGCCCCGCGAACTGGATGCCTTGAAAATAAAGTATTCCGGCGCAGCCACGCCGAAAGTCGCCTTTCGCGACGAATATGCCGATGATTCTCCGGTCGCGCAGCCGAGCGTTTCCCATGCGGCGACGTCGCCCGGATCAAATATTCCGGCCGCTGGCGTAGGCGCTCAAACGGCGGCCCAAAAGCGCGATATCGAATTGCTCCGCACGGAATTGGCCCAACTTCGCTCGGAATTGGAAACACTCGCCTCGGACCAACGCCGTCTGGCCGATGAACTCCGAAACCTCAGAGAATCTCTAGGCGGATAAAAAATATTGACCCTAATTATGAATTATTAGTGGAGTTGTTAATTATGTCGCATTCAATGTTTAGCCCAAAAGGGAGTTTGTTTAGCCCCGGAGCTTGCTCCGGGAGTCTGTTTAGGAGTTTGGTTTTACTTGTTGTTTTTTTCCAGGCGGTTCTGAACATGCCGTCCCGCTCCCATGCCCAGGAAGGAGACGTGCGCCGGGTGCACGACCCTCATATCATCAAGGAAGCGGGAGCGTACTATATCTTTTGCACCGGGCCCGGCATTCCCATCAGACAATCACCTGACTTGTTAAATTGGAAAATCGTGGGCAAAGTTTTCGATAAACTGCCCGAATGGACGAAACAAGAGATCCCCGGCGCGGTGTTTCCTTGGGCCCCGGATATTCTATTCTTCAACGGGAAATACCATCTTTATTATTCGATATCCACCTTTGGTAGCAACCGTTCCTGCATCGGTCTGGCGACCAACGCTACGCTCGATCCGCAAGGCAAGGACTACAAATGGGTCGATCAGGGAAAGGTGATCGAATCTTTTAAAACTGACGACTGGAACGCCATCGACGCGAACCCGGTCATGGACAACGGGAATAACCCGTGGTTGTGCTTCGGATCGTTCTGGAGCGGCATCAAAATGCGGCGTTTGGACATCAGCACCGGCAAGACCTCGGCCGATGATACCAACTTATACTCTCTTGCCTCCCGTCCCGAAGAGCCCAGGGCAATAGAGGGGGCCTATATTTTTCGCAAGGGCGACTATTACTATCTTTTCGCGTCTTTCGATTTTTGCTGCCGCGGTGTGAAAAGCGACTACAATATTAGGGTGGGCCGCTGCAAACAAATCACCGGCCCGTATGTGGACAAAAGCGGCAAGCCGATGCTCGACGGCGGTGGAACGCTGGTCTTGGAAGGCGCCGGCCGGTATATCGGACCGGGACACAACTCAATCCTCCATGACGGCGACAAGGATTGGCTCGTCTACCATTTCTACGACGGCGAAAACAGGGGAATCGCCACGCTCCAAATCCGTCCTTTGACATGGACCGAAGACGGCTGGCCGGTCCCCGGCGAACCATTGAAAAATCCGGTACTTCCGCAAGAAAACAAAAAATATGAATGTGTCCAGATGAATGACAGTCCATATTTTAGAATATCGACGCCCGGGTGTATCACACGGGATTCACCACCGTTTTTCAGCCGAATACCAAAATAACGTTTGAAAATTACGACATCGACTTCATTTCCAGCCGCGAAGGCCGGTCGTCCACGAAGCGGACATTCGCGGCCGTCACCTCGCGGAGCTACCACCGCGGACACGTGAATATCCTGCTTTTGGACGGGGCTGCGCGGTCCGTCACGAATGACATTGATTTGGCCCTATGGCGGGCCCTGGGCACTCGTTCCAGCGGCGATATCGTCGGGGAGTATTAAATCCCGGAATAACCTCATATTCCCAAAAAAACACAAGAATATCTTTTATCTTTTACTGCACTTTCCTAAAAAATGCCCAATTCTCCCAGTTTCCAATTTAGGATGATTTCGATGTCTACTGAAAAACGCTGGAAAGAGTAAAAAACACTATTGATAATGGGATTTCAGTGAATCGTTTGTC
>JBEKFZ010000149.1:0-8043 GCA_050013075.1 Thermoguttaceae bacterium | reverse complement strand
CGCGGGCAAAGTCAATGCCGAAGCCAAACTGGCCGACGGCCGCTGGACCGCGCCGATTTCGCTTCACAAGGGCGAGGCAGTGGTTTGTGAAGGGACTAAGTTTACTCCGCAAGTTGCTCAGCGAAGTAATTTCCCCACTCTACAACAACCGCCGCCGCCGCCGCCATCGCTATCATTTCAACATTGGTTGGATGTCAGCCAGGATCTGCAAAGCCGCCAGGACTTGGTGGCATATTACGATTTCCAGCCCGACCCAACCAATACCGCCGTGCTTACGAACCGTGCTTCGACCGGAGCGGCGCTGAACGGTGAAATCCTGGATGCGCCGTGGGTCGACGGACGTTTTCCTGGAAAAAGCGCCTTGGAGTTCAAAAAGGCAAAAAGCGGAGTGAAAATAAACCTGCCGCAAGAGATGTCCTCTATGACTCTAGCGGCTTGGGTGAATATCGAAAGTTTGCCGCACAAATTTAACAGCCTGCTCATGTCAGACGGTTGGAAAAAACCGTTCGCAACCCACTGGTCTTTGAGACCGGATGGGGCTATTAGAGTTGGCATACAAAATGAAGCAGGTAATCTTCCGGGCCGTGGAATCGGCGACGGAGAGGGCAATCTGGAACCGCTGAAAATCCAGGCATGGAAACCTTTCTCTGATCAACTCGGCCATTGGTGCATATTAGTTACGGTTTACGATTCAGCGGCCAAAAACATTACTTGCTACTTCAACGGCCAGGCAGTGGAAACGGAATCCATGATTAAACTCCCCAGGGTCAAATTCGGTCCCGCCATGATTGGCAATTGGAACCAACAAACTGAAGTAACCCAAGACATTATACGCACGCTTGACGGCCGGATAGATGAATTGATGATCTTCCAGAGCGCATTAACCGCGGAGGAAATTAAACGTATTTATGAAACCGGCAAACCATAGGGGAAGGGAAGAGTTTAAAAACCCTTAAAGAATAAATAAAAAGGAGCAGGCTGGAATAGAGAAGAGCTTTTAATTTTGATTCAATACAACATTGTTTTAACATTTTAATTGAAAGAGGCATCCAGCGAACATCGACTGAACACTTTTCAGTCTATTTGGAAAAATTGCTTATCCGATCGTTGTCGATTTTTCGCAACTTATTGAAAAGTTAAATAGGCCTAAAGGTCTGAAAATATTTTTATGGTTTCCCTGATTTTTCAGAAAGAAAGGAGATTTTAATTAAAAGGCACATGTCTTGACGCGGCGGAATGCGGCAAATCTCGATGTTTCCCGGCATCGATCGCAAGCAAGCCGCCGCCGAGAGCCTGCGCAATTATCCACAAAGTTGGATCAAGGGCTTAATACGCAAGTTATTGATTAAAGGCAATCCGTTTAACTCGGATCGCATGGGTATGCTCTTGTTCCCATGTAAGCAATGGTATGTAAACGCAATCAATATATATAAATATAAAAGGGCAATAATCATGGGATTTTATTGCCAAAAAAAAATATCAAGGTGTTTCACTGTGTTATAAGATTCATTTTTTGAAAGGATCATGCTATGATGCGGCAATCGAATGTCTGGTTAGTGATGAATTTAATATTTTGTATCTGCCTTTTGACGGCAGCGAACTCGCAAGCGGTTTCGCTTTATTGGGATCCAGGTCTTACCGTAACCGCTAACGGCGGCGGAGCGGGCACTTGGGATACCGTTACTCCGTTGAAAAATTGGTACAATGGCACGACTTTGGTCGACGAGGCTTGGACCGCCGGCAGCGACGCCGTGTTCGGGACGCCCACAGGCGGCACCGGCGGCGCAGTTACAGTCAGCACCGGCGGCGCAGGAGTGAGTGTGGAAAGCCTCACGTTCAGCGCGAACAACTATGTCATCGGCGGCGACAAGTTGATTCTGACCGGCACGTCCGTTATCACGGCCAGCAACGATGTCACCATTAACAGCGCCATAACTGACGGCGGCGCGGGAATAGGATTTTCAAAGGCCGGCGGGGGCGTGCTCACGCTCACCGGCGTCAACACATATGCCGGCGCCACCACGATTACCGCGGGCACCCTGTCTTACAGCAATACAAACCAGTTGGGCAATGCCAGCGCGACTAACCGCATCGTCTTTACCGGCGGCACGTTAAAAATGACGGCCTCGTTGACCGAGGCCCGCGGCATCGATATCAACGGCACGTGCACGATCAACCCGGTGGCTAATGCCGTCACGCTCAGCGGCGGCCTGACCGGCTCGGGCGCTCTGACCATCAGCGGCCCCGGACCGATAACCCTTGTAAACAACACCGGTACTGACAGTACATATACCGGAACTATCACTCTTGCGATGACCGCAGGCCCGGGAATCATGCCGTCGGGCGGCATCTACGACGCGGGTCTGTTGAATTTCGGGGCCTCGACTAACGCCATCTTGGGCGTCGGCGCTACTATCGCGACTACCAACGGCGGCAGAGCCACTTACACCAGAATTGACAACACCAGCGGCGGAGCGCTCACCCTTGCCGGCGTCAATCTAAATTTAATAAAAAACTCCGTCATATTCTTGGGCACCAATAACTTGAGTTTTGGCGGGGATCTAACATTTTACAACAACGCTAATCAGCCTACTGGTCTTCAGATTTTGAATAACGCCACCCTAAGCTTCTATAGAATCTACAACAACCAAAACAACAACCATACGCTGGACGTGAACGGCGGCACAATCGCCGTGGGCGCCGGCGGAATTGTACTCTCCGTTTCCCCGTCTGCCGTCAGGGGAATGGGCTTCCGCGGATCGAGCAGCTTGACTGTAGCGGGGCCGATCGTTAACGGATCGACAAGCTATGCCGACACTCTTGAATGGGCAAGCACCGGCACACTGACTATGTCCGGCGCCAACTCCTATACCGGCTGGACCGCCATACGGGCCGGAACAGTGATCTTGGACCATACCACGTCTGATACCCCCAAATTGTCTTCCTCGAGTCCCTTGAATATGGCCGGATCGGCAACTCTTGAGCTTAAAGGCGGCTCGGGTAATGAAACCGTTAGCGCCCTTTATTTGAACACAACTGCAGTTGGCGCCAGCGGCAGGGATGTATCCGGCGGAACACTAAACATTATCCGGGACACCACCCCAAGCACCTCGGGTCTCATAAATCTGAATACAATCTCCCGATATTCCGGAGGAGGATCGGGCACGGGCACGGGAACGGCCCTGTGCATTGGCGCACCCAATATTGCCACCACCGACAACTCCGACAACTCAACCGGCATCATCGGCGCCTGGGCCACGGTGATCGACGGTTCCGGCAACGCCCAATGGGCACACAGCGCCGCATCTGCAAGTGATACGCTGATTACAGCTTATACGGGATATGCAACAACTTGGACCTCGACGGACAACACTTCGCTCGCGAGTACGGGCACCAATACGCTGTCCGCCGCTACCACGGTCAACACGCTAAGAATCAGCACCGGCGGCGGAAGTAGTTATAATTTGAATCTCGGCGGCTATACGTTGACTTTTGCCGGCAGCGGCTTGTTGTTCGCCGGCGCGGATGATTACGAAATTAAAAACGGCACGCTCAACGGCCCGGCCGCGTCCGGTTCGGAGCTGATCGTCAGCCAGTTCGGCACGGGCACACTGACTATCAGTTCGCTCATCACCAACAACGGGAGCAACGCCCTGAGTTTGACCAAAACCGGCCCAGGCACTCTGGTAATCAACGCAACGAATTCCTATACGGGCGCTACTTATATTGGCAACGGTAAGGTCATCCTGAACACTTCAACGACCGCAGGTACATCCGGCCCGTTCGGCACCGGGAACGGCGCCCTCTGGGTCAATTACGGCGGTACCCTCGATCTCAACGGCCAGACCCTGAACGCCGGCACTGTCAACGGCTCGTTCGGTAAAATTGTGAACAACAATAGCACCACCCCGGCTACGTTAATAATGGGCATGAACAATGCGAACTCCTATAACACAAACATTTGCATCACGGATGGCTTAGGCGCGGTTAAGCTCATCAAAACCGGCACAGGAGTCTGGGATGTCGGCGCAGTGGACAGCAAGTTCTCGGGAGGTCTGGTCCTCGATGCAACCGGCACCTACGGAGGGACAGCAGCCTCCTCCTTTAACACCGCCTCAACCATTGACCTGAAGGCCATTATTGGAAACACTATGCTGGGCACAGGCACTATTACACTGAACGCCGGCGCGATATGGATAACTAATATTAATGGCGAAACTTGTGCCACTATCACCAATAACTTCATTGTCTCCAGCAATCAGTACAACAATTTCAGGACGGAAAGCGGCAATGCCGTATACCTATCAGGCAGTTTCACCGGCGCGTCGGATGCACAGTTGTATGTCAGAGGAAATAGCGGCGGG
Organism: Thermoguttaceae bacterium; assembly: GCA_050013075.1. Classification (GTDB taxonomy): domain Bacteria; phylum Planctomycetota; class Planctomycetia; order Pirellulales; family Thermoguttaceae; genus JBEKIK01. Next base: position 3,679 of record JBEKFZ010000149.1, on the reverse strand, counting down.
GGCGCCATCTTGTCCGGAGATTGGTCCAATTATAAGGGCACATTATACCTGGCCAGTAACGGCGGCACTACGGCAGTCACCCTGGTAAACACCGCCAGCGAGTTGGCAAACGGAATTCTCAACTTCTCCGCCACGGATACTACCGAATATGACTATCAATCCCAACTCCAGACCGACGCTACCATCCAAATTGGCGCGCTGACTGGAGTCGCGACTAATTCCATTATCCGCAACAATGGCCTTGCCGGCACTACCACGACCTTCAAAATCGGCGGTTTGGGCGCTACCTCGACCTATGCCGGCCACATCAACAATGGAAGCGGTACAACTGCTCTGTTTAAGACAGGCGCAGGCAACCTGACTATCACCGGAACCTGCACCTACACGGGTCTCACGACCGTCAACAACGGAACGCTATATCTTAACGGCAACATTGCTTCTAATTCGTTTTCCGTATCCGGCGGCACGCTCGATATAGCCGCCACCGGCGCATTCAATTCCACCAACGCCTCGGCTACGCTCACCGGCGGCACCTTCAATCTAAGGAAGAACGCGACGACGTTGAATTCGGTTAGCGTAGGCAACGGCGCGATTTTTGCCACGCCGTTCGCCGCCGACAGCAGTAACATTACCGTTGGAACCACCACCGTCTCCACGGGTGTGAATGTAGCCACCGGCGGCACACTCAGTATGGTCGATTCCAAGATTGACACCCTAAACCTCAATAGCCTTTCCGCGTCGACCCTGACCGTGGGCGCTTCAACCTTGAACTTCGACTTCAATGTCGTTGGCGGCAGCCTGACCGCGGACCTGATCGTCCTCAATAATAACTTCACGGTAAACGGCGCCACCACGATTAATGTCTACGGTTCAACACCCGGCATTGGGGGCACCCAATATGCGATTCTCCAGTACGCCGTTAAAAATGGAGCCGGGTCGCTGACCCTCGGCACGACGCCGCCCGTTCCTTTCGGAATGGCCGCTTACACACTCGTTTATGACTCCACACATACATATTTGCAAGCGAATGGCGCTTCGCCCCCGACTGATGCGCAATGGAAGGGAAACCTCACCGGCGCGAAAGGCTCGGTGTGGAATGCACATGATGATGGTGTGACCACGGGCGATACGAACTGGGTTGATTTGTCTGGCGTTCCCATAACAGGTGTGCTCCCGGGCAGCTCCACCCATGTCTATATCAGCGCCCCATCCGCTGCAAACTTCACCCAGACTTTGGGTGGAGATATGACTATCCAGGCTTTGACTTTCAATTCCAACCCAGGCGCCAATGTAACGATCGGAGGATCCGGCCAACAGCTTACCATCAGCGGTGGAATCACTATTGACTCCGGTTCAGGCACCACCGGCCATACCATCAGCACCGGCGGCTTGGTCCTCACTGCCTATCAGACGTGGTACAATAATTCCTCCCACGCTTTTACCGTAGGTACATCCGTCAATCCCACCGTAATCAGCGGCGGTTCGTCGTGCGAGCTCGATTTAATGGGTACCGGCGGAATGTTTGTGTTCAATGGCGCCAATACTTACAGCGGCGGCACGTACATCGGCCCCAGCGCCACGCTCCAGATTGGAACCTCCACCGCACTGGGAACAGGCTGGGTTACGCTTGACGGCGTCCTGAACCTCCACGGACAAAATTTGATCGTCGGCGCACTTACCGGCTCCGGCACCATTACCAACAATAGTGATCCCGGATCCATCAATTTCAGCACCACTAATACTCCCGATTATTTTAACGGCATTATTCAGAACGGCACTGGAACCGTTGCCATCATTAAGAGCGGAGTTGGAACCACGTCGTTGACAAACTCCAATACCTACTCCGGCGGCACGACCATCGCCGGCGGCATTCTGAACGTCGCCTACTATAACCCAATCAGCGGCGTAAACGCACTGGGCAGCGGAACTATCTCCTTCACCGGCGGCACAATCCAGTACGCCTCCGGCTACGCAGTGGACCATGGCAGCAAGATCAAAAACAGCACCGGCGCGATTTCAATCGACGTCGGCACTCAGGACGTCTCCTACGCCGGCTCGATCGATGCTTCTAATATAAGCGGCTTGACCTTGTTAAGCAGCACTGGCTCGGGTACGCTAACCCTTTCCGGCGCAAACGCTTATACAGGCACTAACAACATCAACGGCGGCAAGCTTACGCTCGGCAGCAGCACGGCACTGGGCGACGCCGCCAATGTCCTCAACCTTTCAACTAGTGCGGTCCTAGACCTCAACGGTCAAAGCGTCACACAATCTGCCGTCAATCTTGTCGGTACGACTCTGACAAACGATATGATTACCAACTCCGCTACCGGCACTACCGGCGCGTTGAACGCCACTATACTGAATTATCAGGGCGGTCTCACTCTAACCAGCACGGGCAGTCTCACCTTCCAGCTCATTGATAACGGAACCAGCGTGGCGAGGTTGCTCACATGGAACAGCCCGGCCACACTCACGCTGGGCACTACCGCCACCGTTGGTCAAAACAGAATGTTGCAGCTCGTCGTCCTACAAGGTGAGGTGGATCTTAACATGCCCGTCGTAGGCACCAGCAATCAGATCTGTGTAGACCGCGGTCTGACCATCACCAACGGCCTTGTGAAGATAACCGGAGCTAGCACTAACCAAATCCAGGATACTGTCGTATCTTTCGGGGCCTCGGGCACTCCCACTCTTGACTTAAATGGCCATAGCGAACAGATCAACGCTCTGGGCGATGGGTACAGCTCCGATGCGAGCGACACTGCCTACGTTCAGAACTCAGCGGTTGGTACTACTTCCACGCTGACTTTAAACACGACTGCCGCTGGGAATCCTTTCGCGGGCGTGATTCGGGACAACGGCGGCATAATGGCCGTGACAAAGATCGGCACAACTTCCCCACAGGTGTTTACAGGCGTCAATACTTACACCGGTCCGACAACCATTAGCCAAGGCACCTTAGTGCTTACCGGTTTTGGATCGATCTTCAATTCTTCGACGATAAGTATCGCCTCGGGGGCTACTTTAGATGTCTCCGGGTACGCCCCCTCGCCGTCTGCGCCTTACTCCACGGGTGTAGGCCAGACCATCTCCGGTTCCGGCTCGATAGTTGGATCTTATACTCACAACCAAGGCACGATTGTTCCGGGCACGGATGGCACGGTCGGAACGTTGACCTTCGACAATACCGCCGCAGGCGGCACCGCTATTATCTCCGGCGGGAACATAAGGATCGACACTTCAACCAGCTCTGGCAACGACCAGATCGTTCTCAACGGCGGCACGGGCAGCATTATCGGGGCTGTGTCGGTCAACGTCTGCACCGGTCTCGGCTATACAGTCGGGACGCCGTATACCATTATCACTCAAACATCGGGCTCAGCTCCTTCCATCGGCGGTTGGACGACCGCTTGGGATAGACGCGGAACCGCGCCAACCCTAAGCTCGACGGCAACCACGGTTCAAGTGACCCTTCACGCAGCCACAGCCGGGGATAGCCTGAACTGGTCCGGCACGTCCGGCGGGACCTGGGACATTTTCACCACGCAGAGCTGGTACGATACCACCAGCTCCAGCCTTGACACGTTCCACAGGGACGATAACGTCGCCTTCGGCGACACGTACGACGGCACCCATGCTCCTTCGACTACTGCTGTCACGCTGAATACGATAGTCA
>JBEKFZ010000148.1:0-8146 GCA_050013075.1 Thermoguttaceae bacterium | reverse complement strand
AGTAGATTTCGCCGGAAGTGGGCACGTCTAATGCTCCCAGCAGGTTGAGCAAGGTGGATTTGCCGCTGCCGCTGGGTCCCATGATGGCCACGTATTCGCCGGCGCAGATGCCGAGGCTTACGTCTTCCACGGCGTGCACCTCGCCGTCAGGATAGAGTTTACTTACTCGTTCGGCGCGCAACAGCGGAGGCTCGCGGAAGAAGATACTATTCATGGCGCAGGGCCTCCGTGGGCAAAAGTTGCGCGCCCCGATAGGCCGGGTAGGCGGCGCCCAGAATTCCCACGCCCAGGGCGATTATAAACCCTTGGAGAATAACGCTGGGGGGTAAATTGCCTTCGATCACGCCCGCCGCCGCGGGAAAGCGGCTGAGCACATTGGCCAGAATCATGGCCCCCACGGCTCCCACCGCTCCGCCCAACAGGCTGAGGATGATCGACTCCATGAGGATCATCTTCACCACCCTCCAACGTCCCCAGCCGATGGCCCGCAACACACCGATTTCCTTGGTCCGCTCAAAGACCGACATGATCATGGTGTTTAACATGCCGATAGCGCCGATGAAAAGCGCCACGGTCGAAGTGACCCAGGCCATGGCGTGGATGAATTGGATTTCGGTGGTCGAATCGACGAGTTCCTTGGTAGTTTTGACATCCAGATTTTTTGCCAGAGCGGCGATCTCCTTTTTTATGCGATTGATGCCCTCTTCGCTGCGGTCTTCCAAGGTAACGGTGAAACCGGTCACCAATCCTTTGCGGCCCATGAATTTTTGCAGGACATCGAGCATAATGATCATCATGCCGTCTTCATAGGTGGTGCCTGCCTCGTAAACGCCAACTATCTGGAATTCCTGGTCGTCGAGCACGGTGATCGAGTCGCCGGGCTTTTTGTCCAACGTGGCCGCTAGATTTTTGCCAAGCAGAACATGTTTGCTATCGCCTTCCTGCAATTTGCGTCCGGATAGGATTTTCCAATTGTTAAACAGGGGGCAATTAGGCTGCAAACCTTGTACCAACAAACCAATTGGTTTAAGCTCTTCCATGTCTATATAATCCATCAGGCCGGAATACACGGTTTTTATTCCGGGAACGGCCGCGATTCGGTCGCCAAGGGCTTCGGGCAAGACGCTAAGGAGTTTTTGTTTTTGACCGGATTGCTGGATAACCAGGTCGATATTTTGCTTTTGGTAAACTTTAAGGAAGGACTGCTCGAAACCAATGGCGATGCCCACAAGCGCCACTACGGCGCCGACCGCGACCGCCACGCCGACCACGGTCAAACTGGACCGCACGCGGCGACGAATAATGTTTTTAACGATAAATGTGGAAAAACGCATGGCAGGTTGGCGGCTGTTTTAATTTCGTATATAACCTAATTGTCGGGAGTTATGGGGCTTTGTCAACCGCAGGCAGGGAGAAAGTATACTTAAAAAGATAAAAAAGGCTCCCATATATAATTTCGCTTATCTTGTGGAGAAGTAATTCTAATGTCCACTCCAGGTTCCAGACAGTTTTTGGGCATTGGCTCGTTTGACAAAGCCGACGCCGATGCACTGATTCTGCCGTTGCCCTATGAAAAAACGGTATCGTACGGTAGCGGAACTAGCAACGGTCCGCGGGCCATTTTGGATGCCAGCCTACAATTGGAATTATTCGACGAAGAAACCCTAGTTGATTTCAAAAAAGCGCCCAAGCTTCATACTCTGCCTGTCTTGTTGGATATTGGGTCTGAAACGGTTCAGGATTATTTGAAAACTGTCCAGACACACGTCGCTGCGTTGCGCGATAAATTTATCCTTGGTCTTGGAGGAGAGCACACGGTAACGTACGGCATGATAAAGGGTTTGGCGGACGATCCGGCCGACATAACCGTGGTTCAAATCGACGCCCATGCCGATTTGATCGACGAGCTTAACGGTCTGAAATGGTCGCACGGCACGGTGATGCGGCGATTGTGGGAGGAGGGTTGCCGGTTGGTGCAGATCGGAATTCGCAGTCTCAGCCGATCGGAGTACGAACTGGTGGATGCCGGCCAGCGGATCACTACTTTTTTTGCCCATCGACTGGAAGAACAATGGACCGAGGTGCTGCGGACTTTGCACGATCTTAAGGGCGCGGTTTACTTGACAATCGACGTGGACGGTCTTGATCCGTCGATCATTCCCAGCACGGGCACGCCGCAACCCGGCGGGCTGAGTTGGCGGTGGACGATGGAAGTGATCCGCGCGATTGCCGCGTCGCCGGGGATCCGCTGGATTGGGGCCGACGTGGTGGAATTCGTGCCCTCTCCGCATCCGCCCGGCTGCGATCCCGCGGCCGCCCGGCTGGCGGAGAAAGTATTGGCCTGGCGGCACGCTCCCCGGCGCGGATAATCATCGCCGCCGTTGGTGTCGATGAGCATTAACCCTGAACTCTTGACAAGACTACACGGGTTTTACGGACGTGGCGCGGGGACCTTTGTCGCGACCGCGTGCATCCGGACCGCTGATTAACTCGTACGAAACTGCTTGCCCTTCTTTCAATTCATCGAATTTCTGATCGACCACCGATGAATGATGAAAGAACACGTCACCTTCGCCTCCCGATATGAACCCAAAGCCACGATCGGTGACGATTTTCTTAATTGTACCTTGCGGCATCGCAACAACTCCTCGTAAACGCAAACTATCCGAACGAACGGCTATTGATACACAGATAAATTATGTCGTGGCAAACGTTTATATTTGTATAAAATGCTCCCGGAGCAAGCTCCGGGGCTAAACGAAGAATACGACATTATTTACCTGACATTCAATAAAGCCCCCGCCCGGGAAAATAAAAAAACCGCCGGAAAACTCGACGGTTAACTCTTAATCACCACTTTTTGCTCTCGTCCGTTGATTTTTTTGCGCCCTTGTCACGCTCCGCGATTTTATCGTCGGCGAATTTTTGGGCTTCATCTTGAGTCTTGAAATTTGCTTTCAGGATCTTGATAGTGTAATCCTTTTTATCCGGCTTTTTCAGCGAATTAGCATCTGCATTTTTTTTGTCTTTTTTTGCATCCGTATATTTTTTCGTATCTAGTTTGTAATCATCTTCCAATTTTTTAATCAGAGTTTTTTTTTCAGAGGCGGAAACAACCTTAATTTCCTCGCCTATTTGGACTACGGAATAGGTTTCGTTGGCAACTCTGGCGCCAGGGGCCGCGGCATTAGGCATTCGTGTGTTCCCATGGGTCGCGGGCGGCTGATATGCCAAAGAACTGCTCGAAAATTCAATAAGAATACCGGAAACAAGCAAAGGTGAAATGTAGAATGTTGTCCGCCATTTTTTAGTCATAATATATTCCCCTTTCAGAAATATTCCCCTAACCTATATATAGGGATGCGGTTTATCCGGTATTTTGTGTTTAATTCTATTTTTACTCTCTCAATACGCTTTTACTCTCTCAATACACCAAAGTTATCCTACCATTTATCTACTTAAACGGCAAGGTAGCCCGGGATATAATGCCACCCCCTCCCTGGAATTAATCGAATTGCACGTTTATGCCGTATTATCTAGCGTGCTTCGCTAAAGGCGTGATAAAGGGCAAGCAAGTTTTCGGTAGGGGTGCCTGATTGGATGTTGTGCACGGTGTTGAACACAAATCCCCCGCCGCGGCCGAAAATTTCCATCCGCCGGCGAACTTCCCGGCCGATTTGCTCCGGCGTGCCAAAAGGCAATGTCCGCTGGGTATCCACGCCCCCGCCCCAGAATGTGATTTTGGCCCCGAATCTCTCTTTCAAAACTTGGGGATCCATGCCGGCGGCCGAACATTGCACGGGATTGAAAATATCGAAACCGGCATCGACCATGTCGGGCATCAAGGCGATAATCGATCCGCAGGAGTGGATAAACGTCTTCCAGCGTGTGTTTTCATGTATCCAGTCGTTCAGCCGGCGATGGAAGGGCTGATAAAGTTTGCGATAAGCCACAGGACCGATGAACGGGCCGTTCTGCGTGCCGAAATCGGTGCCGGTCATGAAAACCACCGTTATGCGATCCCCGACCGCATCGTAAAACTTTACCAGATTTCTTAATGCGATTTCGCACTGGCGATTGAAAACCTCGTAAACGTAATCAAAGCGTGTAACCGTGCTGACGTACCACTCTTCCACGTCGCGGATGCCCTTGGGATGTTTCAGCCACGGGGCGGGCACAAGGGCGATGTCGCCAAAGGCCATGCCGCCGAAATTCGCCACGATCGCCCGGTCGCTTTCTTTCGATAAACGTTCTGCTTCGACCGCGAAATACTGCAAAACATCGTCCGCCGCCGGCCCGTATTCTTCCAGATTGTCCTCGACATTGAGGTGATCGTCGTCGATCGGGTTTTGGCGTTTTGTCGAGTCGAAATAAAACCCGCCCCTGGGCATCCTGCCGCTGGGCGGAACGCTCTTATCGCCTTCGGGATACATAAGGATGTCGCCGTTGGGCTGCGGATCGGTATTGAATTTTTCGGGAACCAGTACAGGCGTGCCGTCAAAGGTGGTCCAAGGTTTCCAGCCCTCATTTTTGAACCCGAACATAGTCGAGGGCCTGCCCAGAGGAATGACGTCCACGCCCAGGGCGTCGAGGAGGTCAGGGGCGATTTCGCCCAGCATCTGATACGGCTCGTTTACCTTGACCGGCGTGCCCGGCGGATCGAGTTTTAACGCCTGTCGCAGTTTATACACGCTGCCGACCTGCATGCCGGTGACTGTTGTAGCGCCCAGGTCGAGCGGAATGCGATCGGGTTGTTGATGATTTAAAGCGGCTTCAACGCGCTGCCTGGAATTCATAAAAAACAGGATACGTCGAAAGCCCCCTAAAAACAAGCCTTACGCAACTCTTTGTTACGTAAGGCTTTGCTTAGTCGGGGCGACAAGATTCGAACTTGCGACCTTCTGAACCCCATTCAGACGCGCTAGCCAGACTGCGCCACGCCCCGAATTGGGTATGGGTTCTTTAATACCCTAAACACAAGTATGACAAATCAAAGCCGATTATGCAACGCCTTTTCAGTGTGTTATTTAAGCCGGAGGCTGGAGGTTGGAGGCCGGAGGTTGGAGGCTGGAGGTTGGAGGCTGGAGGCTGGAGGCTGGAGGTTGGAGGCTGGAGGCTGGAGGTTGGAGGCTGGAGGCTGGAGGCTGGAGACGGTAAACTGATAACTGGAAACTGATAACTGAAAACTTAGGAATCTATCGTGAATTCATTTATCGATCGGTTGGCTGATGCGGTGGGACGTTTGAAAAACCCGGTGTTGGTGGGGTTGGATCCGCGGATCGAATCTTTGCCCAAACAGTTATTGCCCAGCGGAACCGGAAATAACTGGCATGAACAGGCCCGGGCCTACGAACAGTTCTGCAAAGGGGTTATCGACGTGGTCGCCCCGCTGGTTCCGGCAGTCAAGCCGCAGGCCGCCTTTTTTGAACAACTTGGCCCCGACGGGATGGGGGTGTTGGCCGAAATCATGGCTTACGCCCGGGAAAAAGGTCTGCTGGTAATTTTGGACGGCAAACGCAACGACATCGGATCCACGGCCACGGCATACGCCCAGGGTTTTTTAGGGGCCAGCGGACAAAGTCCTTGGGGCGCCGATGCCTTGACTGTAAATCCATACCTTGGCGAAGACAGCCTGCGGCCGTTTATCGACGTGGCCCTGGAGCGATCGGCCGGGATATTCGTATTGGTGAAAACCTCGAATCCCGGCGGCGGGATGATTCAGGATTTGCCCTCCGGCGGCCGGAGTGTTTTCGCCCACGTGGCCGAATATGTCGAGCGCATGGCTTGTCAGACCGCGGGCAATTGCGGCTACGGGATAGTCGGAGCGGTGGTGGGGGCGACATATCCGCGGCAGTTGGTCGAACTACGTGCGGCAATGCCCCACACCTGGTTTCTCGTGCCCGGTTACGGGGCTCAAGGCGGATCGGCCGCCGACGTGGCCGGTGCATTCGACGGGCAGGGAAAAGGTGCGATCATCAACAATTCCCGAGGCATCATCTTCGCCCATGCCATAAAACCTTACTGCGAACGGTTCGGTTCATCCCGTTGGCAAGAGGCCGTGGAATTTGCTACACTAGATATGATCGCGAGGCTTCGCGCGGACACCCCGGCCGGGAGGCTATAGTTTGCGGTTTAGCGATTTACGTTCCGGATCTTAATTTTCACTTAAATTCGCACAGTTTATTATGGTGACCAACGCGCTAACGAAACCCAACTAGCAACGAGGGGGCACATATCGGGGGGGGGTAAACGATGTAGATCCCATGGCGTTTTCTGTATATAACCATAAATGCCTGATTTGAACGCAAATCTTAAAATCCAATGCGCATTATTGACAAGATTGTGGATTATCTTTAAAATAAAACGCAATCACAAAGACAGCTATTAATATTTATTATACTGTTTTCCTTTTTCAATTGGAGAAGCGTTATGTCTTCGAATATGGGAAAGACGAACAAACTCACGGCCCTAAGATCGGCGTTTACGCTGGTCGAATTGCTTGTGGTGATTGCCATTATCGGCATTCTGATTGCTCTATTGTTGCCGGCCGTACAAGCTGCTCGGGGGGCGGCCCGGCGTTCTCAATGCGTCAATAACTTAAAACAAATTGCCCTGGGCATAGATCAATATGAAAACGCCAATAAAAAATTTCCCCCCGGCCGCAAGGGTTGCGATGGAATTACAGCAGCGAGCACCACGAATTGTGTTTCTTGCGCAAATGATCTGGGGACAGCACGTCTGGGCTATAGCACTTTTGTATTTATACTCCCTTTTATGGAACAACGCGGGCTATACGATAGCTTCGACTTGCCGACACTCTGGGTTACTACTGTTGTTTTGAATCTAACTAGTAATAACGGCAACGCTGTCCAAGTCCGCCCCCAGGAGTTTGTTTGCCCCTCAGATATATCTCCATCGATAACCAGGCTAGAAGGAGATTCCAACGACTGTGCCGGAGCAGGAACCGTTGGCGGCGCAACCGGCAGTTATGCCGTGGCTTCAGGAACAAAGGGGCCGGATGCAACTTACCCCGTGAACAATGCGGAAGTTAAAATCGACAACAACGGACCGTTTATTTATAAAAGGCAGTATTTGCGAAAAGACATTATCGACGGCGTTTCGCATACTTTTTTCGTCGGCGAGGAAAAAGACGGCTTGAATAAATGGACGGCGGGGATGCGGTACGCAACCATGCGAACTACTGCTAATCCACTTAATAGTCCTCCGGGGAAAGGGGCAGTTGTGTGGCAGGATAATAGTTCGGTTACCACACCGGTTTATAATGGCTCTTTCGGAAGTCGACACGCCGGGGGCGCTAATTTCGCCTACGGCGACGCTCATGTCGTTTTTATCAACGACACCATCGATATGGCACTATACCAGGCGCTTTCCACGCGGGCGGGAAAAGAAATCATTAGCGCTCCATAAACGCGCGAAAGTTTACCGCAAACGACCAAAATCTTGAAAATCGAGGTGTTCTTATGCACTGCTTATGCCGTCCAAATATATCTTTGGCAGCGATATTGTTGTTGTTTTTTGCTTTGATTAGCGGTTGCGGGGACAATTTGCCCCAGAGAGTGCCTGTTTCAGGTCAGGTCCTTCTCGATGGTAAACCTTTAGAAACAGGCACCTTGTCTATTCAATCTCCAGGCCAACGTTCGTCTTATGCAACATTGGGCCCAGGAGGCAAATTCTCTATAAGCACATTTTCTGAAAACGATGGCTTAATGATTGGCAAGCATCCTGTTGCGGTAATCAGCAAAGAAAATATCAACGGAAAGACTGTAAAATGGTTGATTCCAAAAAAATACACGGATATAGCCACTTCCGGTCTGGAAATCGACGTTCCCGGTCCCCGTAGCGACGTCGTAATAAATCTTACCTGGGGCGGTGGTAAGCCCTTCATCGAAAAATACTGATCTAATTTGCGGAAAATCGACAACAGAAATAAAAGAAAATATTTGACTGCGGACGAAAGTCAGAAAATTAAAACCGGTCCATCACTCAATTTGGATGGGCCGGTTTTTTTAAAATATCTATTTCCCATTACCTGAACTTTCGCAGATTTTATGATGGAAATTGATAGTGAAAACAGGACGGGGTTCCTTGTAAACTTTGTGTGGTTAAACGCAAAGGACAAGGAGGT
>JBEKFZ010000147.1:0-8173 GCA_050013075.1 Thermoguttaceae bacterium | reverse complement strand
CGTCGTCCTATTACACGATGGCTCAACACCTTGCGTCGTTTTACGAATTTAAATCAAACTTGGAACTACTGAAATTGAATAAACGCCATCTAGCCTTCACAAATGGAGAAACAGATAAATCATGGACGAATCTCGTGAATGGCCGGATTGGTGGGATTGGGAGTTGGAATTTACACCGCATCTGACAAAACGGATGGTAGACCGGCAATTCAATGAGGCTGAATTGCGGACTATGCTGGCTGATGCCAGCGATTATGTACAAATGCCCGGTGGTCGTTCAATCGTGTTTACTAAACGAGAAGGCCGCCACTGGGAGGTCATCGTAGAGCCTGATTTGGCGGATCGCGTATTGCTAGTAATTACGGCTTATCCAAAGGATTAAACAATCATGCACGAGCGTTATCTGGAAATTATGTTCCGTCGAGGAAAACCGATTGCCGCTTACCTGTATCTACCGCGCCTTGAGAATGACAAAACTTGTCGGGTGGCGAAAGAAGAACACGGCTTATTGGTTGATCTAGCGGAAGACGGCCGGCCCATTGGAATTGAAATTCTTTCGCCCAACACTGTTTCGTTGTCAAGCATCAACGAGATTCTTACAAAATATTCTCTGCCTTTGTTGGATAACGAAGAAGTCGCCCCGCTAGAAGCAGTGGTCTAAGCCAAACACAATCCCCATCTTTTACCCCATAGTGATGCCAAAATGCCGCATGACGATGCCGAACACGTCGGTGTCGGCAACCGGAGGGCCGGGAAACGTGATCGGCTCGGAGGCCAGAATAACGCTCCGCCGCGAGCGGTCAACTGCCGGCGCGCCGTGCGATCCCTTGACCAGCGACGCATTTAGAGGAATGGTTTTGGTTTTGGGATCGAAAAAAAGCTCCACCGGATCGTAGCCGGGCTTGCGGTGGATGTTCACGCTGCGGGCGAATCGCGGGGCGCGGTCGTCCGAAAGCCACCAATAATACGCCTGCCAACTATTGGGCGTGGAGATCAGAATCACTTCGCCGCTGCGGGCGTGGTCCAGTGCGTAGCGGCTGCGCTGCGGCCCGACGAGCACCTCGGCAATGCCCGGCCGGCCGCGAAACAAGTTTGCCGCCGCTTCGGCGGTCTCCGGGCTGCCGTCGTTGATATAAACGTGAGCCAACTGGTGATCGACCAAGGCAAACGCCCGGCTGGCGGCGAAATCCAGATGTTCGCCGTCTTCCTCCTCGCGCACGGCCAAGAGTCCCGCCTCGCGTAGCACGCGATTGGGAAACGTGACGTGATCGACTTTATTTATCACATACTCGCCGGCCGCAAGCCACAGCAAGTCCTCGTCGTATGCCTCAGCCATGCCCTCGGCCAGTTTGCCGATGACGGCATCGAGTTCGTCGATTGCCGCATCGGCGGCCGCGCTTTCCGGTCCGTCGCGCTGGGCCGCATAGTCCAAATGCGGCAGATAAATATAGAAAAACTTCGGCTGCCATTGTCGGGCGGCAAACGCGGCGGAAGCGGCAATCCACTCGGTCGATTTTATGTTCGCCGCCGGTCCCCAAAAATGTTGCAGGGGGAAATGACCCAAGGAATCTCGCAATTCGCCGTAAAGTTCCAAGGGCCGCGTGTAACACCAAAGCGACTCCGTGCCGTCTGGACTGTGGATCGGGGCGGGCGTACACACAAAATCCGCCTCGCAGCCCTTGGCGTGCAGGGGAAACCACACGGCCGTGGTCAGCGTGTCTGCGTGGTGCGAGAGCAAATCCCAGATCTGCGGCCGGTCGATGCACTCGTTCTCCGAGGTCCACATTTCCACCTGCCGCCTGTCGCGCCAATAAAAACCGTTGGCCACCACTCCGTGCGCGTTCGGCAGCCTGCCCGTGGTCATATTCGCCTGCACCGGGCAAGTCAGGCAAGGAAAACTCGGCGCAAATTCGGCGATTTCCCCGCCGGACATAAGCTCGCGCAACTTGGGCATTATCGCCACGTCTTTTTCACGCAGACCGGGAATGGATAAAAGTATGAGCGGTTTGGGCATAATTGGTTTTCAGTTGTCAGTTATCAGTTTAGCCGCGAGCCGGAGGCGAGCGCTTATCGGTTTAGAATGGTTATATGATATCCATGATTTTACGATTGTTTAGCCATGGCACTTGTGCCGGGAGTTTTTCAGGCAATTGCCGCAAAATTGCAAGCGGTTTCATTTCTTTATTCATCCTTCATCCTTCATCCCTCATCCTTACTTCAACTGCTCGCGCTTCGATAGCTCGTAATGGCCCGCTGGAAAATCCAGCGGGCAATTCCCAGGCTGGCAAGGGTGGCGAAGATGGTGAAGATCGGCAGCAGCCAATCCGCAAAACTTTGCGGACTTAATGATCGGACTAACAATCGGGCGGGAACATTCACCGCTACAAGAACGGGAACAACGAACGTAAGACCCCGACGCAGCGGCGCGCCTAAGCGGCCTTGATATATCTCCATCGGATATCGGGAAAACATGGTGACCGAGAACCAAAAGTCCATAAGCGTCAGATTCCGGCCAAGCCACACGCTGGCGGCGGCCATGGCCACCATCAGGCTGTAATATATCGCCACTCCGCAAACAATATAGACCGGGTATAGTGCAAGTTCCCAAAATTGCGGCGCGTAGCCAAGTTTCAGCAAGGAATAGCCCAGCAAAAACAGCCCCAGAAAAAAATTGCCCATCGCCGACCAATCGGTCTTTGTCAGCGACACCAGAAACTGCGTATCGATGGGCTTTACCAAGGCGAAATCAAGCGCCCCGGTGCGGATCAACTCGCTGAGTTCATCCATGTTCATCATAAAAAACATTTCCACGACGCTATTCACCAGCAAGGAGGTGGCGACAAATATGAAAAACGGATACTTTTCCCAGCCCGTGCCTACGCCGATCTCCGGCGTGTAACGAAATATCAGTATATAAAAAAGCAAATTCATCAACATCCAGGCCATCCAAGTGACCAGGTCGATGATGAAATTCGCGCGAAAAGTCATGTCGCGCACGAAACTGTTTCGGGCCAACGTGAGGAATACGCGGATGTATGACTTCATGTGGAAGTTCACAGTTCACAGTTCACAGTTTTCAGTAATCAGTAATCAGTTGTCAGTTTAAGGTTTAAAGTTTACAGTACGGAGTACGCAGTACGGAGAGTTCTTCATTTGATTCATCCTTTATTCCTCATTTTTAATGTCTCATTCTACATTCCGCGTTCTGAGTTCTGCATTTTTCATCTACCCTCCGTACCCGCTGTATTGCCGGGTGCCGAAGTGGAAGGCCAGGCGGCTGACGAGGCAGAAGAACAATACCCAAAATAATTGGACGCTCAATCCCCAGAGCAATGCGGCGCCTTGAATTTTTCCTAAAAACACGGCCGCGGGAAAATAGGCCAGATATTGAAACGGAGTCAGTTTTACGATTTCGCCCATGTAGCCCGGCAGCATGTCCAGGGGAAACATGTGCCCGGAAAAAAAGAAACTAAACAGCATGTAAACAAAAAGCAGCGAACTGACTTCCAGTAACCAGAACCCGATCATGCCCAGTGCGGCCTCCAGGAAAAAACCCAAAAGAAAAGACATGATAAGCGAGGCGAAAAACGCCGACAATGTGAGGGCGTCGGGCCAGCCGGAAAAATATCCGCGGCAAAGAAAAAATACCAATGCGAACGGCGCGGCCGCCACCAGGTAGTAGACCAGCTTGTGCGCCACGCGATAGAGCAGCAAGAAGCCCAGCATGTCGATCGGTTGGATGAGATATTTTTTCACCGTTCCCGTGCGTATGTCCCGGGCGATGCCCGAGGCCAGGCCCGGCATGCTGGAAAATGCCCGGCCGACCATCACCAGCAGGTAATACGCCACCATGTCGTGATAGGAATAGCCGGCGATCTCGGCGTTTTTATTACCGGACGCAGCCACGGATTCGTAAACCGCCCCCCAGAGAAAAATCTGCACCACGATGGGCATGAACCGCATCAGCGTGCCCAGGGCGAAATCGCCCCGATAAACCAGGCGCTCTTCCAGGCCGATGCGGAGAATTATCCACCACTTTGCCAAAGGATGAGGGATGAAGGATGAAGGATGAATATTCATCTAGTGACTCCTTTTTTGCGTTTGGCGTTACGAACACAAGTCGTAAAAATGGCAATCAATTCGTCCGTTTCCTTGCGCAATTCGGCAAGACGTTTTGCCGGCAAGATTCCGCTGTCCGCAAGTAATTCCAACCAATAAGCCGTTTCATCCAACTCTTGCAGGCCGCCTTCCATTTTACTAATGAACTCGGCGGTGGAACGAGATCTCGATGCTTCGCGGTAATGCGCACCCACAGAAGTACCGCTCTTCAGAATTTGATAACTAATAACGTTTCCCACGGCAGACTTGGGCAGAGCCGCTGCCAAGTGAATAATCCGTAATGCGAAACACTTTGTTCTTTCCCTTAGATCTTGCTTCGATTCAGAAGTTTTCATAGCAGCACTCCTAAGAAACTATCCGAAAAGTCCATTTGTCATCCTGAGCGAAGCGAAGGATCTCATCGGATAGGTGTTTTCCCCCGGATTCTTCGCTTCGCTCAGAATGACGGGAAAGGTTTTCGGATAGTTTCTAATTCAAATAATGTAAGAAATGAAAAATAATTAATTCATCCTTCATCCTTCATCCCTCATCCTTTCCCCCTCATCCTTCATCCTTCATCCCTCATCCTTTCCCCTTCATCCTTCATCCTTTGACTCGTGAACACCTCCGCAATCACTTCTTCCAGCGGCGGATCTTCCACGCCGACGTCCACTATTGCATGCGATGCAAGAATGTCGCTTAGAATATGGGAAACAGCCGCCCGTGACACGCGTAATTTGACTTTAGGAGGTTCGATTGAAAGGACTTCGCCGTATCGGTCGAAGCCGGAGTGCGTATTTCCGTCGGCCAGTTCCAGGGATACTATTTTGTGATCGCTAAACCGGTCGACGATGCCCGTAAGCGAACCGTCGTAGATGATCCTTCCCAAGGCGATGATTACCACCCGGCGGCACAGCGCGGCCACGTCTTTCATATAATGGCTGGTCAGCAAAATGGTGACCTTGCGTCGTTGTTGATATTCGCGTAAAAAAACCTGGACGTTGTGCTGTGCCACCACGTCCAGGCCGATTGTCGGCTCATCAAGGAACAGCACCTCGGGCGAGTGCAACAGCGCGGCGATGAGTTCCATCTTCATCCGCTCGCCCAGCGACAATTCGCGGACCGGCTGGGAGAGCAATTTCCCCACTTCGAGCAATTCGCTCAGTTCGTGCAGGGTCCGCTCGAAGTTTTTCAATTCGATGCGGTAAATGTGCTGATGCAGGCGGAACGACTCGGCGGCGGGCAGGTCCCACCAGAGTTGGTTTTTCTGTCCCATGACCAGGGCGAACCGCCGGCGGTATGCGTTTTCGCGCCGCCAGGGAACGAAGCCCAAGACCCGAGCGGTGCCGGCGGTGGGAGTAATCACGCCGGAGAGCAATTTCAGGGTGGTGGTTTTTCCCGCCCCGTTTGGTCCCAGGAAGGCCACGAATTCGCCCTGCTCGACCGATAGATCGATGCCCCGCACCGCCTCGACGAGACGATACTCGCGGCTGAAGAGCCCGCTAACGGCGGCCCTTAACCCTTCCTTTTTCTGATAAACGCGATAGGACTTCGCCAGTGCGTGAATTTCAATTGCGGCCATTGCTCACATTATAGACGCCTCCCGAAGTGGGGGAAAGGAGGCGGAAAATCCTCAATGCTGAATGATGAATGTCGAATAATGTTAAAGAAACCGCTTGCGATTTCGCAATATATTTGCTGTCTTCCGCCTTTATTTGCCCGGCCTTTTTGAGTATAATCCTCCGCGTAATCAACCCAATTGTTCCCTTAATTAGGAGAACTTGCCACGGGCGGAATGAGAATTGGAATCGGACACGATACGCATCGGCTGCGTCCGGGCGGACCGCTCAGGCTGGGCGGGGTAAGTATTCCCCACAACCGGGAATTGGTCGGGTTTAGCGATGCCGACGTGCTTTTGCACGCCGTTACCGACGCCCTATTGGGCGCGGCCGCGCTGGGCGACATCGGCCAAATGTTTCCCGACACCGATTCCACCAACCGCGGGCGGAATTCCGCCGAAATGCTCCGCGCGGCACTGAATGCTGCGGCCGCCGTGGGCTGGAAAATCTGCAACCTCGATTGCATCGTATTCGCGCAGCGCCCAAAGTTATTGCCCCACAAGCAAACCATCCGCGAGCGACTGGCCGAAATCCTCGGCGTGGAACCGGAACGCATCGGCCTGCAAGCCAAATCCGGCGATCTAGTCGGTCCGGTCGGCCGCGAAGAAGCCATCGAAGCCCAGTGCGTAGTACTACTGGAACCAATCAGCGAAGAATAAATATTGCAAATCGGAAATTGCAAATTTCAAATTGAACACAACATCTTTCTAAACTGATAACCGAAAACTGTAAACTGAAAACTTTACCATGCTTCGCGTCTACAACACACTCAGCAAAACCAAAGAACCCTTTCAGCCGGTCGCTCCGGGCAAGGTGGGAATCTATCTATGCGGGCCAACTGTTTATAAACCCAGCCACATTGGGCACATGGTCGGGCCGGTGATCTTCGACGCCATAAAGCGATACCTGGTCTACTCGGGCTATAAAGTCACCTTGGTTGTGAACATCACCGACGTGGACGACAAACTCATAAACGAGTCGAATGCCCGGGGCGTGCCCATGTCGCAATTGGCCGCCGAAATGACGGCCGACTACATGAATAACATCCAAGCCTTGGGTGTAGATACGATCGATCATTTCCCCCGCTGCACGGCGAGCATGGGCGACATCATTAAGTTCACCCGGACGCTTATCGATAAAGGCTTTGCCTACGAGGCCCAGGGCGACGTGTATTTCGAGGTCGGTAAAGACCCTGATTACGGCAAACTAAGCAATCGCCGCATAGAAGCCCTGCAAGGCGAAGGCGGCGGCACTGCCGAACGAAAACGATCCGGCGCCGATTTCGCCCTATGGAAATCGGCAAAGCCGGGCGAGCCATCCTGGGACAGCCCCTGGGGACCGGGACGGCCGGGCTGGCACATCGAATGTTCGGCCATGAGCCGCGGCCTGCTGGGCGAAACTTTTGATATTCACGGCGGAGGACTGGATCTTGTCTTCCCGCACCACGAAAACGAAATCGCCCAAAGCGAATCGTGCCACGGCAAACCAATGGCCAAGTATTGGATGCACAACGGTCTGATGCAGGCCTCAGACGAGATCGGCAAACTGGGCGGGCGCCAGACCCGGGCGACCGAAGGCGATTTCGCCTCGCAAGACGCCGGAAAAATCAGCAAGTCCCGCGGCTCCGCCCCGTTCCGGGAACTGCTTAAGCAATTTTCGCACGATACGATCCGCTTTTTCCTGCTATCGACCCATTACCGCCGGCCGATCGACTACAGCGAATCGCGCCTTCGCGAGGTCGAAACCGGCATGGACGCATTTTACCGCTTTTTCAAGCGTTTTGAGCGCGTCGGGGGCGAAAGTTTTTATAGCCTCGCCGCCCCGGCAACACGCGCGGCGGGCGATTTCAATCCCGGAGCGGAACCGCTTTTGCAGGCCGCGGCCGAACATCGCATCCGCTTCTTGGAAGCCATGGACGATGATTTCAACACTGGCGGCGGGATAGCAACGTTGTTCGATCTCGTCCGAGTGCTGAATAAATTCGTGGATGATGAAAAACTCGAAGAGCCGGGCAAACATGACCCCGGCCGGCTGAAAGTTCTTAAACAAGGAACAATCGTATTGCGTGAAATGGCCGCCGCACTGGGTTTGTTCCGCAAACCGCCGGAAGAGAAATCATCCGGCGACGACGCCGTGCTGGACAAGCTGATGAATCTGCTGATAGACTTACGCGCCGAAGCCCGGAAGAAA
Source organism: Thermoguttaceae bacterium (assembly GCA_050013075.1). Classification (GTDB taxonomy): domain Bacteria; phylum Planctomycetota; class Planctomycetia; order Pirellulales; family Thermoguttaceae; genus JBEKIK01. The sequence goes on along the minus strand of JBEKFZ010000147.1, from coordinate 266 downwards.
AAAGATTTTGCCACCGCCGACCGAATTCGCAACGGTCTTACGGCCATTGGCATCACGCTCGAAGATCGCCCCGGCGGAACGGAGTGGAGTTTGAAATAAATGCAGAATTCAGAATGCAGAATGAAGAACTGAAAACTGACAAATGATAACCGAAAAGTTTTTAGGGTGTTCGGCAGAATTAGTGGGTAAAAGTTTGTAGCATGGATAGTTTTACATTGGATTCGGGGATGGATTTTTTTAGGAATAAGAGGGCAAATGAATAAATG
>JBEKFZ010000146.1:0-8235 GCA_050013075.1 Thermoguttaceae bacterium | reverse complement strand
GGTCGGCGGTCTTTCTTATGCGGGTACCGGTACGGGCAACGAACTTGATATGAGCGCGACCTCTCCGACTCCTCCCACCATTGCGGTTTCGGGGGATGTTGATTTCACCAACTTTGCCTCTGTCTCCGCCGGCAGTTCGACGCTGATTATGAATGGGGCGACAAAGACGCTGGTGGGGAATTCGAAAACATTAAATAATTTACAAATTTCCGGCAATACCACCGCCCAGACAAGTCATACTTATATTAATGGCACTTTGACGGTGGATAATTTGATAACTTTAACGATTAGCGATTATGTCTATATGAACGATGGTTCGACGACGACCTTAGCCAGTGGTAGTCCTGGCGGCACGATTGGTGGGGCTGGATATTTTTATATTAAAGGAACAGCGGCCAATAATCTCTCGACGACTGGAACTTTGAGTGTTCCAACCTATTTTGATTTATCAACTAACAATGCCACTATTCCCGCCAGAATTTACGGTTATGTTCGTACCACAAATTCTACTGCTACAGTTGATCGAACGGCGACGATGGGAGCCGGAACATTTACTTTTAGTAGTTTAGCTGTCGGAAGCTCTGTAGCCCACAGTGTGATTCTTGACGCCACGGCGCATAATCCGACAGTTAATATCACCGGCGGTCTTACTTTTATAACTAATAATGGCGGCACACCCTCGATTTCGATGTATAACAGCACTAGCCCGAATCCGTGGACGGTTGGTAGTACTCTCGCGCTGTCGGGTGGCTCAATCAATATGGGTACCACTACCGTTACTTGTTCAATGGATGTGAATCTTACCGGTGGCACGATTACACCAGGAACATCAACGTTGATTATGAATGGCAGTGGGAGAACGCTGACGCCGAATGGACAATCTTTAAATAATTTTGAAGTGGCAGGCAACACGACCTTGGGCGGAACTTTGACAACGACTGGGTATGTGAAGATCGATTCCGGCAAGACTCTGACGGCTACGAGTCAAACTTTAAATATCGCCGGGGATTTCAATAATGCCGGCGGGACGCTCACTTCGACCGGCTCGACGGTCAATTTGACCGGGGCGGATTCATCAAATCAAAACGTCCACGGCTCGACAGGATTTAATAACTTGGGAATATCCACGGCAGGAAATGGTGCTGGTCGCACTATCACTTTTGACGGAAGTTCGACGCAGACGATTGCGAGTTTGGCATTGACAGGAGCCAATGGCAAAGTTTTGACCTTGCAGTCATCGAATAGTTCCAACTGGACAATCAATCCGACGGCCGTCACATCATCAACATATCTAAATGTTTCGCATTCGACCAATTCCGGCGTAGCTTTTTGTGCTACTTACTCCACCCACGATACGCCGAATACCAACACCAGCTGGCAGATTTCCCGCGGCGCGGCTTGTGCGGCGCCAACCGCGCCTTCTGGCTTTACCGGTACCGCCGCTTCGACCTCACAAATCAATTGGAGCTGGACGAATAATGACGACAATGCTGATTATTATGTCGTTAAAGACGCCGGCGGAGTAGAGAAGTCATCGCATTTAGCGGTGGGTACAACGACATTTAACGAAACATCCGGCCTTTCGGCCAACACTTCTTACAGCCGCCACGTCACCGCTGTTAATGATTTTGGCTCAAGCGATTCCAACGCGGTTTCTAAATACACTTGGATTGAAACGCCGACCGGGATTACGGCCAGCGCCAATGCCAACACGACCGAGATTGATTTGAGTGTGACCAATTCTTTATCAAATCTTGCCGCCGGTTCTTCCGGGATTCAGTTTGCTGAAACCACCGGCCACCTCGGAGGTGGCGGCGAGGGTTGCTTTAGCGACGGCAGTCCCGGCTGGACGAACGTCAATTCCTGCGCCGACACGGGATTATCGCCCAATATTTTGTATACCTATACGGTCACGGCCAGAAACGGCGACGGCGTCACTACTTCAACCTACTCCTCGCAGTCAAAATATACTTTGGCGGCGGCGCCGGGGGACCCGACAGCAACGGCTCAAAGCTGGAGCGCCGGCAACGGCAACGCGATTAATATCACTTTGGCCGCCAATGGCAATCCCAACGGCACTTTATATGAAACTTATTACGATACCAATCCGGCGGGCACTTTTGTCACGACGGTTCAGACTTTTACGGCTCACAATGACGGCGACAGTATCGCTCACAACAATTTAACCGCTGATCAAACTTATTATTACAAAGTCAAAGCCAAAAACGGTGATGGCGTGGTCACCGGTTACAATCCGGCCAGCCCACCCGTTTCGGCCTTAACGGCGCCGGCGCAAGTAGCGCTTGGTCCTTCACACAACGGTGTCACCGGGCATACGGCTAACACGACGACATCGATTACTTGGGCGTGGACCCAAAATGCCACCGCCCCCGACGGCTACAACATTTATCCATATTCTTCGAGTACTTGCCAGACGGGGCAACCGGCGGTGGTCACCGTGACCGGCTCGCCGCCGGCCGGCTCGGGGACGGAGTCGTCGGGACTAGCAGCCGACACTTCTTATGCTCGCTGTATTCAAGCTTATCGTGGGGCGATTACCGGGCAGCCGTCGACGAATTTTTCCGCTTACACTTCGGCCAATGACCCGGTAAGTTTAAGCGACTCATCAATTACAACGACGGGAATAAATTGGAATTGGGCTTCAGGTGGCGCCCAAAAAGATTTCTATGCTTCGGACTTGACCGGCAATTCCGGCTATATTGCCGGCACTTCTTGGAATGCCAGTTCGGGTCATTCGGCCAACACCCAATATACTTTGAGCGTTTATGCTCGTAATGGTGACAACGACCATGGCAGTACCGTCACCGTGGCCAAATACACGGCCATTGAAACGCCGACCGGGATTTCCGAGACGGCAATTACCACGACCGAAATTGATTTAAGTGTGACCAATTCGCTAAGTAATCTTTTGGTCGGCTCTTCTGGCATTCAGTTTGCCGAAACTACTGGCTACTCGGGCGGCGGGGGCCAGAGTTGCTTTAGCGACGGTAGCCCCGGCTGGACACAAACCAATGCTTGCGCCGACACGGGTCTTTTGGCAAACACTTTGTATACCTATACGGCGACGGCCAGAAACGGCGACGGGGTCGTTACTTCCACTTTTAGTTCCCAATCGTTTACGACAACCGCCAATCCGCCGACAATGGCTACCCCGACAATTACCAATAACACTACCGGCACGAGCGTGACTTTGAATGGCAATATCACTGATACCGGCGGGGCCAACGCGACCGAGCGCGGCTTTAAAGTTTATACTTCCGTTGATTGTTCGGGCGGATCGATGATGAATCCGCACGACAGCGGCAGTTACGGCACCGGCGCTTTCAGTAAAGCTTCTGACGTGGCACTTACCGCCAACACGACTTATCACTTTACCGCTTATGCCATTAATCCTGGCGGGACCGGGACGAGTTCCTGCCAATCGTTTACGACGCCGACGTCGCCAACCGTGACCGTTTCAGCGGCGGATGGTATTTCTGCCACCGCGGCGACTTTGCACGGCAACATTACCAGCGTTGGCGCCGGAACCCCGGCCGATAATGTTAATCCGACTGAACGCGGTTTTAAAGTTTACACTAACAACACTTGCACGAGCACGATTTTGCAAAATCCCCACGAGAATAATTACAGCGGCGGATACAGCGCCGGCGTTTATTCGCTCGCGACCACCGACGCTCTTTCGCCACATACTGATTATTGGTACACCGCTTATGCGATTAGTACCGTCGGTATGGGCACCAGCGCCTCTTGCCAGAAATTTACGACAATTGATACGACGATTACGATGAGCGCCCAGGCGGCGACGGCTGTTACTGAAACCAGCGCGGCGATGAACGGCACGTTGGTTTCGGCCGGCGGCGTTAACGTCACTCAACTCGGCTTTAATTTATATTCAAGTGATCAAAATTGCGGCGGGGCGCCGACCGAGTCACACCAAACCGGCAGTTATGGCGACAACACGGTTTATAATTTGCCAGCTTCGAGTTTAACACCTAATACTTATTATTCGTATAAATCTTACGGTTTAGATTCCGGAGGTAATGAAGTCGACAGCCCGACTTGCCAGTTTTTCTTGACTTTGGCTAATGTGCCTTCGGCGGTGACGGTGGTAACCCAAAGTTGGGACGGCACGGGTAATCCGGCGACGGTGACAATTCATTCGAACAGCAATCCTGACACGACCGCCTATTATATTCAGGCTCAAGAAATTGCCGGCACCGAAACTGCTACTGATGCACAAAACACTTGTAACACCACTAATAATTGGTTTCAAATTGGCGGCGGCGACGGCTGGAATGTGCGTGCCGATGGTAGTTCGTTTACCGACTATCGAACGGCCGATATCTATGTTTGTTATCGTCTTAAAGCGCGCAATGCCGTCAAGACCGAAACGGATTATTCATCAACCTCGGTGGTTGAAATGACGGCGCCAGCCCAGCCGACGTGGGCTGCAGGTGTAACGAACTACGCCCCGACGATTGCCACCAATTCAATCACTTGGGCCTGGAACACCAACACCATTTCGCCCGACGGCTACCGCTTATTTAATGCTTCAACCAATGATCAGGTCTGCGCCGACACGGCGACCACCGGCTGCACTCAAACTCAGAGTAGCCCAGGCTCAAACCTTCAAACCAATGTTTCTTATTTAGTCAACTTAGAGGGTTTCCGCGGCGGCATCACCGGACAGCCTTCATCGAACGTTTCCGCTTTCACGGCCATCGAAGCCGTTTCGGGCGTGACCTGGGGAGCATTTACGACCACCTCGCTTTCGGCCACACCGACGAACTCATTTAGCAATTTGACAGCCTACGGTTCCGGCCTTCGGTATTGCAATACAACCACCAGTGTCTGTTCCGCTTGGCAGCAAAATCCCGGCTCTTGGACGTCGAGTAGCCTTGGTATAAATACTCAAAACACTCTGACGATTCAGTCGCGCAATGGTAACAGCCGGACGACGACCGCCGCCTCGGCCCAAAAATATACGCGGGCCAATCCACCCAGCAATGCCGGTCATAACGTGACCAATTTATCAACGACTCAAATCGAGTGGACGTGGAGTGCCAATAGTAATCCCGGCGGGACGACTTTTTGCGTCAATGATGATAGTTATTGCACCACCGCCACCACTTTGGATCAAAACGACCCGACTCGATTACCCAACACGCAGTACACGGTTAATATCTACGCTAAAAACGGCGACGGCGTTCGAAGCGACGACATTGGTAATCCAGTTAATACTTCGGCTTACACGGCGATCGAGTCACCGTCCGGCGTCACGAGCGGCCTCATTACCCCGAATTCCATTGCTCTCAATATGACCGGCTCGTTTACCAATCTTAATTTGGGTTTGTCGGGTCTCGAGTTTGTCAAAGATCCGGCCAATGACGGCGGCGGCACTGGTGCCGGTTTTACCACTTGGACGGCCAGCCAATCAACCGTGGATACGGGGCTTTCCAGCAACCAGACTTATAAATACTCGGCCCAAGCCCGTAATGCCGAGGGAGTCATGGCCGGGCCTTCGGCTGAATCTATCTTTAATACCACTTCAGGCACCCAATTACTTCTGCGGCTGCCGAATCAGAGTTTTACTAACGGTACTGGAGTGACCGGCCCGCCGCAAGATCAATATGCTGGGACGCCGTTTGCCTTGCGGGTTTATGCGACCGATGCTAATAATTATCAAGATTTAAATTACACTCACGTCATCACGTTAAGCTCAACAGCCGGACAAGCAGATATGCCTCAACCGGCCGCTATGGTTGGAGGCATCGAAGATACAACCATTACCGTCTATTCAGCCGGGAGTTATACCCTCACGGGTTTGGGGAGCGGGGGAACTTCGGCGCCGTTTACGGTTTTGCCTTCGACTTGCTCGGCCACGGTTTCGACGGCGACGGCCAGTCCGACAACGTTAAATACCGGCAGTGCTTCGACTGTGACCATTACTTTGACGGATGCTTATGGCAATCGCTTAGCCAATCATGAAGTTTCGGTGAGTTCAAATCAAGGCAGCGATATTATTACGATCAGCCGATTCTCGACCGATTCTAACGGGCAGATTTTGGCCACCATCCGTTCAGGAAGCGCTCATGTTTCCAATATCACTATTTCTGATATCACTGACGGGGTTACGCTCGATACTCAACCTCAAATTACCTTTAATGCGACCGCGTTAGATAAACCAACCAATTTTGCCGTCCAAGCGGGCGATGCTAAAGTTGATCTTGCCTGGACGAATCCAAGTAGCCCGAGCTTTTCGAAGGTCAATATTTATCGCACAACTACCTCGGGCGAACTGGGCACCCGTCTTCAAAGCACCAGCGGCCAAAGCTACACCGATTCGGGCTTAACTAACGGCACGGTCTATTTCTATACCTTAAGAGCGGCTGACGCAGCTGGCAATGAGAGCCTTTCGACCGATCAACTCTCGGCCAAACCGGCAAGCGCTAAACTGACTGATAGCCAGCCGCCGAGTGTGGCTACCAATCTTCGGGCTTTGGAACTGGGGTCAACAAGCTTGACGATTACTTGGGATCCTTCCACTGATAACGTCGGCGTTGCCGGCTATCAAGTCTATAACTCCGACACCCAAATTTTAATCGGGGTGACGACCGGCCTAACTGACAATTTTGCTAATCTCACTCCTCTGACGACCTATCATTTTTATGTTCGCTCTTATGATGCCGCCGGTAACTTCTCGCCCTTTTCAACGATTTTAGATATTACGACCCTTAAAAATCAAGCCGGTGTGGCCGGCGGCGAGACGGCGGCATATTTAGTCATGTCTAATGTGCCGGATGTAGTAACCGTCAACCAGCATTTTAGTGATGTTAAAATAACGGTGGCTGATGCCGGCGGCAAACTTATCACCAGCTATAATAAAGCAATTTTCTTTGCTTCGACTGATCCGAATGCTCAATTACCATTTACTCAAGATAACCCTTATACCTTTACCGCCCAAGATGCCGGGGTTCACGAATTTACTAACAACGAATTTGCCTTTAAGACCGCGGGTTCGCAAAAACTGACCGTCAGCGACTCCACTTTGAATTCTTTTAAAGATGTGACGGTTAATTCCAATGTCACGCTTACCCAAGCGGCGAGCAAAGTCAGAGATTTCTTTGGCAAAGCGACGAATGTCTCGAAGGTGAATACCGGTGTCGTGGTGACTTCGGCGGCGGTCTTGTTGGCTCCGATCGCCATTAACTCGGCGGTCAGCGCTTCCAGTATTTTACCTCAACTGATTTATTGGTTCATTCAACTTCTTCAGGCTGTCGGCGTCAGAAAACGGCGCAAATCATGGGGTCTCGTCTATAATTCGCAAACTGGTCAGCCGGTGCCGTTGGCGATCGTTAAAATTTTTGAAAGACGTTATAACCGTGTGCTGGAACAAATGGTAACTGACGCTCAAGGCCGTTACGGTTTCTTGACCAAACCCGGGGAGTTTTATCTCACCGTTTCTAAAGCGGGTTTTTCTTTCCCGCCGAAAGAAAAAACATCGAGTTTCTACGAAAAAGTTTATATTGGCGGGCCTTTAAAAATCTCTGCTAAAAATCAATCGGTGGCTTTCAATATCCCTCTTGATCCGACGACCGGCCCGCAACTGAGCGGGAGAATTCTCGTTGGGTTGATTCGCGCTAATAAAGTCTTGCAAAAAGTGAGATTGCCTTTACTGATTTTAGGAACAATTTTTGCGGCGGTGATGATTTTTGTCTCTTATAATATTGTCTATGTTCTTTCCTTGATCTTTTACTTTTTAATCATCGCCTTGGAAATCTTAAGAGGACGGAAAGCGAGGCCGTATGGGTCGGTCACCGACGTTTTTGGTCATCCGCTCGATTTGGCGATTGTTCGAATTTATCATAAAAGCACCAATCGTTTAATCGAAACTGATGTTTCCGATTCTCAAGGCCGCTTCAAATTCTTAGTCAATCCCGGTGTTTACTATCTTACCGCCACCAAACCTGGCTTTCTGGACTTTAAGTCGCATCTGATGTATCTTGAAAAAGAGCGTACTTTAGTTTCATCAACGATTAAACTTAAAAAAGTAGAATAATTTGATATAAATGAACATGCCCTAAAGGCAAAAGATCTTCAAAGGAGAGATTTATGGAACAACCACAACCAGCGCCGGTCGCGCCGGCGCCCCAGCCGCCAAAATCGGGCGGCGCTCTAAAATGGCTTTAGTCATTTTAGTCATCTTAATTTTGG
>JBEKFZ010000145.1:0-8258 GCA_050013075.1 Thermoguttaceae bacterium | reverse complement strand
AGATAAAATGATATTTAGAGCCTATCCAAATACCCATTTTTGTCATCCTGAGCATAGCGAAGGATCTTGATAATAGAGGCTAGATTCTTCGCTTCGCTCAGAATGACGACAGGTTTTAGGATAAGCTCTTAGCCCGCCCCTGGTATGCAAAAGGATTTTACGCCATATTGGTGGAATGTAAGTTGCCCTCACCCTCACCCTCTCCCGGTGGGAGAGGGGACTTTTATTGTTAGGAAATAATATGAAGATCAAATCACATTCGACAACAATATTAACTGTCCGCCACAAAGGCATCGTGGCCATGGGCGGCGACGGGCAGGTGACCGTGGGCAATTCGATCATGAAGGCCGACGCGGTGAAAATCCGCCGGATGATGGACGACAAAGTGATGACGGGTTTTGCCGGGGCCACGGCCGACGCCTTTGCCTTGCTGGAACGTTTTGAGGCCAAGCTGAAGGATTATCCATCGAATATCCCGCGCGCGGCCACCGAGTTGGCCAAGGAATGGCGGACCGATCGGGTACTCCGCCGCCTGGAGGCTATGATGGTCGTGGTGGACGCCAAGCACACGCTCCTGGTCACGGGCAACGGCGACGTGGTACAGCCCGCCGACGGCGTGATGGGCATCGGCTCCGGCGGAAATTTCGCCGTGGCCGCCGCCCGCGCATTGCTCGAACATAGCAACTTGAGCGCGGCCGATATCGTGCGCACCTCGCTTACCATCGCCGCGGGAATCGACGTTTTCACGAATACGAATATCATGGTCGAGGAATTAAAGGAAGGATGAGGGATGAAGGATGAATCAAACCGCTTGCGGTTTCACGATGAGAATTGAGAACCGAAAACTGAAAACTGAGAACTTATAACTCGGAGAAAATAATCGTGCGTGACTTGACGCCTCGGCAAATCGTTGCGGAATTGGAACGGCATATCGTGGGCCAGGATGAGGCCAAGCGGGCGGTGGCCGTGGCCATTCGCAATCGCTGGCGCAGGCAACAACTCGGCGACGACATGCGCCAGGAAGTAGCGCCAAAGAATATCATGATGATCGGGCCCACGGGCGTGGGCAAGACCGAGATCGCCCGGCGTCTGGCCAAGCTTACCGGCGCGCCGTTTATCAAAGTCGAAGCCACGAAATATACCGAGGTGGGCTACTACGGCCGCGACGTGGAGAGCATGATCCGCGAACTGGTGGAAAACTCCATCGGGCTGGTCCGCGAGCAAGAGCGGCAGGGCATCGAATCCGAGGCCCGGCGGCGCGTCGAACAGCGGTTGTTGGATCTGCTGGCCCCTCAGCCGCCGGCCTTCGATTCCACGCCCGGAAGCCCCGATTCGCCCGAGCGGTACGAACGCACGCGGGAAAAGGTGCGGGCGATGCTGGCCTCCGGCGAGCTGGAGCAGCGCCGCGTGGAACTCGCCCTGGAACACAAGGCCGTGCCCATGATGTTCACCGGCATCGGCATGGAGCAGATGGATTTCGATTTGCAGGGGATGTTCGAAAAAATCCTGCCCCGCAGCAGCTCGCGCAAGGAAATGACCGTGGCCGAAGCCCGAAACGTGCTCTTCGAGCAAGAGTGCGACGCCTTGATTAGCACGGAAAAGGTCAACGCCAAGGCCGTCGAACTGGCCGAGAACCTGGGCATCATCTTTATCGACGAGTTGGACAAGATCGTGGCCAGCGAGCAGACGCACGGGGCGGACGTTTCGCGCCAGGGCGTGCAGCGCGATCTGTTGCCCATAGTCGAGGGCACCACCGTGCAAACGCGGTACGGATTTGTGCGGACCGATCATATTTTGTTTATCGCGGCCGGCGCGTTTCACCGCGCCAAGCCCAGCGACTTGATGCCCGAACTGCAAGGCCGGTTTCCCATCCGCGTGGAACTGAAGGACCTGACCAAGGAGGATTTCGTGCGCATCCTGTGCGAGCCGAAAGGGGCCTTGACCAAACAATACGTGGCGCTGCTTAAGACGGAAAACATAGAGATTGTTTTTCTCGACGACGCGGTGGACGCCCTGGCCGAGTTCGCCTTCCAGGTGAATCAGAGCACGCAGAACATCGGTGCCCGGCGTTTGTACACCATCATGGAGCGGCTGCTGGAAGACATCAGTTTTGAAGCCCCGGACATGAAGCAAGGCCGCATCGAAATCAACGCCGCCTACGTCCGCCAGCGCCTTGCCGATTTGGCGCAGGACGAGGATTTGAGCAAATTCATACTATAAATCAATTGTAAAGCCGCGACCAGTGGTTGCGGTCGAAATTGGTGAAAAAAACACCTCGTTTCCAGGCTCCGCCTGGGAACGCAATGAGTCTAACCAGATTCATTAAGTTTAGAATCCCGCAAATGTCTGTTACCACAACTTTCCAGCAAGCCCTCGGCCGGGGCAATTTGGTTTTCGACGGCGCAATGGGTACGGAAATATACCGGCATCACGTGTTTACCAACCGCTGCTTCGACGAGTTGTGTCTTTCCGACGCCAAACTGATTCGCACCATCCACGGCGAATATCGCGACGCCGGCGCCGACGTGCTAACGACGAACACCTTTGGAGCGAATCGAGCGGCGCTGGTGCAGTTCGGCATTGCGGAAAAAGTTTGCGAGATAAATCGTGCCGGGGCGTCGATCGCCCGCGAGGCGGCCGATTCGGCCGAGAGGCCCGTGTTCGTGGCCGGATCCATCGGTCCCCTGCCTGCCGGGCTGCAGCACGAAGCCGTCCACGGGGAGATGATCGCCGAGCAGGTGGAAAGTCTGCTCTCGGGCGGAGCCGATTTTATTCTTTTTGAGACTCAACCCACGCGCAAGGCCCTGGAAATATGCGCAGCCGGCATGCGCACTCATTTCCGGACGCCTTACGTGCTTTCTTTCGCACTTGTGGAAAATTGCGAATCCGCCTCGGGCGAATCGCTTGAGCGGATGATCGCCCCTTTGCCCGACGACGTTCCGCAACCCATTGCCTGGGGAATGAATTGCGGCAGCGGTCCGGACGGCTTGTTGGCCGCCGTGGAACGGGCCGTGCGGCTCACGGCTTTGCCTCTAATTGTGCAGCCGAACGCCGGTATTCCGAAGGAGGTGGAGAACCGCCGCATTTATCTATGTTCGCCGGAGTATCTGGCCGAATATGCCAAGCGCTATATAAACCTGGGGGCATCGGCGGTGGGCGGTTGCTGCGGCACCACGCCCGATCATATCCGCACGCTGGCTTCGACCATTAAACCATTGGCGCGAATGAAATCCAGGCATGTAATCAGCGCGGTTGCCCAAAGCGTGACGCTGAAATCTCCGGCGCTTTTGGCCGAAAAATCGCAATTGGGCTTTCGCCTGGCCAATCGCCTGTGGGTGACGAGCGTGGAATTGCTTCCCCCGCGCGGTTACGATATGCGGTCCACCATCGACAAGAGCAAGACGCTTCGCCAACGCGGCATAAGCGCGATAAACATTCCCGACGGTCCCCGGGCGAGCTCCAGACTTTCCTCGCTTATCGCCGCGGAGCATATTTTGCGCGAGGCCGAAATCGAGCCTATCCTGCACTTTTGCTGCCGCGATCGGAATCTGATCGGCATGCAGGCCGACCTGCTGGCATGCGCGGCGTGCGGTATTCGCAATATTCTTTTTGTGACCGGCGACCCGCCGAAGTTGGGCGATTATCCCCATGCCACCGGAGTGTTCGATACCGATTCCATCGGCATGGCCGCCGTGCAGCGGCGGTTGAATTGCGGCGTGGATTTGGGCGGGCAGCCCATCGATCCGCAAACCTTCGCCGTCATCGGCGTGGGTCTGGATCCCACCGCGCTGGATCGGCGGCGGGAATTGGATCGTTTTCGCGCCAAGGCGGAATCCGGCGCGGAGTTCGCCATCACGCAGCCCGTGTTCGACCCCGACGCCTTGTTGCGATTCCTCGACGAGGTACAATCTTACAATATTCCAATCATTGCCGGCATTTGGCCGCTTGTAAGTTACCGTAACGCCTCGTTCATGCGGAATGAAGTGCCGGGCGTAATCGTGCCCGACGCCGTCATGCAACGCATGGCATCGGTCGATAGCCGCGAAGGTCAATTGGCCGTGGGAATCGAGATCGCCCGCCAGTCGGTGGACCGGGTGCGGGACCGCGTGGCGGGCATACAGGTAAGCGCGCCGTTCGGAAACATCGACACTGCCTTGGCGGTGATTGAAAGCGGCGATTGATAGTCCATTCATCAGGTTCATAACATGGCTACTTCGCAACAGCTTGAAGTCTTCTGCAAAAAAGCCCGAAAGATGGGGGCTTTGGATGCCGTCGTAGTTTCGCCGCCCCAGCAGGTATTCACTGCCGTGTGGGTCCGATTGCGGTGCCAATACGGGTGCTCGGAATATGGCCAGTGCCTGACCTGCCCGCCGTATTCGCCCACGCCCGATACGACCCGCAAGATGCTCGACGAGTACAGCTCGGCAATACTGCTGCACGGCAATAAGTGGAAGTTGATTCGGGAGATAGCTCAGGATTTGGAGTTAAATGTCTTCCTGGCGGGCCATTACAAGGCATTTGCCTTTTTGTGCGGGCCGTGCGACCTGTGCAGGAAATGTGCGTGCATGGCGGCCCGGACGAAAAAGGGCATGACCGCGGCGTGCCAGCATCCGGACCTGGCCCGCCCCGCGATGGAGGCTGCCGGAATCGACGTATTCGCCACGGCCCGCGCAGCCGGTCTGCCCATCGAGGTCGTCCGCTCCACCGACAGTCCGCAAAACTACTATGCCTTGGTCCTGGTGGATTAGGTTCCATTTTCTTGCTCATTTTCGGAACCCGTCAAGCCCAGGCGGGCAAGCCAGCGGCCGCGAGTCGGTTTGGCCGGTTCTTTTTCTTTGCCGACGATAGTGGGATTTACGCCTTGTTGCTCCAAGGCGCGGAGTTTTTCATCCAGTTGCGATCGTTCCCGGGCGTTTTTGGCGCGTTCCAGCGAGATCTCGATTTCCGCCTGGCGTAATTTATCTCGCCATTCCTCCTGGAGCCGGGCAAGATTTTTCCGCTCTTCCTGAATGACGGCGTCGGTGTCCAGGATTTGGCCCAGAGCCGCCGCGCCCACGGCCATCGTGCCGATGTTGCTCGCCTGACTTTCCAGCAGTGCCCTTAATTCGCCGATTTCGCGGTTTTTTTCCGCCGCCACCCGATCGGTTCTGCGAATCACCTCCTGGATTTTCAGTTTTTCTTGGCGATCTTCTTCGTTATCTTCTTCGAAGTCGGCTTCAAGAGCGGCCAAGATCCGCTTTTTTTCCGCTTCCCAATTGAGAACGCCGGAGGATATTTGACTTGCGTTTCCTCCGCCGCCCCGGCGCGCGGAGGCCAGTTGCTCCTGGAGCTCCTCGTTGCGTGCTCTGAGTTCGCGCAGATCGTCGATGGACATTTCGTAGCGGCGGCGTAAATCATCGTCATCCTCTTTGTCTTTGCCGCTGCCTGCCCGGGCATCGGCCAATTCTTGCCGAGTTTGGGCAAGTTGCCCTGCCAATTCGGCCAAACGGGCGGTCAGCACCTCTTTTTCCCGCGTCAAGTCGATTTCAGCGGCGGCGGCCGATTGTTGTTGGAGAAAATCCTGCTGCCGGCGATCAAATTCATCTTGTTGCCGTTTAAGCTGATCGGCAAACGATTGCTGCTGTTCGATTACGCCGTGATAAAGTTTTTCCCATTCGGTCTGCCGGGCAGCCAGATCGGTCTTCATTTGTTCGATCGCTTCGGCCTGCCGTTGAAGCTCCTCGGAGCGCCGGGCGAGCTCTTCCCGGGTCTGGTGGGTTTGGCGGTGATCGTCGGCCAACTCCGCGGCAATATGCCGCAATTGATCGGATAGTTCACTTTCCGCGCGGCGCAAGCGGTCCTGCTGTGCCGAGAGAAATTCACGCACCCGCCGGCGCTGGACATTTAGGGCGGCGGCGATTTGTTCCGTCCCGTCTTCGGCGCCTGGGATTGGGAGGGGAGATACTTCCATGGTGGCTCGATCAATTCCAATGTGTACTCATAGCCAATCGAATGCGCATCGTCCGCGCATACGGTCGTTGCATACGCCGCACGTCGGGGAAACGCACCGGCATTTCCCCATACGTTTTTATAGGTTACTCCGCCGTGCCGGTCAAAACCAAGCTTCCGGGAAAAACGATTAAGCGGATTGTGCCGCCGGCTTGGGCATAAAGCCGCGACCGTCGGTCGCGCATTCAAAAAATACCGAACCGTTCCTCTCGCATTGAAGATCGGTTCAATCCAAGCCCGGGGCAAAACCGTGCCGCATGGTGTTTTCGCTCGACGAACGGGGTTCCACGAAATGCAACAGATAATCGGCCCCGCCGGCCTTGCTGCCGATTCCCGAAAGCCCGAAACCGCCGAACGGTTGCCGTCCCACCAAGGCCCCGGTAATCCCGCGATTTAGATACAGATTCCCCACCCGGAATTGCCGCCGGGCGCTTTCCAAGTGCGCCGGTTTGCGGGTAAACACGCCGCCGGTCAATTTATACGACGTGGCATTGGCAAGTTCCAAGCCCTCTTCAAAGCTGCCGACTCGCATTACCGAAAGAACCGGCCCGAAAATCTCCTCATTAGCCAGACGATGATGGGGTTTAATGCCGGAAAAAATGTGCGGCCCAATGAATGGTTTGCCCACGCGCTTGGCCAAACCCTCGGGCACGTCGCAGGCCAATTCCAGTTTTCCTTCGCTCTTGCCGATATCGATATACTCGCGTATCTTGGCCGCCGCGCTAAGGTCGATCACCGGACCAAAATCCGTGCCCGGTTCGGCCGGATCGCCGATGACCAACGTGCGGGTCGATTCCACCAGGCGACTGAGGAATTTGTCGTGTACGCCGCTGAGTACGATTGCGCGGCTGCACGCGGAACATTTTTGGCCGCAGTATCCAAAGGCCGATTGGCGCACGCCCAGCACAGCTTCGTCCAGGTCGGCCGATTCATCGACGATAATGGCATTTTTGCCGCCCATCTCGCACACGACTTTTTTGACGAAATGCTGATCCTCGGGCGTATCGTAGGCGGTACGGAGGATATTCAGTCCCACCTCTTTCGACCCGGTGAAGGCAATCAGCGATATCCGCGGATCGCGGACCAGGATATCGCCGATTTCGCGTCCGGCCCCGGGCAGGAAATGCAGCACGTCCGCGGGAACGCCGGCCTGCCAAAGGATTTCGCACATCATCCGGGCGATGGCCCGGGTTTGCGTCGAGGGCTTCACCAGGGCCGTATTGCCCACGGCCAGGGCCGCCACGGTCATGCCCATGCAAATGGCCAAGGGAAAGTTCCAAGGGCTGATGACCGAGGTAACGCCTCGGGCTTGATACCATTGGTGGTTCAACTCGCCGACAAAGAGTCCCAGCCGTTGGGGCCAAAACAGTTCCACTGCGCGGCGGGCGTAATACTCGCAAAAGTCGATGGCCTCGCACACGTCGGCGTCGGCTTCGCGCCAGGGTTTTCCCGCCTCGCGGATCATGATCGCGGCGGCTTCGTCCCGACGATCACGCAACAGCGCGCCTGCCTTGATGATGATCTTCGACCGTTCGATCGCATCCATGTCGCGCCAGGCTGGAAACGCGGCGGCAGCGCTGGCTATGGCTTGCCGGGCGTTTTCGGCATTGGCCGCGGATTTGACCACGGGCGCCTTCACCGCCGCCACCGAATGTAAGAACGACTCGCGCTTACCGGCCTGGGAAAAATCGCGCATAGGCTCGTTGATCATGGGCAGGCCGTCGCCCAGGTCTTCCACGGCCGGAGAAATTTTGTGCCGTTGCGCCGCCGCGTGGCCGGTTGTGGCCGTCGCGAGGCCCTCCACACTTACCCCATGCGGCGAAGCCAGCAGCACCTCGTCGGGAACTTCGTCCGAGAACCCGGCGCGGAGCCAGGATTGGTTCGACGTGTTTTCCAACAACCGTCTGACGAAATAAGCCATGCCGGGTATCATCTGTCCGACCGGCGCATATTCGCGAATACGCAGGCCGCGATCCTTTAGCGCCGCTTGAAGCTGATCGGCCATGCCGTGGAGTTTTTGCACTTCCAGGGCCGACTCCGGCAAACCGTGTTTTTCCAGCAAGGCGAGGGTGTAGGCAATCGAGCGGATGTTGTGCGATCCCAGCGACAGTTTCACGCCTCCTTGACCGGCGCGCCGCGGTATGGCCTCCAAGAATCGCTCGGCCATGCGTTCGAAACAGGCATCGGTTTCGTGTTTGGCGGTCCACACGGGCACGGGCCAGACCATCTTTTCGGCATTGATGACTTCATAGTCCCAATAAGCGCCTTTA
>JBEKFZ010000144.1:0-8322 GCA_050013075.1 Thermoguttaceae bacterium | reverse complement strand
TCGGGCCCCGCATCAGGTGAGCGAAGGCGATCGCATTCTGTTCGGCAACTACGCCGGCGCCGAATTGAAAGTAAACGGCGAAGAATTGCTGATTATGAGTGAAAGCGACGTCTTGGCCATTGTTCTGTAGATGTGTAAACTCCTGGTGTATTCACCAACCCCGGGTGTATTCACCCGGGGCTATTGAGTGTCAGAAAAAGAATGTCGCATGAAAAGTCAGAGCCGGGGCGTGTCGCCCCGGTAATTCCGCACCCGATACGGCCCGGCTCTGAGGCGAAAACGCGACATTCATTATCTGAGACTCAATAAATAGTTAAGGAAATTTGCCATGATATTGCACAAACGCTACGCGGAATATGTGATGGCTTTCGTCTTCTTTGCGGTATTGGAGCAGGCTGTTTCGGCGGGGGATGACAGGTTGATTGACGCCAGGGCATACGGACAGGCCGTGGATCGGGCGATTCAGTATTTAATGAGCAAGGGGCAAGGGCCCGATGGAGCGTTTTCGGCCCAGGCCGGGCCCGGGGTGACTGCCGTGGTAACCGCGGGCATTTTACGGCATGGCCGAAGCGCGGATGATCCCGGCGTGGCCAAGGGCTTGAAGTATCTGGAAGGTTTTGTCCAAAGCGATGGCGGCATCCATGCCAAGGACACGTTTTACAAGAACTACGAAACCAGCCTGGCACTAATGTGTTTTGCCGAGGCGAATCGCGACGGGCGTTACAGTAAACTCATAAAGAACGCCGACAAGTTTCTTAAAGGAGAGCAATGGGATGAGAGGATGGGGCAGGACAAATCGAGTCCTTCATACGGCGGGGCGGGTTATGGCAAGAACAAACGGCCCGACCTGTCGAACACCAGTTTCTTTTTGGACGCCCTGAAGGCCGCGGGCGACGGGCCGGATGACGAGGCGGTCAAAAAGGCGCTGATTTTCGTGTCGCGTTGCCAGAACCTTGAATCGGAACACAACACCCTGCCGTTTGCCGCCAAAAATCCCGACGGCGGTTTCTACTACACGCCGGCCAGCGGCGGCGTCAGCCAGGCCGGCAATCTGCCCGTCGGCGGACTTAGGAGCTACGGCTCGATGACTTACGCCGGGCTGAAAAGCATGATCTATGCCGGCGTGGGGCCGGACGATCCGCGGGTTAAGGCCGCCGTCAAATGGCTGCAATCGCACTACGACTTGACATCCAATCCCGGCATGGGCGGTTCAGGCCTTTCCGGTCTTTATTATTATTACCACACCATGGCCAAAACCCTGGATGCCTTGGGCAAACCTGAATTTATCGATGAAAAAGGAATTAAACACGATTGGCGCCGCGATTTGCTGGGCGAATTGATCCGCCGCCAACGGCCCGATGGTTCCTGGATCAACGCGGATAATCGCTGGATGGAAAGCGATCCGAATCTGGTTACAGGCTACGCGCTGCTTACGCTTGCCTATTGCAAGCCGGCGGGGAAATGAGAACTTTACTGTTTGGAATTTATGCGGGCGGATTCCAATATACCTAGAGCTTATCCTAAAACCGGTCGTCATTCTGAGCAAAGCGAAGAATCTAGCCTCTATTATCAAGATCCTTCGCTATGCTCAGGATGACAAAAATGGGTATTTGGATAGGCTCCTATAATCAATGTGACATTATGGTTTAGCCCGGGAGCTTGCTCCCGGAGATTTTTAGATGAGACACCGGTTGCAAGAAACCGGGCTAAACTAAGAGGGAAGAAAATGAGTAAAAACAACAGCACCACGCGACGAGAGTTTTTGAAACGTGCGAGCCTGGCGGCCGCGGCGCCGTATGTAATCAGCGCTGCAGCACTCGGAAAAGAAGATCGGCCCCCGGCCAGCGAGCGGATCGTCATGGCCGGCATCGGCGTGGGCAGCCAGGGAGGAGGCGACATGGGCGCTTTCCTGAAGCGCCCCGAAGTTCAGTACGTGGCCATGTGCGACGTGAAGCAATCGATGCGCGACCGCGGCAAGGATCGGGTAAATAAGCAATACGACAACAATGACTGCGCGGTTTACAAGGACTTTCGCGAGTTGCTTGCCCGCAAGGATATCGATGCCGTGCACGTCGCCACGCCGGATCACTGGCACGCCATCATAACCATCGAGGCCTGCCGCCAAGGCAAAGACGTGTACTGCCAGAAACCCGAGTCGCTGACTATCAAGGAAGGGCGCGCGATGGTCCAGGCCGCCCGCCGTTATGGGTGCGTGGTATCGGGCGGCAGCCAGCGGGTGCTGGACGATCACGGCGAGTTGGCGGAGCATTGCTGGAACGGAGATTACGGTGCGATCAAGGAGATATACGTCAATTGCGGCCCGCCTTCGACGCCTTGCTATCTGCCGGGCAAGCCCGTCGACGGCGACGTTGACTGGGACATGTGGCTGGGACCCGCGCCCTGGGCGCCGTACCATCCGTACCGGATCGGCGGCAGTTATTCGATTGACGGAAAGTGTTGGCGCTCGTGGTGCGATTATTCCGGCGGAGGGATGACCGATTGGGGCGCTCACCGCTTCGGGGGCGCGATGTTTGCCGCGGGCGTTGCCGATCAAGGACCAGTGGAAATCATTCCGCCCAACGGCAAAGACGTCAAGTATTTGACCTACCGCTTTGCCAATGGTTTACTGATATATCGCAATCCGGACCAAAAGGAGGGGCTGTCCGTCGTCGGCACGCCGGGCGAGAAACTGCCCCCCAAGACCATGCCAAGATACAAGGGCACGGGCGGCATTTACGGCGATTTCCTGTATTGCGTCCGCACTCGCGAAAAACCGTTTCGCGACATCGAGTTGGCCCACCGCACCGCCACCGTCTGCCACCTGGGCATCATCGCTTACAACCTGAATCGGCCTTTGAAATGGGACCCGGACAAGGAAGAGTTCCCCGGCGACGAGGAGGCCAATCGCTTCCTAGATCGAGCCAAACGCGAACCCTGGCAACTGTGATGGAAGAATGTGGGGTGGGCAGTTTACTGCCCACCGATAACCATAAACTGATGACTGAAAACTGATAACTTAATACTTGGGACTTTGATCTTATGACCACGCAATTAAACACGATCGGCGTTGGCGCCGCAATTGTTGGCGCCGATGGGGACGCCAATTCCGCCAATTTCAAGTATAAACCCAATCCCAGAGTAGATCGCGTGTTCGATAAAGCCGCGGTGGAGAAATCGTTCGAGGCCTTGAAGACCTTCGACTGGGGCTCGAATTACGACGATATCCTGGCGATTGACGACGCGGTGACGGCCACGCACGGCGATGCGGCGGCCCGCAAGAACCTGGAAACCCGATTGGCCGCGGTATTGAAGACCAATTCTTCCCGCGCGGCAAAGGATTTTGCCTGCCGCATGATCGGCCGGATTGGGTCGGCCGAGTCCGTGCCGGCCCTGGCCGGGCTATTGACCGAAAAAGACCTTTCGCACATGGCCCGCTATGCCCTGGAGCGCATCGGCGGTCCTGAATCTCTCAAGGCCATGCGCGACGCCTTGCCCAAGGCGAGCAGCGTTATATTGAAGACGGGAATAATCGAATCGCTCGGCGCGCGCCGCGACGGTGCAAGCGTGGACGTCTTAACGGCCCTGGCCGGCCAGACGGATAAGACCCTGGCCTTTGCGGCAATCAACGCCCTGGGGAAAATCGGCACTCCGGAATCAGCCAAGTCTTTAAGCGACATTGTAAAAAAGACGCCCGATGATCTTAAGCCTATTGCCGCCGATGCTTGTTTGGTCTGTGCCGAACGGCTCTCGGCCGATGGCAACAAGGCCCAAGCCATGCTCCTGTACAAGGGACTCATCGGTGAAGATCAGCCTAAATACGTTCGCCTGGCAGCCACTCGCGGTCTTTTAGCCGCCGCGAAAAAGAACTAAGAGCCTATCCTAAACATTATAACCTAAGTTTAGGATAATGTATCTTGATAATTTGCCCCGGAGGGGCTTAGTCGTGTAGCCGGCGGTGTTAGCCGCCGGAAGATAGGATGCGCAAAAACAGAAGCCCTGAAAGGGCGACATTGAACTGAAAAACATTTATCAATGCCGCCCTTTCAGGGCTTGGTCCGCCATTTTGCCCCATACCAGGGACTAACGTCCCTGGCTATACAACTAAGCCCCTCCGGGGCAATAAATAACTTCGTTAAGCAAAACTCAGGTTTATATGTTGAGGCTGGAGTTATACTCCCGCCCCTGGAAAACTTGGCACTTTGAGGCGGCAGTTCAACTGCCATCCCAACAAAATCCAAAGCGATAGCCGTGAAAACGCCCCTCATACTTTTTTCAGCAATCATCTGTCTGGCGATCACCTCCTGGACCAACGGCGCGCCGCCGGCCGCTGAAGACTCCGGCGAGTCGTTGCTCGATACTATCATCAACCTGCTAAGCGATAAGGACAAGGATATGCGGGCCATTGGGCTTCAGCAGGTCCGCGATGAGGTCAAAGGGGCGGCGGCTACAAAGCGATTCGCAGAACTGCTGCCGAAACTCCCCCCCGACGCCCGGGCAGGATTGATCGACGCCCTTGGCGCCCGGGGCGACAAAACTGCCAAAGGCGCCATCGTGGAAACACTCAAGGCCCCTGAGGAGCAGGTCCGGACCGCGGCCATCCGGGCGTTGGGCCTGCTGGGCGAAGCGGCCGACGTGCCCCTTATGACGCAATCACTCGGCGCGGGCACGGATGCGGAAAAAACCGCCGCCGAGCGCAGCCTGGAACAGATCCGCGCGGATGGAGTTGACCAGAAAATCGTGGGGGAATTGAAGGCGGCCAAGGACCCCCGGCGGCAAACCACGCTGATCGAGATCCTCCAGCGCCGCAAGGCGACGGCCGCCGTGCCCGTTCTGCTGGATCTTGCCGTTTCTGATAAGACTGATGTCCGCGCCGCTGCAATGCAGGCGCTCGGGCAATTGGCCGGGGCCGAGGATATTCCCAAGATGGTCGATGGATTGCTCATGACCGAAAGCGGCCCGCTGCGCGAGGCCGCGGAAAAAGCCGTCATGTTAGTCTGCTCGCGCATCAAGAATGCCGACCAACGGGCCGATCCGCTGCTGGCGGTTTGGCAACGGCTCGGCGACCAACAGAAGACCATCGTACTTCCCGCCTTGGGGCGAGTCGGCGGCCCAAAGGCCTTGAAAATCGTCGAGGAGGCAATCGCCGGCGACAATGCGCAGCGCCGCGACTCGGGCGTCCGGGCCTTGTGCAACTGGCCCGATGCTTCGGTCGCCCCCAGACTCCTGGAACTGGTGCAAACTTCAAATAACCCTAACTACCGTTGCTGGACGTTGCGAGCATTGACCCGCGTGGCCGTGTTGCGCGACAACCGCTCGGACGCCGAGAGACTCGAATTGTTGAAAAAGGTTATGACTCTGGCCACTAGCGACGAAGAACGTAATTATGCCATTGAGCGGGCAAAAGCGATACGTACGATGGACTGCTTGCGATTTGTGCTGTCGTACATGGACAAACCCGAGTTGGCCCAACGGGCATGCGCCACCGTCGTCGAATTGGCCCATTACCGCGAGCTTCGCGACCCGAACAAAGCGGAGTTCGACAATGCGCTCGACAAAGTGATCGGCATTTGCAAGGACGCGGTCGTGGTCGATCGCGCCAAACGATACCAAAGAGGAGAAACCGTGGACATCCGAGCAAATACATCCCAGTGAGTATACGGTTTACAGTTAACAGTTTATAGTTTACAGTTGTCAGCGGGCAGTAAACTGCCCACCCCTTACTGTCCTCTATCGTTATTCGCTTATACAACCTCCCATGGACATCTTCGAAGCCATCGTAAAGCGTTATAGTTATCGCGGCGAGTTTACACTAGCGCCAGTGCCGCGAAGCGATCTGGAAAAGATCGTGCAGGCGGGTATTCAAGCTCCATCGGGCTGCAATGAACAGGTGGCCTCGTTCGTAATTATCGACGAAGCGCAACTGCTTGAGCAAATTGCCCGGATTATTGCCAAACCCGTCTGCGCCACGGCCCGGGCAATGATCGCATGTGTGATCGATCCGCGGCCGGTATATCACGGCCTATCGTTTGCCGTGGAGGATTGTGCGGCTGCCGTGGAAAACATGCTTCTGGCCATAACCGCCTTAGGCTATGCCAGCGTATGGCTGGATGGCGCTTTGCGGGCTGAAAATCGGGCTTTTCGTGTCGGCGAATTGATTGGCGTTCCCCCGGACAAGGTCGTACGAATAGTTTTACCCATTGGCGTGCCCTCGGTACCGGGCACACAGCGGGAAAAACTGCCCTTTAATCGACGGGCATGGTTCAATCAGTGGGGGGTTATGGGTGGCGATGGGTGATAGGTAAGGGGTGTGGCAGGATTGTCGATCGCCATAACATCTTATCTTGCATGGTGTTGTGAAAATAACTCCGGCTTTCACCTAAACATAACAACAAGAGTGATGATAAACAGGGAATTAGGCCATTATTCTGTTTATTTTTTTGCCAATATCTTTATAAAATCATCTCGATTTTAGACAATTTAGTTTTTTTTGAGAAAAAAATAGGCAGACTCTTGTAATTCTCGGGAATCTAAGTAAGATAGAGGCTAGGTAAACTCTATCAATTATAACCCCATAAATGGAGGCAGCGCTCGTGAACTCGGTAATCTTTAGGCCCGCCCTCGCGTGCACACGGCATGCGCGGAAGAAGTTCGTTTATTGTCTCATCTTGTGGGTCATAGGCTTGGTCGTGGTATTCTCACCGACCTCCTCTGAACAGGCATTAGGTGCTAGTTTTATTGCTTACGGCGATAGTCCAACCCTCTCGATTTCGCTATCCGGTTTTGTATTCTATGATAAGAATCATAATGGCAAACTCGATAATGAGTATGCAATCTCCGGAGGTGAAATCGATTTGTACATGAATGGCAGTCAAGTTGCCTCGACAACGGTAAATAGTACTGGTCAATACTCTTTTACCGGTTTATCCGCCGGCACTTATAACGTAAGTAATAAAACTGCTGGAGATTGGTTGGCCGTCCCAGGCAACATTACCGACGTTAGCAACAAGGCCGTAACCACTGGCCTGGGATCCGCAAGTTCCGACAACACTCAAATAGACGGTATAATTTTGAGTGCGGGCGATCAGGCCGAACTTTACAATTTCGCCGCCCAATACTACCCGATCCAATTGCTCTCGAAACGGATGTTAACCTCGCATCTTACTCCGGTACCTGAACCCGGAACGGCGGTTATGTTAGGGTTTGCCGCGATTGCCTTCATCCTTATGGCGGCAAGGCGACGTTGTTGCAAAAAATAATTGGAGTTGGGCATATTATCGAAAAACCTCAAATTTCTTTTATGGCGTTATAAAATTTCCGTAACATTTTTCGGAAATAAACAAGCCCGAAGGACAGCCGTGTCGTTGCCCTTCGGGTTTATTTTTTTACCACAATGTAGTTGCACAGATCCTAATTTTCTATATTTTTCGACTTTGCCATGGCCGGACATAAGCTAAGAAACCGAAAAGGCAAGTGCCCAGTAAGATCAGGGTGGCGGGCTCGGGTACGGGCTCGTATACACTCTCATACAACTGGCTTTGGGCCTGAGCTCCAGAACCGCTATAGTTTACGTCAGCGGGATTTATAACCCAAACCAAATTCGCATCGGCCCAGCCAGCGTCAACCGCGGTAACCGCGGCATCATACCACGTCTCAGCCAGTCCGCTATACGGCATATTGAGTGCCGTCCCTGTCGGACCGCCAAGTAAAACGCCGTGCCATATCGCTTCTTGCAGATAACTATCGCTGGTAATGTCGTCGGTTATATATCCTGCAAGTGAGTTGATAGGATCATGCAGTGATTGATAATATAGCCACTTTGCGGCATTAGTCACGTAGTTATGGGTATCGCTCGTCCAATTTAAATCAGTACTCCATACCTTATAGGTTGTGCCAGGATTAAAAACCTCTTCGCCGCCGTCGGCTTCCACACAAAAGGTTTTCCACACGTCTGTCGTGCCATCTGCATGGGTAAGCGTACCCACGAAAGGACCGCCCGAGTTGTCACCGGGGCCTTCAGTGGTGTAATTAAACTTAACTTGTTCTCCAGGTGTTGGATTGGCGTAATGACTTAATAACTCTCCGAAGGCCGGGCTGATTACTATGGACATTAAAACTAGTAACAAACCAACTGTGAGCATTGATCCAAGCGTCTTAAACATAATTAAATCTCCTCGCAAACTAGACAAAATAACTGAGGTGGTTTCAACAATCAAATGCAGCGCATTTTAGGAGCAAGGACTTCACGGGGTGTTCGATATTTGAGGCGACGACGAGGACGTTCGTTTAGTAATGTTTCCACACGGGCCACCTCGTAGCGACTGA
>JBEKFZ010000143.1:0-8818 GCA_050013075.1 Thermoguttaceae bacterium | reverse complement strand
ACACAAACCATTGTCGGGAAGAGCCTTGCGTTCACAAATATCAATTTTTAACGGCTATCTGCCAAACTTGGAACTACTGAAATTGAACAAACTTTAGATACTGAGTTGACTAAGGTTCCGCCATGCGTTTGCATTTGAAGAAACTACTCCCGCAGCAAGCTGCGGGGCTAAACAATGGATTTAGATGGCACACAACAACCAGTATTTTTCTTTAGAGACCAATGCCCAGCGGTTCTTCATCTTCGATTTCTGATTCGTTCCGGGCCGATAATTGCCGGATTCGGGCGCGCACGGCATTGAACTCGTCGGCAAGATCGTGCCAAAAATCGCCGCCGCGGAATTCGATCGGTTCGACGTTTTCGCCGCGGGCCAAGGCCCGCATCGAACGCCGCAGGCGCAACAGCGGCCCGACAAACCGATTGCTCAAGCGAATGATATCCACAATCACCAAGGGCAAGAGCAAACAAGAGGCGATGGCGGGCGGTCCGTAATAGAACCACATGTCGTCGAAATGCATGTAAAAAACTCTAGCCGGGCCGTTAATTATATCCCAACATAGGAGCATCAGGGCGATGGTTATCAGGCATGCCACCCAATACAGCACGACCCGGGCGATCAGAGCGCCTTGCACTTTCGGGTCGACAAATAAACGTTTGCGCAGGGCTTTCTTATCGTTGGACATGAGAACAGGTCTCCTGGCTTAGCGGATGCCCCTTAAGTTAGTTGCCCCGTAAAAAAATAGCTTATTATCATCCCGGCAAAATGGCCGCTTGTGAATTTATTGTAACTTGTGAATTTAAAATGGGTTACGGCATTTTGAGAACCTATCCGAAAGTCGGATTTTTGGGGGGTGGAAGTTGAACTGCCACCCCAACATATAAGTTTTTGGATAGGCTCTTAATGGGGTGGGATTCAGGGCCGACAAGATCTCATTGTCAATGTTTTTTAAAAACCTATAATAAACATAATGCAGCCTAATCCCATCTGTAAGTTGGGAACGGGGAACCCAGCGAATCGGTTTTGTCCGTTTCAGGGGCGCAGGTCTTGGATCAAGACCAGGGTACTTTCAAGCCCCAGCCCGTCAGCTAACCTCGTCGGCAGGCCAAGGCCGGAGCCTTGGCCCGATTTGAAAGGGCCTTCGCATCGGTCGCGCAATCGAAGTGTCCCATGGCCATAGCGCTTGATGTTTAGAAGGTCCATAATGTCCGATTCTTCCTCGGATCGTTCCTCTTCCGGCGTCTTGGGCGGCATAAGCCGCCCGGTGCAGGTCATCATTGTCAGCAGCGTGATGCTGACGTTCATCTCCTTCTGGCGAACCGCGGCCGTGGTGCTTTGCGACTTGGCCAGCACGGCGTATTACATCGGGGGCATCGTGGAAGGGGCCATCGGCCCGGCCGCTCCGTGGTTCATACTTGCGGTGATGCTTTTCAGCTATGCCGTGCGATCGATCTACATCGAAAGCTGTTCGCTTTTCGTGCGCGGAGGCGTTTATCGCGTGGTAAAGGAAGCCATGGGCGGATTCCTGGCGAAACTTTCCGTGTCGGCCTTGATGTTCGACTACGTTCTTACCGGGCCGACAAGCGCGGTTTCGGCGGGCCAATACATAGTGGGCTTGTTACTGGACACGGTGAGGATTATCAATCCTGATTTACAGTTCAGCCCGGATACGGCCGACGCCATCCGTCGCTGGGGATCGGTAATTATCGCCTGCTTGATTACATTCTATTTTTTCCGCCAGAACTTGTTGGGGATCCATGAATCGAGCGGCAAGGCCCTGAAAATCATGTTTGCCACCACGGTCATGGCCGCCGTGATGCTGGTCTGGTGCGGCGCCACGCTGCTGATTCGAGGCCCTGTGAACAATGTGCCCATGACCCCGGACCTTACGCCCAAAGTTCAGTATGAAGTAGTAAAACGCCCGGACCGGGTGACGGGCATGGAAAAAGAAATGTGGAATCGCGATCCTCAAACCGGGCAACTCGCGCCGGCAATGATTAAAGACAAGCAGGGAAATCTCGTCCCCAAACCACAAATCAACGAGGCCACCGGAGAACAAGAGGATCCGTTGGGTTTGATATCGCACTGGTTTCCCAAATTAAGGGATAAACTCCGCCAGCCGGGTAATTGGTTGAGCATAATCGGCGTTATCGGCCTGTTGATAGCCTTCGGCCATTCGATTTTGGCCATGAGCGGCGAGGAAACTCTGGCCCAGGTTTATCGCGAGGTGGAATCGCCCAAGCTGAAAAATTTTAAAAAGGCGGCGTTTATCGTTTTTATTTACAGCCTGGCCCTGACGGCAAGCATATCGTTCCTGGCCGTGTTGCTGATTCCCAACGAAATTCGCATGAAAGATTACTCGGGCAACCTGATCGGCGGGCTGGCAATGTACGTGATCGGTCCGCCGTTGGCCCGGTTGTTGTTGAACGGCTTCGTGGTGGTAGTCGGGTTTCTCATCCTTGCCGGGGCGGTCAATACCGCAATCATCGGGTCCAACGGCGTGTTGAACCGCGTGGCCGAAGACGGAGTTATGCCCGATTGGTTCCTCAAACCTCATCGCCGCTACGGAACCACGTATCGGGTGCTGCTGCTGATAGTCGGAATGCAACTGGCCACCATAATCCTTAGCCGGGGCAATATGTATACCTTGGGCGAAGCCTATGCCTTCGGCGTGGTGTGGAGTTTTGTTTTTAAGGCCCTGGCCATGGTTGTGCTCCGTTTTAAGGATCGCAACCCCCGGGAGTTCAAAGTGCCCCTGAATATCCGCATCGGCGGCGTGGAATTGCCCATTGGATTGAGTATTATATTCTTAATCCTCCTGGCCACGGCAGTGCTCAATTTATTGACCAAGGAAGTGGCCACTATCGGCGGGTCGGCCTTTACAGTCATATTTCTTTCACTTTTCATGACCTCCGAATATCTGCACGAACGGCGGCGGGGTAAAGCCGCGCACCTGCATCTGGAACAATTCAACCAGCAAACCTCCGACGAGATCGCTCCAGCGGTTTTGGGCCTGAAAATGCCCTACCGAAAACTCGTGGCCATCCGCTCCACCCAGAATCTTTTCATGCTTGAAAAAACACTGGCCGAAACCGATCCCGAAACGACCGATGTGGCCGTGATGACCGCCCAGGTCGCTTTGCGCGGCGATGTCTCAACGCAAGGTCCCGACTTGGACCAATATAACCGTAAATTAATGACCGCCGTGGTGGACCGCGCGGAAAAAGCGGGCAAACAGGTGCATCCCTTGATTATCCGCACCAACAACCCCTTGTACGCCGTCGTGCACACCGCCATGGACATCAATGCCCAGGAATTGGTCCTCGGCGCGTCGAACGCCTACATGGCCGACGAGCAGATCGAACAGATCGCCTTTTACTGGATCGACATGCACGGCGGAAATCCGACTCCGCTTACCGTGCGCATCCTCAGCCGCAACCGCGATTTATACTTCGATCTGGCCGGCGGAAACCGGATTCCCAAAATAGGCGAACGCAAGGCCCGATCGGTGGCCGAGTTGCGCGCCGCCGGCGTCGGAGTCAGCCACATCCTTCTGTTGCATTACGGCACCTCGACCAGCAGCGATCTGTTTGCGGCCGCGCTTACGATGCTCGATCCGCTGGTGGCTTTGTCCGTCGTATCCGTGCCGCTTACGCCCGACCTTGCGAATAACGATTTATTACAACAAGACATGCAACGGGCCGAACAACTGAAAAGAGAAGTGGAAATCTGCCCGTTGCCCGAGGGCGATCCCAATCAGCAAATCGCCGTGCTGGTAAAGCAATTGGATTGCGACTTGCTGATCCTGGGCGAAATCGAGGAATCGATCTCCGATGTGCCGCCGGTTTTGGATTGCAAAGCCGTAGTTCGCAATTCCCCCTGTCCCGTCTGCCTTGTGACCCTGCCGGCGATTCCGCACGAAACCGAGGAATAAACTATCAATACCATCGGTAATTCCCCGGCGCCGCCGGCCGCGTCAAAAACAAAGACTCCCGACCCATAATTCTATATTCAAGCGAAACCTGTTGGGGGAAATGGGGGGATTGACAGACGCCTTGAAAAAAGGCAAGATTAGGAGGAAAGGTGATTACGATGGCATCGTTTGATCGCATTACGTTCGATCCTCAGATCATGGGCGGCCGGGCGTGCATTCGTGGAATGCGCATTCCTGTCTCCGTGATCGTCGGCCAAGTCGCCAACCACGCCACGGTTCAAGAAATCTTGGAGGGGTATCCCGAACTGGAGCCGGCCGACATCGATCAGGCCCTTCAGTACGCCGCTTGGTTGACGCAAGAACAAATCATCACCGTTTAGGAGCGTCCCATGCGTTTTTTGTGCGACATGGGAATCTCCAGAAAAGTCACCGAGTGGTTGCGGCGCCAAGGATACGAAAGCAGCCATCTCGGCGAGGAGGGACTCGGTAGTTTGCCCAACGGTCGGATTTTCGCCAAGGCGATTGCCGAGAACAGGGTCATCCTCACCTGCGACTTGGATTTTGGCGAAATTGCCGCGCTGGCGGAATGCCCCATGACCGGCGTGGTGATATTCCGTCTCCAAAACACCCGTGCCGACCATATTATTGAACGGCTTTCCGCGGTATTGGAAAAGATTGGCCCCGATTTGGAACACAGCATTATCGTGACGGTGGAGGAAACCCGGTTTCGGATACGAAAACTGCCGCTGTGAGAATTGAGTATTGTGTCACCGGAATTGGGATTACACCGGAATTACACCCAGCCCGCCACGGCAAGGTTTCTGCCAAACAGTGGCACACGCCCTCTATCCCCAATCGTCAACTAAGGGCACCCGCACGAAAGTTCAGTTATACAAAAGCAGTTTATTGACATTCGCATGGATTTTTGATAATCTCATCAATAATTCCGCGTTCCATCAGAGAGGCAGCTCTTGCATATTTAGCTGCCGTTGATGTCCATCACCACAGCCAGTTGAAAGGAGCCGAACCATGCAACGTCTTTTCCTAAGTCTAGTAGCGATTTTTCTGGGTTGCCTCACCGTCCCAGCCATTCTCGATGCATAGGATGCGGGCGATTACATAGACCGCGGCAACGCCTGGAACGACAAGGGCGACTACGACATGGCCATCGCCAACTTCAACCAAGCCCTGCGGGTCGCCGATCCCAACGACTCCTACAACATTTCAGCCGCTTACAATGATCGCGGCCTCTCCTGGTACCACAAGGGCGAGTATGACAAGGCAATTGCCGACTACAACCAGGCCCTGGCAGTCAATCCCAATTACGCCATTGCCTACAACAATCGCGGCAACACCTGGGAGAAAAAAGGCGAGTACGACAAGGCAATTGCCGACTACAACCAAGCCCTGGTGATCAATCCCAAGGACGCCATTGCCTACAACAATCGCGGCAACACCTGGGAGAAAAAAGGCGAGTACGACAAGGCTATCGCCGACTACAACCAGGCCCTGGCGGTCAATCCCAATTACGCCAACGCATACGAAAACCTTGGTTGGTTGTACTCAACTTGTCCGGATGCAAATCACCGTTATGGAAAAAAGGCGTTCGAAAATGCAAATAAGGCTTATCAATTAGACGGTGGGAAGTCGTGGACTTACATCGACACGCTTGCGGCAGCCTATGCCGAGAGCGATGACTTTGATCGGGCTTCGGAATGGGAGACGAAGGCTATTAAATTGATGGAGACCGACAAGAAGGCAACGGACAAAGACAAACAAGAGCTAAACGCCCGCCTGGAACTCTACAAGCAAGGAAAACCTTACCGCCAAGAGCCGAAGAAGAAGTAGTAAAATAAGAGAACTTGAATCGCCATGATGGCATACAAACCGGGATAAGTTCACTGATTGATCTTTCCTTAATCTCCCGCGGGAACGGAAGGTGGATTTGGAGCCGGGGGACATCACTGATTTTGGCAAATCAGACAACCGATAATCGGTGATGGCACTTTTTTCACCCCTTTGTCACTCCCCTTTTGTCACTTCAGGTATCCGATTGGCCCATGAGATCGCCGATGAGCCGGCCGACGCCTTCGTGATCGAAAAGAACAGGCACGCCTCCAGCGCCGATGTAAACGGCCACGCCATCTCGGACTACCATGGCATCTGGGTGATCCACCTCGAAGCGGTCTCCGTTGACCAACGCCACGGTAAATGGCCGATATGGCTTTCGCTCCTTGAGCGTTTTCAAAATGTGATCGAAGTTTCCCGTTTCCACTAGCTCACCTTTTTTGCCTTTTGGGAATCCAGACCTAATGGAATTGTACCATAAAAGATTATGCCAATCAGCATAACGGTCGCACCGCCCCCCCGTCAAGAGGTTCCCTCTGAATGGATAAAGGGGTCGGGAGTCTTATTTTAGCCGTAGATAATCTTAATCTTTTTTCGGCCGATCCAGATGGCCGGTCTTATTGATCGCCCGCAACAAACGCCAGCCAAGGCCGAGGCTCACCATGCAGCCGGCCAGGCCCAAGGCCGACAATTTCGGCATGAACCACAGATTGATTACCGGCGGTACGTCGCGGCTTAAGAGCAATGAAGATCCCAGGAACAGCGCGCTGGCCAACATGCCCAGCACCAGGCGATTGACCGAAGGTTCCAGGCCGCGATGATCGAGGTGGACGTCGAATTTGCCGGATTGAACTTGCTCGAAGATTTCGCTTATCCCGCGGGGCAGCAGTTCGATGACGTGTTCGATTTCGGCCAGGAACCGCCGCAATTTACGCATCCTGCGCAAGGGCGACATGCGTCGCCAAAGGATTTTTTTCCGGTAAGGCCGCATCATTTCCACAAGGTTGAATTTCGGGCTGACCAGTTGAGACGTGCCTTCCAATGTAATCAGGGCTTTAATGAGCATGGCGATTCGCGCGGGCAGCA
The DNA here is from genome assembly GCA_050013075.1 of Thermoguttaceae bacterium. Taxonomy (GTDB): domain Bacteria; phylum Planctomycetota; class Planctomycetia; order Pirellulales; family Thermoguttaceae; genus JBEKIK01. Next base: position 1,953 of record JBEKFZ010000143.1, on the reverse strand, counting down.
TGATGTTGTAACGGCGAATCAATTCGGTAATCTCTCTTAGCGCGCCGCCGAGATCGAACTGATCCAACGGTTGGCTGCTATAATGAGCCAAAAAGTCGGTCACATCCAGCGTCAGCGAGGAGCGATCCAAATTGGCGGGGGCCTTTCCCACGCGGATTATAAGCGAGGTAAGATGTTCCGCGTCCTGATCTCCCAGGGCCAGCAACATCTCGCCAAGATCGTCGTGCAACCGCTCATCGATCCGCCCCGTCATGCCGAAGTCCAATAGCCCGATAACGTTGTTCTCCATCACCAGGATGTTGCCGGGGTGTGGATCGGCATGATAGAAGCCGTTATCGAAGATCATTTCCAGGCAGATGGCGGCCCCGTGCCGGGCGATCTCTGCCATGACTTCGCCGGGCAGCGGGGCTTTTATGATCTCCGACAATTTCACCCCCTCGACCAATTCCATGGTCAGCACGCGCCTGGTCGATAATTCCGCATGGGGAAGGGGGAAGTGGACCGTGGGATTATCGCGAAAATCGCGGGCGAACTGCTGCAAATTCCTTAGTTCGCGGCCGAAATCCAATTCCCGGTGCATTGCCCGCTGAAATTCCGCCACAACCGCCCGGGGTCGGTAATTCTGGTACTCCGGGACCCTTTCGGCCAGTTGGGCCAAACCGGCAAGGATCTCCATGTCCACGGCGACCTTTTTTTCAATGTCCGTGTGCAGAACTTTGACCACCACCTTTTCGCCCGTATGCAGCCGGGCGCGATGCACCTGGCCGATCGACGCCGAGGCCATGGCGGTGGTTTCAAATTCGGCGAATAGTTCCGCCAGGGGCCGTTTCAATTCCGCTTCGATCGTCTTTCGGACCGCATCGGGCGGATCGGCCGGGGCGTTTGCTTGGAGTTGCTGCAACTCCTCGCTTAGGGCAACGCCGGTCAGGTCTGGCCGGGTGCTGAGGAGTTGGCCGAGCTTGATGAACGTCGGACCCAATTCCGACAAGGCCAATCGCAGCCGGGTTTCCCAACGATGCCGCGCAATCGAGGCTCCGCCCGGGGCCTTGAGCAAATCCTTGGCGAATTCCGGCCCCAGCCGATTGATCCATGCGGCCAGCTCATATTTGCTCAGCACCGCCAGGATTTCATACCAGCGGTTCAGGTGGCGGTATATTTGGGGGATGGAAGTAAGACGCATAATGACCCGACAAAAAAACTCTCTCCATTACTTTTTTACTTTAATCCACTTAATAAGGGTAATCTAGTAGCATGTTAAGGTTATTTTTTCACCATGGGCGCCGACGACGTCTTAGCAGTGCCGGTTTTTCCACTTAATCCGGTATGAAATACATCATTAACGATAAAAATACCGAAAAAATCGGCTGGTCATGCAAATACTACGCACATTGCTGCACGGACGACTTCTTTTTGTATGTGCGATTACTTGCCAAACTAATCTTGTTATTCCATAGGACGCCTCCGCCGCAGACGGATGGCAACCATACTTCTAAAGCCGATTTAAAAATCTTTGATGTTACCTCTCGGAACGCTGAGCCATAACCCGCTTGGGCCAACGAACAATAGAAAGATATACTATATACAGGTAATTTGGCTGTAAATTTTTGATTTCTTACTTTAAGTAGTTGACAAAATTCCCAAGGCAGGATTAAATAGACCTATTAGTATATGGAACATTCTCTGTTGGAGGCAGCGCTCGCAACAAACTGAAGCAGCACCTGGTTAAGGATGCTTGGCGTTTGATTGCATTCTATATTGATTTTCCCTGAAGAAATTTATTTTGGTTTCACTTTAGGGAAACTTCTTTTATTCCGTTAGTTAACATCAGGTGGTGTCCAACTTCAAATGCAACATGAATAGGAATTGATATTGGAGCAAAGTCGCTGGGTCGTTCGAATGTTGAGTTTTGCGAAACAGACGTTCGAACGGAGGCCCAGCGATGGCTCATCATTT
>JBEKFZ010000142.1:0-9020 GCA_050013075.1 Thermoguttaceae bacterium | reverse complement strand
TTGGCCGTCGCTTCATTGCCATCGACTGTCACGAAGCGTCGTTTATCCACGAGAAGTCTCCTCAAGTTAAAAAGTTTTCAGTTGTCAGTTTTCAGTTATCAGTTTTTAGAAGTGAGGGTATCAGAAATTTAATGTCACATTACATGTTTAGCCCTCTATGTTGGGGCAGCAGTTAAACTGCTGCCCCAACATGGAAGCCCGGGCACTTGTGCCCGGAGGAGCGGACAAGATACGGTAGGCAATGGACATGATTCTAATAATCCGCAACATGCAGAATCCATTAGAATACAGCTTTGCGAACTGTCCCGCAAGAACCGCCGACTGGGGGAGAGGCAAAGGGCTATTAAATGTGGTAGAAGTGGTTGTAATGAAATGACTTACTTTAATAAGGACGTGTAGTGTTTCACGACAAATGCCACAGCGACTAAAGGTATGGTGTCCGATGAACGATCCCATTGTTGAGGAAGTTCGGTGTCATCGCACGGAGCACACCCGCAAGTTCGGCAGCGACTTGAAACTAATCTGCAATGACTTGCGCCGCATTCAGCAAGATTCCGGTTGCCAACTCGTTCGCCGCCCGCCAAAGTTGCTCGCAGCAGCATGAAAGATCAAAGGAGAGACATTAGGGGTATCATGGACTGTCGGAAAAGCGGGATATTTCCATATTCCCACCCCACCAATCATAAAGGCCATGAGGACTTGACGTCATCCCCACCTTCCTCCGATTTAACACCGGCAGTCTCGCTAGAGTCCTGCTACATTAGCACATAGGGGGGGTGACTGGCGTGCCGTAATTTCTGTAAATATATCCTCATGTTTCGGGACAATTCTCCCGGAATTCACTATTCCAGAAATTATCTTATGGGGGAGGATTGATTAGTAATCTGCGATTCTTTAAATTAGCAAGGGTAGCGGAGAGTTATTTTATGAGCTGTACCAGTTGCGGTGCTCCGATTCAGCCAGGCACCACGGTTTGCCGCAAATGCGGCACCGTGGTGGAGTCTGTTTTGCAGCCTACCGTCCAGGCAGGCCCATCGGCGGCCCAACAAGCCCCGGTCAACGTGATCATTCAAATGGGGCCGGGAATGCCGGTCGGCCAGGCGCCACAGCCGGTTGCCGCCGCCCCACGCTCGAAAATCGTCGCTGGCTTGTTTGGCATTTTCCTCGGTTTTCTTGGAGTACATCGTTTCTATTTGGGCAACACCGGCTTGGGGATCGTTCAGTTGCTGCTCACCTTGCTAACTTGCGGTTGGGGATTGTTTGTTACCGTGCCGTGGGGAATTATCGAGGGGATCCTGATTCTGGTCGGTCAGATCGATCGAGACGGTTGGGGGCGTCCGCTTCAAGGCTGACAGTACTCAGACAGATGCCGGCTGAATAGGAACCGCATTGAGAGGTATTTATGAATCGTATTCATCCCGCAACGCTGATCGGCCTGTTGATTCTGTTCCTTTTCGCGGCCGGCGTCACCGTAGCCGCCTACTTCTCCCTGATTGTTCCGGAAGACCGCAACCAGGCATTTCACGCCGGTCTGATCGCCAGTTGCATGGCGGAACTGATTTTTTTCGGTTATCTCCTTTACGTGATCTCAGCCGGCTCGTCTCCCAGTCAACCGGATGCGGCCAACCGTCTGCGTCTGATGGCGGTGATCGCCTTCTGGACGCTGGCCATCATTATCAGCGGCGGAATTGCCGCCGCGCCCGACAACGCCGACACTTTCTTCAGCCAAAAGATCGTTGTTCTTCAATTGATATTCACGTTTTTTGTTTTCCTTGTGATGTTTTTCCAGCACCGCCAGGCAGTGGTTGTGCAGATGCGCGACGCCGTCCCGCAAGCCCAACGGCGGCGGCTGGAGTCCTATGCGGGAGGCATGGACAATCTGTTGGCCAACCTGCGTTCGCTGGCCGCCCACAATCCCGATCGGTTGGCGGAGATCGAGGCGTTGTCCCGGCGCGTGGACACGGTGCGGACGCAACTTCTCGCTACGGGAGCGATCATGCCGCGCGACGGACGGCCCGTCGCCCCGGCCGGTGATGAACTGATTGAGCAGCGACTAGGCGCCGTCCATGACGCAATTGCCGCGCTGACCGTAGCCGATCCGCAACAAATGGCCGACTCGTTCGCCCGCGCTCGGGACACCGTGGAGCAAGCGCTCTTTGCGCTTCGCCAGCGCGATAATGCATTGACATTCTGAAGGGAACCGCCATGCCTTGGAAAGTGATCGAATTTCAGGACGAGACCGGCCAGATCATGGTGGCTCGCGTGCCGCCGCAGGGTACCGCCGAACTCGTGTCAGGCACGCAACTGATCGTACAGGATGGGCAAATCGCCGCCTTTTTTCATGACGGCAAACCCGCCGATGGGTTCCGGGCCGGCCGCCATTCCCTCAGCACCCAGAACCTGCCCGTGCTCAGCAAACTACTGAACATCGCGGCCTTGAGCAAGTCGCCATTCCGTTCCTATGTCTATTTCATCGCGCTGAAGACGTTCATCGACCTAGGCTGGGGTACTTCCGCGCCGATCATGTTCCGCGATTCCGAATTCCGCATCGTCAACCTGCGGGCCAACGGCAGCTTCGCCCTGCGGATTCGCGATCCACGAACTTTTTTACACACCCTTGTCGGCACCCAAGGCCTCGAAACCAGCTTTGCCGTCGAGGTATACTTGCGAAAGATCATCGTCTCCAAGTTCACCCAAATCCTGCCGACGGTGATGACCACGGTGTTGGACCTGCCGGTGAAATACGACGAGCTTGCGGCCAAAGTCAAGCAGGCCGTGTACGAGCAGTTCGATCAATATGGATTGGAATTGGTGGATATGATCGTGGAGGCGATTACCGTTCCGCCGGAGGTTCAGGAGGCGATCAATCGCGCCGCCGGCACTCGAGCCGTGGGACGCGACGAACTGAGCCACTACGAACGCGTGATGCGGAGCGAGGCATTGCGCGACAGCGCCAAGCAACCCGGCAGCGCCGCGGGCGCGGGATTGGCCGCCGGTCTGGGCGCCGGGGCGGGAATAAGCGTCGCCAAAGACATGCTGAACCAGCCGGCGGCCGAGACGGAAGCCGCATCGCAGGTCAAGCCGACCATGGACCAGATTCGTGCTAATCTCAAAGAACTGAAGCAGCTTGTCGACGAAGGTCTGATTACCCAGGGAGACTATGAATCTCAGAAGAAGCGGCTGCTGGATCAAGTATAAACCGCTGTGAGTCAGTCCGACAATGTACGTCATGGACGGGAGCAAACATCATGAATAAAAAGATATGGCTGGGGGGATTTGCGGCCACGGTTGCTTTGCTGTGGGGAGCCTGCCCGGTAAGCGCGGCGGCAGCCGAGGGAAAGCCCGTTGAGGAAGCCGGAAGCTCGTCGCTCCGCCAATCCAAACCGATCGCCCGCGACGCGAACGACCTTCAACGCGAATCGGCTCCCCGGATTATGGTGGTCGTGCCCGAAACGCTGTTTGGCAGGCCGCACGTTCCGGACCCGGCCGGCGAAACCGAGTTGATTCGCCGCCTGGTGGAATCTAATCTTCAAGTGCTCGACTCCTCCGAGGTTGCCCTCATCCGCTACAGCGCGGAAATGGGACACATCATCAAGGAGGCGGACGTGAAGGCGATGAAAGCCCTGTGCAGGCGGTATCACTGCGACCTATTCATCGCGGGTGAGGCATTCTCGGAACAGGTCAACGAACGGCCGGCCCACGACGTCGTGCCCATTTCAGCGAGGGCCCGCATTGAAGTCAAAGCGTTCATCGTCGAAAGCGGCGAGATCATTGCGGCCAACGCCGCGGTGTCAGGCGCCACCGATCAAGCCCCCGCCGTGGCCGGGAAAACCGCGTTGCAGAACGCCGCGACCGAACTCGCCGAGTATCTGGTGCCTCGCATCAAGACCGCCATCGAGGAAGGACGGGTTGTTCGGGCCGTCCAACAGCCGCCATACGTGTTGTACGGAGTGGCCGCCGGCATGGCCGTGCTGGTGCTCACCGCGCTGATCCTGGTAGTCTTGTTCCAGCAACGCCGTGCCATCGCGGAAACGGCGTGCCCTGTTGATCCTCGCCTGAGCGGCCAGGCAACACACAAGTGATGTATCTCACCTTGAAAGGTAAAAATATGATCGGTTTCAAATGCGAAACCTGCGGTGCGAAGTATACTGTGAAAGATGAACTCGCCGGCAAGACGGGCAAATGCAAGAATTGCGGCTCGGTCATCAAGATTCCGGCGCCGCTCGGCACTGGTGCCGGTTCGTCCGTTCCCGCGCCCCCGGTCCAAGGCGTTTCGCCTCCCTCAAATCCGACGATTGTGGTTCAGATACAACAACCGACGGCGACGCCCGGGACCATCGGCCCGGCTCCCAAGAGTATAGTTCTGGTATTTTTACTCGCCTTCTTCACCAACTGCTTCCAGTATTTCTACCTCGGCCAGAACGGCAAAGCCGTCATATTCCTATTGTTGGACATTTTTTTCTGGGGCCCGATAATTTTCCTCACCTGTGGACTTGGGCTGATCGGCTATATACCCTATCACCTGGTGCTGCTAGTGGATTCGATCGTGGTCGCGGGTCGGCTCAAAACTCAGGCAATCAGCCCCTGGCGGTTCTTCTAAATCGAAAAGGAACAATCCAGACCTGGAAAGGCTTAAATTCCGTCGCGATTGTGTTTACTAATGGCAGGGCTAATTAATGAGTGGTCTCGCCGGGCGATATCAACTGCCAATTTCACGTCGGATGAACCAAATGCTTCACTTCGGCATCGGCGGCCTGATGCTCTGCGGGCTGGGTTTGTGCGCGCTCGTCCAGCCTGATCCGTCAGGTATCGGCACCCACCGGCAATTGGGTTTGCCGCCATGTTTAATCTGTTTGGCCACGGGCCGGGAACGTTGTCCTTCCTGTGGACTGACCACCGGCATCAGCCACTTGATTCGCGGACACTGGGCCCAAGCCAGCGCGGCCCATCCCGCCGCCCCTGTGGTCTTCACCATCTGGTGTGGCATGGCGTGTTACTCACTGGTGATCGCGGCTCTTGGGATCAATTGGCTTACCTTTGAAATTTCCGCTTTGGCCATTTTATGCACGGCGGGTTTGGGGTTTTGGCTCATGGCCTTATGAGCGGTTCTTCTCAAGGCGTCGTTCCGCCAGTCGTTGTCTCATGGCTGCTTGCCGGAAAAATTGTGGAGCTTCGAGCGGTACAAATACGCCGCCTTGTCCGACGATTCAACTGGCAAGATCCTCAACGCCGCGAAAGCCGTCGGAGAACGTCAACTCAACGCGGTACTCGCACGTTAGTGACCGTTGCGCATAATTGCGACATATTGCACTTGCGCCCCAACTAACGCCGTGTCTTGGACCTTGGCTTTTCGCGGCCGTTGATTGGCTCGATCCGGGTGACGTGCAGCAGATCGCAGGTAACCGTTCGTTCGGGAAGACGATCGACATCCTGCGGCACGGCGATGATGACTTCGCGCCGTGTGAGCAACGCCATTTCTGGATGGCGCACGTCATGAGCCGAGCCATCGGAGAGAAAAACCCGGAACGGTTGAAACGGCTGGCGGTGGAGATGTTCTTGGATTTTTTCGGGAGTCATGGAAAATTCCCTGGAATTGGATTTTTCAAGAGCTCATACAATTCAATTGTAGCCCCCCATTTTTGGCAGTCAATGGAAATCGTTCGCAGTCCAACAAAAAAACAACCCCGGCTGGGGATTTCTCTTCGGCGCTTAGTTCCCTTGCGATCGGCAAGAACGCTAATCTGCACTGATCTTCACTAATTATTGGTATCAGCGTGAATCAGCGAAAATTAGTGTTCCTTTGTTCTTTCCTATTCTGAGGCGGAGTTTGTTACCACGGCGACTTCGGATGCCCTCCACTTTCATGGCTTGATGAGCGGTGTGTACAAGGCATAAAGGCCATGAGGACTTGACGTCATCCCCACCTTCCTCCGGTTTAACACCGGCAGTCTCGCTAGAGTTGCTGGGCTGTAGTAACGCAGTGGGGGATTGACTAGCGTGCAACGATTCTATAGGCTATCGGTTGTTCCATTAGTCGATTTGTCCACTCCGAAGCGCAGCACCAAGCCGAGATAGCGGAAATCGGGATGGAAGAGAATCGTGCGATTACGAATTATGTATTGTAGTTCAGGAATTCCGGAATTGCCCTTTTTTTCCTCCCCCAGGAGGTATCCATCATGTTCATCGTATTTGGACGGTCGGAACGAAAGAGCGGAGAGCAGTCGCTCAGTACTTATTGCTCCGGGTGTCAGCGAGACGCAATTCATAAAGCCTTCACTCAGCAATCATGGTTCACTCTCTATTTCATTCCGATTTTTCCAATCGGCACAAAACACCCTCACGCCATATGTAACATCTGTGGGCGGGACGCCCATGATAGAAGTTCTACGCCTTGTGCATCGCACCATGTAATCGGCCAAATCCCGCCGTTGTTGGTAGGCAATGAGACAAGATGGCCCAAAAAGCGGTGTCCAGCGTGCGCTGAGGACATTCTGCTGGATGCAATCATGTGCCGTTTCTGCGGGCGGAGCTTCTCGGCAGAGGAAGTTGCGCAGTTGATGCAAGATCGTGAGACGCAGATGCGGGCGGCTGCGTCGGCAGTACAACAGGCAGAACTCGCAAAGCAGCAGCAACGGCAACTCAAACGACTTCAAGGGCGGCGCACGCGCCGACTGGTCTATGGAATTCTTCTGACCTGGATCGGAGGGTTTATGGTCATCGGTATGATTGGCATGTTTTTTTCTAGCCCAACGCCCGGTTATACAGCCGAACAACAGAAGTTCAGCGCCGTTATATGTGGAACCCTCTTTGGCCTCGTGCCCTTGGCGAGTGGAATTGCTCTCCTTCTAGCTGCAAGGTCGGCGAAGCGATCGCCTCTTGCTACACAGGATGCCGATGACTTGCTTGATTCTCAACAACAAAAAAAACCTTTGCTAGTACCGATTCTCCTGTCATGCGTCGGCGCGTTTGTTAGCGCGATAGCTGCGGTTGTAGCCTACGGTTTAGCCTTTGGACCATATCGGGGGAACGATGCCCGTGGCGGTTGGTTCCTTCTCGCCATGCTGGCGGGCGGTGCCGCCACGTTCTTTGTTGTGCGGCGGAGAGTAGCGTCGTGATCCAACGCGCGGGGGCCTTTGATCGATGGTTTGCGGTGAAAATGTGCCACTTGAATTCCGGGGACGCTTTACCTAAGTCCCGGTTTATGATTTTGCTTTTCGTTGTTTCATGGCCGCTAGACTGGTCTCCTCGACGGATTTGTTCGGCCGGAGACGTCAAAAGGCTTTTCCAATCATAAGCCTCTTTGCGATGGGCGATTCGCAAGACGAACACGGTTTTCTTCGGGGCATCGATCCGATAGATAATATGATAATCGCCGGCACGGAATCGATGCAAGCCCTTCAATGGCCCAAGCAACTTTTTGATGTTTGGATGATGCAATGGATCGACTTCCAGAGACTTGAAGCATGAAGCCAATTTTCGTGCAAGCGGCAGATCGGCCCGGGCGAAGAATTTCTCGGCTTTGGGCAAAAGATGCATTTTATACATCTTTCCGCACCTTTCGCCAATTTTTGCCGCCTCCTTTCTTTATTTGTTCGGATGCCTCTTTAACATCTTCCAGCAGACCGGGGATTTTAAGCAATTCCTCGGTGGCGTCACGGCTGGCCGCGGTTTCGAGATATTCCAAAAACTCCGCGGCCACCTTGACTTTATCCGGCGGCAGGGAATCCAGTCGGTCTTTGGCGTTCTTTCGCAACTCGGTTGTAGTCATGTCTTAGATCCTTCTGCGTCGTATAGGATTTCATAAATTTTCCGGGTCTAATTCCCGCGTTAATCCCGCCCGATGTTCGTCGAGGGCTTTTCTGGCGAGAACGGCCAGTTTATCGGCTGAGGCGGCGATAGCACGATCAAACTCATCTTCTTCGCCCAATTCAGCAAGAAGACGAGACGCCAATAAATCTTGTTCCGCCGACGAGAGCTTGCCTGCCTCGGCAAATGCGCGTTCCAAAAGGTTGGTCATTGCAACATCTCTCAATTTCCGGCAGTTATGAATTTTGTTGCCACAACCCCGCCTTAGTATACCTGCCCAATTGCTTACTGCCAAGCAAGATAAGAGGGGGACGGTCCCATTTAACCGTGGCAAGCGAAGGGGACAAATCCATTTTCACAGGGGCGAAAATCGAAACAATCCCCCCAAAATCATCTGTATCGCTACTTCAACGGAATTGCCGGAAGGCGTTTCAGCGTTTGGTTGGCCGGATCGACCGTGATTCCGACCGACTCCAAGGCGGTGACACCGAGAAGAGGTTCAGTACCGGACTCTCCGAAAATCACTCGACCGGCCGTGATTTCGCCCATGAACTCAATGCGCATCAAACCGAAATGATATTCCCGGACGCTTCCATCCGCGAATTCGTACGACGTCTTCCCTTCTTTCCGCACGCCGATTTTTTCCAGTTCGTCTCCTGGTGCGAGGCAGTCCGTAGCCCCAGTGTCCACAAGGAAGATGGATTCGTAGCTCTTATTCGGAGACTCGATGTTTGTGAGTTTCGTTGTTACTCTGGTCAATCCCATAAGATTATTCCTTTCCCATTAAGCCTGACTATATCCTACCACCCGTAAGATAAAAGATAAATAGCTGAAAAAAGCAACCCCGGCCGAGATATTACTCTCGGCCGGGGTTTTTATGCAAATGGTAGTGATCGAATCTCAGGATCTGAAAAAATCCGGTTGAAGATCTGGCTCCACAGATTTTTTCGTCGATTGTCGCCAAAAGACGATGTTAAAAAATCCTTAGAAAGGAGGTGATCCAGCCGCAGGTTCCCCTACGGCTACCTTGTTACGACTTAGTCCCAATCGCGGAGTTCATCTTAGGCGCTTTGTTCCCTTGCGGGTTACGACGGCGCTTTCGGATGCCCCCCACTTTCGTGGCTTGACGGGCGGTGTGTACAAGGCTCAGGAACACATTCACCGCGGTGTGCTGACCCGCGATTACTAGCGATTCCGGCTTCATGCAGGCGAGT
>JBEKFZ010000141.1:0-9023 GCA_050013075.1 Thermoguttaceae bacterium | reverse complement strand
CGGACACCGGCCTAGGCTCAGCCGACGTGTTTTACTTCGGCAACGCCATAGGCGAGTCGGACGACAACTCGGCCAACGCGGTGGTGGATTCGCAAGACGAGATAGGCTCCCGCACTCACAAGACCGGCTTTTCGGCGGCGGCAATCGACAACCATTACGATTACAATCGCGACGGAAAGGTCAACGCCACTGACGACCTGATCGCCCGGCACAATCGGACCGACGGCGTCGGCGCCGATCCCCTGCAATTGATCACAGCGCCGGCGTCAAGCTCGACGGCGTCCGGCGATGCCTTGCAGACGCTGTCGGTAGTCGTGGATGAAACCTCGCAGCAGGCGACATTGTCTGAAGATAAGGAAACATCGCAGTCGGCGACTTTGTCGGCGGAAATCGCAACCTCGCAGTCGGTTTCTTCATCAGAAGACAATGCAACATCACTGTTGGCGTCTGCCGCCGAGGAAAGCGCAACTTCGCAGTTGGTGACTTTATCGGAAGATAATGAAACATCCCAGCCGGTGACTTTGTCGGCGGAAATCGCAACCTCGCGGTTGGAAATATCGCCGGCAGCGGCGGAAATCGCGCCGGCTTCAACGGCCTCCGCGCCCGTCCAGGCCGCGTTGGACAACCAGGTCTCCCAGGCAAGCCTCGGCGGCGAGGATTTGAACGTTCCCGCGGTTGTCAAGTTCTCATCGTCCGAGGGCAGTACGGTCCGTGATTCTTCACTTGCGATATTATCAGACGGGATCCAAGTGTTGAGTATTTCGCTCGGCCCGGCAGCGCCGCTTCAGTCCATTACATTGCGGCCGACGACGTCAGAGGGCCTTGCGAGTCCATTCCCGCGGCGCAGCTATGAATCGCACAACTACCCGGGTTCGGCGCAATACCGCTTGCACGACGCCGTTTTTGCCCGTTCGATTGCGCGGTTTTCGCTTACGGAAGAAGACTTCCTGCCGGAGGATTCATCCGCGCCGGCCGATATCGACACCATTCTGAACGGCTGTCCGTCGTTCAAGTCCGACAAATCCCTCCGCCACGCGATTGATACCGTACTATCCGCCGCGCGGCACAAACAAGAATAAATGCCAATCAGGAGGCCGGACATTCTTGTCTGGCCCAACCAAAACGGGAGGGCGGACATTCTTGTCCGCCTCAAAAAAGACAGGCAAGAATGCCTGTCCTCCTGGTCATGGATGATCTTGGGGAAGCGTCAACGGAGCCTGCAAAGGGGTTGTTTCCGCGGGGCCGGGCACGGGTATCTGCTCGCCGGATTGTCCTGTCGCTGCACCGCCTTGTGATTCGGGACCTCCGAAACGAGTCTGCCAGCCGCCCCCAAGGGCCTTGTACAGCAGGACCAGGTTGTTGGCCACCGTGCCCTGGGCCACGGCCAGCAGGTCCTCTTGCTGGCTTAAAAGCTGTTCGACGGTCAACACGCGATTGAAGTCGGTCTTGCCCGCGTTGTATTGGTCTCGAACCAATCCCAACGATTCGGTGGCCGCCTGCGTGCTTGTGGCAAGGTATTTTACCTGTTGCTGGAACTTGAGGAATCCGACCAGGGCGTCTTCCGCCTCGGCATTGGCCTTTAGAACGGTATTCTGATACTGGTAGGCCAGTTGCTGGAATCGGGCGTCCTGGACGCGAATGTTGTTTACCAGCCGGCCGTAGTTCAGAATGTTCCAATTAAACGATGGGCCCACGTTTCCGGCAAATGATCTGGCATCGAACAAATCCTGGAACCTGGTGGCATCGTAATAGATGGTCCCGGTAATGGAAAAATGCGGATACAGGTCGGATGTGGCAACGCCGATCAGTGCGCTCTGGGCGGCAACCTCGCGTTCAGCGCGGAGTACGTCGGGACGCCTGCGTATCAACTCGGCGGGAATGCCCACTGCAACCTGCGGTAGCGCGGAGGGAATTGCCCGGCGGCCGCCGAGTACATCGTCCAAATCTCTTGGCGGCATTCCCAGCAGGATGCACAACTGATCGGCCGCTTGGCGCCGGGTCACTTCCAGGGGCGGAATAGTTGCCTCGGTTTGCGACAGGTTCGATTGGCCCTGTGTTACATCGAGCCGCGTTGTCGCGCCGTTTTGAAACTTCACTTCCGCCAGGTTCAGGCTTACTTTCTGGATATCCACGTTCTGCCGGGCGTACTCCAGGCGCTGCTCGGCAGTGCGGATATCGATGTAGCTCTGGGCGACTTCCGATAAGAGCAAAACCAAAACATCGTCGTAATTATAGATGGATGCATCCAATTTTGCATCGGCTGCTTCGACCGCCCGGCGGAACTGCCCCCAAAAATCAAGTTCCCAAGCCAGACTGGCGCCGGTTTGCCATTCGTCGTAAAATCTGAGTGGGACCGCGTTAGGACTGTTCAAGCTGTTATTGGTCCGGGTGTAGCTGCCAAAGGCCTGCTGTGTTTGTGGGAACAACTCGCCCGCGGCGATGCCGCGCTGGGCTCGGGCTTCGATTATCCGAAAGCAGGCGACTCGCAAGCTAAGGTTCTGCCGGTAGGCCGTGCATATCAGGTAATCGAGGACCGGATCGTTGAACGTCTGCCACCAGGCATCGACTTTGGCCGGTCCGCTGCTGATGTTCTGATCGGCGGAATCGATCCATTGGCCTGAGACCGGGGCCACCGGCGGACGGTAGTTAGGACCGACCTTAAAACCATTGCGCACGTAATCGCGACAACTTGTGCAGCCGGTCGAGAACGTCAAGAGTGCGGCCAGTACAACAGGCAGCAACAGGCTATGCCCATTCGATCGAAAAGTATTTTGATCGCCGGCAAGGCTATTGCGTCGTTTTGGGGCTGTTTTTTCCGTCTCTCGATTTGCCGTAGGCATGGGTCCGTCCATCGTTAGAATCGATAAATCCGTTTCCTTAGTAATAATCGGAACTCCGGGGTGTAGACAAGGACTCGGCTTATCACAGCCGGTATATTTTACGCAGTTTAACATTTTTATGTATAACCGGCATTGTTTAACACAGATTATTTATAAATTCACAATAGCCCGAAGCGCAAGCGAGGGATGGCAAACAGTTTACTCTCGCTTGCGCTTCGGGCTGGTGTTTCGCACTCTGGCCCACGACGTTAGAAACCTGCTATTCAATTAACATCTGATACGGAAGCGGAAGCCGATAAGATTCGGGCCTTTCTTGTACACCACTCATAAACGCCGGAAAAGACTTGTTTTCCCGTCTCTTTTCACTCTTGTCGGCTTTAAATGTTCACGTGTACAAAGGTGTAAGAAAAGGGCATAACGGGTGTCAAAACGGGTGTCAAACGCCTTTTTAATGTCGATCCGCCCCCTCTTGCCATGCACCCGGCCTAGATTATGCTAAAAGTCGATGGGCACTCTACGGCTGGATTCCCTGCCCCATCCGGCCACGCCTATCAAATAAAGCCCCCATGCTCAGCTTGTCTGGACCTGGGGGTTTTTGTTTTGATGGTCGATCACCACGGCGAGGATCACCACGGCCACGGCGTCGAGGGCTATGGCCGTGGGCAGCATGGACATGAGCATGAGCATGGCGTCGAGGAGGCGGCCATCGAGGGCGCCGTCGAGGGCCAGGAGGAGGTGGGCGTCGAGGTGATCGTGGCGGAGTTGGCTTGATGGCTGAGCGCAAACTTGGCGAGATATGGAAAGGGAACCCAAAACGAGGTCCACAACACAGCAAAGGCGGTGGTAGTAAAGGTTCCAAACGGGAACTATTACCAAACGTACCCCCCACCCTATCGGACATTGGCATATCCAAGATGCAATCCTCCCGCTGGCAGGCGGAGGTGATCGGCAAAATCAATCCTGGCGCAGGAACCCTGCTTATTGAATGAGGAAATATCATGGGTTATGTCTTTTGGTATAAAACTGCCTATTGGCTGTCCGAAGCGATTCTATGCCTCTTGGAGTGCACTTTATAGCGGCGATAAGGCTAGCGGCGGTTATTGAATGGCTCGGCCTTGCGGATAGCGTCGGCGTGCATGGCCCAATACTCGGTCCAACCGAGGCCACGGCGGTGGAAGTCGATTGCCAACTTTTCAAGTTCTTTAATTTGATTCATGGTTTCACCTTCTGGCATGGTAGCCACTCACCACAGTCGCGGCATTGCCGGTTGACGTAGCCGTCGGACGTTCGGGTTTCCTCCACGGTATCGTGGGGACAAGACCCTTGGACCCTGACACTACAGGGACTAATGACAGTATTTCCTACCCCCGCCTGCGTGCGCGTGCGTGCGTGTGCGCCTGCGCGCGTGAGGTAGGTAGGGCTAGTGTCAGTAGTGTCAGTAGTGTCTGGCATGACAACCATCCAGACGGCCCCACGGTCGCTATCCCGCCGGTCGAAACATCGGCCGCCTACAACCCGCTGCCGAAGATGGTGTAATTTCATGCCGATGGATCGGGGGTTTAAGTTTTTTCCGTCCTTGGGTGGGCATAGTTCCCATAATGCGGATCGAAGCACTTCATAATCGCCGGGAAAATCATTCAGAAATTTCACGGTCTGCACAACGGTAAGACCTCTTCCGGCTGGGTCGATTTCCGACCAGCCTGTCATAAGTTGGTTTAATGCGACCGCCTCCCGGTCTGATTGCGTGCGTAGCTCAAGCCGGGTTTCTCCGGGATCGGGCAAACCTACCCAAACCACAGTAGAGCGGACAAGGGCCGACCACGCCTCGAATGAACCCCACGGCTTTATTCCCATATCCGGCCGGCCGGCCTGCCAATATGCGGAAAGAATTGTAACCGCCGCCGCCGCAAGTCGCGGACGTTCACTCCGAACATAGGCTAGTAAATCGGGGTGGATAAATCCGCTGCGCTCTTCCGGGTTTTCTTCCGGCGATTCCAAGCGAATATGGCATACACGCCGGGCCGTATCGGCTTGAATGTAAACATTATTCCCGGTGGCAAACCAACTCACATAAAGGGGAATGTTCACGGCCATTTCGCTTGTGCCGAGAATCCTATCGCTCCACGTCCGGGCTGTGATTGCCGCGTCCAGAGATTGACTTCCAAAATTACCAGTTACATTATCGAGTAAAATTATTTGTTCACCTGCAATCGCTACGGCAGTAATCCGTTTGCGGACTTCCTCATCATCGCGGGGCACGGTCATACGCGGCATGGGTCGGCCGGTCGAAACGATCCCGGTGGCATCGGCTAGAAGTGACTTACCGCAACCTCGCACATTGGCGTCGATGAAAAACAATGGCGCCGGACCGTCGATAGCATACCGGGAAAAAGGTGTAAGCGTTGACGCCAGCCATGCGGCTCGATGAATGTCTGTTTTGAAAGGAAAATTTGTAATCACCTCAAAAAGTAAATCCCGCGCTTCCATCGCGTCGGTTTTGCTCGGCTTATCCGGTATCGGCGGAAACGAAACATCGGCCGAGAGAATCAACCCGGTTAGTGGATCGTAACCGGCAGTCTGTAGAACGGAACCATCGGCGCGTAGGACCGGGCTTTCGACGACATTTTCCAATCGTCTAATTCCTGCCCACTGTCCACGCGCGGCCACCTCTTTGACTGTCCATTCCGGTGGATGGATGTATTCTTTGCCTTCATCGGTTTCTTTTTGCCACGTCGCACTTTCGGCTAAAATTTCACGCAATCGTGGCAGAGGCATGTTAGATATGCGGGGTGCATCTTTTGGCCTTGCGATTCCTCGCGGCGGCTCAGAATCATTGACAATGTGAACCAACCCGCCACCGCGTTGATACAATGCGGCATGGCGTGACATTGCTGTTATGGCTTCATCGACAACGCGCTTTTCATCGGTGCCGATGACGATAACCGGCTTGTCGCCGTCCATGTTCAGCCCCTGTCCGCCTTCGCTGCTGATATTATTACTAGCCCGCTTTTCGGCTCGGCTCATCGCCTTTGTATAGATTTTTTCTCTTGTGTGGTTCGCGGCTTTGTCCCATGTTCGGAGAAAATACTTTTCATCCCCGGCGAATTTTCCGACATTTTGCACCGTTCCCCAAACGGTAACTTGCGGAATACCATGTTCGATAGCCCAACAGCAAAGCGCAAAATCCGTTTCGGATCGAGTACCGACCGGGGCTAATTCGCATTGCGTTATGAGTTCATTAAATTGATCCTGTCTTTTCGGAGAGATTTTTTTTACTGTTGGAAGTTTAACTTTTTCAATTTGTTCCCGCTCCCGGTGTGATGGCGATTCATCAGCAAACTTTTCAAAGTCCGAAAACGGATAACGGGCGCCGGGGTTCAAGTAAATCAATTCACACGGCCGCGGCTCGCGGCCGTTACGTTGATCTTTTCGATTGAGAGTTCCGGGCAGGCGAAGTATTCGGGATAAATCTTGCGTATGGTCGCCGCCGATCTTCGCGGCAATCCCGCTGAGAACGTCTTGAACGCACAATGCTTTGGCTGATAGCGGTGGGACATTTTGCGGCTTATCGAGATAAACTTTTTCTTTTGATTCGTCGAGGATGTACTGCCGTCTCTTTTTCTTTCCGGTTTTTTGATCGTCGATAAATTTAGCATGAACCGCCGGCGGACTTCCAACATCGTTGATAAAAAAAGGTTCGGCGAGTAACCAATATAAATGACAACCGTTGCCAGAGTTGACTACGATCGACGGCACAGGGATTCCGGCATCTTTGCATCGTTGGATCGCCTCTTCATATTGGCAATCGTCGATGTCACTCCACAGTGTCCGCACCACGCGAACCTGCCAAGCCTGATCGAATTGCCCATTCATGCCGAGTCGGGGACACACGCCGAAAAACGTGTTCGTTTTTTCCCTTTCGGATCGTGCTTTAACGGCCGTGATTGTATTTTCAAGCTTTGCAGAATCATTCAACCCGTGAAGCAAATAAGAAATCCCCCTATAGTCAACACGGGAATTTTTCTTGCCGTTTTCGATCCACGATTCAACCGGCCGGAACAGAGTATAATCGCCGGGGGCGAAAATAGTTTTGAGGAACCTAACGGCATCCAAGGGCTGACCGTTGCCTGGGCCTTGCGTTGCCGATTTTGTTGTTGCGGTCGCTGTCATTCGCCGCCCTCCATAGCAACGAGGCCCGGCTCATGGCACGATGTACAATCGCCATCATCGTCGGCTTCATGGGCGCCGCAATTAGGGTAAGTAATGTCGAACGGATTTTTCAGGAGTCGATAAGATACCTGAGCACCATTTTCAACACGATCCACAATGTCCAACCAGACCAGGGCATTTAAGGTGGTGTTAATTATGCCGCGACCAAAACATACAAAACGGACTAAATAACCCATTTTAGTTGTTAGATCAACATCTGCCTTCCGCTTACTTTGTTCAATGGAGGATTTCACTTCATTGACATAAGACCGAACTGCGTATTCCGGTGCTGATAAAGCAGTATCAAGATTTTTCTGAGAGTGAAATTGACCATCTTCGAGGAACTTAAGAATAAAAGCGACGGCATTATTGCAATTGGAAAAATTATAGTGGCCGTCATCATGGCGAACTGTATCATCTTCATGGCGATCTACGGCACCAGAACTATCATCTCCCAGCCGTTCCTCCACCACTTCCCGCACCGCTACCGCCGTGGGTTTGCCATCCGCCCTTTCAATGACTTCCTCCCACGCTTCGGCCTGTTCTTCATCGGGGAGTTTGGCGAGTTCGCGGGCCTGGCGCTCATTTGCTGGACCTTCAATTTGTGCGCCATGGCACACATTTTCAGTTACTTCGGCGGCTTCGATGTATTGATAAGCAGTTCTTCGTGCAAAACCCCATTTCTCCTTGCAGTAATTCTCGAAAGTGTCATAATTATCGCGGTAATATCGGTGATCCCTGATCTCCAAAAGGGCTTTGCCGACTTCCACAAAGGTCTTTATGCCCTTCTTAATCATACTTTCGCAGCGAAGAAATGCCTTGACTTCTTTCGCCATTAGTTCCGTGTAAGATCGAATGGGAAGTGTGACCGGCGTAGGTTGAACATCAACCAGAGTTAGGGTAGAATGTGTCATAATAATTTTCTCCTTTGCCCGGCGGGATGGCGTCCTGCCGGGCATTTTCATGCGCGGCTGCCGGGGGGTTTCCATTCCTAAAAAAACTCAATAACGTGCATATCTTTTTTTCGACGGCGGGGCATCTTAACAGGTGGCCCACCCACGGCTCGGCGATTCTCAAAAGCTAAAATGTCGGCCTCGTCGATCGCATATCTCGGCCGACTGCCCTGCCGGGTGCAAACGTCGATGGCTCGCAGCTCGCCCGCTCGGATCCAAGTCAGAATTTTGTGAGGGTCAAGCCCCCAGCGTTTGGCGAGTTCGGGCGGGCTGATTTTTTGGCGGGCGGCAATCATCGCTGGGTGGCCTCCTTCTTAGTGCTCGACAGGGCTTCCAGTTCAGTTCGGGCTTTTTCCAATTCCCGCACTGTCTGGATTGCTCGGTCGGCGGCTTTAAAAAATCTGCGAACCGCTCGCCTTGCTAGTTGCTCTTTCGGTTTGGCTTTTTTTGTCGTTTCCATTGCCTTAATATAAAAAACGACATATCCCTGTTTTTGATAGGTGAGTGACAAGAAACAAAAAAACCCCAGTTTTCCCGGGGTTGATATAATAAAAAGAATTTTCGGATAAGGAAAATAGGTGAGTGGTAGGTGAGTGGCGAGACAACTAACCGCCAAGCATTTCCAAGGCTATATTTTCAATATCTTTACTCAATTCTATCTTTTTTAGGTTATTCATAATCTGTTTGTTGGTTTTTTTACAATTCGCCCTTAAATCATCCTCTGACAATGCCCGCGAAAAATCGAGAACGTTTATCATAAGTCGGTGGGGGTCTGGTTTTCCTGCCTTCGTGATAGGCCGTTCGTTTCTTATTTTGGGGTGCCGTTCAAGGAAGCGGTCAATCTCGCGGCCAGTAAGTCCAAACAGTTTTCCTAAAGCAGCTTTTCCAAAAGTTTTTACCGAATCATTCCCGCCGTTCCCGTCGGGCTGGGCATCCGGTGCAACTGGATGTTCGGCTACCCATGCAGCCATCGAATCTACCGCGTAGTGTACCGGCTGAAATAACTTAGGGACTGTCTTTA
>JBEKFZ010000140.1:0-9132 GCA_050013075.1 Thermoguttaceae bacterium | reverse complement strand
TTTTGCACATGGCCGAATCATTGCTGATTTGGCTCATCTTGCGGAAATTGTCCATACCCGGAGCCTTCTTAGCAGCCCTGATTTTTGCCGTCCATCCGGTAAACGTGGAGTCGGTGGCCTGGATCGCCCAGCGCAAAGACCTCACGGCCATGCTGTTTTTTCTGTTGTCGATTCTGTGGTATCTGAAGGCCGACATGCCCACGGCAAGCGTGTGCATGGCACCCTCGCCCACTGTCCACTGTCCACTGCCCACTGTCCACTGGCCCATCTTCTACTGGCTGAGCCTGGCGGCGTTCGTGTTGGCGGTGCTGGGAAAGGGATCGGCGGTGATATTGCCGTTGCTGTTGTTGGGCATCGTCTGGTGGTTGCGGCCACTGGAGACTGTCCCAATTTCCGAGCCTACGAAAATGGGACTATCCCCTTTTATCCGGCGGCATTTATTGCGGACCGCACCGTTTTTCGCGATAGCCGTGGTGCTGACGCTGGTAAACGTGTGGTTCCAAACGCATGGAAAGGAAGCAGTGATCCGAAACGCCGGTTTTGCGGAGCGACTTCTGGGAGCCGGCGGAGTAGTGTGGTTCTACCTGTACAAGGCGCTAGTGCCGCTGAATCTAGTGTTCATCTATCCGCAGTGGAAGATCGACGCGGGCAATCCGCTGTGGTGGCTACCGCTTTTGGCCGCGCTGGCCGTTACGGCCGTATTGTGGCGGTATCGAACACTCTGGGGCCGGCCGCTTTTGTTTGCCTGGGGATTTTTCTGCGTGGCGTTGGCGCCCGTGCTGGGTTTTCAGGACGTGGGCTTCATGAAATACTCGCTGGTGGCCGACCGTTATCAGCACATCGCCATTATCGGCGTGATTGCGCTGGCCTCGGCGGGCTTCGGCTTGTGGCGCGGGAG
This sequence comes from Thermoguttaceae bacterium, assembly GCA_050013075.1. Lineage (GTDB taxonomy): Bacteria > Planctomycetota > Planctomycetia > Pirellulales > Thermoguttaceae > JBEKIK01. The sequence goes on along the minus strand of JBEKFZ010000140.1, from coordinate 8,234 downwards.
CGTGCCGGGCAAAGCTTTCCGGGCGGCGCTGTTCGTCGCCGTAGCCGCGGCGACCGTTCTCATGGTGCTCACCTGGCGGCAAAGCGGATTCTACCGCGATGGAATTACTCTCTACCAGGAGACACTGAAAAAAAATCCTGAATGCTGGATGGCCCAAAATGACCTGGGTATCGCCATGGTTCGAGTGGGCCGGTTTCAGGAGGCGATTAATCATTTCCGCCGCGTCCTGCAGATCAATCCCGATTATATAGATGCGTACATCAACTTGGGCAACGCCTTGAATCAAATAGGCCGCTCTCAAGAGGCAATTGAACAAATCCAGCGGGTCTTGTCCTTAAAACCCGACAATCCCGGGGCTCATTACAATATGGGCAAAATATTGTTAGGCTTGGGCCGAGTACAAGAGTCGATCAAACATTACCAAGAAGCCATCCGGCTGAAACCCGATTTTCCCGAGGCCCACGAATCCCTGGCAAACATATTGTTCAGTGAAGAGCGAGTAGGGGAGGCGATTGAACATTACCAAGAAGCCATCCGATTGAAACCCAATTTTTGCACTGCCCAAAACAGTCTGGGCTATGCCCTGACCATAGCGGGCGAACCGCAAGAAGCGATCGAACATATCCGACAGGCCCTCCGGCTGAAACCCGATTTCCCCGAGGCCTGGTACAACCTGGGCAACGCTTATAAAGCAATGGGCCAATATCAACAGGCCGTCGAACATTACCGGCAAGCCTTGACTCTGAAGCCCGACTACCCCGAGGTCCACAACAACCTGGGCATAGCATTATTCCAAATGGACCGGCCCGAAGAGGCGATCGAACACTTCAAGCAGGTGTTGTTGCTCAGGCCCGAGGATATTAATGCCTATAACAATTTGGCCTCGGCTTATGCCGGTATAAACCAATCGTCCGAGGCCGTTGCCGCCGCCCAAAAGGCCTCGGAACTTGCTCGAGCCCAAGGGCAGCCGGCTTTGGCCGAGCAGATTGAAAAGTGGTTGAACGCCTACCGCGCAGGCTTGTCAACCGGCCCGAACACTAAGCCCTCGAATTCCACTCGCCCGCGGCCTTGACCGTGGAAACCCCTATGGCCTGCGGCATGGGGGATTTGCTTTAGCTGCGTGGCGAAAATCCGCGATGACGCAGGCGGTTGGGACTACCGCCGCACGTGCGCCGAAGGCCCCGTGTTCGATGCCGCCGACGTGGAGTTCGATTGAAAACCAAGTAAAAGATCTTCAAACTTCTCGGGAAGTGATATAAAATAATCTTTTCGACAGGCTCCCGACGGGCCGTGCAGTTCTTCGTGTCCGGCAGTCCGCTTATGTCCAATCGCAAGCATTTTACCGATAAGCATCCTTCCCCTACCCGATCGGCGGTCGCCGTGCTTTCGCGGCTGCCCCTTGGCTTGCCGGCAGGAATAATGCTGATCGCCGTGGTTGTATTTTTGGCTTACCTCCCGTCCATAAACGGCGGGTTTATCTGGGACGATAAGATGCTGCTGACGGAAAATCAAGTCATCAAGGCCTCGGACGGCCTGTATCTATTATCGTGCACCACCGAAGCGTACGAGTACCACCCGATAACAAACACCACGCTCTGGATCGAGTGGCGGCTGTGGGGGATGAATCCGGCAGGTTATCACGTCATAAGCCTGATCTTGCACATTGTCGAAGCATTGCTGATTTGGCTCATCTTGCGGAAATTATCCATCCCCGGAGCCTTCTTAGCAGCCCTGATTTTTGCCGTCCATCCGGTAAACGTGGAGTCGGTGGCCTGGATCGCGCAGCGAAAAGACATGTTGGCGGTGTTGTTCTTCCTCTTGTCGATTTCGTGGTATTTGAAGGCCGACATGCCCACGGTAAACGTGGGCATGGCACCCGCGCCACCCGCGCGTTCCCACGGAGGACCGTGGGAACGAGGAAAACTCGCTCGCCACTGTCCACTGTCCACTGTCCACTGTCCACTATTCTACTGGCTTAGCCTGCTGGCGTTCGTGCTGGCAATGCTTAGCAAGGGATCGGTGGCGGTCTTGCCCGTGCTGCTGCTGGGAATCGTCTGGTGGCGGCGTCCTCTGACGTGGTGGGACCTGGTGCGGACCGCGCCCTTTTTCGTGGTGTCCGCATTATTGACTCTAGTGCACATGTGGTTCCAATTGCACGGCTCGGAAGAAACGATCCGGACCGCCAGTTTTGCGGAACGCATATTGGACGCCGGGGGAGTGGTGTGGTTTTACCTTTATAAGGCTCTTTTGCCCTTCAGCCTCTCTTTCGTCTATCCGCAATGGAAAATCCAGTCCGGCAATCCGCTGTGGTGGCTGCCGCTACTGGCAGTGTTGGCAGTTACAGCGGTGCTGTGGCGATATAGAGAAGGTTGGAGCCGGCTGTTTTTACTTGCTTGGGTGTTTTTCTGCGTGGCGCTGGTGCCGGTGATGGGCTTTACGGATGTATACTTCATGAAATTCTCGCTGGTGGCCGACCATTATCAGCATGTTGCGATCATCGGGACAATTGCACTGGTTGCGGGGGGATGGAGCGTATGGCGTCAGCATGCGCGGCAAACAGCGTACCGGGCGGCAACCGCCGTCGCAATCGTGGCGGTGTGTATACTCACATTGTTGACTTGGCAACAAAGTGATTCCTACCGTGATGAGATTACACTGTACCGTGCCGCGCTGGCAAAAAATCCAAATTGTTGGATTGCCCACAACAACCTGGGCATTGCTCTGGTCGATGCAGGCCTGCTGCCGGAGGCGATCGATCATTACCGGCAAGCCATTCAAGCAAAATCCAATTCTCCCGAGGCATACAACAACCTGGGCATCGCGCTGGTCAAGGTAGGCCAACCACGGGAGGCGATCGATAACTACCGGCAAGCCCTGGTGCTTAAAGCCGACTTCGCCGAGGCCTATAACAACATCGGCAAAATATTGTTCGATAAAGACCAAGTGCAGGATGCCATTAAAAATTACCGGCAAGCCCTGCGGATCAAACCCAACTTTCCCGAGGCTCTCAACAACCTGGGCAATGCCCTGGGCAAGGCAGGCCAAGCGCGGGAGGCTATTGACTCTTTCCGGCAAGCCCTGCGTCTTAAACCCGACTTTGCCGAGGCCTACAACAACCTGGGAAACACATTGTTCGATGAAGGCCAAGTGCAAGAGGCGATCGAACCTTACCAAGAAGCGCTGCGACTCAAACCCGATTATGCCAATGCCCAATATAACTTGGGAAAAGTATTTAAAGCAATAGGCCGATATCAACAGGCGATCGAACACTATGAGAAAGCCTTGCTGCTTAATCCCAACAACACCGAGGCACACAATAACCTGGGCATAGTGCTGTTCCAAACAGGTCAGCCTCAGGATGCAATTGAACACTTCAAGCAGGCGCTGCAACTCAGACCTGACGACATAAATGCTTATATCAATTTAGCGTCGGCCTATGCCAGTATAGACCAATCATCCGAGGCCGTTGCCGCCGCCCAAAAGGCCTTGGAACTTGCCAAAGCTCAGGGGCAGCCGGCATTGGCCAGGCAGATTGAAAACTGGTTGAACGCCTACCGGGCAGGCTTGTCAACCGACCCGAACTCTAAGCCCTCGAATTCCACTCGCCCGCGGCCTTGACCGTCGGAGATTAAAGATATCCGATTTTATTGAATGTCAGAAAAAAATGTCGCATGAAAAGTCAGAGCCGGGGCGTGTCGCCCCGGTAATTCCGCACCCGACGCGGCCCGGCTCTGAGGCGAAAACGCCACATACATTACCTGAGACTCATTAGCCCTCGCGGAAAACGCGGGCAAAATGCCGTTACCGATCTGCCGGCTATTTTTTCTTAATGGCTTTGATTTTTGCCGATAGGCGGGACTTGGTTCGCCGAGCGGCGTTGGAATGAATAACATGCCGAGTAGCGGCGCGGTCGAGTTGCTTCGCCGCTTCCCGGAATTCTTCTTCCGCATCTTGGGCGTTGCCCTTTTGCACGGCCTCGATTATTTTGCGGTATTGAGTTCGAATGGATCGTTTGACGGAACGGTTCTTCGCGCGTTTTTCCCGGCTTTGACGAAGTCGCTTTTGAGCACTCTTTGTGGTTGGCATGATTTTGTAATTAGGATGAAGGTGTGTTGAAATTACATAAATTGATATATTTACCCGGGTGAACACACCCGGGGTGCGCTGGTCGATAAATGGCGTTTATTCGCCGCGGTCGTCTTCCGGGGTGGCTTCTGAAGCGGGTTTTTCGGACGTTTCGGGCTTTTCCTCCGCGGCTAACTGATTCTTACGTACTTCGGCGACTTTGTCCAGCAGCGCCGAGACGTCTTTGTAGGAAAAATCCATGGCGGCCAGGATGGAGAGCTGTTTTTCGGCCGCGTCGATCTCGCCCAAGGTCAAGGCGATTTTACCGGCCAGGCGCAGGGCCTCCTTTTTGTTATTTATATCGCGTTCCGGAATTTCCTCCGCGGCCATGGTATAATGGCTCAAGGCCAGGCGTTTCTGTTCGATTTGCTGGAAACACTTGCCCAAGGCCAGTATGCTGACTCCCTTGCGGCGGGGATCGTTGCGCGACAATTGCAGTTCTCGAATCGCCTCGTTGTATTGCCTGGTGAGATAGTAGCGGACGCCCAAGTCGTAGCGGAAAAACATGTTGTTGGGATACCTTTCGCAGCGCCGTTTGAAGAAATCCAATTCCTTGTGATAGTATTCCTGCTGCAATTCCCTTTTTTTCGCCGCATCGGCGGTGTGAATGATTTTATGGCGGAAAGTGCGAAGCTGCGCATCCTCCCATTTTTCACGCACGTCCGGATCGCCGTTGGAGGCCTCGAACGCCTGGGCCAGTATTTCCTCGGCCTTATCGAAGCGGTCTTCGCGCAGGTAGATCTGCGAAAGCTCGTAATAAAGGGGAATCTGTTTGGAATCCTTGGCAATTTCGTTGAGAAGTTTCTTTTCGGCGGTTAGTTCTTCTTCGCGGAATCCGGCGGCGGCTTCCATTGGGTGAAGATGCTTGTCCTCCCCGCTCTCGTCAATGAACTCCCCCTTCTTTCTCATTTTCTCTGTTTGCAGATAAGAGATCGATCGCTTGGCCTCTTCGTCGTTCGGGTTGGCTTCTTCCACGCGGTGCCAGCAATAGATGGCTTGATCGTAAAGCAGGCGTTCCCCGGCGGCGATTGCGCAAAGCCGGTTGACGACCGGATCTTTGGGACTGGCCGTCAGCGCGGTTTTAAGATAGTACATTTCGCACTCGGAATCGCCCGATTTTTTCGCGGCGTGGGCCATGGCGGTCAAAGCGGAAATGTCCCAGGGGTTAACGGCCAGGACTTTCACCCCGTTTTTTATGATTTCATCCCAATGTTCGTTGGCCAGGGCCTTTTTTATCGCGTTGCGCGCCCCCCGTTCCTTGAAATGCGCCAGTGTGGCGCCGGTGCGATTATGGTTATACTTTATCTGTAGATTCTCAATATAAGCCTTTACATATTCAATATTGCTGGGATCGCCCAAAACGCATTGGCCGTATAAATCCGAGGCATAATCGTAGTTCGGCTGCAGCCCCGATGCCTTTTGCTTGGCGGCCGCAAACTGCCTTTCCAAGCGTGCGCGCTTAACCGGGGTCAACTGAGCGCGACCGCCCTTATTCGGCTCTACACGATGTTCTTCAGTTGCCATAGTGAATCCGAAAATACCTCGAGCAAAACCGCCGTGAACTTTCTTGTGGGTTAAATTTGTTCCCTAAATGTCGTCCAACTCATAAAGCCCAGTGCCAGCGAACAAAACACCATGGGAATGTCCATTAAAAACTTGTTGGAACCGTTGAAAGGATATCCGATTGTCAAATCCAGCCCGAAAATAAGCAGAAATATACCGGCCACAACCAGTCCGAAAATACACAAAGCTTTAGGCATGAAAGCGATCCCCAGCTCAAGCAATGCGGCTTTTTATCGTGGATTTAATGTTTATACATCAGGCTGACAAACAATAAGCAATAACCGGCCATTGGCGCCAATAGCGTGATTTCAGCCCCTGCCGGCCTTTGGCTGCCGGCTTCTAGTTTCTAGTATAATTCGATTGTCTTTTCTCCACCACTACCGTCTTGGCATCCGGCCTGAAAAGCGGCAGAATGGAATTGTGGCTAGGGCCTATGGGCGAGGTTCGTTCGGGCGGGGAAATAGGAGGATGGATAATGACTACCGCTTCGGCAAGCCCCATAAATGATACCATGCAAGGGGTTTCTTGGGAACATCTTCGCCGCCAAATGCCGGTGGCTAGACGCTGGGCCTATTTTGACCATGCCGCCGTTGCCCCCCTAACGGGTGCAGCCCAACAGGCCCTCGCCCATTGGTATGAAGATGCCGCCTTAAACGGCGCGGCCTTTTACCCGGCTTGGATGAAGCAAAAACAAGAACTCCGCCGCAAAGCCGCCGGGATGATCGGGGCCGATATCGACGAAATCGCCTTCGTAGGCAGCACAACCGCCGGGATCAACCTGGTTGCCGAAGGGTTCCCCTGGCAACAGGGCGACAACGTCGTTACCCGGGCCGACGAGTTTCCCTCCAATCTATATCCCTGGCTGCGCCTTGCCGATGTGGGCGTAGAAACTCGCCGCATTCAGACCGACGGCGGAAAACTCGACCTCGATCGACTGTTGGCGGCCTGCGACCAGCGCACTCGCATCGTCACCATAAGCTGGGTCACCTTTTCTTATGGTTGGCGGCACGATTTGGATCGCCTGGCCGAAGCCGTCCACCAGCGCGGCGCGCTCTTGTTCGTCGATGCCATCCAGGGTTTGGGCGTATTTCCCCTGGACGTGAAAAAAACTCCCATCGACTTCCTTGCCGCCGACGGGCATAAATGGATGCTCGGTCCCGAAGGGGCGGGCCTATTCTACCTCCGCCGCGAACATTTGAATCTGCTTCGCCCGCTGGGCGTAGGCTGGAACAGCGTCAAGGCCGCGCACGATTTCAATCGCATAGAGTACGACCTGAAAGACTCGGCCGAGCGATATGAAGGCGGGGCGCAAAACGTGGCCGGTTTGATCGCCCTGGGCGCGAGCCTTGAATTGCTCATGCAATTTCCAGCCCAGGCCAAAACCGCCCGCGTCCTGCAAATAACCGACCTGGCCTGTCAACGATTGCAGGAACAAGGTGCGGTTATTCTCAGCGATCGGACCCATGAGGAGAATAAAAGCGGCATTGTGCTGTTTGAACTGCCCGGCCGCGATCCCCAAGCCGTCCGCCGCGCGTGCATGGAAAAAGGCGTGATCCTCAGTTGCCGCTCCGGCCGCTTGCGCATCAGTCCCCATGCCTACAACGACGAATCCGACGTGGATCGGTTGATAAAATCAATCGGATAAATTACACCTTAAACTTAAAACTGTAAACTTAAAACTTAAAACTGATAACCGAAGACTATTCACATGACCAATCAACCACTCAATGTCGCCGTTTATCCCGGCTCTTTCGACCCCATCACGCTGGGACATTTAAACGTCATGGAACGAGCGAGCCGGCTGTTCGACAGGCTCATCGTGGGCGTGGGGATAAACATCGATAAGAATCCGCTTTTCTCGCCCGAGGAGCGGCAGGCCTTGATCCGCGAATCGACCGCCCACCTGAAAAATATCGAAATCCGCACGTTTTCCGGATTGGCCGTGGAATTCGTGAAAAGCTGCGGGGCAAGGATCATGGTCCGCGGCGTACGCCCGATAAGCGATATTCAGGCCGAATTGACGATGATGATGGCCAACCGCCGCCTGGCCCCGGACATTGAAACGCTGTTCATGATCGCCGACGGCGAACTGGCCCACGTCTCCAGCTCGCTAATCAAGCAAATCGCCGCAGTCACCCCGGGAAACGAATTGGAACGCTTCCTGCCGCGAAACGTAGTCACCGCCCTGCGAAAAAAACTGGCGGAACAACAGAAAGCGTAAATGATACTAAAAACGCGAAATACCCAAGCCAAATAAATAGCCCAACAAACCGCTTGCGGTTTCGCGATAAGCCGACAAAATGCCATTTTCCTGAAATAATTGCCAATTCAAACGTATATCTAAGCGCAGGTTGGAATTAGAATTGGTATTATTCACTACGAAAAAGCGAAAGAATGAAATGGCGAAAGAATTTTTATGAATTTGTATTTCGTGTTTTCGTTCTTTCGTATTTTCGTGTTGAAAACGATTGGTGGTTTCAACAATCAAATGCAGCGCATTTTAGGAGCAAGGACTTCACGGGGTGTTCGATATTTGAGGCGACGAC
>JBEKFZ010000139.1:0-9524 GCA_050013075.1 Thermoguttaceae bacterium | reverse complement strand
AATATATATCCCTATAAATCTGCAAGTCCTCCACCACGACTCCTAGTCCAGTTGTCCCTATGGCAAAGCTTTGAGATGTCGGTTCGGTCCGTGGAATCGGATCATCCATGGGCAGGCAAAAGACAGTCCGATCGTTGAAGGCCAATAAGAATTGCCGGTCGATTAGTGAAACAATCACGTCCAAAGCCTTGTTTTCAAGCGCGATCCGATTGTATACAGGCGAAATCTCGCGGTCGTTGCGATTGATCCGGTAGATGCCGGCTTCAGGATCGATTTCAAGTAGAAAAACATCCTTCCCGTAATCCGCACGAATGAAAAACTTTCCTTGACCGAAAGTTTTCATTAAGCGAAACGAGAGCATAAGATCGCTCATCGCATGGACGTCTTCCTCGCGGCGCGGCAGGCTTTGATTGTAAGCCATGATGTCGGTTATGGGGCATTCTTGAACTTCACCCTGGCCCAAAGGTATTCGCCGCCAATGATGATAAACTAACCAGTCGATAGTCTCATCTCCGGGCGCCGCGCCAGCGGTCGGGAGATTCCCGCTGATAGTCCCCTTTCCGGGCACCGCGCCAGCGGTCGGGAGAGGGCCAGGGTGAGGGCGTTTAACCAGACTTTCGCTTGTGTAGGACGACTTTGAAAGTCGTCTTACATCCGGATGCGTGAATCGCCCATGGTCTGAAATCCAAAGGCTTTTTTCATTTTCGCCTTGCCAGCGCGGGTGGAGAATCGGCCCTGTAGGCGTGCGTGCGGGTGAATAATTGGCGTCATAAACCATCACGGCCATCGAGCGTTGCCGGTCCAGAGTTTTGCGTTGGATTTGTCCGTTGACGTAGACGTCGCCGTTTAGTATTTGGATCGATTCGCCGGGCAGGCCCACCACGCGTTTTATCACGATTTTTCTCGCTTCCTGCGGGTACCGAAAGGCCACGATTTCCCAACGCCGCGGCTGGCGAAAATGAAATGCCCAGCGATCGATCAACACCCTATCTCCGTCCAGATCGGGCAGCGACTCCATGTTATTGTTGGCATACCCGCAATTTGGACATATTGCCCGGGGACTTGCCGGGCGCACGGCTGTGTCGCAAGCAAAAGCAAAACCACAATCGGCGCAGATTACGTCGTGATGCATACCGAGCAAGGCTACGGCCATCGAACCTCCGGCAACCCGACAAGGCACTACCAGCCCGTCGATAAACCAGGTCTGCGAGAACAGCATAATCATACATAAGCACACTCCCCCCTCTATAACGGTTCGAAACAACGAGCGTGCCGAGGAAGGGACAATGTACATGGTGCGGCCGGAAAATATAGTTCGATAACGATTATGAAGTCCTAATCGTGATGGAAATGATGCAAAAAGGCAACATCATTCAGTCGTCTTGTTTCCCGATTGCATTAATAACAAGACTTTTTTGCATTACCCCTGGAGGCAAACATCAGCCGCTTTAGGGGGATGCTAGATTTTATAATAGACCAACGTACAAAAGATGACAGCCCTTGGTGAATAACTCCCGTGAGTTTAGAACAAAGAAAATCTCATCGATATTTCGTTCCAAGTTTGCGGCAGGAAGGCGAACTGCGGTTCGGCCAATTCCGCTTGCCCGTTCGGTTGTTGGATCAATCGGCCGGCGGGTTCGCGGCAATGTCGTGGCAGCCGCCCGGCGTTGAAATTGACAGCGCGGGTTTGTTGCGCGCCGGCGACGATTGGCATGAAATCCGTTTGATTAACGTCACGCCGATGGAAGCGCCCGAATCGGAGGAGACTTCGGCGCCTGATGATCAAGGGCAATGTTTCAGGCTTGGACTGTATCGACTTGGCGATGCCTTCGATCCGGATAAAAAGGAAGCAACTTGGTCATGGCCGATGCTGAGGGATCATCTGAACAATATCATGCCTCCGCACTCGTCAACGGTTGGTTTTGGGATGCTTTTTGTAATCGCCGTGGTTGTTTTGCCGGTAGTGGCGATATTACTCATGCAAAATTGGAATGGCAATACTGTCGGCGATGAGGTTGGACTTACGAAGAGTATCGCGGCTACGGCTAAACCAGGCAAGCAAGAGCCGGATTGGGAAAAACTGTCATCCGGAATCCAATCGGATGCGACGACAATCCTCAGTTCCGGAGAAAAAGCGGTGTCATTAGGACGTCTGGCAAACCAAGCGGAAGAATTGACGCATGTTATTTTCCAAAACCCCGGGGCTTCGGTATTTTTGCTACCCCAGATGGTTCGTCAATTGCGCATAACTGAAGAGCAGAAACGGCAACTTCAGCAGATCGTCGATACTACGTCCGAAGTAATTATTACCTTGGAAGACCAAATAAGCGGCGCCATCAGCCCGGAACAGTATCAAAAATTGAACAATATGGCCCGCAATAACGCCCTGCAATTCCTAAGCGACGAACAGCGTTCCAAATGGAAAATTATATCGGGCGAAAGCCCACAAAATAAAAGAGTTCCACCGCTAAAAGACGATAAATAGTTCATGAACTTATTATTAAATAGCGTCTTATTACCGTTATGCTTCATGGCCGCCGAGGCGGAGATTCCGCTTAACGAGCGTTATCCCCAGGCAATCGAGGCGTTTCATTGCAATTTCGATCCGTCGTGCGACGCTGATTTCGACGCCTGGCCCGACGGCTGGACCCGGCGGCGCGGACAAGGTTATCCAAGCTACGTGAAAATTCAAATTCAGCCCGCGCCGGCCGATCTTGCCGCGCATGGTCCCAAGCAGTGTCTGCGGGTCGATCTGGACGGGGGCGGGGCGGCGGTGTTTAGTACCCCCATCGAAGTGGGCGCGGTTTATAGTTACGTGTTGGAAGGTCTGCTACGCACGGATAACCTAAAGCACGATCGCGCATTTTTATCGGTAACGTTTCTGGACGCCGACAAACATCCGCTGGTTACGTTCGAAAGCGAGGAAACGGCCGATAACGGCGCCTGGAAGAAAATCACTTTAGGCCCGATCGCGCCTCCGGGCCGGGAAACGAAATTGGCCGTCATCGGTTTGCACGTCGAACCGCGCGGCGCCGAGGATTTGAAAGGATCGGCGGCGTTTGCCGACATCCGGCTCGTCCGTTTGCCCCGATTGGAATTGAAAACAAATCATCCGTACAATTTCTTCCTCAAACCGGCCAAAGTTGAAGTGATTTGCACGGCCTCGGGGTGTGTGGAGAAGAATACTGAAATCACATTCAAACTATTCGATGCCCTTGGCCGTTGTTTGGCAAATGACACGCGCAAGTTGGGCGAAAAGACCGGCGACGCCGGCGATGATCCGCAAGGCGACGCCGCCGAGACGACCGCCGCAAAGGCTTGCACCGTAAGTTGGGCGCTGCCGATTCCCGGACCGGGGTTTTATCGGGTGCGGGCGGAGTTGCACGGCCGGCAAGCGGCGATTCAATGCCGCGATTTGTCCCTGGCGGCCGTTCAGCCCAGGCAGGCCCCGGCCGGAGGCGAGTTCGGTTGGACCCTGCCCAATGCGGGCCATCCCATCCCGCTTGCACAACTATGTCCGTTGCTAAGCCAGGCGGGCATTAACTGGGTCAAGTATCCGCTCTGGTTCGCTGGGAAAAACGGCGCCCAAACGTTGAATCAATTCCTGGATTTCGGCGAGCAACTCAATATCCAGGACATCGAGTTGGTGGGTTTATTAAACGATCCGCCGGAAGACGTACGCGAACACTTCGCCGCGCAAGGGCCGCTTGCCGCCGCTGAGATATTCGGCGCAGAAGCGAAAATCTGGTATCCCTCGCTCGAAGGCGTGGTCTCGCAACTATCCGGGCTGGTTCGCTGGTGGCAACTGGGCGACGACAATGACGCCAGTTTCTCCACCGATCCGGAATTTGTCGATAAACTCGCTGGAATTAAAAAGGAGTTGGATCGTGCGGCTAAAGATATCAACTTGGGTATAGGCTGGGACTGCCGGAATGTCTTGCCTGCAGAAACGGCCGGCAGGAAACTACCCTGGCGGTTTACGGCCCTTTCCAGCCGGCAGCCGCTTTCCCCGCAAGAACTGGCGGCACAGCTTGATGCCGCAAAGGATTCGCCGCAAAAGCGTTGGGTGTCGATAAAGCCGCTACCAAAAAACCCTCACCCTAACCCTCTCTCGACCGCTGGCGCGGCGCCAGGAAAGGGGACATCCGGGATTGAGTCTAATTCAATCACTGTCCGGGCCGAAGACCTTGTTAAGCAAATGATTGCCGCGAAAATCCACGGCGCGGACGCCATTTTTTGCCCCGATCCGTTCGATGCCGATTGCGGCTTGATGAATAAAGACGGTACGCCGGGCGATCTGTTTTTACCCTGGCGGACCACGGCCCTGGAACTGGGCGGGACAAGGTTTCTAGGCAGTATGCAACTTCCACGCCACAGCCAAAACCTGATCTTCGCCCGGGCCGACGACGCCGTAATGGTCCTTTGGAACGACAAACCGGCGGAAGAGGTTTTGTACCTCGGCGAAGACGTTAAGCAGGTCGATTTATGGGGCCGCGCCCATACGCCTGAAAAACGCGAAAATGCCCAGGTTATCCACGTCGATACTCTGCCCGCTTTCATCACCGGACTGAGCAAGCCGATTGCCCGTTGGTATATCGATTTCAGTTTTGCCCAAGAGCGTATGCCGAGCATTGCTGGCCTGGCGCAGGCAAACGGTTTTCGGGTGAAAAATCCTTTTCCCGGCGAGGCAACCGGAACGGCAACCATAGTTGCGCCCCGGGGTTGGATCGTCAGTCCGAAGCAGGTCTTTTTTCACCTTGCACCCAGCGAAGAGTTGCAGCAACCGATTTCGATTACTTTTCCCGACACCGCCACGAGCGGTCGGCACACGGTGCGGGTTGAATTCGAGATCCAGGCCGACCGGCCGTATAAATTCAGCGTGCTCAGGCATATCGAGGTAGGGCTGGGCGACGTGCGCATCGAGACCCAAACCCGGCTGAATTCGGAAAATAAACTCGAAGTCCAGCAGCGATTTGTCAACTCCACCGATCAGCCGGTCAGCTTCCGCTGCGAATTGTTTGCGCCCGATCGCCGCCGCTTGATGGTTGACGTCCTCGATCAGAGCGCCGGGGAAAACCTGCACACATATCGCCTGGAAGACGGCAAGGAACTTTTGGGCAAAACCCTCTGGCTCCGCGCCACCGGAATCGGCGGCCCCCGCATCCTGAATTACCGCTTCACAGTGAAGAGTGGAGAGTGAAGTGTGGATTGCGTTTAGCCGCGACCCGAAGGGGAGCGTTATTATATAAACGCATTTACCCCCTAGGGGAAGAGAAGAGCGAATAGGGGATAGTTCTTTGTTCCTTATGTAAAGCCGCGACCAGTGGTCGCGTTTCAATTACTTTACGGCGTGCCGTAGAGCCGATTATCGGGATCATTCCAGCAGGCCGTTGTATCGGGAATCTTTTCCGTATGTCCGTCAAAGAATGTGACAATAATCATTCCCCGATGATTGCTAGATAAACCTGGGCCTGTAGGAACTGGGTTAATACTTATGGGACCATCTGTTATTTTTACTGTATCACCGGTTTTTGGGTTAGTAGTCCCATTTATCGGCCATTGGAACGCCAAGGGATCTAAATCCGTGTAATATACGCCGGGAGTGAATGAAGTCGTTGACGTGTAAGTCCATAGACTGGCTTGTAGTCTTTCCGAAAGCATCACGGTGCGCGTCGATGTCTTTAAAGAAGTGATGGTTTGGTCGGGTTCGTATGTTGATGTTGTGGCATCCCACGCGGCGCGATTGCGAAATAGCCGCATGCTGTAATCGGGATTATTGTTTGCGTCAGGCGGCAGGTATACGCCCAAGTTAACGGCATACGACAATCCGCCCACGGGCTCGGCCATGCTATTCGAAGGGCAGATTAATTGTCCGACTTTAACGGGCGTTGTTGTCGCGCCGCCGGAATAAGTTTGCCATAAATCCATATAGCCCAATTCGCCGAAGATGCTTATCACCCAATTAATTCTCGGCGATTTCGTGGGATCGGAAGGATTGACAAAACTCAGCACGCCGGGCAATCGATTCTTGGTCATATCGTACTGGATCAGGGCCTTGCCTAATTCTTGTTGATTGTTAATACATTGAGCCGCCCGGGCGTTTTCGCGAGCGGCGTTGATTGCGGGAAATAATAGGCCCATTAATATCACTATGATCAAAACCACAACCAAAATTTCGACCAAAGTAAATCCGCGGCGATTTTTTCTTTTCGAGTCCATTTTTACCCCCTATAAAGGGATTGGGGATTGATATTATTCACCTCCCGCCTCCAGTCAAATCCTATTTTCGCATGGAACTACAAAAATTGCCAGTACAAAGAAAAGTAATGGGTGGAGATTAGGGATTGGGGATTAGAGATTGGCGATTAGAGATTGGGATTAGTAAGGGGTGGGCAGTTTACTGCCCACTTTAATAAGTTTTTATTCCAAAACCGCAAACGCTCTAATTCATCCTTCATCCTTCATTCCTCATCCTTCATCCCTTTCCCACGCCGGAGCGTGGGAACGAGATATCCTGCAATAATCCTTAATCCACATACTCAACCCCCCGTATGGCGGGCATCATTCTTCCCCAATTATTAACAATTACTTGACGCGGACGTAAAATTCTGCGACTATAATAGTAGGCAAATAACCGGGCCAAAGGAGGATAACGATATGAGCCGGATAAAACGCGGATTCACCCTGATCGAGTTGTTGGTGGTAATTACCATTATCGGGATGCTTGTGGGTTTGCTTATGCCCGCCGTGCAATCGGCCCGCGAGGCCGGTCGGCGCGCACAGTGCATGAACAACCAAAAACAGATTAGCCTTGCGTTGCACCAGTATGAAAGTGAACGAGGCGCTTTACCCGGCTATGTCGGCGAATATGATGCCACAATCAAAGGCACTCTTACTCAACGGAAAATAACCTGGTGGGTATCTATTCTCCCTCACCTTGGCCGTACTGATTTAAGCGACTTGTGGAAAGATCTAACTATCACTTCGACTAACCCAGGCGATAACACTATTGCGAATAATCCCATACCGGGCCTTTACATGAGAATCGCGATTTGCCCCAGTTATTCGCCGCCCTCTGATAAAGACTCCTGGCTGTCTTATCGCGTAAATGTGGGCCGGATGATGCAGAATACCCTTCAAAGTGCCACACAGTCAGCTTATACATTTATTCCTGCCGAAGGCGTATTCACCGATCAGTTTAATGACAATTATACCAATAATGCCAGTTCTCCCGAACAAATTGTACGTGTTAATTTGGATTATATAAGTTCCAAAGATGGCACGTCCTGTACCCTCATGCTTGCTGAAAACGCGGCCTCAGTGCCCCCGCTTAATGCGTATGCTTTTGATGGAAGATGGGCGCCTGTTCTTGAATCGGCGGCCACTGCCGATGGAGTTCCTTTAGCCTCGATCAATTCCAGCACCTATTATCAAGCTGCTCATGATGCAACACTGCTGGGTTTCAATTGGGCCGGCATGGACCCAACCTTTAAGGCCACAACCACACAGACCCCGGCTACAAAGATCTACTCCAACCATCCCGGCGGGGTTGTGGTGAGTTTTTGCGACTCGCATCAATATTTCCTGCGCACCGATATCGACCCGGTAATTTACATGCAGTTGATGTCCCCGTTCGACCGTGGAGTATATATTTCCGGCACTGGCAGCACTATCGTGACTGGTATTGAGGACCCCTTGAATCTTCCCAATCCGGTTCCTCCCATTGATGAAAGCAGGTTTTGATCGCACCGATTAATTAACCTCATTCCCACGCTCCAGCGCGGGAGTAAAGTATTTTAGGCCTCGTTCCCACGCTCCAGCGTGGGAACGAAGAATAGACGGCAATTTAAGATTATTTCTCCCCGGGTGTGTTTACGGGGCTAAATAAGCCCTCAAACTCCTTTCCGCGAGTTGAGGGATTATTTTTTTGCCGCCCTACGCCGCTCTAATGGGTGTCATGCTAATAAATTTTGTCTGAAAACGTTTAGCCGGCGGGCTTTACCGCCGTGCGGGATGCAAAAAATGCGGCACTTCCACGGCGGGCAAGACCGCCGGCTAAACATCAGAATGCGACATTTGTTATCTGAGAAGCATTAACTTTGTTCCCGAACTCCGGCATGGGAATGCCCACCATTCGATAGAGGTATTTAAACTATCTCCACATCATATATAATGAATCAAGTTTAAAAAAAGGCTCCGCAACTACCTGACGAAAATGCAACTCCAAGGGCAATTGTCGTGAAAAAACTACTCTCGCTTTTTGCAGCCGTCCTCTTGATATCCTGCCTGGAAAGAACCGCATGGTGCGTACCTACTAGTTATGAGGTCATAGACCTGAGCGTCCTGCTAGGCACTGGTTCCAGCAGTGCCGTTGATGTTAACAATAAAGGGCAGGTCATAGGACAAGGCCCCGGGGGAGCTTTTATTTATAGTTATAGTTCCGGGACCGCTACATATCTCAGCGATACTTCCGCCATTGCGCATGGCATAAACAACAGCGGGCAGGTCGTGGGAGAAGCATCCGGGACAGCTTTTCTTTATAGCGGCGGGACGATGTCTTCACTGGGTAGCGATACCCGTGCAGCCTATGGCATAAATGATTCCGGACAAATAGTCGGTTATGGCAATTTTGTCGTTAATGTCCAGGGCCGAACAGCCGATCGCGGCTTTGTCTATAACGGCGGCGATATTACCGTACTTGGAACTTTAACTCCATCATCCGACACCAACCAATTGTTCACGAGTTATGCTTATTCCATCAATAACAACGGGCAGGTTGTAGGCAAAGCCAGTTATCAAAACTATAGTACCTATAACGCTTTTCTTTATGCAAATGGTATAATGACCAATCTGGGGACATTAGGCGGCACGACAAGCACCGCCAATGCCGTCAACAACAACGAGCAGATAGTGGGACAGGCTGCTACATCAACGAAACCCAATCATGCTTTTCTTTACGATAATGGGATGACCGACCTTGGTAATATAATTTTCAATGGTTGCTATGCCACGAATGCCTGTGATATCAACAATTATGGGCAAATCGTGGGCAATGCCGTCGGGCTCTCCAGCGGCAGTACGTCTTTTCTTTACGATGGTTCGACGATGATGGATCTGAATTCCATCATCAGTTCAACGAACTATTATATAACCTCCGCCAATGCAATCAACGACTTGGGACAGATTGTCGCTACCGGAAAGAGTTTTTCTAATACTTCTTATTATCGTGCTTTACTTTTGACCCCCGCTACCCGCACCTGGGACGGCGGCGGTTCAGATAATTATTGGAACACCCCGGCCAACTGGAATCCTGATACCGTACCGGTAAACGGAAGCGCCCTGATCTTCTCGGACGTCAACAGGCAAACAAATATAAACAACACTAGTCTGACTAGCGTCGGGCTTGTCACTTTTAGCAACGGCGGATTTAATATCAGCGGCAGTCCATTGATTTTAAACGCCGGAATCGTTAGCACCGGCGACAACACCTGGGCGATCGATTCCACGCTCGCTTTTCCGCAAAC
>JBEKFZ010000138.1:0-9530 GCA_050013075.1 Thermoguttaceae bacterium | reverse complement strand
ATGAACAACAAAAAAACAATTATCCCAAAGTGATTTTACATGAAATCCTTCCTTTAACCCAGCATATCTACTTCAGTACACCCTCAAACTAATTTGGTTGACGAAACTAAAACAAGTATAGTAGAATCACCTAAAACCTAGCCGCTATCGTATTCCCCGCAGGCCAAAGGAGGCCGTTCCATGAGTCAGTATTCTCGCAGAGATTTTTTAACCCATTCGGCAGCCGGCGCATTGGTTTTGGCGTCGCACGGAATTTTGACAAACGCCGCCTTTGCGGCGGAGCCGGCCGAGATGGCCATCGCCAAATGGAGCGGCCCGAAAGACCTCGATCCCGAGCAACTCAAAGAGGCCGCCGTCAAACTGACCGAAAATGCAATCCAAGCCATAGGCGGATTGAAGCGGTTTGTGAGTAAAGGATCGGTGGTTTGGATCAAGCCCAATATCGCCTGGGATAGTAAGCCGGAGACTGCCGCCAACACCAACCCCGACGTTGTGGCCACGCTCATCCGCCTTTGTTTCGACGCCGGAGCAAAGACAGTCAAGGTCGGCGATAATCCTTGCAGCCCTGTAGCCGCCAAGACTTATGCTTCCAGCGGCATCTCCGCCGCCGCGAAGCCGCTTGGCGCCGAGGTGGTCTTCCTGGATAGGAGCCGATTCAAGGATACCGAAATTAAAGGCCAGCGGATCAAGAGTATTCCCATTTATCCGGACATACTGGATTGCGACCTTGTTATAAACGTGCCCGTCATCAAGCACCACAAGATGTCGGAATTGACCATGTGCATGAAGAACTACATGGGCGTGATCGAAAAGCGGCGCACATTCCATCAAGACATGCCCACCTGCCTGGCCGACATCACCCGGTTTATGAAGCCGCGGATCAGCGTGCTGGATGCGGTTCGGGTTCTTAAGGCCCATGGACCGCAGGGCGGAAATCTTGCCGACGTGGAATTGAAACTCGCCGTGGCCGCCGGCACGGACGTCGTGGCCCTGGATGCCTGGGGCGCCGAAATAATGGGCAGGAAACCGACCGATATCCCCTCGGTAAAAAAGGGCGCGGAAACCGGACTCGGTAAAATCGACTACAAATCGTTCGCCAAGGAGATAGCCGTTTCATGAGTCAAGCGGTCCGACGGCTCACCGCCGCACGGGTGCGCCGCGTGGTGCAAGTCCTGTTGCTGGCGGTCTTTTTCGCCTTGGTGCTTCTGACGCGGTTTAAGGCCGCGGCGCCGGTCGCTTCGCCGGACGGCAAGGCCGAGTCTTTGCCGGCATTGCAGGCCCCGGCTCCGCTTTTGAAGATATTCTTCTTGATCGACCCGCTGATAACGGCCGTCACGGCCCTGACGGCGCATGGCGTGCCGAAAATCGCACTCTGGTCGCTGCTGACAATCGCAGTTACGGTCCTCTTGGGTCGAGTATTTTGCGGCTGGATCTGCCCGATGGGAACGATCCACGCCATCGGCAGCCGATTATTCCGCCGCCGCAAAAACCGCAAAGGTTTCGGCGACTGGTCGCGATGGCAACTGGCAAAGTATTATCTTCTGATTGGACTGCTGGCTGGGGCGATCTTCGGCCTGCACTGGGTGTGCGTGCTGGACCCCATCGTCTGGCTCACGCGGACCACAAGCACCGCCCTTGTGCCCGCGGCACAATGGGCCGTAAAAGAAAGTTCCACGGCCTTATATCAAAGCGATCCGGGCATCGGCCCGGTGCGAATCGACAAGATTGTTGAACCGGCCTATCAGTTCACAAACAAGTACGTATTCGGGCTGGAGGGATCGGACCACGATCCGGCCTATATCGGCGGCGGCTTAATCCTGGCGCTATTTGCGATCATGGTTGCCCTGAACGCCTGGCGGCCGCGTTTCTGGTGCCGATACCTTTGCCCACTAGGCGCACTTTTGGGAATTTTCTCCTGGCGGCCTTTGTTGCGGCGCAACGTCAAGTCGGAATCTTGCAACCAATGCGGCCTGTGCGGCATATCTTGCCACGGAGCGGCGGCCATCGCCCCGGGCGGCGCCTGGAAACCCATGGAATGTCTGGGGTGCATGGATTGCGGCGAATCCTGCCGGCGCGGAAGCCTGTCGTTCAAATTCGTCCTTCCCTGGAGAAAAGAGCCTAAGCTCGAATCGATCGATCTTGGCCGCCGAGGCATGATTGTCGCGGCAATCAGCGGAATTACCGCTTTGGCGGCCATGCGCATAAACCCCCAAGCGCGCGGCAGGATTTTCAACCCGACTCTGATCCGTCCCCCGGGCGCACGGCCCGAGCGTGAATTTCTCCAGCGTTGCACCAGTTGCGGGCTGTGCATCAAGGTCTGCCCGACCGGCGGCCTTCAGCCCACTTTGACCGAGGCCGGCCTGGAAGGTCTTTGGACCCCGATGCTCGTGCCCCGGATCGGCTGCTGCGATTATACGTGCAATCTTTGCGGCCAGGTGTGCCCGACCGAGGCAATCGTGCCGCTTGCGCTCGACGAGAAACACGCGACCAGCATCGGACTGGCGTCGTTCGACGTTACCCGTTGCATCCCCTACGCCTATGGCCGCAATTGCATGGTCTGCGAAGAGCATTGCCCCATCCCGGATAAGGCCATCTACTGCCTGGAGGTCGAAATCCAAGACCGAAGCGGCGAGCGGAAAACGATCAAGCGGCCGTACGTCGATCCGCAGAAGTGCATCGGCTGCGGCGAATGTGAATACGTTTGTCCATTCAAGGACCGCCCCGCGATCCGAGTGACCAGCGCGAACGAAACCCGCCACCCGGACAACCAACCGATATTAGGCGGCAAGGAAGATTATTCCCAAGGTTAAGTTTTGTAAAAAAACCGCTTGCGCTTCAGCGAAAACTCGGCCCCGGGCGTGTTCATCCGGGGCTTCTATGTTGGGGCAGCAGTTAAACTGCTGCCCCAACATAGGGAAAAAACTTCGCACGGCCACCGGTGTATTCACCGGGGGCTAAATATGTTTATTTTTCTTTCGTTTCGACTTTCTCGGGATCCAGTTCCAAACGCAAATAATCGTATAGAATGCCCTGCCTCCAACCGAAGACTTGGGGAGTCAGTTTAATAACGTTTGTGCCGGGTTTAAGGAGCGAGGCGTCGAACGTCAAATCCCGTTCGCACCAATATCCGCGAATCCCGTCCCAATGCATCACGCCGGTCTGCGGCAGACGGCCTGTCTGGCCGATGGATTTGCCGTTTAAGGAGGCCCACAGGTTGTTGCCCGCGCTCCCGCAGATGCCCAGTCGCAACACGGCCTTGCCGACGGACGCCTCGGGCATGTCGAAAGTAATCGACCATGGCGCGGGATCGACGTAGTCGTCATCGATTATCGGCGGCTGGCAATAGTTCCAGTCCTTGCGCCAATCGCTCTTGCCGATCACGAAATTCACGTCTTTGGGAAATTCCTTGGGATAATCGTAGTAAAGCCCCCATTGCCAATAATTATCGCCGTGCCGGAATTCCGCCGCGCTGCGGTCCGGGATGCCGATTTCCCAGACCGTGCGTCCGTAACGCTTCGGAGTCCATTGCAGGGAACCTAGATCGAGCGTCTGCCCGGCGGCGACCTTTACGTCCGCCACGCTAAACTCGCCCAGCACGCCGTCGGCAATGGCGTGGAGCGTGTAAATGCCGGGCCGAACGTTCCGGATGGTAAAACGCCCTTCCGCGTCGGCACGGGACCAAAACTGGTAGTGCTTGGCGTTGCGTTGCCAGTCCACCATGTTTTGCCCGCCGCCGGGCGACATTCGTCCCGGACCTGCCGCGGCGTAATCCGGCGCGGTCAGTCCCACTTGAATGTTTTTCGCATGTAAATTCGGATCCAGCGGATCGCTGATTGCAATCCGGCCGCTTGCCATTGCCCGGCCCGAGGCGGGCGGATAGGCCGGGTCCGAAACCCAGGCGTAGGGCCATGCTCCCGACTCCTTTGCCGCACGCTCAAGCGCGTCCTTCCACATCGCTTCATGGTCCGAAGCTGTATTGCAGTACAGCAGGAATGGGCCGATGACTTTTGTCCACTCCTCGTCTTTGGCGATGCCAAACGAACTTCCTCCGTAGTGGCTGCCCAACCACATATTTAAAAGCGTGGGCAGGCCGCCCGGATTACAGTCCAAATGCCCGGTGAGTTCGACTTTCGTCGGCCCCCCGGCGATATATTCCATGCTCGGATTGATCATCCAGAGCCCCACGTGATCTTTTGTGCTCGACCAGCCGTAAGCGGGAGTTTCCGCCAATATGGCCGAGTAATTGTACTTGTGCTCCACTTCGCCGGCGTGTACTCCGGTGGTCATCCGCCGGACCTCTTTCATATTCAGTTCGACGCCGCGGTCCCAGTCGCCGCCCGACGGCATTACCCGCCGCCGGTTGGCGTCCACGGTCAAATAATCAAAGATATCCGGATTAAGTTTCATCGCGTACCGGGCTTCGCCCAGGGAAAAGGCGGGATCTCCGCTGTGGTGGTTCCAAATCGAGTAAGCGTAAATCCAATGTTCGCCCCGGCCCAGTGCGTAACGCCACTGGGCGTCGGCCGGAAGATCGAACTCCGATTCTTCGTTATAGTTGCTCTTGCAGGAAATCTCGCCCCTTGCCCCGCCGTTGGTTTTCGGATCGATGCTCATCGAGAATTCGTGGCGCGAGCCGAACTCGGAGATGCGGCCAAACCCGTAGTAACCGCCCACCAACGACCAATATCCCCGCCCTTGCCGCAACAGGTCCAAGTCGCGGTATTTAAGCGAAACAAGATTTCCCGACCGCTTTTCAATCCGCGCCGAAATGACGCCATTGGCCAACGTGAACGACGATTGGTCTTCAGAAAGGGTCACCGGGGCGTCGTTGTCTTTAGAAACGCCGGGTGCACCTTCGGCGGCCAATAATACCATGCCGGCGGCCAATATACATGTGGCACAAAAGACGGAACAAACCTTAACAATTCGTATCATGGATGCGTACTCATACGACTTTGTTTTCCCCCCGCACCCAGGTTAATACATTATCAAGTTACCTACTCCTACCATCCCATTACCATGTTCGACTCGATCACCTTGCGCGAGTGATCCAGATCGGAACCGGTCTTTTGCATGTAGAGGCGAATGGCGTGCAACTTGTCGCCGGCGGCCTTGGACAAACAATCCCGGGCCGTATGGCAGGGATCGGAGGCCCCGCTGATGCCCAACGCCGCCTTGGATATCACCCAGGTATCGCGCGGACGGCGGGTAACGCGGATCTGCGATTCGTGGGGATAGCTTTCCTGAACCACTTGGATTGCGGCCTGTTCGTCGGCCGCCCAGGTAATGATGATGTGCGACTCGGTTTCGATCTCAAACAAGGGCATGGAACTTGCCTTTACGTAAGGGGTAGCGGGCAGGGATTAATCGGAAGGAAATTAAAACTTGTCTTAATCTTACAACTGTAAAACTCTTGACAGTCAGCGTCAACACCTTGGGCGGCATTTTACCCTGGCGCGACACGCGGCCGCAACAAATTATGGTAGGTGGTATGTGGTAGATAGTAGGTGGTATGTGGTTATCAGTTTTCAGTTTTCGGATATCAATGGGTCAGTAAACTGACCATCCCTTAACTAATCCCAAATCTCCAATCCTCTATCATTCGTAGCGCAGGGCTTCGATGGGGTCTAATCTGGATGCTTTCCACGCCGGATAGAAGCCGAAGACAATACCTACGGTGGCGGAGACGGCTACCGCTGCAATTATGGCCGGTAGTGAGATTTCGGTGGGCCAATGTTTGAAGGTCCGAACTAAGATCGACGCGCCCCGGCCAACGATGATTCCTATGGCGCCGCCGATTAGACACAACACCACCGCCTCGACCAAAAACTGCCGCAGGATGTGGTAAGACCTTGCGCCGACCGCCATGCGCAAGCCGATCTCGCGGGTCCGTTCGGTGACGGAAACCAGCATGATATTCATGATGCCCACCCCGCCCACGATCAAGGATATAAGGGCCACCACCAAAAGCAATCCGGACATCAACTCCGAGGTTGACTGCAAGGCGTCGGTGAATTCGGTCATATTTCGGATTGTGAAGTCGTCATCCTCGCCGGCGTGAATCCGATGTCGGTCTCTCAGTAGACCGGTGATTTCCTGAATGGCTTGGGGAATTTCCTCGGTGGAGGCCGCCTTCAAGTATATTTCATTTACATTAACGAAACGGACGGGCTGCGGATTGTTGGCTTGTTGAGACGCGGTGGGCGTGAGGTAACGGGCCGTGGCGTCGGGAAAAAGATTGCTCAGGCTGTTGACTTTGGTAGTGGAGCTGGAGGCGGTCGCCGCGCTCTGATTGCTGCTACCGAGATTGGTTCCGCTAACGCGGAATTTGATGGTGGTCCAAGGCGCCAGCACTATATCATCCTGATCCATGCCCATCATATTCGCGCCCTTGCGGGAAAGCACGCCCAGGACTCTGAAAGTTATGTTATTGATGCGGATATCTTTTCCGACGGGCGAACCGTCTTGAAAAAGCTCGTGTTTCAGGGTTTCGCCGATCACGCACACTTTAGCGGCGTTAAGGACGTCGCGATCGGTGAACATTTGACCCTCGGAGAAATCTTCCCAATCGCGGACCACCAGGAACGAAGGAGTAGTGCCGCTGATTTGCATGGGAACCCAATTTCGATTTCCGTAGACGATTTGCGCCCGGGATCGGACAATGGGGGCTGAAGTGACCACGGACGGGCACTGTTTGGCGATTTCGACGGCGTCTTGGGGGGTGAGCGTGGGAACGCTTCCCATGCCGAAGTTGATGCCGCTGCTGGTGGCCGCGCCCGATTGCACCATGAGCATATTGGCCCCCATGCTGGCGATTTTTTTTTGTAAGGCTGCTTTTGAACCTTGACCGATTTCCATCATTGCGATCACGGCACTCACGCCGATCACGACACCCAGGGCGGTAAGGGCCGATCGCATTTTATTCCGCCGCAGGGCGTTTAGCGCGGTGATAAAGGTATGGGGCACCAGCGTCGGCAGGCGTTTGCGGCCAGGTTGCGTTTGTGGTTCGATAAGAAAGGATTCCGCGGTTTTGGCATGGATTTTGTCCTCCGTTTGACGTGCCGGCTTATGGACCAGAGTGGCGGTCGAAGCGGCCGTGTGCAGGGCGGTTTTCGCCCCGTCGCCTCCAGCAAAATGCGGGGCCGCGATGCGTGGAATCCGCATCGGCTCGGAGGAGTGAGGCTGACCACTGGAAGATTCCTCGCGTGCATTGGGCACTTGGGTCACGTCGCCTTCGATTTGTCCGTCACTGATGATGATCTTTCGATGGGCGTAAGCGGCCACGTTCGGATCGTGCGTCACCAGGATCACGGTTATGCCATCGGCGTTGAGTTTTTGGAACATTCGCAGAATCTCGACGCTGGTGTGGGAGTCGAGGTTGCCGGTCGGTTCATCGGCCAGGACCAGAGCCGGCTGGTTTACAAGCGCTCGGGCGATGGCCGCGCGCTGTTGCTGTCCGCCGGACATTTGCGAGGGTTCGTAGTCGCTGTGATCGGCCAGTCCGAGACGTTCCAAAAGTGAACCGCCCAAGCGGCGCGATTCGGCCGACGCGGGCCGATACGAGGCATAATCCAAGGGCATAATCACGTTTTGCAGGGCCGAGGTTCGCGGCAAAAGATTGAAGTTTTGAAATACAAAACCGATTCGATCGGCGCGGACCATTGCCCGCTGATTGGGCGTCAGGCCGCTCATTTTCTCGCCGTCGAACCAGTATTCGCCGGATGAGGGATGATCAAGGCAGCCGAGGATATTCATTAATGTGGTTTTCCCCGATCCGGAAGCGCCCATCAAGGCGACCATTTCGCCTTGGGCGATGGACAGAGAAATGCCCTTGAGCACCGGGACGTCGATTTCGCCCAGGTGATACGTTTTATAGATGTCTTCCAGCCGGATGAGTTCCATGGGAGTAATTTCCGGAAACTATTTTTTTGGAGTTTGATTTTCGTTTTTCTTTTGATTTTGATCCCTGCGGGGGAATTTGGGCGGGCCAAAGGGATTGGTCTCGCCGCCGTCGGCGAGCGTGTTGTCTTGCATCACGCCTAAAACCACCTTCATCCCTTCCTTGACGCCGTCGCCGGAAACTTCGGTTTGCGTTCCGTCGGTGGCGCCGATCTTGACCTCCACGGGCCGGACGTATTTCCCCTCTTGAACCCATACTCGGCCGCGTTCATCGCTGTTTTGCGAAGGTTTGTCGGATTTCGCGCGGCCGGAGGAGCGGTCTGCACCGCCGGCGGACTTGCCGGCGAGCAGGGATGCGGCCTCATCGCGCAATTCCGGAACGACTTGCTCAAGCTTGGGCTTCCAACGCAGGGCCGTGGTCGGCACTAGCAGTACACCGTCGCGTTTATCGACTTCGAAAGACAGATTCGCCGTCATATAAGGCAATACTTTCAACTCGGGATTGTCGAATTCCACCACAACGGTGTAAACAACCACGTTTTGAGTGGAGGTGGCGTTATAACGGACCTGTACCACTTTGCCTTTGAAGCTTTCGCCGGAATAGGCATCGACCGTAAAACTCACGTTCATGTCCGGCTTACTGCGGACGCGCCCGATGTCGGCCTCATTGACCGAGGCCCATACTTGCATTTTGTGCATGTCTTTTCCCATCAGGAACAGACTGGGCGCGCTAAGGCCCGAGACGACCGTCTGGCCGACGTTTACCCGCCGATCGATGATCTGTCCGTCGACCGGAGCATTGATAATGGTATAGGTCAGATTTCTTTCAGCGAGATCCAAAGTGGCCTTGTCCTGGATGATGGCGGCTTTGCCCACCTCGACGTTGGCCTTGGCCATTGCGTGATTGGCCACGGCCAGATCGTAATCGCTGTCGGCAATGCCCTTGATGGGCCGATCCAAGCCCGGGATATCCTTGATTGACTTCAATGAATCGGCCCTTTTGAGATCTTGCTCGGTCTGGAGGAGCTTGGCTTGCAACTGCTGCAGATCGGCTTGTGATTTTATATAACCGGCTTTTGCTTGTTCGAGTTGTGCCTTGTAAGTCAGGTCGTCGATTTTCGCCAGCAGGTCGCCTTCATGCATAAAGGTGCAATAATCGACCTTTTTCTTGCCGCTGGGATCGGCGGGATCGGGACCGAGCTCGGTGATGCGGCCGGCGATTTGCGCGCCGACGTCGACCGATTCCTGGGGCTCCACGGTTCCCGTGGCGCCGATTGTGGACAGAAGATCGTCGCGGACGACCGCGGCGGTGCGGAAATTCACCGACGGGTCCGTATTGACGTATTTTGTATAATATGCCGCTCCGCCGGCCACCAGGGCCACGATAACAATAACGCTGATCGCTAGTCTCATGAAATCACCTTTGATATCATTAATTCCTGTCGCCAGTGACGCTGGCCGGCGGGATTACTGCCATTTGACGCTTTTTCCTTATTTACGGCAATGCTGGCCTGCATCAATGTTTCCAAGGCGGCTATTATTTCCTTACGTTCATTTGGGGACAAATGTTCCATAACGGCCGATATGCAGCGGATTCGAAGATCTTCGTGCCGGCGCATGATTATTTCGCC
>JBEKFZ010000137.1:0-9532 GCA_050013075.1 Thermoguttaceae bacterium | reverse complement strand
CGAGGAAATGACTGCCGATCTGCTCGACCGCACCCGCTTTACCGTGGTTAATCTCATGCAGGAATCGGGTTTGAAATGGGATGACATAACCCGCCTGTTGCTGGTCGGCGGACTGACCCGTATGCCAAAGGTCCCGCGGATGCTTGAAGAACTGTCCGGAAAAATACCCGACCGATCTCTCTCGGCCGATGAATCGGTCGCGCACGGCGCGGCCATTTACGCCGGATTGATCATGGCGACCAAGGCCGGCGATCGCCCTGAATTCGCCGTCCGTAACGTGAATTCCCACAATCTCGGCGTCCTGGGAATCGAAAAAGCGACCGGCTTGCCTCGCAACCACGTGATGATCCCCCGTAATACGCCTTTGCCGGCCACTAATACGTCCCGCTTTTCCACGCATCGGCCGAATCAGACCGCCGTGGCCGTCAACGTGATCGAGGGAGGAGACGCAAGCGGCAACGATTCCACTCCCATAGGCAGGTGCATTGTCCGCGGTCTGCCCCCGGGCCTGCCCGCCCGGACTCCCATCGACGTCACTTTCAGCTATGGCCAGGACGGACGGCTGACGGTCAAGGCCAGGCTGCCCGGTCTAAATAAAGGGGCCAAGACGGAAATCCACCGATCCTCGGGAATGACGGCCGAAATCATGAAAAATTGGAACCAGCGAATTCAAAATGAGAATGGACCGCTAAAAATCTCCTAATTTTCAACCACCCGCAATCATGGCAATTACAGTAGAACTTGGCTTCGGCCAGATAATTACCGTCCAGCGCGACACCGCGACCATTGGGCAGGACCCGGGCGCCGACATCCGCATTCCCGATTCCCCAAAAATTCAACCTATCCACGCTAGAATCGTCAAAGTGGCCAACAGATGGATGATTCAGTCGGCCGGCGACTGGCTGTTGCAAGTCGGCGACGGAGTGCCGGGCCGTAAACTGTGGCTCAATTCCGGCGATCTTGTTCATCTTTCCGAGTCCGGACCTTACATGGTCTTTGACCCGAAACCAATCGCCCCAAAACCCGAGGTTAAACCAGCGGAACCGGCGCCGGCGGAAACAGCGGATACAGACAAGCCCCTGGTTCCTCCCTTCCTTCAGTCGGTTGATCGCGCCGCGGCCGAAAAACCGAAAAAACCGCAGCCTTCCAAGCAACTCGACGAAGACGACGAAGCATGGGAAGAAGTCTTCGGCTATTGGATGGAGGATCGACAAAAGTAAAAGAAAGATGCCCTGGAAGCGGTGGAGTCTAACTGAAAGAGAGAGACCAATGCCCAAGCGGAACAAACTGGAAACAGTGTTACTGAAGATCACCGACAACGAATTCAATGCCGTCTGGAAGGACACCTATGGTGATGTCCCAAATGGTGAGCGTTCGGATTTGGTGAGGGATTTTGTGGCCGAACAATACGACGAAGAGTTGGACGGCTGTATAAAACGTGCCGAATCCTTCCTAAATCCCGTCCCAAAACCCAAGAAGCTCAAAAATAGGTGGCTCTGTCCTCGCTAGTCAGCACGGTAAGAGGTTTTATCGTGCGTATCATGGTTCTACTAGCTTTCTTCCACTACCCACTTGCTTAATGACACAGTAACGAGGTACAATTATTTCAACCAACGGATGACCAGTCGGCAATCGTAAGCCGAGCGGCGTCAGTTCAATCAATCACTACGGGAAACGCACAAATGGCTGAAGGCATCATCAAAAAATTAACGGACAAGGGCTTTGGATTCATCAATACGGGCAAGGAAAAAGACCTGTTTTTCCACTCATCGAGCCTCCAAGGTGTCAGTTTCGAAGAACTGCATGAAGGACAAAAGGTGTCCTACACGGAAGGCCGAGGTCCGAAAGGCCCGTGTGCCGAGAACGTCAAACCGATATAGTTCCGCCAGGACTACCAATTCCACTGGGTGGCACCCGCCACCCGCGGACGGTGTCAGGAATCAATGTTTTTCTAACGTTGTGTATCTTGATTCCTGACACCGTTTTCGCCCAATGGTCTTGAATGTCTTATTCCTTCAGCTTCCGCCTTCGCAAAGAGTATGCAAGAAGGCTTATGCCACCGGCACCGAAGAGGGCGAGCACGGATGGCTCGGGGATTGGTACAAGCTGAAATGCATATACTCCATTCGATGCATTTATACTTTCACTTATACCTACAATACAGCCATTATTGTTTATATCCTGGGCCATCATTAGTCTCAAGCCACACGCAGGGTCTATGAGAGTATTTAGATCAAGATTATTACCTTGCCCCGTAGGATCAAAAAGACAGGCACAGGTATTACTGGTTGCTGATTCAGCATATCCGATAATCTGCCCACTGTCATTGATAGAAGTAGCCTCACTATAATCATAGCCTGAGAGAGTTCCGAGATCTATATTAGCCCCGTGTCCTGTTGGGTCAAAAATACAGGCGTGCCCATTATAACCCACCCCGACAATTTGGCCCTTGTCGTTGATGGAATAGGCACAACCACTTCCTAAGTCTATATTATTCCCACCGCCGGTCGGATCAAAGATACAGGCGTGCCCATTATTATCTCCCCCGACAATTTGGCCGTTGTCGTTGATGGAATAGGCACTGCCACTTCCTAAGTCTATATTATTCCCACCGCCGGTCGGATCAAAGCTATAGGCATGCCCATTATAATCCCTCCCGACAATTTGGCCACTGTTGTTGTTAGAACAGGCCCAACCCCTTCCTAAGTCTATATTATTCCCGCCACCGGTCGGATCAAAGATACAGGCATGATTATTGGTAGTAATACCTTCTTCAACTACATAAGCACTGCCTACAATCTGGCTTGCATTGTTGATGGACCTGGCAGCACTGTAATACCAATAATTTTCAACTATTGATAGTCCGCCGAGTTCTTTATTGGCCCCGCCGCCGGTTGGGTCATAAAGCATGGCATATGGAGTATAGGCAGTTTCGCCACCCACAATCTGGCCGTTGTTACTGATGGAAAGGGCATCACCTAATCCGAGGTTGATAACATTATAATAATAGTCTGCAGCAGATGCAGAACTGGCAAGGACAAAAAGAACTACCAGACCAGCATAAAGAATTTTATTTTGAGTTTTCATAATTACATCTCCCTTTCTATTAGGAGGAACTTAGCAAAGTTATAATTGGAACCAAAAAAAACATTAACACACTCCGCAAAACTCAAAACATTTTTTCCCCATGGTTTTTTCTCCTTTCTTGTTTTTGGTTACCTCCGGACCGAATCCAGTAGCATCGGAGTTGCCCATTTTTTAACTTTAATGGGCCCTATGCGTGATCGGTCCAAAACTGGCCATGGCCTACGCGCCCGCGGTCAAACGCTGCAAATGATCGTCACCTTATTTCCAGCGTTATTCCCCGCTTATTAAGCGAGAACTCGGGGGAAAAAATAATGTCGGCCACGGACGTCCTGTAGTTCAGCAGGTAGCACGATTGCACAAGATATCCCTGCCACCCGATAATACGTGACGAACAAGTCGGCCCCGACGATCTAAGCGGTACAGCGGAAGACCGATCACCCCGGAACGGGTGCTAAAAAGAAGAAGATATTCATTGTTTCGGGATGCCTACGCTGCCTCCGGAATAGGAACCCTTGAGATGAAAAGCACAAATAATTTATAAACATCAAAATGGAATTAGCAATAACCCGAAATAGCGATCCCGGGGGGTGGGGCAGAGATCAGGAATACGCAGCACTACTAATATAGGAATATGGGGACATTCTACTTTTTTTCAAAAACCAGAATATCCCCTTTTTCCCTTTTTCTCTCCTCCTCCATTTAGAATCCCAGCCCGGTTTCCACGCTGAGCGGCATTTTCACCGTTTCAACGTTCTCGTAATATGTGATCTTGACGGTCACCTCATCATGCTTTTCCGCAAGCCAAAAATTTTTAGCATAAGTCTTCCATAATAGAGCACTGTCTTCGGACTGGCCGCTCATAGTGATTTTGATCTCATCGCCTTTTGGGTTGAAAAACTGTGCGCTCTTAATGCTTTCCAGCGGCTCGTGTGCGGTGAGCGAAATGCCCATCTTTGTCTCCGGGGGTTCGTTGCTCCCCTTAAAGCCCCGGTTGCGGGGCTCGTTTTCCTTCAATTTTTCTTCGCTCATCGCTTCAATGCTCAATTGGAGGGAACCGGCCTTGACCTTCCTGCCGGTCTTGACTGGCACGTCTTTTTCCTCGATTGTTTTTTCGTTCGAAGCGCGGCGGAAGACCAACGTGGCTTTGAGAGATATCTTCGTAGCCCCGTGGGCGGGAAAACTATCTCCGCCGACTTCCACCTGATATCCACCGGGCGAAACACGGTTCCCACGGAATTCTCCAAAACGGGACCAGACAAAAGGGCCGGGCATCAGTTCCGAAAGGTCCGTCCCTTTGTCGTCCACAAAGTTTTCAATTTTGCTCTCTTTCTGATTGAAGGCTACCAGGCGATTCTCCGGATCCGCAATCCAAAAGGCCAAGGAAGTGCCCGGATGCCCTCCCATCCGTGCGGTGTTCTCGCCCGGAGCGGTCTTGTCGATCCTGAGCGAAATGAGTTTCGCTTTCAACTCTCCTGCCCCGGCCGCCTCCTTATCGGCGGCATGAACGGACATAGAATCCAGCCACCAAATCGCGGCAAATGCCAAAACCACAAAAAAGCTGTTCTTCATGTGATATTCTCCTTATGCCCGTTAATTTCAGCCTGGGACAAAGGTAACATTTCGTTTTTTTCAAAAAAGTCGAATGCCCTCTTATCCGCACGTGACTCTATTATGCCAATTCAGACTCCCACTGGCAACCACTTGCGTAAACGCCTGGGTTGGGCAAAAATGACATTCATAATTCATTGCGGATTATGTGTTTACAGTTTGAGTAAATAGCGTATAGTGGTGGATAGAACACTTGGAGCGGCATTGATGGATCCGTTTCGATTAACCCTGGCATTAGGTCCGGCGGCTATATATTTGTTGCTGTTGGGAATGATCAATTTGTCGCGCCGGCCGCTTTTGCTTTCCGGGGGGCGCGATGCCGCCGCTTTGGCCTTGGCCGTGACGGGCATGTTGATTGTCGGGCCGTTCGAGCTGTTCCTGCCCCAGGCATCGGTGATGCGATACGGACCCTACGCCTGGGTAATGGTATTGACGTTCTACGGCCTGTCGGTCGCCATGGGCATCCTGATGTTGCGCCCCAGGCTGGTGATTTATAATATTTCCGCCGATAAGCTCCGCCCGATCTTGGCCGAGGTGGTCGCCAGTCTGGATAGCGATGCACGTTGGGCCGGCGACAGCCTGGTGTTGCCCAATCTGGCAGTGCAGCTTTCCATCGATAACTTCCGCACCATGCGGAACGTGTCGCTAAAGTCGGTGGGGGGAAAACAGGATCTTCATGGATGGCGCCGCCTGGAACAAGGACTGGCCGGGGCTCTTAATCAGGAAACAGTGTCTCGCAGTTCCCGCGGGCTAGTCCTTTTTTTCGCCGGCTTGCTTATCCTGGGCGGATTGGCGATGGTCATCCATCGCGATCCGCAAGCGATTACCCAATCCATCTTCGATCTGACCGAAACAGTGCTGCGGATGCTGAATTTGTGAAGGTCGCAAGCTCCCCGATCAACCTTTGGTTGGTGCCCTATCAACCGCTCACTGACCAACCTGCGGTAGGTGCCCGATCGCGGCTATTGATACTCAGGAAAAGAATGTCGCATGAAAAGTCAGAGCCGGGGCGTGTCGCCCCGGTAATTTCGGGCCGACACGGCCCGGCTCTGAGGCGAAGACGCGACATTCATTACCTGAGATTCTATAAACTGATAACCATCTACCATCTACCCCCTACCATCTACCTTTTTTTCACCTGTTCTTCCGGCGGCAGCAGATTAAAGACGATCCGGTACGCCCGATAACCATTGGTTAATTGCCGGGGGTAGAGGCGGGCGATTTCCCCGCGAAGTTGGTCGGCCGTATCGAAGCCGTCGGGCCGGGCGTCGTCGTCGGTGAGCGCATCAATTTGCACCTCTTCGACCTTCGTGAGCCTGATGTATCCGGCGCCTGGGATGTAACTGCGCTGCCCGGGCCGCATCCGCCGGTATTTCCAAACACGGATGGTTTGAGTCTTTTGACCGGAGCGTATAGCGGGCAGGAATTTTTTCTTGAATAAAAGCATAGCAATAACCTATCCGCTCCGGATAGAAGATCAAGCCGGGGGGTTGCATGTTTTGGGCCGGATTTTCAGGTCAAATCGCCGGGAACCGATGGGCTGGTTTAAAGGCATATACCATTAACAACGCTTGTCATGTTCCACTTAAACCTTATTTAACGGCTGTTTGGTCCGGCCATCTTCAGTGGGGCCTTGAAAGGCAATTTTCCTTCAGCGCAACCGAAATAATCGGCCGATCTGTCAAAATGATAACTGCCCGCACAGATCGTCGGGCAATATGGCATGGAATACCGATTATTCATGGAAGAACATGAGATAACGATGAATCGTTTTGTGCGGATTATGCTTAATGGATCGAATAAACTTATTATAGGGCTTGTGTTGATCGCGTTGCCTTGGTTGGGATCGATATATTTTTGCTCACGGACCCCGGATAACGAGCTTGGCGCCAATTCCTCGCCATCCTCCAATCCGGCAAGAGCCAAGGCGCCAGAGCCGCATTTGCTCCCGGCGGGCGATTCGGCACGCTGTTTGCCCACCAACGATACGCAGGCGCAGCCGAATTTGGCCGCCGAGTGTCCGGCCTGGCAAACCACCAATTCTCTTGCACGGCAAACCAATCCGAATGATTCAGCCGATGGGGCGATATTAGCCGATTCGGCGGAGGCCGAGAAGTCTGAACTGGTACCTATTCTCCCTTCCGGCTTGATTGCCAAAGACGATCTCGACGGATCCCCGGCCGATTCTTCTCCTCCAATGTGGTCGCCTAAAGAGATGCCTATCGCCGAAGAAAATGCGGAATCATCTCCCGCGTCGAAGATGTCCGAGGCCGTGGCAAACTCGGCATCTTCGGCACAGTCCGCCCCGGCCGCCCAAAGTACGGCTGTGAATATCCAGTCCGAAGCTTTATCAACCGATCGGGAACAGGCCTATCCTTCGACCGAACCTTTATCCACCGACAAGGCAACTACAAAAAACTTACCGGTCCGTTCGGAGCAGTTGGAATCCATTGCCCGGCAGGCCGACCGGCAAACCCGCCACGGTTTCGAGCTGGCCGGCCGTGGAGCCTATTTTGCGGCTCGATCGGAATTCATAGCCGCCTTGCGTTTGGTCGCGCAAGGCCTGGATGCCGATGGAAGGACGAAAACCCACGGCAAGTCGTTGGCGGCCGCCTTGACGGCTTTGAAAGAAGCGGAAGATTTCCTTACCGGCGGCGCCCGACTGGAAGCCGATCTGGATCTTCCCGCCATCATCGCCGGTCACAGCACCCCGGTGTTGAAGGACGCCGATATCGCCTCCGTCACTGCGCTAACGGCGTTGAAAAGCTACTTCACCTTTGCCCAGGAGAAACTTGCCCAAGCCGAGGGAAGCGAGGTGGCCGGCTCGATGGCCTTGCACGCCCTGGGAAAATTACACGAGGAATTGGCAAAGGGAAAAGGCCCGGGCACAAAGGCCGCCGAACCCAAGGCAATCGTGTTTTATCAGGCCTCGCTGTTGGTTTGTCCGCAAAATTTCATGGCGGCCAACGATCTGGGCGTGATGCTTGCCCGCAACGGCAACCACGAAGACGCCCGCAAAATGCTGGAATATAGTCTTTCCTTGTACAAGCAATCGAACGTGTGGCATAACCTGGCCGTGGTCTACGAACATTTAGGACGTACCGATAAGGCCCGACAGGCCCAACAACAGGCGATAATCGCCCTGCAAATGGAACAAGCACGCCGGCAAAACATGCTCGTCGGCGCCGGCGATCAGGTTTGCTGGGTGGATGAAAACACTTTTGCCCAGATATACAATCCCTCCGGGATCCGGCAGGGAGTGCCTCTCGGTCCTGCTGTTTCAGGCAACCCATTGTTACAACAAGCCGAGTCCGCGGCTGCTCCAACACGGGGAGTCCTGCAACCGGTATCGAAGCAATATAGGCCGACCAACGCCAATGCGGCCCAAGCTCCCTCGGTCCCCAGCCCTCCATTACCCGCCCTACAACCCGCTGCCATCGGATGGATTCCGAAAACGCCGTACGACACTCGGAGGTAAGGCGGAAGGGTGAATGATAAAAGGAACCGCTTGCGGTTTCGCGATGACAACTGAAAACTGATAACTGAAAACTGCCATGCGATATCACGCTGAACGATCCGATTTTGTCGTTGGAAACAATACGGTTTGCAATCGCGCTTGTGCCGCGTTGCTCGCCGTATTCTTGATGTATATTGCGACAACCGTCTGGGGTGGAATGAGTTGGGAAGGACGGAAAATGGATGGGGCTCGAGCGGGTGTGGCCACTTCGGCAGGACTTCGCCAAGCCGACCTCAAGGCGGCGCGCGTAGCCTTATTCACCCCGTGCGAGCCCAATTCTATCCGGCTGTGCCAGGCCCTCGGCCCGGCCGCCCCATGCAGTATTTGTGCGGTCGATTGTTCCCAGTGCTACTGCGGCCGTTGCCCGGGCTGGGAATCGGCCCGGATGATCGATTGGCAGGCCTACGCACAGGGCGAATACGTGGGGCACGCACGCCTTGCCCACGTGCCCGAGTACCGTTTGCGCGTCGACGACCAGATCGAAATGACATATCGTCTGACCAGGGAGGAAACACCTGATCCGTATAAGCTGAACGTGGCCGATGAAATCCGCGTGGAGTCGTTCACCGATGCGGAACTCAATCGCGATCTATTGATCCAGCCCGACGGCACCATAACGCTGCGTTTGCTGGGACAGGTGCACGCCACCGGGCGGACCGTGACCCAACTCCGCGACGCCCTGGATGAACTCTACAAAAAATACTACAAAGTCCCTTCCATTACCGTCACGCCGCTAAAGGTCAACTCCAAACTGGAAGACCTGCGAGCCACGGTCGACCGCCGGCAGGGCTTCGGCGGCCAGACCCAAACCGTCCGCGTCACGCCCGAGGGCACGGTTTCGCTGCCCGCCATCGGGTCGGTCCGGGCACAAGGACTGACGCTGACCGAATTTCAAGATGAAATAAACGAGCGATACCGGCAGGATATCGAAGGCATCCAGATAATTCCCATTTTGACGCAGCGTGCGCCGCGCTACGTGTACGTGCTGGGCGAAGTAAAAACTCCCGGCCGTTTCGAGCTAACCGGCCCCACCACCGCGATTCAAGCCATCAGCATGGCCGGCAGTTGGAACGTGGGGGCGAATTTGCGGCAAATAGTGGTTTTCCGCCGCGGCGACGATTGGCGACTGATGGCCACCATGATCGACTTGGAAGGGGCCTTGTTCGGGCGCCAACCCTGTCCCAAGGGCGAAATCTGGATCGACGACTCTGACGTAATCATAGTGCCCAAAGGCCCCATCCTGCAGGCCGACGATTTCATCAACCTGGTTTTCACCCGCGGCATCTACGGCGTGTTTCCGCTTACAGCCAATCTCGACTT
>JBEKFZ010000136.1:0-9785 GCA_050013075.1 Thermoguttaceae bacterium | reverse complement strand
AAACCTTTTCCAGTTTGTCCGGTACCCTGACAATTAGCGGCAACGTGAATAACAACGGTAATCTACTGACCGTTGACGGGCCGGGAAATCAGCTTATTTCCGGTGCAATTTCCGGGACCGGCGGGCTGACTAAATCGGGCACGGGCACTTTGACGCTTTCCAGCACCAATAACACCTATAATGGCACCACTACTGTAACCGGCGGAGTACTTGAGATTACCGGCGGCATCAACCTCGGCACTACGTCGTTGATCGACGTTGAGGGCGGCGAAGCCGTACTAAAAACCACCAATGTGAACAACAGCTCATTGAATATCCAGACCGGCACGGACGCCACCTTTCAGATCGCCGACGGAATTCATACCCTCGGCAATATCCAAGGCTCCGGAACCACGGAAGTTTACGGTCAATTGACGGCCAATTGTATATGTCAAGATACTCTAACCATTGGTTCCGGCGGTACAATTGCTCCCTTGCCCGGCGGTCCGCTGTCCGAAAGCACACAGCTTATGGCCGTACCCGAGCCGGCGGCATTGATCCTGATAATTACAGGCATCCTTTACCTTATGTACCGACGCATGGGCAAATAGAAGCAATTTTCAATATCTTATTCCCGCTATAGAGTGGGAACGAGAAATTTCATACAGCCTCTAATTTCTCAAATGAGGAGTTTAGGGCGTCTTTTGACCTCCCCTACCGTAGAGTTGGGTAAAAATCTCAACAACTATGGAAAACGGTGCAAAGTAAATGTTAAACTTTGCCGATTATTCCGGCAGTGTAGATTAAGTGGAGTTTAATACCCATGCGCTTAAACCGGTTATCTTGCCCAAATTCACATAATCCGCAGATTGTTAGGCATTAAACCCACCGCGACCGATTGATCGCGGCTTTACAAGCAGGAATAATTTCACCTTTTCCCATGAATAATTCCGTATTCCGCTTTCCGCCTTTTGCCGCGGGACGATTTTTAAAATCGTCCTACCTGATGGCATTGCTGCTGGCGGCCGGGGCGGGGTTTGCCGGGTGCCGGCCGTTCGACTACTACGGACAGACGTTACAGGCCCCGGTTTCGCCCGCCATGGAGCCGCCGCGGGAAAAGTCGATGGTCTCCCTGCCCGCCTATAGCGTGGAGCCGCCCGACATCTTGCAGATCGAAATGTTGAAGATGGTGCCCTTGCCGCCGTACCGCATCGAGGTTTACGACGTATTGAAGATTAGCGCCGTAGGCACGATACCGGACCAGCCCATAAACGATTTCTTCCTTGTGGAAGGCGAAGGCACGGTGAATTTGGGACCGGCCTACGGCACGGTCCGCATCGGGGGCATGACCATCGAAGAGGCCACCAAGGCCATTACTGAGCAATTGCAGCAGATCTTGCGTCAGCCGGAGGTATCGGTGCAGTTGATGCGTACGGCCGGCACGCAGCCTGTAACGGGCCAGTATCTGGTGGGTCCGGACGGGACGATCAACCTGCGGACATACGGCGTGGTGCACGTGGCGGGCAAGACGGTCACGGAGATCAAGTTGGCGTTGCAAAAGCATTTTACGCAGTTTTTCGATTCGCCGGAGGTGTCGGTTGACGTGCTGGGCTACAACAGCAAGGTGTTTTACGTGATCACCGACGGAGCGGGCATGGGCGACAACGTGCGGCGGATCCCCATAACCGGCAACGAAACCGTGCTCGACGCCCTGGCGGCGGTGGGCGGATTATCGCAGTTTTCCAGCAAAGAGGTATGGGTAGCCCGGCCTGCGCCCGGGAATTTCGGCTGCGAGCAGATCTTGCCCGTGGATTACGCGGCCATAACTCGCGGCGGATCGGCGGCCACCAACTACCAGCTTCTGCCCGGCGACAGGGTGTTTATAGCCGAGGACAACCTGATATCGTTTAACGCCTTCCTGGGCAAACTGACCGCCCCGGTGGAACGCCTCTTTGGCATCACCTCGCTGGGCAGCTCCACCACCCGCAGCCTGCAAACCATGGGCCGAAACTACAACCGCTCTCGTCAAGGCTACTAAACGCGTAAAGACGTGCTTGGAAGTAATAACAGGAAAGAAAAAAATAACAATTATGGCCACGAGAATGACGGCCTAAATTAAAAGGAAGTTTGCCATGGTAAAACGAATTACACGGATTAGTTTTCTCGTCCTATTTGTCATGGGGGCAGCGACGCTTTACCGCACTGATTTTGCCCGAGCATCGTCGACATACAAACTACAGTATCCTCAAGGCTATGGGTGTTGCTGTATTCCCAATACCGGAGAATTTGGTTATTTTCACACGCAGTGGCGTGAATGGCCGGGCGAGATTCGCCGCGACAAGACGTTTCCACGTTCAATAGGCATGGAACCGATTCCAGTGCCCGAGGGCCAGGAAATAATTCCTCCGCCCAAGGCCGTCGAAGCGCCTAAAGCTCCCGGTGAAGCGCAGCCGGGTCCCGGACCTCAAGAAGGCACGGAAAAGCCGTCCGAAGGAATGCCGGGCGAAAAGCCGGCCGAGCCTGGAAAGGAACCCCCTGCTTTACCGCAGTTACCCATCGAGCCGGGAGGGATAAACCCGACACCGAGTTTGCCGCCCGATTTAGGCCTGCCCGCGCCGATAACTCCCAAGGAAAAAGAAGACAAAACTCCCGCTACGGAACCCAAACCGGAAAGCGAGCCGAAATCCGACTCGGCGGAAAAGGGCAAAACAGATAATCCCGCTCCAGGTCCCAAGCCGGAAGATAAAGACAAAGACAAAGGAGCACGGGTTAAATCGCTTATTAATACATTTAAACTTAGCCGCCTTGATCCGGTCAGGCAATCATCCGACGTTGCCCGAGACGCCGCGTACCATGAACCGGTTGAATCGCCGGTGGCCGCCCGTCTTTCACGCAATATCGTATCGCAATCATACCAGGAGCCGAGTGAATCGAACGAAGCTTCGGCCGTGGTGCGAAGCGAATTGGAAATCGACGCATCGACGAATGAATCGCGGCGAAATATGCCGCCCGTGGCGATCGAAGGTTTTTGTCCCGTGGAATTAAGCCTGCACGGGCATTGGGTGCAAGGCGATCCGCGTTGGACCGTGGTTCATAAGGGTTTTATTTACCGTCTTTCGGGCAATGCGCAGCGGCAGGAGTTTTTGGCCAATCCGGAGAAATACATTCCAGCCAACGGCGGATTCGATCCTGTGATATCGGTTATCGAAAAACGGAATGTCCCCGGGCAGGTAAATTTCTGTGCCGCATACAAGGGCCGGATTTACATGTTTTCCAGCGCGGCCACCCAAAATAGTTTCCATAATAATCCTGAACCGTATATCAGCGGCTCAACGAGATAATCGGCTGCACTTGGCGGTTTGCAGCCGCATTGCCGGGATTATCGGCGGATTGGGCGTGGGATCGAATCGTTGCGGAAAAACAAGGGGACGGCGCCGACTTGCCGTCCCCTTAATTGTTTACCGGGCGTCCTGAAATTGATATTTAGAAGCTATCCCAAAAGTCATCCTGAGCGTAGGGAAGGATCTCCACATCCGTCAATATATTGCCCATTTTACCTATATATTCATTCGAGATTCTTCGCTTCGCTCAGAATGACATTATTGTTTTGGGATAGGCTCTTAGCCCGCCGTGAATACACGGCGGATTTGTTTAAAGGGAAAATTCCTCGCGGCCCCCGGTGTATTCACCGGGGGCTAAATATAGCTGTTATTTGCCAAGATCGTGGATTTCCAAGAGCGAGTGGTGTACTAGAGTGTTGTCCTCGATATAGGTTTCACTGGTAAAGCTCTTGATCGTGGAGAGCACTTCCAATACGGTGCGCATCTGGGAAACGACCAATTCCTTCTGTCCGCCCATTTGTTCCTCGGGCAACTGCTCCAGGGCGTAATTTACCCAAGGCGTGACTGCACCGACCAACTCGGTCCAATCGAACCAAGCGGCGATTGCCAGCGGACGGTCGGTCTTGGCCAACACCCCGCCGACCGTTAGCGGCGTTTCCTTCAGAAGCCGGTTGGTCTGGGAGGTGGAAAGGGTAATCACGGCCACGTTATCGGATAGGCCCGCGTTGGGTACGATGTTTTTATCCACGCCCCATTGGTCCGGTAGTGGATACGAGTATAGAGATCCGCCGGCGATTTTGTCGACTTTGGCCTCGGGCCATTTGAAATGTTCGATATTCGCCTTGAAGTCCGGGGGCACGTCGTTTTGTTTGCAGATCAAGTCGATCAGGTCGTTGTACACGCCGCGGAATTCGCCGATTGCCTTCTTGAGCAAATCGGGGTTGCTCACTCCCACCAGCAATGCCGGCTCGATAAAGGGCATTTCTTTTTGCAGCACGGGCATTGACTGCTGGAGCTGTTTGCTTTTCAGTTTGGCGTCGATCACCAGGCCGATTTGGCCGTCGGCCAGGGCCGGCAGCCACATATCGCGAGTGGCCGTG
Source organism: Thermoguttaceae bacterium (assembly GCA_050013075.1). Classification (GTDB taxonomy): domain Bacteria; phylum Planctomycetota; class Planctomycetia; order Pirellulales; family Thermoguttaceae; genus JBEKIK01. The sequence goes on along the minus strand of JBEKFZ010000136.1, from coordinate 5,365 downwards.
TTAAGGCGGCCGAGCAATGGTTTCAACTCGGTGAGGAACGCTTCAACCTTTGGCCGGTCTTCGGCGGGCAGCCTTGGCAGCGCTAGTTCTTCCATGTATTTCCAGCCGATTTTTCCCCATTTTACCATGCTGTCGTAATGCTCGATGGATACCTTCCTGCGGCCCACAATGCCCAGGATCGGATTACCGCCCACGTGACTGAGTAGTCCCAAGGTCTTCGAGCCGTCCATGTGAGGATGGGTGCCCCAATTATATTGATAGCCCTCATATCCGTTGTCGGTCAGGAAGTCGAAGGCCATAATCGCTCCCAATTTGGGCAGCTTATTCTTTATATCCGCGGTCAGTGATCCAAGGTCCTTGATGACTTGGCTGTTTTGCTCTTCGGAAAAATGGGCCAATGGCACCATTTGATCGAGAAAGTCGCGCAAATCGTCGATGGTTTTCTCGTTATTATTGGCTTGCTCCCAAAATTGCTTGCTGACATAGCCGATGCCGGTCAGCCGCTTATCGGCGAATTTTTCCAGGGGTTTGAACTCGGCCAGGTCGATAAGCCGCTCTTTGGAGCCAAGATTTTTTATGCAGTCCAGCGAAGAGCCGAAAGAAATGAGCAAGTCTTTTTCGCGTACGCCCATGGCCAGTACAAATTCCATTTTCTTGACGTGCTCGATGAATTTGTCGAGATCGGCTTCATTGTCCACTAGTGGTATAAATTCTTTTCTGGGAAATTTTTCCCAAGGGATCATCTTGCCGTCCACCCGCAGGACGAGGAATTCGTCCTTGCCGATTGTTTCCTTGTTGAGATGCCCTTTTAATTTTGGCACGGCTTCCATAGCCACGTTGAGAATCGTTTCCAGCTTTATAAGGGCTTCGTTCGCGGCGGATGGTTTTTTCAGGCGAAAGCCGACGAGCACGTTGGGAAATTCAACGAGGTCCTGGTGGGCGATCAGCGTATCCAATATCACTTTGGCGTTCAGTTTTTCTTGGCTCAAATCTCGCCCTTTTCCGGTGGCCTGAAGAATGGCCGGTCCATAACGCATGCCGGAGAAAATATGTTGCAACAATTCGATGAACTGGTTGCAGTTTTTGTCGCCGTAGATAAAGATTTCATTCGATCCCATGTCGGCGGCGAGGTTGATCAGTTTTTTTACCTCGGGATTTTGCCGCACTTCCTCGAAACGCGATACGGGACTGCCCGGCTCTTGAGCCTTCGCATGGTACACGGCCAGTCCCATTTGGACCGAAGGCATGGACATGATCTTGGCCCATGCGTTGCTGTGCAATAAAGCCTCGACCTGCTCGCGGTTGCGGAGCATGGACTGATAAAAAGCGGCATCGGCGGGAATCAATTTCAACGAGGTGTCGAGCTTGTCGAGTTCGCCCGCCGCGGCCGGCTGGACAGCCGGCAACTGCCAGGCCGACAAAGCGATCAACGCCGCCGCCAATATCGTCCAACTTTGATGATGGAGACATCTCTTTTTCATCTGTAAATCTCCTTGCAAGAACTGAAACAATGTGAAATCAATCTGGTCGATTAAATAATCCACCGGACACTATATGTTAATTCGCTGCGTGTTTTAAAATATTGGAAATAATTTGGATTTATTACGGAATGTTAGGACGGCAAAATGATTTTGACTTATTAAATGGCCAAATAAACCAAAGAGGAGAGCGTTTAGTTTGCCCCCGTTATCTCCATAAACATAGCGTATGGCGTTGCGGCCGATTCAAATTTTTAGCGGATAGGCGAGCAAAGGGCAAGTAGAGGGGAAAAATTGTCGGCATCGAAAGTGCCTGAAATGAAGATCGTGCCGGTTAAAGCGAAAAAAGCAATCGCTTTTGGCAATGCCCCCGTTTGCGCTTGGGCGCGCTCGCTTGTCAAACTTGACTTTTGCTCGTTTTTACCTATTATCGTACACAGTCTAGCGTTAGCGCCTGAACAGGGCCGCCGCGGTATTGGTTTTTCCAATCCGGCCTTTTTTAAGAAAGAGAGAGAGTGATGAATCGCAAACAAGTTTCTTACTTCTTGGCGTTGTTGACAATTGTCTGGTTCGGCGTTTTTTCCGCCTCGGCGCTGGGTCAATCGGCCGAACGATCCGCCCAGCAAGCCATCGAAAAATCTCTTTCGCAAAAGGACGCATTTAAGTTCGCCGATGTCCGTTTAGGCGATTTCGTTTCCGTGTTGAGCGAAAAATACGGCATGAACGTGGTGATCGACCAACGCGCGTTAAAAGAGAAAGAAATCGACCCGGATTCGCCGGTGTCGATCGAACTGAAAAACGTATCCGTCCGTTCGGCTTTGGAACTGGCGATTCGCCCCCTTGGATTAAGCTGGACGATTTATTGCGAAGCGATTGTTATTTCCACGCCGGGAGCAATCCAAGGAATGCAGTTCACCAAGGTATACGATATCACCGATTTGGCTTCCACTGACGGAGAGCAAGACAAGACTTGGGAAGATCCGGAATCGTTGGTCGAGTTGTTCACTTCGATCGTGGCGCCGGAAAGCTGGGATGCCGCCGGGGGCCGAGGAACCATACAGCTTATTACGGCCGGCGCCGCCAGAATGCTTGTCGTTTCCCAAGATTATCGAGTACAGCGGCAGGTGGAAGGCTTGTTGTCGGAGTTGCACGCCGCGGTCAAACAACATGCCCCGATCAAAGGCCCCAGGGGCGAGGGACCAGCGCCGGGGGCCAGGGGCGAGAAACCAGGACCTGGGGCCAGAGGCGAGAGACCAGGGATGAGGGCGATCGAACCTGACCGTCCCTGATATCGGCAATGAAATCATCCGAGCACAATACGCCGCGAATCTCAGTGGATTAGGATTCCGGTTCGCGGGGCAGATTGCGCGGATAAGGCAGCGGTTCGGGCGGGGGCAGTGGTTGCCCGTAGGTTTCCGCCCAATCCTCGCGTTCCTCATCGGTGGCGTAATAGCGCAACCACACTTCCGGATCGCCGTTGGGTCCGGTGCAATCCCAGTGCAAGTAGTTATTCGGCCATTCGATTTTCTTTTCCCGGGCGGGCAGAATGTCGCGATAGATCAGGCAATATAATTCCCTGTTGCTTAAGTGGCCGGTGAAATCCAATACAATCCGCTTTTGATACAGCTTGCGGATCACGTCCCAAAGGATTTTTTGCAAATCCCGATCGCCCAGCGATTCTGGGCGCGGGGGGCGCAGCTCCGGATCGAACCAGCGATAGATGGGCAGCACCGGCGCCTGTTCCCAGGCCAACATGCAGGCTAAAAACTCGTTCTCGGCGGCGAGCGTGGCGTGCTGAATATTGACCCGGCTGATCGATTCGTCGAAGTATCGTTCCAGTTCGTCGCGCAGTTCGGCGTTGCGTAGCAACTGATCGACTTCATCCGGTTGAGGGTGACGCGATTCGTACATGAAACCGTGGCTTTCGGCGGAATAACGATAAACGAACGAGCGTAAAAAAAACTACTCCTCAAAGCGCGAACTTTTTTCCCGCCCCAATCATTGAGTTTAATCAGAAACCGCCGTCATTCCAATAGTCCGTTGCTTTTTGCGGCGTATTTTCTTTAATTTTTTTCCTTGCCGTGTCAATTATGGCGCAATTCTACCCATGATTCGGCCCTTATAATCAATATTTTCGGAAAAGTCCACCGAAATTGCTTTTTCTACGTTGACGTACCCTAATGTAACAGTCCTATTTTCGCCGGCCATCGCTACGCGACGGTGCCCGGAAAATCGGGACAGTCTCCAATTTTTTCCCGTTGTGAGAAATCCGTGCCTATGCTTGTTTTTCCCGCATTTCCTCATCGACGCGGTGTTCCAGGTCGGTGATTTTTTGGACCCGGCGCTGGTGGCGGCCGCCGTCGAATGGGGCGGCGAGCCAGATTTCGATCATGCGATCGATAAGTCTCTCTCCCAACAGATCGGCCGACAGGCAAAGCACGTTCGAGTCGTTGTGGCGGCGGCTCAGTTCGGCCGTAATATCGTCGTGGCAAGGGGCGGCCCTTACCCCGTGAAACTTGTTGGCGGCGATGCACATACCCAGGCCGGTCCCGCAGACTAGAATGCCTCGTTCCACCTCGCCGCGGCTCACTTTGCCGGCTACTTGCGCGGCGACGTCGGGGTAATCGATGGCCTCCGGCGAGTATGTTCCAACGTCGTCCACTTCGTGGCCGAGGCGATGCAGCAAATCGACCAGATTCGTGCGAAGGGAAAAACCGCGATGGTCAGTGCCGATGGCAATACGCATGTCATAACTCCAATTCTTCTACCTGGGCCGATAGTTCCCGGCGAATTTGCGCCGCGCAATGTTCATAACGCTCCAAGGGGCCGCCGATGGGATCGCAAATGTCCGAGCCGTCGCGGCTAAGCAGGCGCGTGCGCCCGGAGGCCGAAGGCCATTGGGCCAAAATCGCCTCTCGATGCGATTTGGTCATGACGAAGATCAAATCGGCATGACGCACCAGCGATTCCGTCAGCGGTTGTGTTTCATGATTGCTTAGATCGAGTTCCATCTGTTCCATGGTTTGCATGGCTTCGTGAGTCGCCCGTCCTCCCATCATGGCGGCGATGCCCGCCGACATCACCAGTACGCCCCGGTCTTCCAATTCCTCGCTTTTGCAGCCCAGGCGCTTGGCGATCAAATTGCGGCAGATGGCTTCGGCCATGGGACTGCGGCAGGTATTGCCCGTGCACACAAAAAGCAGCATCAAACTGGAAAGACGCTGGAGCGTGCGCTCGGGAACCACGCCTTGGCGCAGGACTTCCAAATGTTTGCCTTGTACCCGGACCACCGAGGAAGGCTGCCCGAACCGGCACCGCCCGTCGTCCAGGACCAGGTCGATTTCGTCTCCCAGGTTATCCAAAACCTCCTCGGCGGTAACGGCCTCGGGCCGGCCGGAACGATTGGCGCTGCTAAGGGCCAGCGGTCCGGCCAGCATCCGCATAACGTCCAGAATCACCTGGTGACCCGGCACGCGCAGACCGATGGCGTTTTTTGGCGACACGGCTTTTTGAACCAGCGGCGGCAGGCGCCGGACAAGGCTTTCCGAGTGTGAATCGTCTATCACCAAGGTAATGGGTCCGGGCCAGCAACGCCTTGCCAGGCGTTGGGCCAAAGGGCACATGTCCGGGGCATAGTCCAAGGCTTCTTCCGCGCTTTTTATTGCCAGCGTAAGGGGTTTGTTTTTCGCCCGGCCTTTGATTTCGACTAACCGCACGACTGCACATTCGTCCAATGCGCTGGCGCCTATGCCGTAAACCGTTTCCGTGGGAAAAGCGACCAATCCCCCCTCGACTAATGTCTGGACGGCACGATGCACCACATCCCGCCAATCTTCAGCGCTGCGGACGTCGATCACCGTCGGGGGCATAATTTCGCCTGATGTTTT
>JBEKFZ010000135.1:0-9864 GCA_050013075.1 Thermoguttaceae bacterium | reverse complement strand
GTGGTACCCGGCCGGGTGCATTCCCCATAGCCGCCACTCGATCCAGAACGTGGTATTGGTCGCCGGCCAATAGTCGACTGATTCGGTCGTGGACCAAATACGATGCAGGCCGTCGGAGGCATTGATGATTTTGTTTTCCGTCAGAAGCAGGCCGTCGTCGAGGACAAACCCGCCGTTTATGGACGGGAGGTAAGCCATGAATATAACCACGGCAATCAGCATTATTCCCGCCGGCACTCCAAGGGGCAGCCGCGAAAGCACGGCGACTGCCAATCGGGTAGGGGAAGGATGCTTATTTGTAAAATGCTTGCGCTTGGACATGAGCGGACTGCCGAACATAAAGAACTACACGGCCCGTCGGGAGCCGGTTAAAAAAATTATTTTATATCACTTCTAACTGGAGTTTTGCATATTACAGATTCAATGTCCCCTCTCCCAAAGGGCGAGGGGAGAAATTTGCAAAACTCCACTTCTAATTCAAACCTGTGATTGGACAGGTGTTTGAGATGGTAATTGTTTCAGGAAAACGGCATTTAGTCGGCATATCGCGAAACCGCAAGCGGTTTGTTTGAAGATCTTTTAAGCCGGTTCTCAATCGAACTCCACATCGGCGGCATCGAACACGGGGCCTTCGACGCACGTGCGGCGGTAGTCCCACCCGCCTACGCCGTCGCGGATTTTCGCCACGCAGCTAAAGCAAATTCCCATGCCGCAGGCCATCGGGGTTTCCAACGACACCCGGCACGGAACGCCCAGGCGCTTGGCGATCCTGGCCGCGGAGTGCAACATCGGCTCCGGGCCGCAGCACACGATCCGGCAGGAATTCCCGGCGGTTTTGACTGCCGGTTCGATCAACTCGGTAACCAGCCCGCGCCGGCCCAGCGAACCGTCGTCGGTGCTTAGCCGAAGTTCCACGCCCAGCCGCTGGAAATCTTCCGCGCCGGCCAGGTATTCGGCCGAGCGCGCGCCGTAGCAAAGCGTGACTTTTTCGGCCCGGGGAACATTTCGGGGCGGATCGCCGAAACGATGCACTCCGAGATATTCGCGGGCCAGGGCCAAAAACGGCGTTTGACCGATACCGCCGGCAACCATAATTAGATGTTTCGTTTCCTCGACCGGAAAGCCGTTGCCCAAGGGTCCCCAGATTTCCAATTTCGCTCCCGGCTTAAGCTCGGCCAGGCGGCACGTCATTTTGCCCACGACAAGATAAACGATATCCAAAGCGTCCGGCTCCCCGTTGGCGCCGTCCACGACGTCGTACAAGGCCAACGGCCGGCCCAAGAGCGGATCGTTGCACTCGGCCAGCCGAATCATGACGAACTGTCCGGGCAGAATTTTACGCGCGATGTCAGGACATGAAAAGCGGATGCGGTACGTATCCCGAGCCAGCCGGACGTTCTCCGTCAGCAGCACCGTGCCCTGCCATGCTCGATCCGCGTAGAAATGATGATCCATTTGTTTGATCTAATGTGATAAAAACCTATGACGTTGCACATCTTTTCGCGCGACCAATGGTCGCGGCTTTACATATTTTATCGCGCGACCAATGGTCGCGGCTTTACACATTTGCTTTCCACAAGGCGGCGACTTCTTCCCTGGAAAGCGGGCGTGACGCGCCGGGGGGGAGATTTCCCAGGCGGATCGGACCCACCGCGATGCGGATCAGGCGCATGACCTTATGGCCCAACCGGGCCAAAATGCGGCGTATCTCGCGGTTCTGGCCCTCGCGGAGCACCAGCTCCAACACCGTGCTTTCCTTGTGATGCGATTGGATGCGGACCTGCTCGACCCGGGCCGTGCCTTCGGCCAGATGCACGCCGCGGAGCAACTTCAAGAGCACGTCGCGATCCGGCCGGCCGGCTACTTGCACGCGATATGTTTTGCGCACGCCGTAGCGGGGGTGGGTCAGGCGGTTGGCCAGTTCGCCGTCGTTGGTGACCAAAATCAGCCCTTCGCTGTTGAGATCCAATCGGCCGATGGTAAACAGGCGCACGCGGCCGGGCGGCAAAAGGTCGATCACGCGGCGTCGGCCCGACGGGTCGCGGTTGGTGGAAAGCACGCCGGGCGGCTTGTGAACGGCGTAATAATGCAGGCTAGGCTTGGGCAGTTTTTGACCGTCCACGCGGATTTCCTGCCCGGCCGGATCGACTCGCGTGCCCAACGCGGTCACCACGCGACGATCCACTTCCACGCGCCCGGAGGTAATCAATTCTTCGCATTGACGGCGGCTTCCCAAACCAGCCGCCGCCAGGACTTTTTGCAACCGCTGCGGGGCACCATGCGCGGAGAAACCGCCCTGACGCTGAGGCCCGGCGGACAATTTCTTATGCGAATTTTTATTCGGTCGTGTGCCAGGCATGATAAATCGCTCTGCGGCATCAGGGTAGATTAAATCGACGGCTTAGACAATCTTATCCCATTTACCCGTATTGCCACAAGTGGAAGGCAACCATTAAAGGCAGAAGGCTTCGAAGACTATATGAATCTCAGGTTTCCAATATCGTGGGGCAGATTGCTATTGGGTGTCAGGCAATAAACGTCGGGATATACCAGAAAAACTCCGGGAGCAAGCTCCCGGGCTAAACTCATAATGCGACATTATCCGGCCTTAACAGATTACTGGGATTGATTGCCCAGTTGCCAGCGGGCGCGAGCGGGTTCGGGAATGGGATTCTCATAGCATCGAGGCCGAACCCCGACCAAGGCCGGACCTATGTCGCTTTCCGGATAAGGATCGAATCGAACCGCGCGGTTTTGTTGCGTCTGGGCCGAACCCGGGTGGGCCAAACTCGGCTTGGCCGTGCTTTGGCATCCGGCAAGGCCAAAAAACAATAATAACAAGAGGGCCGCGGTTGGAATCTTGTACATGCACTTCTCCTTTCCTTGCCGGATAAAGGCGGGGGATTATACATTTAGAAGTCTTTGACAAGAAGATTAATACTCCCCTTTATTGAAAAACAATCGACAACCGGGACTCAAATCCATAAGTCTAATTACCACAATATGTTAGGGTGTTAATATACAACGGATTTGCACGCCTTGCCGGTTTTTAGAAAGAAAGGGAAAAATCAAGCTTGAATTTCCGCTTTGGTCTCGTCGTATGTGGCAACCTGATTACGTCCCGCGACTTTGGCGGCGTATAAAGCCTCATCGGCATGTTCGATCAATGTCTCCGGCGCTGTAAGGCCCGTGGTTTCGGCTATACCAAAACTGACCGTGGTATGTACGGATTCGCCTTTTACCAGGATACTGATTTCCTCGATATTCCGTCTGCACCTTTCCGCCAGGGAGCGGGCATTTGCGGCGGATTCCTGGGGAACGACAATGGCGAATTCCTCGCCGCCGTAACGTGCGGGCGTGTCGACGTTTCGGCACTGTTTTGTAAAAACTTTGGCAATTTCCTGGAGTAATTGATCGCCCACAAGATGCCCGTATGTGTCGTTCACCTTTTTGAAATGATCGATATCGGCCATGATGAAAGAAAAAGGTTGACCGTGTCTTACCATGCGTGCCCATTCCTGTTGCAGGCGTTCCATCAGTGCTCGGCGGTTGGGCAATCCGGTGAGCGGGTCGATGTGGGCATATTCGATGAGCAAGTCTTGCAGGTTTTTCGTGCGTAAAGCGGCTCGAACGCGGGCTTGCAGTTCGAAGGCGTCGAAGGGCTTGGTGATGTAATCCATCCCGCCTAGGTCCAGTCCTTTGATTTTGTCTTCGGCGCTGACGAAGCCGGAAAGAAAGAGGACCGGAATCATGCACAAGTCCGTATCGGCCTTTAATGCGCGGCAGACCTCGAAACCGGACATTTCGGGCATGTCGATGTCCAGCAGAATCAAGTCGGGCATTTCTCGCTTGGCGATTTCCAGGCCGGCCTTGCCCCCTTCGGCGCAAAGAATATTCTCGCACTCTTTTTTCAGGCGGGTTTTGGCAATTAGCAGTGCATCCGGGTTGTCGTCTATAATAAGAATTTTCATGATGGACTCGCTCCGGCGGTGTTGTAATTACGATATCCATTTTCGATGGTCCGGCACAACAAAGCAACTTTGTGCAATGCCGCGCCGGCCGATTGCACGTCCTGCGCCTTGGCGGCTTCTTCCAAATCCTTGGCCGCGTCGGTCAACATGGGGTAGCCGTAATTCCCTCCCGATCCTTTCATTCTATGCGCCAGACGTTGAAGATCCGTGAACTGCGCATTGCCCAGCGCGGCGCGCATCTCTTCGACTTGACCGGCAAGACGCTCGACGTAGCCGTCCAGGATGGGCATGATGTCGGGATCGTCCACATACAGCGATATGATCGCATTATCATCGCCTGGAGGATTCTCTTTAATATCCGGCACAATGTCAGCCGATTCGGGAATGACTTTTCCGGTGTGCCAGGCGACGATCCGTATCATTTGCGCGCGATCGATCGGTTTGCTGAGGTGGTCGTTGCATCCGGCGGCCAGGCAGCGCTGCTTGTCCTCCGACATGACGTTCGCGGTCAAGGCCAAAATCGGCCGATCATAACCGCGGCTCCGCAGCAGGCGCGTGGCTTCGTAGCCGTCTATTTCCGGCATGTTCAGATCCATGAGAATTACGTCAAAGAATTCGCTTTCGGCTTTGTCCAGGGCAATTCGTCCGTTTTCGGCAATTACCGCCTTTGCTCCCGCCCGGGAGAGCATAATCTTGATCAGTTCTTGGTTGTCGATGCTGTCATCGGCCACGAGGACTCTAACACCCGATAAAATCTTGGCGTCTTGCGGGTAATTATACTCGCTTAAATCCTGGATAATTTCCGAGGGTTGGCGGAAGATTTTGACGCCCTTTAGATCGCCGGCGGGAACAATCAGGGTAAAGGTGCTTCCGCCGCCGCACATGCTCTTGACGGTAAGCTCGCCACCGAGCAATTCGGCGATATGCCGCGAAATGGCCAGGCCCAGCCCTGTTCCCCCGTATTTCTGCGACGTGACAACATCTCCCTGGTTAAACGGTTGAAATAGTTGCGGCAGAACTTCCTTGCGAATGCCGATTCCAGTGTCAACGATATCAAACTTCACGGCGGGTTGGCCGTCTTGCCACTGGCGCAGGAAGGAGACCTTGATGCGCACCTGTCCGTTTTCCGTGAATTTAATTGCGTTTCCCACCAGATTCACGATTGCCTGCCGGAGCCGATTGAAGTCGGTATAAATCGTTTCCGGCAGTTCGCTCAGGTATTCGACCGAAAGCACATTGCCGCGCAGATCGGCGCGCGGCCGCATCGTACTGGCCATATCGGCCAACAAACAGACGACGTTGCAGCGCTGCATGTTCAGCTCCAGTCGGCCGGCCTCGATCTTCGACAGGTCCAGAATATCGTTGATCAGAAGAAGCAGCTTTTCGCCGTTACGGCGGATGACCATGAGATAATTGTTTCTGGTGCTGCTATCGATTTTGGGATCCATCAATAGATCGTTGTAACCCAGAATGGCGGCCATGGGAGTGCGCATTTCATGACTCATTGTGGCCAGGAACTTGCTTTTGGCCTTGTTGGCCGCTTCGGCTTGCTGCCGGGACTGGACAAGTTCACTGACGTCGATAACGTTCAGCAAAACGCCGTCGTACTTGCCGTCCCGATAAATGGGTTGCATGCGTAGAATTACTTCCTTGCCGCCCAGGGGGCGTTGAAGCACAATTGGATTCGGCAGGACCTCATTTCGGAATTGGTCGATGCGGGAAAAGATATTTTTCAGGCTTTCGCCTTGATGCAAGTCCTCGATGCGTTTGCCGAGTATCTCCTCTCGCGGTATGCCCAGAAAATTGCAAAAGTAACTGTTTATTTCGACGATGGTGTTGTCGGCGTCGGCAAAAACCACCCCTTCTTCCATTGCCGATATCATCGCCGACAGTTTGGCGTTTTCCCGATGGGAAATATCCTCGGCGATCCGGCGGTCGATAATTTCATATTTAAGTTGTTGATTTGTGGCGGCCAATATGGTTGCAAGATGGGCCGTTTTCGCGTTGCGGACTGCAATTGTTAAAAGATAGGATGCCAGCAACCCGGTGAGCAAAATACACCCCGTTCCAACCACCCAAGGTTGCCATGTAGTCCTTGCGGATATGAATTCCGCCGAGGGAATGCAAACAACAGTCCATTTTTGTCCGGCAATATCAAGGGTATCCGATAAACTCATTCCCCCTTGCCGAATTGTCTTCTCCAGATCGACCGGATGATAATCGGAACTACGTATTCGAGACGGATGATAATGTAAAATCTCGGCTCTCGACGGAATCCCGCCCTCGAATATGTATATGTCAATGCCCGTGGGCATCAAAGTCTTAAAACTCTCCTCGACCATTCCGCTGATGAGTATTGTGCCCGCGGCAAATCCTTGCAGGCCTTTCCGCCGGTCTTCAACGCTGTTAAGCGAGGCATTCTTTTCATAAATGGGAAGAAATACCCGCAACTCAGGACGCTGTTTTCCTGCTCCAGGCAAAATAATTTCCGGCGTGGATGCCATTTTTCCCGTATCACAAGCCTTGTGCATGGCCTCGAGACAAGCCGGAATCGAGCCCAGCTCATATCCGATCAAGGCGGCGCGGTCTTTGCGCGGCTCGACGTAAAAAATCGGGTAGTATTCCTCCCGCGCAGGAGCCGCGGCCAGGGCGCCTTTATCGGATTCCGTGATTTTGAAGCCCGGCAATCCGTTCAATCCGGCATCGCTTTCAAACGCGGTCCGTTGCGGCTGTTTTACGCGAGGCGCCCATTGCAAAGAACTCATGCTGGAATTATTTTGAATTATTGGAACCGCGAAAATCGCGAACTCGCGCCGCTCGACATTATCGGACCCGTCGTAAAACGATCCCACCGACTTAATCGCCAGAAAGTCCAAGTCCAGAATCTTTTTCAAGGCCATGATCCGATTTTGACCGCCCCGCTCGAACTCGTTACCTACGCGCTCAAACTCCCAGCGCTTGTATTGGAAGAATGTAATCACGGAGAGCAGCAGTCCCGCCGCCAACACGGCCGCAGCAATACCGAACTGCCAGTGCAACCCTTTTGGGCATGCACGATAAGCCTTGACCAATACCGCATTGAACTTCATTGGATAGCCCCTCAGCCGCGGATTTCTTTAACGCCTATGTTCGCTTGCGCCGTCGAGCCGATTGCACTTGATGCAAACAATGCAACGACGAGTAGAGATCGTGCAAAGGCTCTCCGTTATAGACGCAATCAACGGCCATATAACTCTAGCATGGGGAACAGCTTATTAGTTCTCATGTCCCCGTTCGACAAGAGGTATATTGCAGTCGTAACGGATTTGACGAGCCGGCATGCGCGGAATTATCCCTAGAATCCGCCGAATAAATTATTCGGGAAGAAACGCATCCAAGGCCGTGACTCTTTTTTGCGGAGTTAACACAACCGGTCCGAGACAGGCGGGAACTAGCGCCGTGCTCCCCCGAGACATGGGCGCTAAGGCGGGATCCCCTTCAACAAACAGCAATCCTTCCAGGATGATAAGAATATGACAGCGGCCGTCGCCGCCGATTTTGCAAGGCGCGTCGAACGAAAGTCTATCGAGCACAAACTTTTCGCAGGCGACAAGGCGGCTTACACCGGCACGATCGGCCCTGTGCGCCGGTTGCGGATTAATGGGACCGATCCGGTAATCGACCGCCTTTAATCCCTGCTCGACGTGCAAGGGCCGGGGTTTGCCGTCGGGGCCCAAGCGGTTCCAGTCGAAAAGCCGGAAAGTGGTGTCGCTGGATTGCTGAATTTCGGCCACCAGCAGCCCGGCCCCTAAAGAGTGAACCGTCCCGGCCGGCAGGAAAACGCAGTCGCCCGCTTGAGGATGGAAGGAGTGCAGGCAATCCGCGCACCGGCCCTCCAGTACGGCGGTTTCCAGTGCGGGACGGTCGACACCGGGTTTCAGCCCAGCATAGATCAGGCACTCCGGTTCCGCTTCCAAGACGATCCATGCTTCCGTCTTGCCGAGATCCGGGGGATTCAGCCGGGCGGCTTGGGCGTCGTTGGGATGAACTTGCACCGAAAGCGCCTGCCGGGCGTCGAGAAACTTGGCGATCAGAGGGAATTGGGAGCGGGGATGATGCCGGCCCAGAAGTTCCCGGCCGTGTTCGGCGACCAGTGCGCCTAATGTCGTGCCCGCCAACGGGCCGAAGGCCGCGACGCTTTGATCCGCGCCGTGGTCGCAGATTTCCCAACTCTCGGCGTAGTTATCGCCCGGACCGAGTGCCCGACCCAAAAAGGTCTGGAATTTCCGGCCTCCCCACAGATATCGTTTATACAGTGGATAAAAACGCAGTGGATAAAGCATGTCCGCTGGCTGAAAATACCGCGACATTGTATATATATGCCCATGATGTTACTATAAATGCCAGCGTAAGAACAGGTCCCGATCCGCTCTCCTGCCGTAATTTTTTATGACGCACAAACAATCCGATGAAGATCTTTTTGCCGACAGCACCATGACTTTCGGGGAACACCTCGAAGAATTGCGGATCTGTCTGTGGAGAGCCATCTTGGGCCTGATAGCGGGGATTATTATCGGCATGTTTTTAGGCGGGCAGGTGGTCAACTTAATCCAGCGGCCCTTGACCAATGCCTTGTCGCATTATTACCAGAGAGAGACGGAAGCGAAAATCGCGGCCCTAACCGGGCAAAACGGCGATAACGCGAAAAATGAAAAAGAAATCCTGGAAGCCGCCAAATCGCGCGGCATGATTGCCGACGACGTGTACGTCGATCCCCGGGAATTGCTGGCTAAACTAGATACCGCCCACCCGCAAGAGCTTCCAAACATCCAATTGCCCGAGAAATCGATGCAAGGAAAAGAAGACGGATTGATTCATATCCTTCTCTGGCGTAAATCCGCCGACGATCCCCGCGTGCATCTAAAAAGCTTTAGCGTTTGGGAAGGTTTTGGAATTTACGTCAAAGCGGCGTTCTTGGTGGGCCTGCTGCTGGCCAGCCCCTGGATCTTTTACCAAATATGGACCTTTGTGGCGGCAGGACTATACCCCCACGAAAAACATTACGTCCATTTCTACCTCCCGATCAGCATAGGCTTGTTCTTTTTCGGCGCTTGCGTGGCCTTTTCCTTTGTGTTCGAACCCGTTTTAAATTTTCTTTTTAGCGTTAATAAATGGCTGGGAATCGATCTGGACCCGCGCATTAGCGAGTGGATCGGATTCGCCTTGATTTTGCCGGTGGGATTCGGCATTGGATTTCAATTGCCCTTAGTGATGTATTTTCTGGAACGGGTGGGAATCGTATCCGCGGGGATGTTCGCCAAGCATTGGAAAATCGCGGTTTTGCTTATTTGGGTTCTAGCCACGTTGCTGACCCCGCCCGATCCGTTCAGCCAATTTTTTCTGGGCATTCCACTGACTTTTTTATACTTCGGCGGCATTTTGCTGTGCAAATACGTGCCACGCCGCAGGAGTGGAGAGTGGAGAGTGGAGAGTGGAGAGGGGTGAGTCGTTGATGAGGGGTGGGCAGTTTACTGCCCACTTTTTCGGTTGTCATTGCGAAACCGCAAGCGGTTTTGCAGTAAAAAATTCAATAAGTGGTCAGTAAAGTGGTCAATAAAAAAGTGGTCAATAAATTGACCACCCCATGCAAATCCTGAACTCTAAACTCTGACCACCGAACTCTGAACCCTATTATATTGCTTCGCCGCCGCGTTCGCCGGTGCGGATGCGGATGCAATCTTCCAAGGGGAGGACGAAGATTTTGCCGTCGCCGATCTCGCCGCTGGCCCCGGTCCGCCCGCCTTTGATGAGAGCGTCGATGGTGGGTTCCAGGAATGCCTCGTTCACGGCGATCATCAATTGCACTTTGCGCAAGAGATCGACGGAAAATTCGTGGCCGCGATAGGCCTCGGCA
>JBEKFZ010000134.1:0-9874 GCA_050013075.1 Thermoguttaceae bacterium | reverse complement strand
TCGGTTTGTTTGGCTGATCGTCACGGTAGGAATTCAACCACTCTTCAATCTGTTCGGCCAGCGCCGTTTGCCTTTGAGATCGGGCAAGCTCCAAGGCCTTCCGGGCCGCGTTTATGGACTCGGCGGATCGATGTAATCCGGCATAAGTCATCGCCAAATTAAAATAGTAATTCGCGAAGTCGGGTTTCAGCCCTATGGCTTGCCGGTATTGTGCGATTGCCTCTTGGAGCCGTCCGGATATGACCAAGGCGTTGCCCAAGTTGTTGTAGGCCTCGAAGTAATCGGGTTTAAACCGTATGGCTTGCTGGAAACATTTTATCGCCTGCTGAAAACGGCCGGTTTGTGCAAATACGCTGCCCAGGTTAAAGTATGCCTCGGGGTAATCGGGTTTGAGTTGCAATGCCTTTTCATAATGTTTGATTGCATCCTCAGGCCGATCCGTATGGACCAATGAGAGGCCCAGGTCGTTATGGGCCTCGGGGTAATCGGGTTTCAGCGCCAAGGCCTTTTCATAATGTTCAATCGCCTCCAGAGGCCGGCCTGTTTGGTCTAATGAGAGGCCCAGGTTGTTATGGGCCTCGGGATAGTTAGGCTTTAGCCGCAGGGCCTGTTGGTAGACTTCAATCGCCTCCCCGGATCGGTCTGCTTTGGCCAAAGCAAGACCCAGGTTATTATAAGCCTCGATGCAGTCGGAATTGAGTTCTATGGCCCGCTTGCAGTGTTCGATTGCATCTCGGATTCGGCCTGCCTTACCCAGGGCAACTCCCAGGTTGTTGTGGGCCAACCAACACACCGGATTCTTTTCCAGCGTGGCCTCATACAGCATGATGGGGTTGCGGTACAGTCCGGTTTGCCGCCAGGTCAGAAATGCAAGAGCCGCCGTTAGCAGTACCGCGATGATGTTCGCCGCCAGATGCGCCGCTCCCCGCGCCCGCCGATGCCAAACGCTCCACATTGCCGACAGCAGCGCGATCACAACTATTATGGCAATGTGCTGATAGTGGTCGGCGACCAGCGAATGTTTCATAAATCCCACCTCCACGAAACCCATCACCGGCAGCAGGGACGCGCAGAACATCCCCCAGGCAAACAACAGCGGCCGACTCCAACCCTTCCGAAAACACCACAGCACCGCCGTAAGGGCCAATGCCGCCGACAGCGGCAACCACCATAACGGATTTCCAGTCTGAATGTGCCACTGCGGATATACAAAGACTAAATCCAGCGGCAATAGCGCCTTGTACAAATAAAACCACACTACGCCGCCCGCCCCAAGCAATCGCTCCGTAAAGCCGGCGGTTTGGATCACTTCCCCGCTACCGTGCGTTTGGAACCATATATTCACCCAGGTAAACGCCGCGGCTGCCGCGAAAGACGGCGCGATTCCCGCTATATCCCGGATTTTCACGCCCCTCCGCCACCAGATAAACCCCAGCAACAGCGCCGGCAATACCGCCGACGATCCCTTGCTGAGCAGCGCAAATATGAACAACGCCAGACTCAGCCAGTAAAAGAGCGGCCGGAGGACAGGGGCCAGGGGCCGGAGGCCAGGGGCTAGGGGCTGGTGACTAGTCACTCGTTCCCACGGTCCTCCGCGGGAACGTGTAGGCGTCATTTCCACGCTTGCCGTGGGCATCTCGGCCTTTAAATAACACCAAATCGACAACAGGGAGAAGAACAATGTCAACACGTTTCTCAGTTGCGATATCCAGGCTACCGACTCCACGTTCACCGGATGCACGGCAAAGATCATTGCCGCCAAAAAAGCCCCGGGAATCGACAATTTCCACAAGATAAACCAAATCAGCAAAGCGTCGACTATGTGAATAATCAGATTGACGGCACGGTAACCGGTCGGATTCATCCCCCACACGCGCCACTCGATCCAAAACATGGTATTGGTCACCGGATAGTATTCCGGCGCTTTAGCGGTAAACCAGAATTGGTACGGACCGTCCGAGGCCTTGATAAGGTAATTATCCGTCAGAAGAAGATCGTCATCCAAGATGAATCCGCCCCTCAACGAATGGAAGTAAGCAAGAAAGACAAGAACGACGATTAGCGCTGCTCCAGCCGCTAGACCAAAAGGAATCGCAGGTTGGACCAGGTTTGTTACTTGGACACGGGGAACATTTTTATCGGATAATTTTTTGTGCTTAGGCATAAAGCCGCGACCGTCGGTCTCGCATTTAAAAAGTACCGAACTGTTCCTCACGCATTAAAGCTTGGTTCAATCCAAGCCCGGGGCAAAACCGTGTCGCATGGTGTTTTCGCTCGACGAACGGGGTTCCACGAAATGCAACAGATAATCGGCCCCGCCGGCCTTGCTGCCGATTCCCGACAGCCCGAAACCGCCGAACGGTTGCCGCCCCACCAAGGCCCCGGTAATCCCGCGATTAAGATACAGATTCCCCACCCGGAATTGCCGCCGGGCGATTTCCAAGTGTGCCGGTTTGCGGGTAAACACGCCGCCGGTCAACTTGTACGTTGTGGCGTTGGCCAGTTCCAAGCCCTCTTCAAAGCCGCCGACCCGCATTACCGAAAGCACCGGTCCGAAAATCTCCTCATTGGCCAGACGATGATGGGATTTAATGCCGGAAAAAATGTGCGGTCCAATATACGGTTTGCCCACGCGCTCGGCCAAGCCCTCGGGCACGTCGCAGGCCAGTTCCAGTTTTCCTTCGCTCTTGCCGATTTCGATATACTCGCGGATCTTGGCCGCCGCGCTAAGGTCGATCACCGGACCAAAATCCGTGCCCGGTTCGGCCGGATCGCCGATGACCAACGTGCGGGTCGATTCCACCAGGCGACTGAGGAACTTGTCGTGTACGCCGTCCAGCACGATAGCGCGGCTGCAGGCCGAACATTTTTGGCCGCAGTATCCAAAGGCCGATTGGCGCACGCCCAGCACGGCTTCGTCCAGGTCGGCCGATTCATCCACAATAATGGTATTCTTGCCGCCCATCTCGCAAACGACTTTTTTGATGAAATGCTGATCCTCGGGCGTATCGTAGGCGGTGCGGAGGATATTCAGCCCCACCTCTTTCGACCCGGTGAAGGCAATCAGCGAAACCCGCTGATCGCGGACCAGGATATCGCCGATTTCGCGTCCGGCCCCGGGCAGGAAATGCAACACGTCCGCGGGAACGCCGGCTTGCCAGAGGATTTCGCACATCATCCGGGCGATGGCCCGGGTTTGCGTCGAGGGCTTCACCAAAGCCGTATTGCCCACGGCCAGGGCCGCCACGGTCATTCCCATGCAAATGGCCAAGGGAAAGTTCCAAGGGCTGATGACCGAGGTCACGCCGCGGGCTTGATACCACTGGTGGTTCAACTCGCCGACATATAGCCCCAGCCGTTGGGGCCGAAACAGTTCCACCGCGCAGCGGGCGTAATACTCGCAAAAGTCGATGGCCTCGCACACGTCGGCGTCGGCTTCGCGCCAAGGTTTCCCCCCCTCGCGGATCATGATCGCGGCGGCTTCGTCCCGGCGATCGCGCAACAGCGTGCCAGCCTTGATGATGATCTTCGACCGTTCGATTGCATCCATGTCGCGCCAGGCTGGAAACGCAGCGGCGGCCTTGGCTATGGCTTGCCGGGCGTTTTCGGCGTTGGCCGTGGAATTGACCACGGGCGCCTTCATCGCCGCCACCGTACGCAAGAACGACTCGCGCTTACCGGCCTGGGAGAAATCGTGCATAGGCTCGTTGATCATGGGCAGGCCGTCGCCCAGACCTTCCACGGCCGGTGAAAGCTTGTGCCGTTGCGCCGCCGCTCTACCGATAGTGGCCGGCGCGCGGCCCTCGACACTGACCCCATGCGGCGAAGCCAGCAGCACGTCGTCGGGAACCTCGTCCGAGAACCCGGCCCGGAGCCAGGATTGGTTCGACGTGTTTTCCAACAACCGTCTGACAAAATATGCCATGCCCGGTATCATCTGTCCGACCGGCGCATATTCACGAATACGCAGGCCGCGACTGACAAGCGCCGCTTGAAGCTGATCGGCCATGCCGTGGAGTTTTTGCACTTCCAGGGCCGACTCCGGCAAACCATGTTTTTCCAACAAGGCCAGGGTGTAGGCAATCGAGCGGATATTGTGCGATCCCAGCGCCAGTTTCACGCCTCCTTGACCGGCGTGCCGCGGCATAGCCTCGACAAACCATTCGGCCATGCGCTCGAAACAGGCGTCGGTTTCGTGTTTGGCGGTCCACACTGGCACGGGCCAGACCATCTTTTCGGCATTGATGACCTCATAGTCCCAATAAGCGCCTTTAATAAGCCGCACGGTAATCTGCCGGCCGGTCCGCTGCGCCCAGGCAATGATCCGCTGGGCGTCCTCCATGCCGCTGCGCAGGTACGATTGTATGGCCAGACCGGCCGGAAAATCGACCGCCTCGCAGCATTGCTCGAACAACGACAGCGTAAGATCTTTTAGCGCGGCTTGTTCCATGTCAAAATTCACAAAGACATTGTTCCGCGCCGCCGCTTCCAGGATGGGTTTTAGGGCTTCAATCAATGCCGCTATGGAACCTTTGAAATCGATGGCGTCTGTCCGGGCGCAGAGCGAACTGATTTTGATTGATACGTTGGTCCGGGGCACGGGGCCGATATGATCCGTCTCCAACCGCGGATTGGCGGGCCATTGGGCCACGGCGCCGGGTAATATTTCCACCAGGTCGAGATAACGATACTGATACGCCCGGGCCTCGGCCTGGCTGACGCAGGCTTCACCCAGCAAATCGACGCTAAAGCCGATGCCATCTTTCCACAGTTTTTCCAAGATGGGCAAAGCACCGGCGGCATCCGCGCCGGCAATGAAATTACTTGCCATGGCAGTGATGCGTCCGGCAATGGTTTTGGCAAAAAGCCCCTTGGCCAGCCCCCCCGCTTTCAATCCCAACTCCATGCCCGGCGGCAGGGTCACTTCCGGCTGCGTTAAATAATCCACCAGATAATCGTGGACCAACTCGGGCGTATTGAGCATGGGAAAAACGTCTATGAAACGGAACAATTGCATCTTAAACGCCGGATCCTTCATGGCCCAATTCATGAGTTGGTCGGACCAGAACTTGGCCGAAAAAAGCCCGGCCTTGTATTCCCGTGCCGGACCTAATAATTCGCGGCCGATTTCCACCGCCCGACGCTCAAGGTCGGAAGACGGCGGGGATGTCCCGAGAATTGTCGCCGCCGGCGCGGCCACTGGAGTGCGGGATTTTCCGCGGATGTTCCATTTCATACTATCGTTCCCTGGAAATAATAAACGGTCTAAATCCTAAATGCGCGTTTTGCCGAAATCGTTATTTTTAACCTTTCCCCAACCACTTTAACAGCCGTATGCCAGGGAATCTTGCCCTACCCCGTATTTTATGTAAAAATCAATGGTCAAATTTTACATACTACTCATTTAGCCCCCGATGAATATACCGGGGGTTTGGGTGGCGGATTCATGCCGCGCCAGGATTGGGTATCAGGATGGCAGAAGAAAGGAAAACAACTATGGAAGACAATTGGGAGGAGGACGAGGAATTAGAATCGTCGTCAGGGTTCAAACTGCCGCAGTTTTCCCTGCGCACACTGATGATCGTGGTCACGGCGGCGGCGGTTTTCTGTAGTCTTGTCGCATGGTGGGGGCTTTATCCGGTCGTGTTTATTCTAGCCGACGCCCTGGGAGTGTTTTTGGGTTTGTTAATATGCTCTTCTATCGGACTGGGATTTGCTTTCGAAGATCTGCGTTGGGATATCGCCAAGTGTTTCATTGTGGCATGTGTCACGATCGCGCCTCTTTACCTTCTGATTTACCTTCTGCCTTTATTGAACATGCCTTTCCTTTCAAGTGCCATATATTTTTTTACACCCGTATTTTTTTATTGGCTTTGCATGAAAACCGCATGGGACGATCTGGAATTGCACGAGATTTTTATTACCGCGGTTATTTCCTTTTTTACCTGGGCGACGGTGACGTACGTTGTGTCTCTAATCTTCGGCGTGTGATATCGCGCACTTGCACAACTTTGTAAATAAACCGCTTGCGGTTTCGCAATATTTTTGAAATATATACCGAACTATAAACACCGCATGAACGCCGCCAGGTCTTGCTTCTCCTGATCCGTCAACCTGGTTTCGCACAGCAGGTTGAAAAACTCCACCGTGTCTTCCAGGGTCAATAGTCGCCCATCGTGCAGGTACGGAGGGGAGTCTTTTATGCCGCGCAGGACAAAGGTCTTGATCGGCCCGTCGCTTGACGCCATGCGCCCGTTGACCATCTGCGGTTTGAAGAATCGCTCAGCCCGCAGATTGTGCAGCGTATTATCGGTGTAATAAGGCGCGGGATGACACTCCGCGCAACGGCCTTTGCCGAAGAAGATGTTTTGCCCGCGCAATTCCGCTTCGCTGGCTTTTTTCGCATCCAACATGCCGAAGATATCGAGTTTCGGCGCAGGCGGGAAATCCAAGATCTCTTGGAACTCGGCCATGAAATGGACCTGGCTTCCCCGTTCCAGTATATTGACGCCTTTTTTCGTGGCGATCACCGGGTCGCCGTCAAAGTAGGCCGCCCGTTGCTCGAACTCGGTAAAATCCTCCACGCTTTTTAGCGCCCGCTGCGAACCGAACAGGCGTTGAATGTTAACGCCTCGCAAGGAAGGCGTATCCAAGCGGTGGCGGAATTCCTGCGGACGAATGTCGCCCACCAGATGCGTGGCCGCGTTGCTGTGCCCGTTCACGTGGCAGTCGAAACACGTCACCCCGGAACTGGGCTTCAGCGACCGGCGGTCGTCCGTGGCGTTAAATTGTTGTTGCGGGAAGGGTGTTACCAAAAGCCGCAAACCCTCCAATTGTTTCGGATTCAATATACCGTCGAATAACTTGAAATAGTTCGTCAGCGTGACCAATTGCCCTTTCGAAACGTCGCCCAAGTCAGGCCGGGTGGTCAAGTATATGGGCGGGGGATACTCGGGCAAAAAATGCGTCGGCAGATCATAGTCCAGATCGAACCTGGTCAAGTCGCGCTGTTCCTGGGCCTTGATCTTGTCGATGTGATACTGCGGGAATAGCATCCCGCCTTCGGCATGATTCGGGTGCGGCAGGGGTAAAAACCCCTTGGGCCACAGCCCTTTGTCGCGGATTTGCTCGGGTGTCATGGCGGCCAAATCTTGCCATGACTTGACGCCCGATGGCAGCTTTACCCGAACGCCTTCCTGAACCGCCTTGCCCTTGGACATGCTCACGCCCTTGGCCGGCTTATCTTTCAGGTCGTAGCGTTCCTGCAACAAGGCCGATTGCCGCTCTTCTATTTTGGGCTTGGCCGCTTCCATCCGGGCCGCGATTTTATCAAAATCCTCCTGGATAACGACCGGTGAATAACTGCTGGGCGGCTTTTCCTGCGCCTGGACAGTTTGGTATTGCGGCAAAAATAAGCCGACTAGTCCGAATGCAAGAATCGCCGCTGCAATTTTACTCTGGTAGTATCTTTTACTATTCATCGTAACACCCTCCCTTGAAGAGAAAGAAGAAATTCACCGGCAATACGCCGGTAGTTCGCACAACTGGTTTCCAAAAGGAATACTGCGCTAATTAAAAAACTTTTTAGAATAGTATACTTGCACTCAATAGGGGTCAAATCCCTGAATCCGAACAGTCCCCTTTAGGGGATTGCTGTTTTGGATTGCCCTTGAATAGTTTCCGCTCGATATTGGCCTGATATACGGTCCAGGGGCTGTCGACATTAGGGTCTTCCGCGATGAGTTGGTGAAAGGAGTTGATCTTGGCGTCGAGATTATCCAGGCAATACAGTGCGATGGCTTCCAAGGTCATGGGCAACTTGGGGCTGCCGAACTGATATTCGCCGTGATGGCTGATAATCATGTGTTTCAAGCGCAGAATGGTTTCCTCGGCAATGGGTTCGCCGGAGAGTTTTTCGGCTTCGGCCACTTTGGCGTCCAACATGCCGATGGCCATCACCAGGTGCCCGATCAACTGGCCTTCGTCGCTATAGGCCAGTCCGTGCTGATAAGTCATTTCATTGATTTTGCCCAGATCGTGCAAAAATGCGCCCATCAATAACAAGTCGCCGTTGATCTGCGGATAGCAGGGCGCCACGCGCAGCACTACTTCCATCAGGCCCACGATATGGGCCAGCAATCCGCCGTGGTAGGCGTGATGGTTCTTGGTGCCTGCCGGGGCCATCATCAGCTTGGCCGTGAAGGCCTCGTCGAGCAAAAAGCACTCGGCCAGGTTCACCAGGCCCGGATCGCCTATGCCGCGGAGCATTTCGCCCAGCCGGGCGAGAAGTTTGTCCACCGCCACCGCCGGCTTGGGAGTAAAATCCTCGGGATTGACCTGGTCGGGATCGACCTTTTCGATCCGTTTGAGGATTAATTGCACCGCGCCCTGGAAGATTTGCGTCGCGCCCTCGACGCGAATGTAGTCTCCATTTTCAAATGATTTATAGAGCGATTCGTTGGCGTTCCACATCCGCGCCCCGATCGACCCGGTACTGTCGGAAAGCTCGACCTGTAGATAAAGGTTCCCGGTGCGATTCGGCCGCAGTTGTTTGCCGTTGGCGACAAACACCTCGTTGACAACTTCCTGATGACCAAACTGATTGATAAAACGCCGCGTCATGGAGGGCCTTTCCGGACAACGAACTTGGCATCGCAAATGATTTGTTATAGATTGTAGGAGGCATAATGAGACCACACAAGGCCATGAGATAGTCCCCTTTTTTCCCACGCGAAATCCGGGACAGTCCCCGAATTCCACTGCCCCCTTGCCGAAAACGCCGTTTTTCCGTTAAAATGCAGAGCCAAATCACGCAAGTGGTTATAGTTGTCCAATTTGCATTTTGAAATTTGCAATTGACAATTTGCAATACACAAAACTGGCTTAAACCTCAAATCACGACTCCAGCCCCTAAAAAAATGCTCTGGACCCAAACACTTATCCCCACCATGAAGGAAACGCCCGAAGGGGCGGAAATTCCCAGCCACGTCCTTATGCTCCGCGCAGGTTTGATCAACCAGGTGATGGCCGGGGCGTATACCTATCTGCCTTTGGGCCTTTTGGCGCTAAGAAAGGCCGAACAGATCGTGCGCGAGGAAATGAACGCCGCCGGGGCCGTGGAATTGGCCATGCCCGCCATGTCGCCATTGACGCTTTGGGAGCAGACCGGCCGGGTGTGGGCCTTTGGCAACGTGCTGGTGCAGGCGACTCTTCCCAGGCAGAACCGCAAGGTGCCGATCGTGTTTGGACCAACGCACGAGGAGATCATCACCGATTTCGTATCCCGGCATATCTCCAGCTATCGCCAGATGCCCATCACGATGTACCAGATCACCACCAAGTTCCGCAACGAGGAGCGGCCCCGCTTCGGCGTGCTGCGCACCAGCGAATTTTTGATGAAGGACGCCTACAGTTTCGATCCCACGGTCGAATCGCTCAATAACAGTTACGAGAAGATGTACTCGGCCTACTGCCGCGGTTTTGCCCGTTGCGGACTAGACTACCTCGCCGTGGAGGCCGAGAGCGGGCCGATCGGCGGCGACGCCAGCCACGAGTTCATGGTCCTTGCCGCGAACGGCGAAGATACCGTCTTGCACTGCAAGGACTGCGGATACGCGGCCAATCAGGAAAAGGCCGAGGTCGGGGCCCGCGATTGCCTCCCACCCAACGTACCCCGCGAACCGCTTAAAAAAGTCGATACCCCGAATGTTTCTACCATAGATCAGGTCGGCAAGTTTTTAGCCTGCAAACCGCAAGATATCATCAAGACGCTGATCTACGTGGCCGACGGCAAACCGATTGCCGTGCTCCTGCGCGGTGATCACGAAGCCAACGAAGGAGAGATTCGCAAGGTGGCGGCGGCCGCAAAAATCGA
>JBEKFZ010000133.1:0-10006 GCA_050013075.1 Thermoguttaceae bacterium | reverse complement strand
ACCATCAACTCGGCCACCAAAGCCGACCTGTATGAATTGATTCAACAATTGGAAAATTACCTAAATCTCGCTGTTTGAACAGCGCGAAAACCTGCGAAAGTTCAGATTACGAAGAATGAATTAAAAACGCCGCCGGCATACGGCCTGCCGATTACATTGGGCAGTGTCACAATACTGAGAAGTAATCTAACAATACCCAACAACCCTCACCCCCGACCCCTCTCCCGCGAGCGGGCGAGGGGAGTATTTTTAGAAACCCTAAATTTCTTCAGCCGAGCGGAGCCAGGGGCGGATGGTGGGGTCGTAGGCGTGGATTTCGCCGGGGGTGAAGAAAATTTCCATTTCCCGGCTTGCCGCTTCCGGTCCGTCCGAGGCGTGAAGGAGATTCATTTGCTGGCTGGTGCCGAAGTCGCCGCGGATCGTGCCCGGCGCGGCCTCCAAGCCGTTTGTGGCCCCGACCATTTCGCGGAGCACGCGGACGGCCTCCGGGCCCTCGACGATCATGGCCACCACCGGCGAGGCGGTGATAAAGGCCTCGAGTTGCGGATACCAGTTCTTTTTCACGTGTTCGGCATAGTGACGACGGGCCAATTCCTGCGTAACCCGCATCAGTTTCATGGCCACAATGTTTAGGCCTTTTTCTTCAAACCGGCTGATCGTACGTCCCATCAACCGCCGCTGGACGCAATCCGGTTTAAGCAGTACAAGTGTCCGCTCCATGGCATTTTTTCCTAAAGTAGAGGATTATTCAGGTAAACCATGGGTCAGATTTTAAACAATCCATCCAACAGTGAAAAGAGGACTCGTCATTTAGGGGGAAATTTCCTTTAAAACATAATAACAATATGCAAATAATAGGAAGATGTGATTCCACGAAAGCCCATTAAACCTGGGGGGGAATTCTCTCTTAATACGCAGGGTTAGCAGCAGACGTGAAAATATATAGAATTAATTGTTCAACCACACTCGTGGGCAGTTACGCATCGTATGATTAGTAAAGACTATGTTCAATTTGCTCCGGTTGCCGTATTCGTACAATGTTCTTGAGCCATATATCGACGCGCGGACGATCGAAATCCATCATGGCAAACATCATAAATTGTACGTCGATAATCTCAATGCCGCTTTAGAAAAATATCCGGCTCTTCAATCGCTAAGCGTATTGGAATTGGTCCGATCGCTCGACAAGATACCCGAAGAAATTCGCACTGTGGTGCGCAACAATGCCGGCGGCGATGCGTGTCATACGTGGTTTTTCACGGGCATCGGTCCGAACGAAGGCGGGAATCCCCGGGGCGCGCTGGCCGCGGCCATCGACGCGACGTTCGGCGGCCACGAGCAATTTCGGCAGCGGTTTGCCCAAGCAGTGTTGGACGTTTTCGACAGCGGCTGGGTCTGGCTGAGCCGCGATGGGGCGGGAAATTTGTTAATCGAAACCACGCCCGGCAACGACAACCCCTGGATGTTCGGCCGCAGAGCGATTTTGGCCTTCGACGTTTGGGAACATGCTTATTATCTGAAACACCAGAACCGGCGAAGCGACGCCGTCGAAGCCTGGTGGCGCGTGGTCGATTGGGATCGGGCCGAAGAACGCTTTCAAACAGGCGGTTAATTAGTATCTTTTATATTGCAAATTGACAATCGCAAAGATCAAATCGGCTTCGCTTTGCTCAGAACGACTTTGCGGCGAAATACAAGGCCGCATAAACCTTGGGATCGACGAGCAATCCTCCCCGGCGTTGCTCATCGAGCCATTGTTCGACCTGATCCAAAGGAACCAGGCGGACGTGAATGTCTTCCGACTCATCGCCGCCGCCGTCGCTTACCTTCCTTGCATCCAAGGCAAGATACATGGTATAGCGTTCGTTGGTCAGGCCCGGCGAACTGGGGCCTTCGGTAAGATGTCGCCAGCGATCGGAAACGCAACCGGCTTCTTCCAACAGTTCGCGCTTGGCGGCCTCGATCAAATCTTCCTCGCCCGTGCCCGGTTTGTCGCCGACCAGGCCGGCCGGAAGTTCCACCACCCGGGCGTCCAAAGGGCGGCGATATTCCTCGATCATCACCATTCGGCGGTCGGACGTGAGGGCTAGAATTACCACTGCTCCCGAGGTGTTCGTGCGTTCGGCCCATTCCCAACGTCCCCGCGCGACCAGCCGCACGTATTTCCCCTCTGCCAGAATTCGACGTTCAGTTTCGTTATTCATTTTTCATTATTCGTTTCGGATTACAATATAAATAAATCATTTCTCGCAAAGCCGCAAAGATGCAAAGATATCGACAATATAATTGTCACTAATTACTCTTCATGAAAATCCGATTGATTAATGTTCCCTCTTTGCGTCTCTGCGTCTTTGCGAGATTTTATGACGTGTCCTCGGATCATTTTGATCTGGTTATTTGTCCGACGGTCGTTTTCACCGCTCGGATATAATCCCTTGGCGCAAGCAGGATTTGCAGTCCGCGCATTCCCGCCGAAACGGCAATCGTGTCGAACTGTTCCATGCTTATATCGACAAACACCGGATAATCCTTTTTGCAGGCCAGCGCGGTCACTCCGCCGCGAATATAGCCCGTAAGCGGCTGCACTTCGCTTAGATGCACCATTTCCACGCGCTTATTTTCCGACAACCGGGCAAGCGACTTGAGATCCGCTTCGGCATCGCCGGGGACAACGGCCAACAGCACCCCGCCCTTATCGCCCCGCGCGACCAGGGTTTTAAACACCCTTTCAATCGGCAGCCCAATTCCCGCGGCGACTTTCGCGGCTCCCAGGTCGTCGGGATCGACGGCGTACGAACGCGTTTCGTACTCGATCCCCAGCTTATCCAGAATCCGCGTGGCGTTGGTTTTCATGGTTCGGCAGCTTAAATCACGAAACTTCAATTAAGCAGTCAGCCAATCTTCCAGATGAAGATCAGGAATATACTGAAAATCCGAAACATTGTGGGTTACCAATGTAAGATCATTTGTCAAAGCTATCGAAGCAATTATCAGGTCAGCCGCGCTTATAGAGATTCCTTGCCGTAATAAATTTCCACGAATGATTCCAAACTTTTTGGCGCATGTTTGATCGAATACCAAGATTTCGACATCTTCGAGAAATTCTTCAATTTCAATCAACAAAGGATCGGGATTTGGATGATGATACGCTCCAGAATATAATTCTGCCAGAACGATAGTCGGAATGTATAATCTCCCTGAATATTGAAAGAAACGATGTGCCAAGCCGGCCGGCCTACGAAAATGAGCGGAACAAATATTGGTATCCAACAGATAACTCATTCGGCCTCCTGTTTTCGCCGCTCAATTTTACGATCTTTTTGAATTTGCTCCATGACGGCGTCCATTTCCGGATAGTTTGCCCAGCAGCCAGCCGATCGACGAATACCTTCTCCCCAGGGTCGGCTCGATTTGGAAAAATTGACAACAACCTGTACCGTCTGACCGTCATCTATGCCGGGATTCTCATTCAATTCGATGGTTTTGCCGTGGACTACACCGTGCATTACTTTATTCATGTCACTTCTCCTTTGCTTTCAACATATCACTATTATATCAGCGAATCATGTGTCATTCCATGGATTCTTCTTCCCTATTCTTTCTTGTTCTTCCTTTAAACATTGAGACATTGTTAACGAACCTTCTGCGTGATCATATTGGTTTTTTAGATCCTCTAGTCGGTGTTGCTCTTTTTGCACAACATGGGCAGGTGCACGATTGATGAAATTCTGGTTTTCGAGTTTTTTTTCCTGCGATTTTATCATAAATGCCAATTTATCCATAAGGTTCTTTATTTTTTCAATGTCAGCATCTACGTCATACCACTCAGCCATATCGATGTATACTTTCATGCCAGAAAAGGTATAGCCGAGGTCAACAGAGGTGGACATCTTGGGTGGCTTTACTTCAGGACCCATTGTTGTAAGTTGAGCCCCGGCTCTTGAAACAAAATGGGACTCCAGAGGTCGCAATAGTTCAGCAGTTTTTTCATCACAGAGTAAGGAGAATTTAAGCCGTCTTTTTAAAGGTATATTATTTTCCATGCGAATATTATTAACTGTGCGTAAAATTTGCTGGAAATGAGCGAATTGGTCTTCAATTTCGGCGTCTTGACGCTTGATGTCGTGCTCCGGCCACGGGGCAATCATGATGCTCTCGGCCGCTTTTTCAATATTCTCGATGCCGCGATTCGGCGCCGCTTCGGCCAGGCGCTGCCACACGTCCTCGGTCAAAAACGGGATCATCGGATGCAGCAGCCTTAGCAGCGTGTCGAGCGTATGGGCCAGCACCCGCTGGGCCGCGCCGCGCTGCGACTGGTCTTGCAACCGGCCCTTTACCATTTCCACGTAAAAGCTGCAAAACTCATCCCAGGCGAAATCGTAAAGCGCCCGGGCGGCGTCGGCGTAGCGATACTCGGCCAAGGCCTCGGTGACCGCTTTGGTGACGGTCGCCAGCCGGCTGAGAATCCATTTATCTTCCAGGCGCAGTTCTTCATCGCGCACCTTGCCCGGCGTATAACCTTCCAGATTCATCAAGGCGAACCGCGATGCGTTCCAAAGTTTGTTGCAGAAGTTGCGGGCAAGCTCGAAACGCTCGGAAACCACCGCGCCCCGCAGCAGAACCTTGTCTTCGGGTTTATCGGCCCATTGCGTGGAAAATTCCTTGCCGCACTCCTTGCACTTCAAGCGCGGCTTGATCCGATTCGCGCGGGTCTGCTCCATTAGTTTTCCGCAGTGCGGGCACTCGAATTCCACTGGCATGCGGATGTCTTGCGTTTCGGTCGTCAGGCAGGCCAGGCCGAACCTGAGCGCATCAGCCCCGAATTTCTCCATCACGTCAATCGGATCCACTCCGTTGCCCTTCGACTTCGACATGCCCTCGCCGTAGTTGTCCAGAATTTTGGGATGAATATAAACTTCGTGGAAGGGAATATCGCCCACGTTGTGCAAGCCCGTGAGCACCATGCGGGCAACCCAAAGCGTGATGATGTCGCGGCTGGTTATCAGCACGCTGGTGGGATAATAATATTTCAATTCCGGTGTTTGTTCCGGCCAGCCCAAAGTCGAATGAGGCCAGAGGGCCGAACTGAACCAGGTATCGAGGACTTCCGGCGATTGCGGCCGCATATCATATATCGTCCTGCGAAACGGTGTATCACTGCGGGGATCGAGCGCCTTTTCTGCTTCAGTTCGATATAGCGGACCCGTAGTATCCTCACCAAAATGGCGTTTCTGAAAGCTGTTAAGGATCTCATCGGCGCGTTCGGTGCGTGCGCAAATATGGTAATCTAGGCCATCGTGTTGTAATGCGACCACGTCGTCCTTAATTCCGTTTGCTGTTGCGAAATTCGTTAATTCCCCCAGAAATTTGTCCATAGAAGGCCCAATGTAGTCTTTCGGCGACCCGGGCGGTGCGAGGGACGCATCAAGATTAACCCTAACATTCCATACCGGTATTCGATGTCCCCACCAGAGTTGGCGCCCGATGGGCCAGTCGCGTTTTTCGCTAAGCCAGTCGAGATATCCTTTGGCATATCGTTCGGGAATAATCTTGACGCGGCCGTTGGTTACGGCGTCCATCGCCGATTGGGCCAACTCGTCCATTTTGACGAACCATTGGTCGGTCAAAAACGGCTCAATGGGCGTTTTCGAGCGGTCGCTGTGGGCAAGATCGATCTCACGGTCCTCGATCTTTTCCATCAGCCCGAGTTTTTCCAGATCGGCGACCACTTTTTGCCGGGCCTCCATCACGGTTTGACCGCAGTATTTTCCTGCTTTGTTGTTTAATGTGCCATCTGCATTAAGAATGTTAATCGCACCGATTTCCAGATGCCGCAGCCCGACGTCGTAGTCATTCTGATCGTGCGCCGGTGTGATCTTCACGCACCCGGTGCCCAACTCAGGTTTTGCCCATTGGTCGGCGATGAGCGGAATGGGTCGATTCAAAAGCGGCAGCATTACCTGCCGACCGGCCAAGGCCATGTCGCGTAGTTTTATAAGTGCCGGCAGCATTTCCTTTCGCCGCCGCACGACTTCGTCGATCTGCGCTTGAATATCAGGCTTTTCCTTCGATGGCGCGGCCGCCAGACGCTCTCTCAATTCCGCTTCGGCCTTGTCCAACGCCCCGGCCGGATCGGGATGCACTGCCACGGCCGTATCGCCCAGCATGGTCTCGGGCCGGGTGGTGGCCACGGTTACGTGTTTCGGTTCGCCGGGTTTTGCATCAATGATCGGATAATTGATGTACCAGAAATGCCCCTCGACCGTTTCGTGAAACACTTCGTCGTCGCTGACTGCCGTTTGCAGGAACGTGTCCCAATTGACCAGGCGCTTGCCGCGATAGATTTTTCCCTCTTTGAACAGCCGGAAAAACGTCTCCCGCACGGCCCGGGCGCAAACCTCGTCGAGCGTGAACCGCGTGCGCTGCCAATCGCAGCTACAGCCCATCTCCTTGAGTTGTCCGATGATGCGTGCTTCGTATTCTTTCTTCCACTGCCAGATCCGCCCGACCAACCCTTCCCGGCCCAATTGATGCCGCGAGAGTTTTTCCTCCTGCAACAGCCGACGCTCGACCACGGCCTGGGTGGCGATTCCGGCGTGATCGGTGCCGGGCATCCACAGGGTTTCAAAACCTTGCATCCGCTTTTGCCGGATGAGAATGTCTTGCAGCGTGTTGTTCAGGGCATGGCCCAGGTGCAAGGCACCGGTGACATTCGGCGGAGGAATGACAATCGTATATGGCTTTTTTTTCGGATTCGGCTCGGAATGAAAATAGCCCTTTTCTTCCCAAAAAAGGTACCATTGCTTCTGGGCGGCGGCATGATCGTATTGTTTGGGAAGATCGTTTATTGTCGTGTTGGTAGACATCTTATTTAGTGGTCAGTGGAGAGTGGACAGTGGTTATTTGGTGGTTGTTTAGCCCCGGAGCTTGCTCCGGGAGTTTTTGACACAAATGCAAGAGCACTTGTGCCGGGAGTTTTTCGGGCAATTGCCGCGAAACAGCAATCGGTTTCAAGTTAAAATCCCAGGTGTTGCGAGCTTTCTTCTGTTTCTTCGTCTTTGCACAACTTGTATTCGAAACTGTCGGCCAGTGCGATCCAGCTTGCTTCGATTATATTTTCGCTCACGCCCACGGTGCCCCAAACGTCGTTTTCGTCCTGGCTTTCGATGATAACGCGGACGCCGGCGGCCGTTGCGGCGTCGGAGTTTATTACCCGCACTTTATAATCGACGAGGTGCAATTTAGCCAGGTTGGGGAAGCTGCCGTTAAGGGCCTTTCGCATGGCGGCGTCCAGGGCGTTCACGGGGCCGTCGCCTTCGGCCACCTCGTGCCGGACCACCTCGCCGATGCGGATTTTCACCCTCGCCTCGGAGCGAATCTGGCCGCCGTCGTCGTTTTCGATGTTCACGTGATAGCTTAACCGCTCGAAATGCGGGCGGAACGTGCCCGTGCACTTGCGCACCAGCAGGTCGAACGAGGCGTCGGCGGCCTCGAACTGGTACCCGGCGCTTTCCATCGATACCACCTTGGCCAGGATTTGCTCCATGAGTTTGGGGTCCGAGGGGATATTATGCCGGCCAGTCAGGGCTTCGATGTTCGATCGGCCGGACAGCTCGCTTACCAAAACACGGCGTTCGTTGCCCACTAGCTCCGGATCGAGGTGCTCGTAACTGGCCGTGTTTCGGGCAATTCCGCTGACGTGCATCCCGCCCTTATGGGTAAATGCGCTCTTGCCCACAAACGGCTGATTGGCGCGAAAGTTCATGTTGACCATCTCGTACATGAACCTCGATAGTTCGGTCAGATGAGCGATGCCGCCTGGCTGGAGCACTTGGTAACCTTTTTTCTTGACTGCCAGATTGGCTATCACCGAAATCAGATCGGCATTGCCGCAGCGTTCGCCGAAACCATTGACGGTTCCTTGAACCTGCACCGCTCCCGCTTCGACGGCGGCCAGGGAGTTGGCCACGGCCAGATCGCAGTCGTTGTGCGTGTGGATGCCTGCCGGCGCGGGCAAGGCGGCGATGGCGGCCCGGGTCATCTCGGCGATTTCCTCGGGCATGGTGCCGCCGTTAGTGTCGCAAAGCACTATTAGTTTGGCGCCCGCTTGGGCGGCGGTTTGGATCGCTTTCAACGTATAATCGGAATCGGCCTTGTAGCCGTCGAAGAAATGTTCGGCGTCGAAAATCACATTGCGGCCGGCGGCTTTCAGATAGGCGACGCTGTCGGCGATCATGCGTAGATTCTCGTCCAACGTCGTCCGGATGATCTCCGAGACCTGGAAGGCCGAGGTCTTGCCCACCAGCGTTATCACCTGTGCCTGCGATTCGCACAATGCCCGGATGCCCGGATCGGATTCCACGTTAATATCTTTCCTCCGCGTCATGCCGAACGCGCAGACTTTAAGATGCTTCAAGTCCAATTCCCGGACGCGCTGGAAGTATTGGGCGTCTTTTTCGTTCGACGCCGGATACCCGCCCTCGATAAAATCAAAGCCAACGTCGTCCAGGCGTTTGGTCAGTTCCAGCTTGTCGAGCAACGAGAAACTGATCCCCTCGGCCTGGGCGCCGTCGCGAAGCGTGGTGTCGTAAATTTCAATGCGTCGCATTATGAGTTCCTCAGTGGTCAGGGGTCAAGGTTCAGTGGTCAGGGTTCGGGGTTCAGGACTCGAGCGGAAAATTAAAATCACCGTTGGGGCGGCAGTTCAACTACGGCCCAACTTTTGCACACGAGTCCTGAACCCTGACCACTGAGCCCTGAACCCTTAAACAAAAAACCCCAAGGCCGTTTTGGCCTCAGGGCTTGGTTCAATCGGTCGTTAGCCGGAAGCCCTCAGGCCGCATTACCAATAATAATGACAACTACCACGCCTACAAAGACGTGTATTTTGCCAAATATCGGATTTGCGACCAAGGTAAACATATTCCGGCAGTTTTTAATATCAAATTTCTTGAATTAATAAGTCCCCTCTCCCTCCGGGAGAGGGCTAGGGTGAGGGCTTTGCCCAATTATTCAAATCTACGTGCTGCAAGTGCTATTGTCAACCGTAAACTACACGCCATTGGTATGGTTTTGGTGACAGCCGATAGCGGGCAGTGGACGGGGCAAGGGAGGCATTTGGATGGTTTTTTGAATTTTTCGCCTAAGTAAAGCGTTTGCGGAAAAATGAGCAAGCCGGCGTGATGGCCAGAAAGTTGGCTTTAGAAATGGAGTTACGGCGGGTATAATGACACGAAAAAGGTTTAATCCAAAAGAGCCTGTGCACATTTAAATGTTAAGAAATATTTTTAAGTGCTTGTGGAGCAGGGGATTGTGTCGAAAGGGCGAGGAACGGTTTTTAGGCCAAAATGGGAATAGGGGTTACGTCGATGACGAGGGAAAATAGTTTGAGGGAAATGGTTAATTGTCAAGGAGTTATTGCTTTGGCCCGCAGCGACGCGGCGATATAAGTGGATTATACGCGAGGGCAATTGTCATTGTGTTACGGTGCAATTGCAGTGGGGGAAAGTGGGGATTGGGGATTAGTGGAAGATGGGTAGGGGGCGGTGGTTGATTGGCAATGCACTAGCCGGCCTCGCGATAAAGGCGGTCATATTCATTTTCAGACAATAAATAAGACAAACCGCTTGCCTTCTAATTCAAAAGTCAATGTTGCCATGACATAACCATGACATGTTTATGACATTTATCAAATTCACTTCTGGACTAGATCGTGGTAGAATCCAATTCAAAATCCTTACTTCCTTGGTAGAATATCATAATTACTTGGAGGAAATTCAAAATCTTTCAAAGCTGTTTCATGAATATTTCCATCTTCTAATGTAATCTGGGATAACTGTGGGATATCCTTTGCCGCTTTGATTAGTTGTTTGTCATCTAGACTGCACTTTCCTAAAACATGCCGAGGTTACCTATTTTTCCATACGCAAAACACCGCTACCGTCATGCCATAGGTGATTTTTCATTCATTTAGGGTGTTAGGCCATAGACTGAAAAAATCATTTTG
>JBEKFZ010000132.1:0-10086 GCA_050013075.1 Thermoguttaceae bacterium | reverse complement strand
GCGAACGCATCCGCCAGATCGAGGCCAAGGCGGTGCGCAAACTCCAGCAGCCCTGCCGCAGTCAGGACCTGGTGGGGTTCTTGGATTAGTAATCCGTTGGGGGCGGCAGTTAAAGTTAAACTGCCGCCCCAAAATGTTGGTAATATCGGCATTCGTCCAGCCGATTTTTTCCCCGAAAAATCTAAAATTGGGGACTAATGAAATTGCCGCGATAATCTGGTAAGATATTATTATAAGCGGTAAATGTCGGTTTTTTAGGCCCAATTTGTAAGGAGTTGGCCGGTGCGAGAGCGGAGTGGAAAAATCAGCATGATTGCAGCACTGGTTGCGTCGGCGGCCTTATTATTGACGACCGGCGCGTGGGCGCAGAATCAGTCGGACCGCATCGAGCGCGGCAATAAGGCGCAACAAGGGGCGCGGGAGAACACAATCGCTGTTTTGGGCAAAATGCCCAGTGTCGATCGCCTGTCACGCAGCGGCATGATATTTACCGATTGGTATAGCCGGCAGAGTTGCACATCCGGGCGTGCCGCAATTGTTACCGGCCGATATCCGGTCCGCACGGGGCTGACAAAAGCCGGCCTGGGTGACATAAACTAGTAGACCAACTACGCTATAATGTCATACAGAATAATATCGCTTGAACTGTATAATCGCGGCCAAGCACTGGCAAAGCCAGTGGCACTCTAAATGACATTTAAGCATAGATGAACTACTAGGACCCGCGACCCCAATATCCCGCCATCGCCTAACTGCTAAGGTGCGTGATAATGCACAATGATTGTTTTTGGCGGACTTTAGTTTTACTTCTGGCGTTGGTGGTCGGAGGGGGAGAACGGCCGGACATGCAATCCGAATCCGCCGCGCCGGTGAAGCCGGATAACACTGAGGGAAACAAGTTTGCCGGCTCGAAAAGCTGCGGCGAGTGCCACGAGCAGTTCAACAAGTTGTGGTCGACGTACTGGCACGGGATGTCGATGCGGCCTTACAGCGACGAATTCGCCGATAAGCAGCTCAGAGAGCAGCAGAGCGACATTGTGATCGGAGATCGCCGGTACAGGGCCGAGATCGGCGCGGGTCAAGGCTGGGTGCGGGAGGAGGGAGCGGAAGGCCGGCGGCAATATCCGATTTTGCACGTCATGGGAGGAAAGAACATTTACTACTTCCTGACTCCCTTGCAGCGGGGCCGGCTGCAAGTGCTGCCGGTGGCTTACGACGTGAACCGGCACGCATGGTTCGACACGACGGCAAGCGCTGTTGGGCATCTTAACGAATCCGGGACCCTCACCCCCGGCCCCTCTCCCAAAGGGAGAGTGGAGAAGGCCCTGCCTTGGACGGACCGGCTCTACACCTTC
The DNA here is from genome assembly GCA_050013075.1 of Thermoguttaceae bacterium. Lineage (GTDB taxonomy): Bacteria > Planctomycetota > Planctomycetia > Pirellulales > Thermoguttaceae > JBEKIK01. The sequence continues at coordinate 8,731 of JBEKFZ010000132.1, read as the reverse complement.
AATACGGCGTGCTTCAACTGTCACGTTAGCCGGCTGGCGACCGATTACGACCTGGAAACCGACACGTATCGCACCACCTGGGGCGAGCCGGGAATAAGTTGCGAAACGTGCCACGGGCCGTCGGCCGAGCACAATCGCTCGATGCATGCGGGAATCAAGGGCCGGTCGGCCGAGGAAATGAAAATCATTATAAACAAGGACCTAACTCACGATCAGCGCACCGATCTGTGCGTCACCTGCCACGCGAAGATCATTCCGCTGTCAGGGGACTTTAGTCCGGGAGAAAAATTCTTCGATCATTACGATTTGATTACACTGGAGCATGAGGATTATTATCCGGACGGGCGGGACCTGGGCGAAAACTATACATACACGTCGTGGCTTATGTCCCCGTGCCTTAAGTTCGGAAAACTGGATTGCAATTACTGCCACACACCCGCCGGAAGGTTAAAATTCACCGAGTATCAGGGTTACCAAACCTGCATGCCTTGCCACGAAAAATACGTCAAGAAGCCCGAGGAGCATGGGCATCATGCCGTCGGGAGCAAGGGGAACGAGTGCGTGGGATGCCACATGCCCAAGACTTGGTTTGCCGGGCGGGCGCGGACCGATCATTCCTTTCGAGCGCCGTCGCCGGCTGCGAGCATGGCATATAATTCGCCCAATGCGTGCAATATCTGCCACACGGACCATGACGCCGCATGGTCGGACGAGTGGGTCCGCAAATGGTACAAGCGGGACTACCAGGCCGATGTGTTGCGGCAGGCCGGATTGATCGACGCGGCACGCAAGAACCAGTGGGATCGCCTGGGCGAGATGCTCGCCGAGATCGGCCGAAGCGATAACGACCAGGTATATCGCAACAGCCTGGTGCGGCTGGTAAGGCAATGCAACGATCCGCGCAAATGGGAGGCGATGTTGGGGGCGATCAAAGATCCATCGCCGCTGGTGCGGTCCAGCGCGGCATCCGCGCTTGGGGGACGGATGGACCGGGAAAGCGTGGAATCGCTCTTTGTCGCGGCCGGCGATAAATCGCGGATCGTGCGGATCCGTGCGGCCATGGCGTTGGAGGCAGTTCGGCCGGAAAAAATCGAGGAACCGGCCAATCGCGAGGCCTTGGAAAAGGCCGTGGAGGAATTCCAGACGGCGATGCGAGCCAGGGCGGACGATTGGGCATCGTCCGCGAATCTGGGCAATTTTCATATTGAGCGGGGCGATTTTGCCCAGGCGGTGAAAGACTTTGAAAACGCCCGGCGCCTGGAGCCGAGAATGATCGAGCTGTTGATAAATGAGTCAGTGGCCTACAGCAACATGAAAAGAAACGATCAAGCTGAAGCGTGTTTGCGCCGCGCGCTGGAGATGGAGCCGGCCAGTGCGGCCGCGAATTTCAACCTGGGGTTGTTGTTGGCCGAGGAAGGCAAAACGGAAGAGGCGGAAAAAGCCCTGCGCATGGCGATAAAATCCGACCCTCGCCAGGCCGCGGCGGCTTATAATCTGGGTGTGATTCTGGCCGGGCGAAAGAACATGACCGAGGCTATCGTCTGGTGCCGCAAGGCCTGCGAACTGCAACCGGACGAAGCGAAGTATGCACAAGTGCTGGCCTTGTATCTTTATCAGGAGGGGGATGCCGATGGAGCGATCGAAGTGCTGCGCAAGGCGCTAGGCAATGAAAAACTACCGGCGCAGGCTCGGCAGGAATTGGAAACAAAATTGCGATCCTTGGAAATTGCCGAACCGGGTAAAAAAACACAATGAATAATTAGAACCAATCCCGAAAGTCATCCTGAGCGTAGCGAAGGATCTCCGTATTTGGCAATACATTGCCCATTTTAGCTATAGATCCCTTGTAGATTCTTCGCTTTGCTCAGAATGACATTATTGTTTTAGAATAGGCCCTTAAACTCAAACAGTAAATGTGGAGGAACTTTTCTCTAGCCCAGGCGTTTACACCTGTGATTAGGGGAATTCCTCAATTCCTTTCGTGTAGCCCCTTTAGGGGCGATTGAGGTCTGGACTGGATGAACCCCGTAAACGGGGTTGACGTAAAAGTATATTGGCGGCTTTTAGTCCCAGGCGTAAACGCCTGGGCTAGGTAAAAAAGCATTCATGGTAAACGCCTGGGCTAGGTAAAAAATGTATTCAAAGTTTCATTGCGGATTTTGTGTTTACAGTTTGAGTAATTAAACTAAATGAATCAAAATGTGGAGGGGATTTTTAGAATGATCCGCAAAGAGTCGAATGCGGGCGTGGGATATTCGGTCGTCGAACTGGGCGGTGTGCGGCACGTTTTCGTGGCCGCTGCGGCGCGGCGCGGCACAACCATCTATGAGCAGGCCGAAGACGCCCTGGGGACCATCGAAAGATTGATTAAAAAAGAAATCGCACCCGGGTCGATCGTCATGCAGTCGGTGTTTCTGCGAGATTTGGCGGATCAAGCCGCGTGCCGGGAGATAATGCGTGATTTTTATGGAAAAGAAATGCCGGCGACCACGTATATACCCCAGCCGCCCTGCGAAGGCAAGCTTTTGGCGATCGAGGCCCTTGGCGTGGGGCGAGGGCAAGGCGAGGTGGAAATCGTCCGAAAGGGCCAACACACGGTCATCGCCCGGCACGACGGAATTACCTGGGTGCACGTGGCGGACATTCATTGCGGGAAAGAGGCGGGATCGGTCTATGATCGCACGATTTCGGCCTTCCGCCTGGCCGATCAGCGGCTGGCGGCGGCCGGTTTTGGCTTTGAGGAAGTGGTCCGCACCTGGCTTTACCTGGGCGACATCACCGCAATGGAGGGGCAGGCGCAGCGGTATCGCGAATTGAACCGTGCGCGGACCGATTTTTACCGGAACTTGAAGTTCATCCCTGGGCTGACGCCGCCGGGCTGGGCAAGGCAGGTTTTTCCGGCCAGCACGGGCATAGGCGCCGAGGGCAAGGACGTGACGATCAGTTGCATGGCGATGAGGTCGGATAGGCCCGGCGCGGTGCTGGTGCCGCTGGAGAATCCCGCCCAGACGTCGGCCTACGACTACGCCCACCAGTACGGGAGCGAGAGTCCCAAGTTTTGCCGGGCGATGGCCGTTGCGGTAGGTGATTTCGCCACCACGTTCATTTCGGGCACAGCCAGCATCACGTCCTCGGAAACGCGGCACCTCGACGACGTCCGCGGTCAGACGCTGCAAACACTGGACAACATCGAGGGCCTGATTGCCGCCGACAATTTCCGCAATCACGGCCTTGCCGGATTTGGGGCGACCCTCGGCGATCTGGCCTTGGCCCGAGTATACCTCAAACGGCACGAAGATTATGCGCCGGCCAGGACGATCTGCAAGGCGCGCTTGGGCGAGTTGCCCACGATCTACGCCGTGGGCGATATATGCCGGCCGGAACTGCTGGTGGAAATCGAAGGGATCGCCTTTTGCCGCCGGCAAGGGTGAGAGGTTGTGAATTTATCGCTTATGCGTCACAATGGCCAAAATATGTAGGGTGCGTGAAACGCACCACCCCCTACGGATTGCGGTGCGTTTCACGCACCCTACAAAAATTCACAACCTCTAATGTAAGATTGATCGTTAGAGATGCGAACTAAAAGTTTATTTCTGATTGCGGTTGCGATTGTCCTGGGTATTGCCGGCGCGGCCTTTGGACGCGATATTACTTTTTTCGTGGCGGCCGATCTTCACTATGGTCAGGACCAACTGGAGAATAACGAGCAGGCGAACAAGAATGCCATCGCGATAATGAACAATCTGCCCGGGGCCGCTTTCCCGGCTAAAAGTTTCGGCGTGGTGGCAAAGCCCCGCGGCGTGCTGGTCGCGGGTGACCTGACCGACAGCGGCAAGGGCGTGAATTACGACGGTGAGTATTTGGGCGTTCATGTATTCGACGGATTCGCGGACGATTATCCGGTTAAAGGCGGCGAGGGGGTCCACATCCACTTTCCGGTTTACGAAGGCTACGGCAACCACGACGTGCAAAAGCAGACCGGCGACGCGGTGCTTGTGGGAATCGCTTTGCGCAACAAGAATCGCGACACGCCGGTGAACGTCTCCGACAACGGCCTGCACTATTCGTGGGATTGGGACGACGTGCACTTTGTGAACGTCAACGTTTATCCTGGCGGCAAGGGCGATGCCCGCCACAGCCTTTCGTTTCTGCAAAAAGACCTGGCCGCCCGCGCGGGCACAAGCGGAAGGCCGGTGGTCATCATGCAGCATTACGGCTTTGATAACTTGAGCATCGAGGACCGTTGGTGGAAGCAAGACCAGCGCGACGCCTTTTATAACGTCATTAAAAAATACAAAGTCGTGGCGATATTTACCGGGCACGAACACCTTTGTCACCGCGTAATCTGGAACGGCATAGCGGATTTCGTGGCGCCCCGGGCCAAGGGCGACAAGGGCGTGGACGGCATTTTCGCCGTCCGCATGTTGGACAATAAGATGATCGTCGCCCAGCGGCGCCTCGACGGCACGTGGGGCGATGTTTGGACGGAAGATCTGCCGGCGCCGGGGCATTAAGTAAGGATGAGGGATGAAGGATGAAGGATGAAGGAAATCGCTTGCGGTTTCGCGTTGAAAACTGACAACGGATAACTGAAAACGGATAACTTTTTATGGGTACCATGAATTTCGCGGTGGCGGCCGCGCTGTTCGAGGGCGCCTTGGCAGTGCTGGCCGTGAGTCTGGGCTGGGTGTTGGGCCGGCCGCCGATGGCGACGTTCCGGCTCAGCGCGATCGATCTGCTCTGGGGTATTGTCGCCACCGTGCCGCTTGTGGCAGTGTTTTGGCTATGCGCGAAAGCCCCGTGGCGGCCCTTTGCCAGAATCATGCAAGTGCTGGACGAAACGTTCATCCCCCTGTTTCGCCAATGCGGAATGTTGGAGATGGCCTTCATCGCGGTGTTGGCGGGAATGGGCGAGGAGATGCTCTTTCGCGGGATCGTTCAAAGTTGGGTGGCCGACAAGGTAGGCGGGCCGTATGGCGTCGGAATCGGCCTGGCCGTGGCGGCGGCGATCTTCGGACTGTTGCACGGAGTGACGCCCACTTATGCGCTATTGGCGGGGGTGATCGGGCTTTATTTAGGGGCGATCTGGCTGGCCACGGACAATCTGCTCGTGCCGATTGCCAGCCACGCCTTATATGACTTTCTGGCATTTGTGTACTTGGTGCGAGTGCGGAAATCCAAAGCGATATCGCAAGGCGGCGAAGATGAGCCTGAAGACTGAATGGAATCAGAGCCAACAGAGAAACAGATTTTCAATCGAAAATCATTGCGAAATGCCCTCACCCCAACCCTCTCCCGGAGGGAGAGGGGACTTCTGGGATTATCTCCCGGAGGGAGAGGGGACTTCTGGAATATGCTTTAGGCATTTTAATCGGGTCGGGGCGATTTTACCGGCCGTGCCTGTGGGGTTGGTTATGCATCTGGGGAAAGATTTAATCAACTAGCGTTTGGCAGCGGACGAAATACAACACTAGAATATCCGCTATAAAGCGGAAATATTCGCGATTTTAAACAATCGGGGCGCTACGATTTATCCTAATCATGGTTATCCCGAGCGGTTTATGAAGGATTATTCCGGCGATCAATTATTAGTCTTGGTGATTGAAGAGAAGCAAGAGGTTTTACAACAAGTGGCATCGGCATTGGCCGCCGCCGATTACTCGACTTGCTGTTGCACGAGCGCGGAAAGCGCACTGGCCGCGGCGGAGGAAACCCCGCCCGATCTGATTATTTCCGATACCAGTCTTAACGGCATGAGCGGGCTGGAACTTTGCGAGCGAATCAAGCGAGACCAAGGCCTGGAAACGGTGCCGTTGATGTTCCTTTCCGGGGGGCAAATTCCCGATATTATACGCCGCCACGATCAAATGGGCGGAAGCTATTATCTGCGCAAACCGTTCGACCCGGAGGTGCTGGTGGAATTGGTTGATAAAGCCCTGCAACTCTCCGTGTTGGCCGGGAATTAGTGGTTAGTGGGCGGCAAGGGGTGGGCAGTTTACTGCCCACTTTCAAGATAATTCTCGCGAAACCGCAAGCGGTTTGTTTTATTCTTCCATGACAAGTCCTTCGCGCATGGCCAGGCGGGCAAGCTCGACGGTTTTGTGGACGCCGAGTTTGCGCATCAAGCGGGTTTTGTGGTTATCCACGGTATTTATTGATATTGCCATCCGTTCCGAGCATTTTTTCAAGGTCAGCCCCGAAGCCAGCAGGGCGAGGAGTTCAGTTTCGCGCGGAGTGAGCATTTGGAGCGGGTTTCCCGTGTGCGCGGGATGATAACGCAGACCGCGCCGGGTTCGAAAAAGGTATTGATCCACCTCTGGACAAAAAGAACGCCGGCCCGCGGCCAATTGCCGGGCGGCCTGGGCAATTTGCTCGAATGTGGCGTGTTTGGTCCAGTATCCGCAGATCTCCAAGGCCAAGGCTTTGCGAATGTTTCTGGTTCGCACGGTTTCATCGAGGATCAATAAACAAGTTTTCGGGCACTGCCGGCAAAGGGTTTGGACTGTGGACCAAGATTGGCCGTGTTTCGCCCCCAGCCCGAGGATAGCCACATCGGGGTTGTGTTGCTCGGCGGCCAATGGCGCGTCTTGAAAAGCCACTCCTATGGCCGCGACCTGTTGAAAATTCTGAAACATCAGCAAAAGGCCCTCGCGCAACAGGGCGTGATCGTCGGCGATCAATAAAGACAGAGTTGATTTAGGGGTGGAATCGGCTGACATACGCGGTAAATATAGCCGCCGGGTGTGACAACTAGGTGTCACTACACTACGAATTAGCTAGTGTTTTTTCGCCACCCCCGTTATGCTGGGTATTCTCCAACAATGCTCTTGACTAGAATGTGTTTCCAGTGTTTTTCATTGAACGGGGTTTAAATATCGAATCCGCATCCGGATCATTTCCTTAAAGATTATAAAGGACATATTCTTTATGTCTCAGTCCTCGTCGTTGAAGCTTGATGATTACATTCGCAGCATTCCGGATTTTCCCAAGCCGGGCATTATATTTCGCGACATCACGCCGTTGTTGGGCAATGCGGCGGCGTTTCGTCAGGCGGTCAGGGATATGGCCGATCCGTTCCGGGGCAAGAAAATCGAGGTGGTGGCTGCCGCTGAAGCACGGGGTTTCATCTTTGCCGCGCCCGTGGCATTGGAACTCCATGCCGCGTTGGTGCCGATACGCAAGCCGAAAAAACTCCCCTATAAAACTCTTTCGCACACGTACGACCTGGAATACGGCAGCGATACTCTGGAAATCCATGCCGACGCCATTCCTCGGGGCGCAAGGGTGCTGGTGGTCGACGACCTGTTGGCCACCGGGGGCACCGTGGAGGCCTGCTGCCGTCTGGTGGAGAAGGCCGGCGGAACGGTCGTGGGGTGTGCATTTCTCATCGAACTGGCCGGTTTAAAAGGCGCGGAAAAGATTGCCAAATATCAGACGGTGAGTCTGATTCGGTATCTTTAAAATGAGGATTGGGGATTGGTGTAGTGTCTTAAGAGTGTGTTGCTAGGAATCTATTTTCTAGATTTTGGACACTTTCCTATTAGTGTGTTGCTGGCCAATTTCTTTCTTGCAGATGATGTATATGTGTTTATATACATGCTTAAATAATTACTCCTAATTGGGGGTATACTATAATTTCAATGTGCATTAGAATATAGTTTATAACAACCAATCATATTTAATGACCTTGTTTTTTAATAGGATATTTCATTGGTAAAAATGTTTTTAGCCAGTGACAAAGAACTGTCAATTGATAATTCTCGTAAATCGATTGTCGTTCAGACGAGGGCTGGTACTTCCATAGAAAATCAACAATGTCGGGAATTGCCGCACAGAGATTGGTGTATAGCTGCCGATTTAATAAAAACACATAAAGATCTATCAGCTAAGCCTCTTTGTGGACCTTGCCCAATTTACAATTGTCATGGTTTGGTTTTTGCAAGCAGACGAACACAACTTTCTCCCGAAAGCGCTAATTTTGAAAAGATTATAAGTGAGGATGATTATTTTGAGATTTTGGAAAAAGATGTTCAGCCGGGAGATATAATTTTTTATTATGATGAAAACGACCAAAGTATAGAGCATTCAGGGATTGTTGTAGAAGTCAGGGAAGCCAAAGGAATTGGAATTAAAGTTCCTTGGATATGGAGTAAATGGGGACATGCACATGAATATTTACATCATTATGCTAACTGTCCTTATCCTAAAGCACGCCGTTTTTTTAGGATGAAATCATGGAATCAAAATCCATAGACATAACAAATGCTGAGCGTATCTTCGCTATTGCTAATGATCCACTTTTCCTATTCAAACGTCTAAGGGATGACTTTGCAGTTCAACGAGTAAAAAATACGTATTTGCCTAACCAAATTATTGATTGGCTAAATCAAAATGCCTCTCAAAGTCCGACAACATTACACAAATTAGTTGAGATATATGTTTATCTCGTAGCCCTTGCCCTCTATAATCGAGATGAGGTTATATTATTACTAAAAGATTTTAATCTACCCGATGTTCGATGGGGTAATATTATTCTGCAATATATTAAAAATTCTCTTAAATCAACCTCATATCAAGAAATTAAATGTCCGCCACAATTATTTTCGGGTGTTCGGCAGAATTAGTGGGTAAAAGTTTGTAGCATGGATAGTTTTACATTGGATTCGGGGATGGATTTTTTTAGGAATAAGAGGGCAAATGAATAAATGAGAAAGACGGTCCTGGCGGAGAA
>JBEKFZ010000131.1:0-10164 GCA_050013075.1 Thermoguttaceae bacterium | reverse complement strand
TCAGTCGCTACGAGGTGGCCCGTGTGGAAACATTACTAAACGAACGTCCTCGTCGTCGCCTCAAATATCGAACACCCCGTGAAGTCCTTGCTCCTAAAATGCGCTGCATTTGATTGTTGAAACCACCGGATTATTTTCCTCAAAGGCGACGTGGAAATGACGGCCGCCGGGCCGGTCGCGAAAATCAACGATCCTTTGGAAATTCTCAAAGCGGCGGCAAAGATGGAACTTGAAGCGGTGGATGTTTACAACCGTTTCGCCGTCGAAGCCGGCGCCAATGTCGATTCGGCCACCAAGCAAATGTTCGAGTCGCTCGTAAACGACGAAGAAACCCATTTCGACGAGTTCGACAAGCAACTCGACAACATCAAGCGGTTCGGCCCGAGTTACCTGGCCCTGCAATCGTTTGCCAAAGGCGCGGAATCGGCTGCCGGAGCGTAATAATATAATAAATTGATGGTCTTCGGAAATTGACGTTTAATCCGCAGTGAATAAGCGGCGGATTGAAGGCGAAAAAACTTCAAACGGCCCCCGGTGTATTCACCGGGGGCTATTGAGTGTCAGAAAAAGAATGTCGTATGAAAAGTCAGAGCCGGGGCGTGTCGCCCCGGTAATTCCGGGCCGACACGGCCCGGCTCTGAGGAGAAACTACGACATTATTTATCTGAGTATTAATAAATATGCGATTTCGTCAATTCTTAATTTCAGGACACTCTCATTTAACCATTAAAAATCGCTTCCACGTCGAGCATCTTGTACGGCTGAACGGGAACGATTATTCGATCGCCCTCGCTCGATAAGGCCATGGGCAACAGGTTGTTGACGTCTATCATCCGCGCAGATGCAATCGGGCGGAAGCAGCGTATGTTCAATTGGGCATGATGTCCTTCGGTTTCCAGCAGTCGGACTCGGAAGCCAATAACAGGTCGAAGGCTCGCTCCCCTACGGGTCGCGGCTAAACCGATATTCTGAACCCCGAATCCCGAATCCTGAATCCTGAACCCTGAACCCTGAACCCTATCTTCCTCGAATAGTGGTTCCCAGCGGGTGGCGATTACGTTGCGATGGTCGAGATGGAATAGCCAACCGTGCTTCATCGGCGGCGAGGCGGACGGAAAACATACCGTTTTCGGGGCTAAAAAACCCAACGCCGCGGTCATGGCATTGGGCAGGTCGATGCCTACGCCCAGGCGGAACCGACGGGCGGTTTCGCCATGAACGATAAGCAGCGTGTCGAGCTTCCGCGGTCCGATGCGGCGATGGAAGGGCAGGCCTGCGCACAAGATCGTGGTGCGAAGCGAATCGGTGCGGATATCGATAAAATGCGGCGATTCCAAACGCGTCAATTCGGTGGGCTGAGTCGTCAAATTCACGCCGCGGAAGAGCTTGCTGGTCTCGTCGCTCCAGGCGAATCGGCAGGCGTAATATGAATTCCAAGGATTCGGGCCGGGTTGGCAGTCGATGTCCAGGTCGATTTCCAATTCCAGCACGCGAGAGCCGCTCCAAGCCCGGGCGGTTTGTTTGAATCCGGCAAGGCGGCAACCCTGTCGATCGGTGATTTTTCCGCTGGAAACGATTTCGCCCAAAACCGGCCCCGGCGATGTAATACGAATTTCATCGGCCGACATGATCGAATAACGGACGTTGTCTGCCGGGTCCTGCTCTCCGGCATGGGACAATCGCAGGGCGATTTGCTGGGCCAGGCGCGGATGCCGACCGCGGTAATCGGATACCGCCCGAATTGCGCCGGTGTGCGGGTCGATGATCGCCTCGAAAAACTCGTTGTGCAGGGTGTTTTCTTCGGCCAAAGGCGGAGCGGTTTTGTGTTTTTTTCCGAAGAGCCGGGCTTTTTTCCATGCGGACTCCGGCGAAGGTTGCCTTTCCGCGCCAGGACCGATCCAGGCGAAGCCCATGCCCGGCAGATCGACCACCGCCCAGTCTTTGTCTGCTGCCCGAATGGGATCGGCCACTTCGGGCGGCGTGCCAAGTCCGGGCAGATCAACGCCCAGGCATTGCGAAAAGCTGCAAGGATTGGCGAGCAGATAGCCGCTGCATTGCGAATCGGCAAGCGGTTTTCCAGGTATGCCGGCAAGCGATTCGGAGAAGCGTTGCAAAGCAGAGTGGAGGGTTTGCTGGAGAAGTTGCTCCAGTTCGGGATTAGGAGGTGCGTTGGGATTGAGGGAATCTTCAAGGATTGCCGGGATTTTTTGGAAATCCGTTGCGAAACCGCAAGCGGTTTCTTTTTTAAGCGTCAGCGCGGCAAGGGTATAAAACGTTTGGGCTGCCTCCCAGAGGGATCGCCGGCGATAATAATGAACCCAGCGGGAAATGGCATCCGCCCGGTTCGCGGCAACGTCTTGGGCAAGGTATGGCGAGCGATATTGATCGGCATTGTATTTCATCCGCCGGAGGGCCGGTTCGGCTTGTTGGAAATAATCATCAAGCGTGCAAAAAGCGCCCAGCACCCGGGAGTAAGAAAAAATCCGCGCCAAGTCACCGTACCAATGACAAACGCGGCCGGGCCAATGGGCGAATACCACGGTGGCCGGCTGGTCCAATTCCAGGGCATTGCCGAGTTGTTCGGGAAGTCGGAAAAACGAATCGGCCCGATCGGCATCCAGCGGTATTTTTGCAAGTGCGTCAACCGACGTGCCGTCAAAACCTTCCCATTGCATTGTACTCTGGTTGCCCGTGGGAAATTGGCCGTCGTCGAGGGTAAAGTGTACCGCTGCCGTAAAGCCGTTTTTTGCGAGTATTTGCGGCAGGGCGGGGGTGAGTCCGAAGCGCCGCCGGCCAAAAACCGCGGGCCGCCGATCCAGGATATGCTTGTAGACTTCCAGCCCGTAGCGCAGATGGAACTCGACGGCATCTGGCGGAAGCAAGGGCAACGGGGCCTCGGCGAACTGGCCACCCACGATTGTAACCGAGTTGTCCGCCAAAACCTTTTTAAGCGCGGCCAATGTAGCCGGTTCGCGCGTGGCCATGTCTTGCAGCACTTCGGCGGAAATAAGCAGGTTGCGGGGCAATCCGGCGGTCAAGTCCGTAAGCAGCGATTCTCCCAGGGTGGTCGAGGCCGCCAGGGTGAAGTCGATCAGCCGCGTCTCGACCGGATAAAAATACTCTCGGGCCTCGTGGAGCCGGTCAAAGGCCGATTGAAGCTCTCGTCGAGCCTCGGCAACGTCGCCTTGGACGGCCGATTTGGCCGCGGCCAACACCGCCGCGCGCAAGGCGGGCTGGTCGATATTGCTCATGTAGCGGAATTTTCGGGTTAATACTTCGACAACGAAATGGCAAAAACCCAAGGCCAGGAAATCGGCGGCCAAGTCCGGGTCGATTGCCGACGGGTCGCAGTTAAGACGCTCCAAGGCGGCTTGGACCATTTCCGGCCGGTGTTTGAATTTGCGCAACAGCAAAGCTCCGGAGGCCTCGGCCTTGGCCGGCCAACCGTCGGGCAAGAGCGGTTCGCAGCACTCGGGCAGGACGATCAGGCTCCCGGCCGGTTCCGGGGGGGGCTGATCGGCCGGATGCCAGACAGGCACGGCTTGGGAACTATGGATTAAAGCGGGGTGCCATAACGCCGACCAGGCCGACAGCAGTTCCTCGCACTCCTCCGAATTGCGGTCAAGCCGCAAATCTTCAAGGCTGGAACAGGGCAGGAGTGTGGATAAACGATCGATTTTCATGGATCAAATAAAATCCGGTGCAACGCGAATAGTGTTTGTATGGATTTTTCTTGCAGGCTGGATGCTATAGGCTCTAAGTGTAACCGCATTAATAGTTATGCCGTGTCATTCTGAGCGCAGCGAAGAATCTAGCCGCTAATTGAGATCCTTCGCTGCGCTCAGGATGACTGTACCAAGCTCAAGTTATTATACGGTTCCACTTAGGTTATCCCTGGCAATGCGAATAGTGCTTGTAGGGTTTATTTCTTGCACATTTTTTAATACAAAATGCGCCGAAACAATACACCCTTATACTACGCATGGGGTATACGGTTGTTTTACTCATTTTATACATAATGTGTAGAACTCTGATTATAATGAGGAGATTACCGGAGGCCACCCTTTGAGTGCCGGTCAAATCCGACATTCCCTACCTTGTGGTCGAACGCATGGCTCTTATTCAACTCAAAGATATCAGCAAGACGTACAAACTGGGCGAGGTTGAGGTCCACGCATTGGCCGGGATTTCGCTAAACATCGAGCGGGGAGAGTACCTGGCGCTGATGGGGCCGTCCGGATCGGGTAAATCGACGTTGATGAACACGCTGGGTTGTATCGACCGCCCGAGCGGCGGCAGTTATTTGCTCGACGGCGAGGAGGTCGTTGCCATGTCTCTTGACCAGCGCGCCCGGCTGCGGAACCAGAAGATCGGTTTTGTTTTTCAGAACTTCAACCTGCTGTCGCGCACGAGCGCATTGGAAAACGTCGAATTGCCGATGATGTACAGTCATCGATTCAGGGGCCGGCGACGCCACGAGCAGTCGCAGATCATGCTGGAGAAAGTGGGATTGCGGGAACGGGCGGATCACTATCCTTCGCAGCTCTCCGGCGGAGAGCAACAGCGAGTGGCCATTGCCCGGGCCCTGGCCAATGAACCCTCGATCCTCCTGGCCGACGAACCGACGGGCAATCTCGACTCCCATACCAGTCAAGAAGTGATGGAATTATTGGATCATTTGAACAAGGACGACGGCATTACCATTATTCTAGTAACCCACGACCGGGAAGTCGCGCGCTGGGCCCAAAGAAAAGTAGTCCTGCGCGACGGCGAGATTGTCAGCGACTCCGCCACGGAAACAAAAGAGAATTGCTAAAATGCTGTTTAGAATCACAAAACGTCGGATATTTTGGCTGCTTGCGTGCATCGCCTTCGTTGGGGCAATAGTGGCGGGATACATGAAATTGCAGGCCTATCGGCGAATATCGGCGGCCGACCGGTTTCGCACCTCCTCCGTTCGCCGCGGCGAAATCAAATTCGAGGTGAAATGCAGCGGCACCGTGCAACCGGTCCTCAGCGTGCAGGTCGGCTCCTACGTGTCCGGCCCAATTCTCAAAGTCTACGTGGATTTTAACGACAAAGTCAAAAAAGATCAGCTTCTGGCGGAGATCGATCCCCTGGTCTACATGGCCCAATGCCGGCAGGCCAAGGCCACGCTGGCCCGCTCGACGGCCGATCTGGAACAGTTCAAGGCAAAGCTCAATCAGACGGATCGGGATTTCAAGCGCGCGGAGAAACTTCACGAAATAAAAGACATCCCCGGGCTGAATCACTTCATCAAGGGCATCGCCGACAGCGACTTCGACCTGGCCAAGGCCAATTTCGAGATGGCCGCGGCAAACGTGGAAGTCGCCAAGGCGACCGTCGAGCAAAACAGGGCGATCTTGGACGCGGCCGAAACCAATCTGAAATACACCTCCATTCTATCGCCCGTAGACGGCTTGGTCATCGACCGCAAAGTCGACGCGGGCCAGACCCTGGCCTCGCAGTTCCAAACGCCGGTGATGTTCGTGGTGGCCCCGGATTTGGAGAAGAAGATATATATACTCGCGTCGGTGGATGAAGCCGACATTGGACTGATACGCAAGGCGGAGTTGAACAAACAACCCGTGCAATTCACGGTCGATGCCTATCCGGACGAGCCCTTCGAGGGGAAAATCACGCAAGTCCGGCTCGGTCCGAAGGCTGCCGAGCCAAATGTACCCGTAACTGTCGTGACGTACACGGCGGTGGTCGAGGCCCCTAACGCGGAACTCAAGCTCCTGCCCGGCATGACCGCCAACCTCGTTTTTCAAATCGACAAACACGATCATATTCTTAAAATTCCCAACGCGGCGTTACGATTTCATCCGCGGCCCGAATATGTCCATCCAAAACATCTGGTATTGCTCGAAGGTTTAAAAATGGAGGATGAGCCCGAGGAAACCGCATCCGACGCCAAGAATAACGAGGATGACGAAAAGGACGAAGACGCATCCGCGGCGAAGAAGAAATCCGATGACAAGGCCGGCAAAACCGCATCGGATGATAAGAAGAACTCGGATGACAAGGCCGGCAAAACCGCATCGGATGATAAGAAGAACTCGGATGATAAGAACGGCCCGGATGACAAGGCCGATAAGAAAGACGGTTCCAACAAGGGCAAAAAAAAATACGTTTGGATCATCGATGGCGATCTGCTTTCGCCGTTGGAAGTAAAAGTCGGCATTAGCGACTCGCGCCACACGGAACTGATTTCCGGCGATCTGAAGGAAAAAAGCAAGGTGGTCACTGGCATGAAAACCGCGGCCGAGGCCGCCTCCGCGAAACCATCGCAATGATAAAAGATTCACCCGGCAAAGACTTTTAATGAACATCTTGATGACAACCCGAGTCGCCCTCCGCGCTTTGGCAAAGAACAAGATGCGCGCCATCTTGACCGTGCTGGGAATTGTGATCGGCGTATGGGCGGTTATTCTGCTGGTCTCGGTCAGCCAATCGGCCGGCACAAAGGTGCAAAATGAAATTCAAACTCTGGGTGGTACAAATATGTTACAGATTTATCACCAGTGGCGATCCCGCGGAGGAGAACGGAAGCGATCCGGCACCGGCCTGGCCTCCTCCGACGCCGATGCCCTTGCCAGGGATTGCCCCGCCGTGCTGGCCGCCTCGCCGATCCTATTCTTCAGCGGTCAATTGATTGCGGGAAACCTTAATTGCAACGCGGATGAAATATACGGGGTAAATACGATGTATTTGACCGTCAGCAATTGGCAGCTTTCGCGGGGTGGTTTCTTCACGCAAGGCGACATTAACACGGCCACAAAGGTTTGCGTCATCGGGCAGACCGTCGCCGACAGTCTGTTTCCCGCCGCCGATCCCGTAGACCAGACAATCCGCATTAGAGGCATTCCGTTTCAAGTCATCGGCGTCCTTGAGCCAAAAGGAGCGAATCTTTTCGGAGGGGATCAGGATAATATGGTGTTAATGCCCATTTCCACGATGCAAAAACGTTTATACGGGGTTCCATTCGATTGGGTGCATATTCTTGAGGTTTCGGCACGATCGGCCGACCGCATAGATGACGCCAAAGATGAAATCAAAACCTTGCTCCGCGAACGGCATCGCATTGCCAAGGGGATTGCCGACGATTTCGTAATTCGAGATATTTCCGAGGTCGCTAATGTGTTCAGCATCATCACCACGGTCATGACCGTTCTGCTAGGCTCCATCGCCAGCGTGTCGCTGATCGTCGGCGGCATTGGGATCATGAATATCATGCTGGTCTCGGTGACCGAACGTACCCGGGAAATCGGCATCCGCATGGCCGTCGGCGCAAGGCCGCGCGACATACTGCGGCAGTTTCTGGTCGAGGCGATAATACTCTCCACCCTGGGCGGCGTGCTGGGCGTGGCGCTGGGCATCGCTTTTGCCTTTGGCCTTACCTACGCAATCAATACCATTTATACCTTTACCAAATGGCCGGTGATAATATCGATAAATTCAATTATTATCGCCTTGGCGTTTGCCGGATCGGTGGGATTGTTCTTCGGCTTTTACCCGGCGCACAAAGCAAGCAAACTCGATCCGATCGAGGCGTTGCGATACGAGTAAAGGGGGCAGGCGACATATTTCATGCTTTGTGCGTGCCTGCATTAGGCATAATAACCATCTTGACTATCCCTAAAAGGTTGACAGTTACCCAACAACGACGATAAAGTAAATAATAGAAATAAAGTCGGTAGTTGGAGCGTGTCCTGAATTTCCCCCCTCTCCCTTTGGGGGGGCAAATGATTTATTAGTAGTATTGGCACATAGATTGCTTATAATAAGAGAGGGGGTCCTGAAAGAGGCGTCCTCGTTTGAGCGGCAGTTGTACTACCGTCCCCATGCTCGTTTCATATTAGGGGAGTTAAATTATGGCCAGAACCGGCGCTGTTTGGGGTATCGACGTTGGTCAATGCGCGCTTAAGGCGCTTAGATGCCGCGCAACGACTGCCGCGGACAAGATCGAGGCCGACGCCTTCGATTACATCGAATATCCCAAGATTCTCAGCCAGCCCGACGCCAATCCCGCGGAATTGATCCACGAAGCCTTAAAGCAGTTTTTGTCGCGCAATTCGGTGCGGGGCGACGGCGTGGCGATTTCGGTGTCCGGCCAGGCGGGTTTGGCGCGGTTCATCAAGCTGCCGCCGGTGGAGGCCAAGAAAATACCCGACATCGTCCGCTACGAAGCCAAACAGCAGATCCCCTTCGACTTAAACGACGTTATTTGGGACTACCAGCGATTGGGCATCGGGACCGAGGAGGAAGGTTACGCCCTGGAAACGGAAATCGGGCTTTTCGCCATGAAGCGGGAAGCGGTGTTCCGCGCCCTGGAGCCTTTCCAAAAATTCGGCATCGAAATCGATTACGTGCAATTGACCCCCCTGGCCTTGTACAATTATTTGCTCTTCGATCAGTTGCGCAACCTGCCCAAGCCCGAGGACTACGATCCGGAAAACCCGCCCGAATCGACTGTTATTCTTTCCCTGGGAACCGATGCCACCGACCTGGTGGTCACCAACGGATACAAGGTCTGGCAGCGGAGCATTCCCTTGGGCGGAAACCACTTTACCAAGGCGCTGACGAAGGAGATGAAACTTACCTTTGCCAAGGCCGAACACCTGAAGCGAAACGCAACGGCCGCTGCCGATCCCAAAGCGGTGTTCCAGGCCATGCGCCCGGTGTTCAACGAGTTGCTCACGCAGTTGCAGCGTTCCATCGGATACTTCAGCAATTTGGAGCGCACGGCGAAAATCGGCCGGATCGTGGCCCTGGGCAACGCCATGAAACTGCCCGGCCTGCGCCGTTATCTGGCCCAGAGCCTGGGCTATGAAATCGAACGAGTGCAGTCGTTTCAGGGACTCGTGGGTTCGCAGGTCCTTTCATCGCCCATCTTTAAGGAAAATGCAATTTGTTACGGGATATGCTACGGGCTGACGCTGCAGGGATTGGGCAAGCCGGGCCTGCACACCAATCTCCTGCCCAAGGAAATCGTCAAGGATCGCTTGATCAAGCGGAAGAAACCCTGGGCCGTGGCGGCCGCGGCCTTGCTGCTTTTGGGCTGCGGCATCAGTTTCGGCGCCTATGCCTTGGCCATGAACTCCGTGGAAGCAAGTTTGTGGAAATCGGCCACCGAACAGGCCGACGGTATCGTCGGACAGAGCAACGGATTGAAGTCCGAGGCCAATGCGGCCGAGACTAATTTCAAATCCACCGACCAGATCGGTCAGCATTTAGTGGGGAACATAGATGGGCGAATCAGGTGGTTGGAGTTACTGCGGGCGATAAATCAGTGCCTGCCGCGCGATGAAAAAGATATACTAAAAATCACCGATCGCAACGAACTGCACGTAAGGAACCTGGAGTGCCAGTATAGCGATGATGTTTCCGCTTGGTTTTCCCTGGTGAAAGATAAGAAGTGGTATTTTGGTCCCGATCCCGGCGCTCACTCTGACAAAACATCGACTGAAACTCCCCAGGAAACGTCTCCGGACGCCGCTCACACCGCCGCCTTGCCCGCGGCTGGGACCGGAGAACAAACCGCCGATCAAGCGAATCTTAGGGGGCCCCAGGGGCCGGGTTGGATTGTGAAACTCGAGGGCTACCACTATCACTACGACGCCGGCGACAATGCCGGCCCTCAATACGTCCGTAATACGCTGATTAACAATTTGCTGAATTCAAAGGTGGAATTGCCCGACGGCGAGGGCGGTATGGAAAAGGTCTCCATGCAGGAACTGGGAATCACGTATCCGGTATTGGTAAATCCAAAAGGGGTCGAGGATGAACAGGTAGATAGTCAGAATGCAAGCCCCGATCTCGGCGGAATAAGAGTGGACACGGGCGAGAAAATTAGTTTGCGGCGTTTCGATTTTGACGTGCAGTTTTGCTGGCAGCCCAAGTCGCTCAGCGAACGCCGCGCCCAAAAGGAAAAGGAATCCGCAAATAAGCCCAAATCCGCAGCCAATGGAGAACAACCGCCGGCACAATAAAGTGAATGTTTAATTGAATATTAAATTCAGTAGTTCCAAGTTTGGCAGATAGCCGTTAAAAATTGATATTTGTGAACGCAAGGCTCTTCCCGACAATGGTTTGTGTCAACCAAACCGACGTCAAGGAGAGAGCCCATGCGTTCAAGGA
>JBEKFZ010000130.1:0-10165 GCA_050013075.1 Thermoguttaceae bacterium | reverse complement strand
ACAAAATGATTTTTTCAGTCTATGGCCTAACACCCTAAATGAATGAAAAATCACCTATGGCATGACGGTAGCGGTGTTTTGCGTATGGAAAAATAGGTAACCTCGGCATGTTTTAGGAAAGTGCAGTTTTTATGAGACTCAATAAAATATGTTTTATATCATAGGGTGTTCGGCCCGCCGGGTTGGGAATCCGAATCGCCGTGGAGATTATCCCCTTCCGCCGGTTCATCCGTTTCGACTTTTGCCAGCCAGTCCTCCACCGGATTGCCGCCGGGTTTTGCCTGCACCATCGGCGGCGAAAATAATCGGCCTCGGCTTCCCCGCAGGAACAGTCCCCATCTTATTATCAGGAAAATCACAAATCCCGCCAGTAAAATCAGGCCCCAAGACCAATCCGAATGTCGAGTTTGCGCTATTTCACCTTGATGCCAAATCAACCGTCCCAGGAACAAGGGGGCTTTCAGAGATTTAGCATTAACCTTTGCTCCGGCCGGTTGATATCCCTGCAGCTTGAAAAAGTATCCAACAAAAGTAACTTTTTCATATATATTTCGCCCAACCGGCATTCCCTTGGGCAAGCCGATAACCACTCCATTGTAAAGCCATTCTCCCGATTCTTCCGTGGCGCCCCAAATATCGAAAAGCTCCACACCGTTATATTTCTCGTCCAAATCGCGAATCAAATGCGCCGTCAGATCAAATTTAAACAGTTGCCCGCGATATTCGTCGGGCGATTGATAAAATTTATTGAATATCACGTCCTTGCCGGCTCGACGGCTCATCTCGGCAAACGTCTGATTCTGAACCCAGTTTAACACTCGTCTATAGGCAAACATTTCCTGGGGCTGAATCTTTTCCGTTCCATCGATCATGACTTGAAATTGTTCTTTAGCGGCGTCGGCCTCTTCCGGATCTTCATCAGTGACGGCACTGGATATCGGCAATTTTGCCTTGGATACGTCGGCCTGTGAGGATACACTCGTTTCAGATGAACCTGATGCCTGCTCCTTCGCGTTCTTACTGCCGGCATAGGCAATGGAATCATGTCGATTGACCGCCCCGGCGTCACTCGTGAGCCAGGTCCAGGTGTTCGGATCCCCGCTGCGGGCGATCAACAGAAAAAGCACCCCCAACATGCCCACCATGGTCATAAATCGCATCAATTCATTGCCGCGAAAAACACTTCCCGGCGGATTTCCTTGTCGTCGCATTTTCATGTATGAATGTCGTATTCATCGTTTATTGAATGTCATGTTAATAATGTCATATTCATCGTTTAGCACCGGAGCTTGCTCCGGGAGTATTTGCAGCTTGTCGGTCGGCAAACGATTTTTCAATGTGCGGCGGACAGCGCGAAACCGCAAGCGGTTTCATCATTCATCATTCATCATTTACCCCTGCGGCACTTCGACGAAGCTGAGTTTCGACAGTCTTTGACCGCCGGGCAACTTCAGGCGAGTGCAAATATCCACCACTTTCATCAATGCCCCGTAACGCAAACTGCTGCCGACTTGGACGATCACCTGCTCAAAGGAATTATTCTTGTCGGCGAAGATCTCTTGCAACCGCGATTCCAGGGCGGCAAGATTGGCCACGCCGCTCTCGCCCACTCCTAAAGAACCGATCTGGCCGGATTTATCGGCAAAAACACTGATCGTAAGCGTATCCACGCCCTTGGCCGGATTAGTGTTCGTAAGGTCCGAGCCTACCGGCTCCACGCCCTTGGTCACCGGTTGCGGCGGAGGCAGGCGGAGCGAAATCTGCCCTTCGATCGGCGCCGGGCGGAAAGTAAGTATGAAAAACGTCAGCAACTGAAAGGCCATGTCCAGCATCGAGGCCATGTTCAGTTCCACTTCGGCTTGAGGTCGTTGATACCGGCGGGACATATATTAGTTATCAGTTTTCAGTTATCAGTTATCAGTTTTCGGTTATTCCGCCTTCACCCTTCATCCCTACGTCCTATAACTTATAGCCTATTGCCTATAACCTATATCCTCTTATTCAGCGCCATCAATGCAAACCTGCGGTACCCGTTGTCCTGGCAGGCCTTGATCACCAGATTGAGCAGTTTGAAGGGCGTGGCCTCGTCGGCCCGAATCACCACCATCGACGGCAATTCGTCGCCGAATTTCAAATCCGGGTTGGATCGATGCGCCCAATTGACGGTGGCCAGGGCCTCGCCGGCTATATAACTTTCGATATCTTTGGAAATTCCATATACGATCAGCTTGCCGTCCTGGGTGATATTCAGAATCAGCAAATCCTCCATCCCCTTGGTATCCACCGGCCGGGCCGAACCGACGATCGGCAGGCGGAGGCTCAGATCCAACGACGCCGACTTGAAGTTGATTACCAGCATGAAAAAGGTAATCAACTGGAACACCATGTCCAAGATGGGCGTAAGGTTCGGCTCGGCTTTCGTTTTTTGCATTAATGACGCGGACATGGATGCAATTATTCTTTCAACGACGCCGCATCGGCCGCCGCGGGTTTTTTACCCCGCGCCGCGTGCGAAAATTGCCGCAGGAAATGCTCCGCCGCAACCGCCGTCGTGACGGAAATATGCGACACTCGATTGCGGAACAAGGCGAAAAAGTAAATCGCCGGCACCGCCAGCCCCACGCCCTCGAAGGTCAAAACCAGGGAGGTGGAAATACCCTTGGCCACCTCGCTGGCCTTCAGTTGCACGTCGCTGCGGGCAATGACGCTGAAGCTCTCGATCATTCCCATCAGCGTGCCCAACAGCCCGATCATCGGTCCCAGCGTGCCCAGCACCGCCAACATGCTGATTTTCTTTTCCATTTCCACGGTCATCGAGTCGCCTACCCGCTCCATCGATTCCCGGGCCTCGGCCAGCCCGTTGGGCAACTCCGAAATGCCCGTGGTCAAAAGCCGGCTGAAAAACGAATCATCCGACTTGACGATCTCGAAGACCCCCTTGAAATCCCGCTGCTGAAGCCGTTCTTCGCAGCGCCCGAGAATATCCGGAGGCATGGCCATCGAAATCCGCAACTCGAAAAACAACCTCGCAATCGTGCTCACGAAATAAATCGATAAAAGCAGAATCACCAGCCCGATGAATCCCGACGATCTCACGATAAAGGAAAACCAGGACATGGTCTCTTTCGGCTGCACCGCCGGGCCTTCGTCGGCGGCAGCCGCCGGTTTTCGCTCGTCGTCCGCGGCAAACGACGGCCTGGGCATCATACTCGCCGCCAAGGCGGTCCATATCAACACGAAAACCAGCAGAAGCCATGCCCGTTTGCGCTCTTTGCGCCACTGAGATTCCATTTCCAGCTCCTCTTCTCCCTTGTGCCACTGCTTGCTCGCAAGCAGTGCGTCTTTTAGGGTTTCACTCCACTGCCTCCAACGAAGCAATGCCACGCCGATCGGCCCAGCCACCGGTGCAAAACCCTAACCCTAATATATTTCTGAGGTTATCTGCTCCGAAACCATATTATTCCACGAATGGAAAAAATGGTCAACGTTCAGTTATATATACCCTTTTTTCTCCCCGCCAATATACGTGGTTTTCGCATAATAGCCGGGTCTAAAAGTCCTTTTATGATGATTACACCGATTGACGCGGCAAGTAGCTACCTTTGGCATTCTTTTTTCCAGGGCCAACGCGGCGGGGCAAAAAAGAAAACCACTAGCACGGCCAGGCCAAACAAATAATAAACTATCGTCAGCGTGCCCGATGAAACATCCCAAAACAAGACCCCGTGCAGCATCCGACCGATAAACGTCCCCTCCCGAACCGTCTCGCCGGCCATTTCGCGCAGTTGGTTCTCCCAATCGGTAAGCGGACAGCTAACGCTTAAGATCGCTTTTTCCACCACTACGGCGATCATTGCTAAATGGATTGTGCGGAACCAAAAATTCCGCACCCACCGCCACTTCAACACGATCCCCAACAGAATAGCCGCCATGCCCATCACAATAAAACCCACCAAGGCCAGGTGAATCGTCACCACAACGTCGGCAAGCATGCGGTAAATGAGCATAAGAGCGGGAATAGAGAATATTGATTTATAAAGCCGCGACGGGCGCCAACCAAAGGTTGGTCGGTCGCGCTTGTGGTTATTGATTGTTATAAAAGAAATGTTGCATTACCGTTTAGCCCGGGCACTTGTGCCCGGAGTTTTTGGCAATGATTACATTGTATGCGATTGTTTTTTTCACCATTAACAGCGGCCGAATTCACGAATCGCCGCCGGCAGGAATTCCACCAAATCCCGGGCGATTAGCGAGACTTCGCCCCGCTCTTTCGCCGCCAGGTCGCCGGCCAGCCCGTGTAGATGCGCCCCGAGTTGCGCGGCGGCGAACGGTTCAAGATGCTGGCATAAAAGCGCGGCTATCAATCCAGTCAATACATCGCCAGATCCGCCGGAGGCCATGCCGGGATTGCCCGTGGCATTAATAACATGCCGTTTTCCATCGGTCACCAGCGTGCGGTGTCCTTTTAGCAAGACCACCACTCCGCACCGAGCGGCCAGTTCAACGGCCGCTTCCAAACGCCGGTCGCCGTCGAGTTTTTTGCCCACCAGCCGGGCGAACTCGCCGGGATGGGGCGTCAAAACCCTTGGCCCGCCGGGCTTTCCCATGATTTCCGGTTGCGTGGATAAGGCGTTGAGTGCGTCGGCGTCCACGACCATGGGTTTTTCAATTTCCCGATAAAGCCTGCCGACCAGTTGGTTTAGCTCATCCGAGCGTCCCAGCCCGGGCCCAAGTGCCAAAACCGAGGCGGCCGCGCTTAGTTCGATAATTTTCGGAAGCGCAGCCAGGGCGATTCTGCCCGCGGCATCATTGGGCAAAGGCACGGTCATGTACGATGGCTCGAAAGAAGCGACTGTTTCCAAGCACGCATCCGGTACGGCCAGCCGAACCAATCCCGCCCCGCCCCTAAGCGCCGCCATCCCCGCCAGCGCCGCCGCCCCGCTCATCCCCCGCGAAGAGCCCACGATAAGCGCGGTCCCGAAATCGCCCTTATGGGCATCCGCCTTTCGCGGCGGAAGTTTCGGCAGCGGTTCGTTTGAGGAATTCGTCATGGCCACCTAACGCCTTGTTCCTAGGCTCCGGATCATTTGGACATTTTGCTAGTATTTCTACTCCAGAGCATGGCAACGTGGAAATTGCTCATATCAACGGGAATCCTCCCGGCACAAGTGCCGGGGCTAAACTTTTCAACGATTTTCGATTTGCAATTATCCGCCTCTCAAGCTGAAGTTTGCACCACCGGCTGCGTTGGCTCCACGATCAGCACGTTTTCGCCGAAATCCTCGGTTTCTTCTTCGATTTCCCGGCCGCGGTCGTCTAGTTCAAGGTCGGCCTGGGCGGTGCGTTTCTTGGCTACTTCGAGGAGTTGGCTGTAGAGTTTGTCGCGGTCGGTGCTGTTGATGCGGCTTACTGCCGTGGCCACTTCGCCGATGTAACGCAGGAACAGGTTCCGCCGTTCGCCTTCGTGGCGGACCCGCTGCCGGCGGCGCAGATACATGCCCAATTTGCGGCCCACGGCCTGCAAGGCCAGACGGATTTCCTTTTGAATCTCCGCATACGACGCCACGGCCTCTTTCGATTCGCTGGTAAAGGGGACCCAAACACTGGCCATGTGCACCATCAGCGTGACCGGCCCGGCCGGCAGCGAACCCCGCGACTGCGAAAGCCCGTACAAACGCCAGTTGGTTTGCATCACGGTTTGCGTGATTGCGCAGGCCCCGGCCTGGAACTGCAAGGGCACGCGGTTGGCGTAGCGCAGGATGTTCATCGTCTGTCCGTCGCTGAGATTGATGCTTTGCAGGGCTTTATGAAGTTTATCGATTTCAGCCGGTTTCAGATTGCCCGGCGCCACGCGGATCTTGGTGCCGGCTTGATCCAGGATTTTATCGGCGGCGTCGGCCCCGATGCCGTGGAAGGTGATGATAAGGAACTGCCGCAGGGTTCGGGCGTCGCTTTCCTCGAGCAGTTCGGCCAGTGCCTCGCGCGAGACCCGATGCACGATAGGCGCCCCGCCGTAAGCCAATCCCACCTCGATGGCGAACGGATTGCCCCGATAAACCGACGGCGGACGGGTGGCGGCCGCATAGAATTCGCCCGGCACCACCTGGTGCAAACCCTTGAGGATCAATTCCTCGCCGATGGGCGAAATGCAATCGGTCGCGGGGGGCGGAATCTTTGTTTTCTGGATCGTCTGATAAAGCTGGTCGGCCTCGTGCCGGCCGATCTTTTTTGGATTCGCCCGCGTGCCGATCTTCGCCCCGTCGCAAATCCGCCTGGCCACGGCCGGCGAAACCCGCGAAAACGACTTTATTAAAAACTGGGCTATAGTCGGGGCCTTGGTTTCCTTTAACATCCCCACCAGCCGACCCAATTCCACTCCGTACGGATGCGGCTTGATTTCCCTTGGCTCAGGCGGAAGCGTCTCGGCCACACGCTGATAGTCGATAATGTTTTCATCAGGATCGGCGTAATGAATGGCCACGTGCGGATTGGCGATGGCCGTCTGTTCCAAATACTCATCCACGCTGCCCCGTCCGCGCTGGTACTTGCCTTCCAGTTCGATAGTCACCCGGGTGCCATGATCCGAGTCGATCCATTCGATTTCGTGTTTTTCAATTGCCTTCGCGCCCGACTCGCCGGGCGGAATTTCCACGCCTTCGCCCCGGCCGTTTAATATCTCAGGACAATTCCGCTTGGTGTCGATTTGGATCTCATAATAATGGGCCGCCTCGCGCCGCGAGACCTTGGACATGATCTTCACCGGCTTGCCCGTGGTCAAAAGCCCGTACATGCCCGCCGCGCTAATGCCGATGCCTTGCTGGCCGCGGCTCATGCGCATGCGGTGAAATTTCGACCCGTAAAGCAGCTTGCCGAAAATAAGCGGAATGGTTTTTTTCAGTATCCCGGGCCCGTTGTCTTGCACCCCGACCTTGAACCGGTCGGAAGCGGTGCGCTGGACGTGGACCCAGATCTCAGGCAGGATGCCGGCCTCTTCGCAGGCGTCCAGGGCGTTATCGACCGCCTCCTTGACCGCGGTCAGTAGGGCACGGCGCGGACTGTCAAAACCCAAAAGATGCCGATTCTTGGCAAAAAATTCGCTTACCGAGATATCCCGCTGGCTGGCGGCCATCGATTGGGCGGTCGCACGGCGCCGAGGCCGCTGGGGCCTGGCGCCGCCGCCGTTGCCGTTGGACCCGGATTGCATGACGGATTTGTCTAAAGGCGGAGATTGTGTCAATTTCAGGGCGGCATCCACGGGCACTGTCAAAACCCCCCCTCAAGTGGGTTGTTTAATGCTATAAATTTTCCTCTCCTCCCGGGTGATGGCGGCAAGGCCGCCATTCTGCCCCTACATCAATTCCCAAAAGGAGAGGAAGTTTCACTTTGCAGATTATAACGATTATACCGGCAACCGCCCACACGTCTTTCCTTGCCTTTTCCTCAAATTACGCCTCTTCGCTTTATCCCGCAAATAAAGATTCACCCGCAATACCGTTGCAAGCCGAGATTTTTAGTAAGGATGAAGGATAAAGGATGAAGGATGAACAATGACGAAAGGAACCAAATTAATGCTACGCAGCCTTTTATGTGCGATGTTGATTTTCACTGCCATGCTGGCGGTCTTTAGCGGCAATCCCGCCGCGGTGCAGGCGGCCGAGCGCCATAGTGCACCGGGCGATCTGTTTTACAACTTTTACGTTCCCCCGGTCGGGGACCAGAGCGTCGGGGCGGAACTATATCTTTGCCCCAGACCCGTGCCGCCGCTTGTCGGATGGACCTATATTACCTACCAGCCGCTCATGCCTCACGAATTCCTGTATCACCATCACCGCACTTATGCATACTATCACTCCGATGGCGGAAAAACGCTAACCAGCGTTAGCTGGCGTTGAAATAGTGGCGAGTGGTTAGTGGTTGGTGGAGAGTGCGATAATGTTTAGCCCCGGCGCTTGTGCGGGAGTTTTTCAAAGGAATCTTGAACCATGAAATACAAATTCACTATCATTTTGGCGTCGCTTTTGTGTGCGGCCGCGGCCGATCAAGCGCTTGCCGGTTGCTGCTATGGCTCAGTCAAGGGGCGGGTGGCTTATTACTCGTCGCAGACCTATCCTTGGCACGGCGATTATTACGACACCGCCTGGGGCATGCCCGTGGCCCTGGTCGTGCCGCCCACGGCCGAGAATCAGACCAAGATGGGCTGGGGCGTGGGCAATACCCGCGTCGTGCCCATCGAGCACCAATTCCAGCGCAACTATCCCGGCCCCGGCGTATACAATCGCGCCGACTTCCTGCCCACCCCGCGCTGGCCCAGCGACACAGATCAATTCGGCGACTACTACATCCGCGGACCGTGGTAAATTAGTTTTCAGTTTACGGTTCACGGTTTACTGTTCGGTTTATTGAGTCTCGGAAAAAGAATGTCGTGAAAAAATCAGAGCCGGGGCGTGTCGCCCCGACATTTCCGCACCCGACACGGCCCGGCTCCGATGAAAAAATGTGAAATTACTTATCTGACAATCAATAGCCGCGACCCGCAGTGGACTGGAAAAAAAGCGGCAAATCATGAAAATCCTCCTCCTCAACGGTAGTCCTCGCAAAAATGGAACTGTGGCCGGGCTACTCCGCGCCGTGGCCGAGGGCTTGGATGAAAAACATCAGGTCGATTGGATCGACGTTTACGATCTCAGGATGCAGCCTTGCATCGCCTGCATGAAATGCAGGCCGGACGGCGAGTGTTGCCTGAGCAAAGACGACGCCCATCGCCTTGGGCGTATGATCCGCCAGTCCGATGGCCTGATCGTGGGCACCCCGACGCACTGGGGCAACATGTCGGCCCAACTAAAACTGCTCTTCGACCGCAACGTGCCGGCGTTTTTCACCCAGCGATCCAATGGACTTCCAATCCCGCGTCACAAAAGCAAGCCCGCGGTTATTGTTACCGCCTGCACATGGCCTTGGCCGTTGAATTTTATCCTGGCCGAAAGCCGCGGCGCCATCCGGGCGGTCCGAAAGATACTTCGCTGCGGCGGCTACAAAATCCTCGGCACTCTGGTCAAGCCGGGAAGCAAACACAAGCCCGAAATTTCCAATCGGCTCTTGCGAAAAGCCAAAACCCTCGGTGCCCGATTTTAAGAGCCTATCCAAAACTCCCCTCCCCGGGCACCGCGCAGCGGTCGGGAGATGGCCAGGGTCAATACCATTCATTTAAGCACTGACAGCATCCACTGGCGTCCCATATATTGGGTTGCCAGGGCGCCAATGCACAACATGTTGACCAGCCGTGCCTGCTAGCACTGCTTAATTGAACGGTATTGGGGCTAGGGTGAGGGCGGAATTGTTGATAGTTATTGCATTTTAACTCATTTCTAAAACCAGACGTGCGGAAAATAGGTGGTAAAGTTTGAGGGCCGTTTATTCCGATTACGTTGAGAGTAGCGATTGGTTTCGTAATTCTTTCAAGGAGGGGCACATGCGAATCAGTCAATTTGTACTAATCTCACTGATTATAGGGGTGGGCATCAGTTGGACGGTACCCGTCCACGCTAGCGAGCGCTATGCGACGGCCAGCAAGGCCAGCTCTGCCGACGCCACGAGTTACGGCGACACCGCCTGCGACACTGCCTATTGTGCTGGGAAAACCTGCGACGTCGGCTGTGATGATTATGCTCAGATAAGAGCGGCTGGGTTGTGCTGCTGCAATTCCGGCATCATTGGCGGGGCCGAACTGACCGTGCTCAGGCCGCAATTGCGTGCCAACTACGCGTTCACGATCGCGCAGGCGGCCCCCGACTTTGATAATCCTACTACCACCACATACACCAGCGATTTCTTCAACTACAGCTATGCTGCCGCCCCGCGGATCTGGCTCGGAAACGTGGGAGCGAACGGATTTGGCGGTCGAGTGCGATGGTGGTTCTTCGACGAAGACTCCAGCACGGAAACCTTTACATCCACAGCAAATTCCCTTGCTAGTTTCGACGTTATCCTTCCGTCAGCGAAGGACTTTGAAGATCCGCATCTGGGGCTTACCACCCACGTTGGCTTGGTCGGGGACACGCTGACGGCCACTAGCAACCTCAGGGCTTACACCCTGGACGCCGACGTGATGCAGCAGTTCGAAGCCTGTCACTGGATCATAAACCTCGGCGGCGGCCTGCGCGATTTG
>JBEKFZ010000129.1:0-10288 GCA_050013075.1 Thermoguttaceae bacterium | reverse complement strand
GCTCTCGGGCCAGGGCCTTGAACTGCTCGTACAACTCGTTGTGTTCGCGTTCGTAATTGGCCATCTGCCGGCGATCCAAATCGACTTGCTCTTTGAGCAAGGCTATTTGCTCCTCGGACCGGATCATTTTGTTTTCCAGGTCATTGCCGTGGGTTTTAAGGTTTTCAATTTCGGCCAATTGGGCGTAATTCTGCTGCGACAGGATGCGGCTTTGGGCCTGGGCGTTGTTAAGACTCGTTTTACTGGTGAACAAACAGCCCGAGACAAAACCAACCAAGCCTAACGCCAGAAAAACCTGCCACGGCCTTGGGCACTTCATGATTCGACTCCTTTCGAATCGCCGGGACTAAACATTATTTTTCGAACAATCCGATAATCGTGTCCATCAACCACGTATTGACGCTGCCGGCTGAATTCCAACTCCACATGTTCCGCAGAAGATCGTACACCATCGCTCCGCACAGAAGCAGGAAGAACAAACACAAGCCCAGAAAAACGATGTTCCAGCCGGAATAGGGCACTTCGGGAAAGAAAACGCCGGCCGGGGTCACTGCCGCGCCTTCGGCCATCGCGGCGGCCGACGCGCCCAAGCCCGCCGCGCCTAAAGGCGCCGGTCTCAGGGCAACGCCCTCGCCCAAATCCAGGCCGGGCTGACCGCCCAAAGCCTCGCCGAAAATGTTCGCCATTCCTTGGCCCGGAGATACGAGCGTGGCGGCTTCATCGCCTTCGGTATCCAAGGCAATGACTTGCGAACCGCTTTCCGACTCGTCGGCCTCGGCTGTCTCTTCCGTGGGGGTAAGCAAAAAGTCGTCATCGGCTTTCAGACCGGAGTGGGACTTGGAACTTTCGGCCAGTTGAAGAAGGTCCTCTTCACCCAGTTCCAGCGATTCTTCCGCACCGCTTCCGCCCAATTCCAGAGGCTCTTCCAGGGATAGACCGCTGTCGGCGGGATCGACCAGTGAAATTCCGCTATCGCCGCTAAGCGTGATGCCGCTGCCTGAACTGCCGCCGCCGATTACCGCCTCATCG
The DNA here is from genome assembly GCA_050013075.1 of Thermoguttaceae bacterium. GTDB lineage: Bacteria > Planctomycetota > Planctomycetia > Pirellulales > Thermoguttaceae > JBEKIK01. The sequence continues at coordinate 9,259 of JBEKFZ010000129.1, read as the reverse complement.
TCCTCGGAGGGTTTCGAGGCGATGGCAAGCGAGGAACTGCCGGTGGGCGATTCGGAGGATGGTTTTTTGACGGCGTCCAAACCGATGTTGCTTTCGGCCAAGGTCAGGTCTTCGGCCATGCCAAGATCGAGTTCTTCAAACTTGCCGACTTTGGAATCGGGCTTGGCTTTTCCGATGGGCGGGGTGACCGATTGGCCGGAAACCTTTACGTCGCTCTCGGCCAAGTGGATATCGCTTTCGGCGCGGGGAGCCGTTTCCATGCCTATGACCGTTCCCGAGGCGCCTGTACCCGACTGGCCCAACTCCACCTCGCTAAGCAGCACTTCGTCGGTATCTTCAATTGCCGGGGCCGGTTGGGCTTTGCGTTCGGCGGCCGTGCGCTCGATGTCCTCGGCCTTGAATTTCCAGTCCGCGCCGTCGCGATATCCGTGTAACTCGCGGCGCTCCAGCATTTGCCGGACGGCTTCCTCGGTAATGCCGAAAAGTTGGGCGGCTTCTTTAATGTTGTAATATTTTTGGGCCATTATCTCGGTTCCAACAATGATTGGATCTCCTGCGGCAGAGGAGCTTCGTTGTTATAATTTGTCATTTGCAGGTCCCAACGGAGATTGCGGACGCTCTTAAGCGCGATTTTGCCGGTATTCACATCGATCCGATATACGCTCATCACTTGTTGCCTTGGCTCGATGACCGCCAACAATTGCCCCTGTCCTTTATCGCCCGAAGGAATCGGCACGACCATGAGGTCGCCGCTTCCGGCGGGCGCTGGAGCGGATTGCGGGCGTTGGGCAATAACATCGCTGCGCTGGCCGAAACCGTCGAGCGCCGCCACCATCAGTACCGCACCTATCAGGAGCCCCAAACCAGCCTTTTTCATAACACACCTTTACTTTAGGGGTTAGGGAAGCTGGGGCGCCTAACATTCATTCTAAAAGCCCCGTTTCCCGATGCAAGTAAAAAATGATCCTAGGGGGGGAATAGTGATCTAAAAACGCTTCTTTTGGGTGGTTTGCTTTCGTTTCATAAGGAAGTTGCGAATCGGATGGCCGGGAAAGTGCCGCAATCTTAATATATTTCCCCCATATTGCCAACCAAGCCCGGCGAGTTTATCGACCCGGCTGGTCGCTTGCAAGGTCAGGTTGGTGGGGGTTTTTGAGCGTATGGGAATGATGACATGGATTGTTTAGCCCGGTCGCTTGCGACCGGTGCGAATGAAGTCTTATCAAATTCCCTTTCCCGGCAAGGCCTTAGCTCATAAAATTGCCATCAGTTCAAAACAAAGGAAGTTAATTCATAGCCACGTATGTTTATGCCGGCCAAGAACCAAAAACCACCGATCGGTCTGTTGCTTAGCGGCGGGCTGGATAGTTGCATTTTGCTGGGTCATCTGGCAGGCCAGGGGCATGGAGTGCAGCCGTTTTATATTCGCTCGCAGTTGCGATGGGAAAAAGAGGAACTGCGGGCGGTGCGGGCGGTTTTGCAGGCCGTGGGGAATAATAAAGAGAATAAAATCGAGCGGCTTGTGGTTTTGGACATGCCGCTTAAGGACATTTACGGCAGGCACTGGAGCACTGACGGGCAAGACGTGCCCGACGCACATTCCCCGGACAACGCCGTATACTTACCCGGGCGCAATGCACTGCTTATAATAAAGGCGTCGATTTGGTGCCGGCTCAACGGGATCGGGCAACTCGCCCTGGCCGTTTTAGGCTCGAATCCTTTCGGCGACGCGACCGCGGAATTTTTCGCCGATTTCGAATCCGCCTTGGATCGGGCCATGGGAGGGCGTGTACGAGTGGTTCGGCCCTTTGACCAGTTCGACAAGCGGCAGGTGATGCAACTTGGCCGCGACTTGCCGCTGGGACTGACGTTTTCCTGCATCGCCCCGGTCGATGGATTGCACTGCGGAGTTTGCAACAAATGCGCGGAGCGGCAAAAGGCATTTAGACTGATTGATATAGAGGATCCGACACACTATGTAAAAAGGATGAGGGATGAAGGATGAATAAAACACATATTTCCCTTCACCCATCATACTTAGCTCATCCTTTATTTTTCATCCTTCATCCTTCATCCTTCATCCTTTGATTTATGTTTCGCGTTTCCCGAGAAATCAACTTTTGTTACGGCCATCGTTTGTTGAACTACGAGGGCAAGTGCCGGCATTTGCACGGGCATAACGGCCGGGCGATTATCACCGTCAAGGCCGCCGCGCTGGACGATTGCGGGATGGTCTTGGATTTCAACGACATCAAAACGGTGGTCAGCCGATGGATCGACGAAAATTTGGACCATCGCATGATACTCCGCCGCGACGATCCGGCCGTGCCGATGCTGCAAAAACTCGGCGAGCCGCTATATCTCTTGGACGAAAATCCCACGGCCGAGAACATTGCCAAACTGATCGCCGAATACGCCATAGCCCAAGGCATTCCCATCGCGGAAGTCCGGCTCTGGGAAACGCCTCATTGTTTTGCCACGTATTGCCCGCAAAAGCGGGAATGAAACGGCTCACTTCAGCCGCGCGGCCGGGAGGCGTTTGAGTTGCTGACTGCGCGGATCGACTTCGATTCCCGCGGACTCCAGGGCGGTTACGCCAAGAATTGGTTCGGCATCGTCGTCTCCGAAGATGATTGTGGAACCGACGATGTCGCCCATGAATTCAAGATCACCTGTTGTAATGTCCAGTTTCACTTCCGATCCGTCAGCAAGTTCGTAGGTGCGTTTTGCCTTTGGCGAAAGGCCAATCTGTTTGAGATACTTTCCCGGAACAAGCGAATCCCATGCTCCGGTATCAACCAGGAAAAGGCCTTCCCATGTCTGATCCAGACTGGCTGGATTGCGCACCAGAACGGTCACATGTGTCATGCCCATGTCAACAACCTCCTTTAGAGTCAGTCTAAACGACTGTATATGAACATTCAAGTATGGATAGAGAGGATTAAATAGAAGGATTAGGGGCCAAAAGATCCTTTGCCGTGCTCAGGATCATATCAAAGTCTGTCGAGGCGGCAGTTCAACTGCTACCCCAACATTACGATCAAGAAAAAATAACAGTCCGCGCAATCGATTTTCATCGACGCCGGACTGTTTTCCCCCCCTGGGAACATCCTTGTTCGTTTAAGGTCGCATTCCTAGCGACTTCTCTGCGACAGAAGAATAGATCGGAAATTACTGCCGCTGACTTTGGCAAACTTTGCCGATTATCGGGAATGAATTGATCGGGGGCAGTCTTTTGGGTGGATCAATGACCATTATGCTGCTATTCCCCAGCCGGCCCGGATTATTTATAAGACTGCCGCTCCCTACACTAACCGACCATGCCAACCAATGCTCCGCATCAATGCCCGATGGTGCCCGTTGCTGCCCGGTTGCGGTTAAACAAAGATTATTTTTTGATCTTATCCAATCATCCAGGCACTACTATTCTTTCCAACTTATCCAATCACACACCTATCTCAATTTCGGCTTATAAACATTGTCGATTAGGTCGATTTTGAGGAGACGCCAGAAGTTGTCTTTCACCTCAATATTTCAAGGAATCTACCAGTGAATAAAATCAGTCATCTGCTGAAGATTGTTTTCGATTCGCCTCTGGTGTGGGGCATTTTGGGATCGGTGGGTTTTTATGGCCTGATTTTCCACGGCCCTTTGAATATCGACTTGGTCAAACGCTACTTCACCAAGCATCCGGTGGAATACATGGAAACGGTCCTGTTCGCCATCGGCCTGGCCGCCTTGATCCTCAAGGCACTGGATATCGCCGGCCAGCGGTCCACTCTGGCCAAATCGCCTTTGGGGCCCAAATCGCAGGCCGTGGACCCTGCCGACGCGTGCCACGCCCTTTTACAGCGGCTCGATCAAGTGCCTCAGAGTCGTCAGGAGGAGTTTTTTATCCGGCGATTACGCTCCGCATTGGAGCACGTTCGCAGCCACGGTTCGGCCGAGACGCTCAACGACGAGTTGAAGTATCTCGCCGACATCGACGCCTCCAGGTTGCACACCGGTTTCGGCCTGTTCCGGGTGATTTTGTGGGCGGTTCCGATACTCGGTTTTTTGGGCACGGTGGTGGGCATCACCATGGCCTTAAACAGCGTGGATCTCAAATCGCCGGACCAGTCCATGCTGCAAGTCCTTAATGGGTTGGGCTTGAAGTTCGACACCACGGCGGTGGCCTTGTCGATGTCGATGGTACTGATGTTCGTCCATTTTTTCGTGGACCGGTCGGGCAATGGGTTGCTGGAGCAAGTGGATCGGCGCGTGGAACAAGAATTATCCGGGCGGTGGCAGCATGTTTCCTCCGGCTCCGACGGCCAATTGACCGCGGTTCGCCGGATGGCCGAAACCATGATCCAAACGTCCGAGCGGCTTGTCCAGCGCCAGGCCGAGTTGTGGCAGTCATCGATGGAAAACGCGGCGGCTCGCTGGGCGAATATGGCCAAAGTCGGCGGCGAACAACTCCAGGCATGGTTGGCCGGGGCATTGAGCGACAGCCTGAAAACCCATGCCCAGCATTTAGCCGCCGCCGAACAGGCCTCGATTCAAGCCAACCGCCAGTATTGGGAGAAGATCATCCAAACCCAAGCCCACGGCGCGCAAAACTTGGCGACATTGCAAGCCTCGGTTACACGGCAGGTCGAAGTGATCCAGCAGGCCGTGGCCGCGGTGGGCGAAGTGGCCCGACTGGAAGACGCGCTGAACCGTAACTTAAGCGCTCTGGCCGGGGCCAAGCATTTCGAGCAAACCGTGATGAGCCTGGCGGCGGCGATTAACTTGCTGGGGGCCCGGCTGGCCGAGATGCCGGCGCCGGCGGCAATAAAGCTCGATGGGAACCGACGGGCAGTTCAGGCGGCATGAAATTCAACTTGCACGTTCAACACCGGCGCCAACGCGAGGGCGCACCAAGCATCTCGCTGTTTCCCTTTCTGGCAGTATTGATCTGCACGATGGGTGCGCTGGTTCCCTTGTTGTTTGCCATCACCCGGCAAGCCCGGATGCAGGCCGCCCGGACCGCAGTGGCCAAAATCGCCGAAAAAAAAGCCGAGATCCGAACGGAGCACGAAACAATGCAATGGCGGATCGAGCAATTGAAAACCTCGCGCAAAAAGACCGATGGGCAAGTATCCGACTCGCGCCTGGAACTGGGACATCTGGAAGACCACGCCCGGGATTTGCGCGAGAAGATCCCGGCCCTGGAAAAGACCGTGGCCGAATTGGACAAACTGGACGGCGACGACAACCGGCAACGCTCCCAGCAGGTCGAGGAGTTGCAAAAACTCCGCGCCCAAATCGAGGCGGCCAAAAAACAGGTGACCGATGCGCAGATGGAAGCGGCCTCGCGAAAGAAATCTTACGCCATCGTTCCTTACGAGGGTCCGAACCAGACCTACCGGAGGCCGATCTACCTGGAATGCCGCGCCGATGCCGTGGTCTTGCAGCCGGAGGGAATTGAATTCCCGGTGTCCGATTTCGAGGGCCCATTAGGCCCCGGCAATCCGCTGGCCAGCACGCTTAGGGCCGTGCGCGAATATCTCTTGGCAAACCATACTTTCGATCCGCAGCGCGACGGCGAACCATACCCGCTGCTGCTGGTCAGGCCGGACGGCATTGCGGCCTATTATGCCGCCCGCGCGGCGATGACATCCTGGGCAACGGAATTCGGTTACGAGTTGATCGAGGCCGATTGGAAGCTGGCCTATCAGCCGCCCGACGCGCAAATGGCTAAAGTAGTGCAAGAGGTGCTCCTTTCTGCGCGGGCCCGCCAGCAGCGATTGATCGCGGCCGCTCCGGCGGCTTATTCCAAAAAAACCAAGGCAACTTATCGGGCGTCGCCCGGCCGCGGCGGTTCGGTGCGCATGGGCGGATCGGATTACGACGACGAGGATGCTGAAGACTCAGCCTTTGTCCCACGCCGGCCCTCGGGCCGCGTCGGCAGCGCATTCGGTCCATCGGGAACAGGCTCTGCGGAAGGCGACTCGTCCGGTCCGACTGAAGCCGAGCAAGTGGCATCGTTATATGGCAACACGGGAGGCGGAACTGCGAACCCGGGCGGACAATTGCCGGGCGGACAATTGCCGGGCGGACAAGGCGGATCATCGGGAAGTGGTTATGGCCCTGCTATCGCCGGCGGTGTGGGCGGCAATGTGTCTGAACAGGGTACGCAGAGCGGAGGTTACGGAACCGGAACCGGAACCGGAACCAAAAACGGAACTATCGGCGGCGGAAACGGATCGCTCGGAGGCGGAAGTGCAAATCCGGGTGGACAATTTCCAGGCGGGCAAGGCGGATCATCGGGAAGTGGTTATGGCCCTGCTATTGCCGGCGGTGCGGGCGGCAATGTGTCTGAACAGGGTACGCAGAGCGGAGGTTACGGAACCGGAACCGGAACCAAAAATGGAACAGTCGGCGGCGGAAACGGAGCGGTTGGATATGGAGATGGAGCGGTTGGACGCGGAGTAGCCGGTTCGGCATCGGGTACGGACAACACGGGTGCGGGCTTGGCAGGGCAGGGCAGTTCCAAGGGAAACACTATATTGACTGACGGCGGTTACATTCCACAGTACAGTGGCCAAGGGTCAAGCAACAAGGAACAGAGTGACAAGGGACCGAGTGACAAGGGATCGGGCGACAAGGTGGCAAGCGACAAGAGATCAAGCAAACAGATCATGTCCTCCGAGGGTTATATTGTCGGACAGCCGCCAACCGAAATAAATCAGCCCGATCAAAAGTCACAAACAAGCGCCGAGAGACCAACGCCGGACGAAGCGATGGGTAAACCTGTAATGCCGCTGCGGCCCGGCGAATGGCGCGAATCCGCAAAACCGCCTCCGTTTAAAGCGGATGATGAAAAACCGGATGAGAAGAAAAACGGCAAGCATCCAAAAAGCCTGGCTTCCAAGCGCGGTCCGGATTGGGCACTGCCCGACGCCGCCCACGGTTCGGTGCCGGTAACGCGGCCGATCAAGGTTGAATGTCGGGCGGATCAACTGATTATCGTTCCAGAAGCCGGACTTTCCGGCGGCAAAACCATTCCATTGGACACACGTACCGAAGCCTCGACCCAGGCTTTTATTTCAGCCGTTTGGGAACACATGGAAACCTGGGGCATTGCCGGGCGCGGAATGTATTGGCGGCCCGTCTTAAACATCTATGTAGCCCCCGGCGCCGAACAACGTTTCGCCGATTTGCAAATGCTCTTGGATGGCAGCGGGTTGAAGATCGTGCGGAAATAAGTGTGAAAGGATGAAGGATGAAGGATGAACAAACCGCTTGCGGTTTCGCGCTGTGCACTGTCGACTTTTGAATTAATTAAACCATCATGCCCAGATTCGTCAAAGAAAACACCGAAGCCGTGAATCCCGATTCCTTTTTGGATATCGTGGCCAGCGTGGTGAGCATCATGATTATCATGGTGGTCATGGAAGGATCGCGGATCAAGAATGCTCCCGTACAGGCGGCCATACGGGGCGATCCGCTTACGGCCGAATTGGAAAAAGACGCCCGCGAGGAACAATCGCTCGAAGGCGACATCCTGAATTCGGCCGAAGAGATCGAACGTCTTAATCGGGAAGCGGCGACGCGATCTGTTCAACGCGACATGCTGGCCACTACGGTTTCGGCATTGGAGCAGAAAATCGAATCGCACCGCCGGCAACTGGACGAACAAAAACGCCAACGGTTCGATTTGGCGCGGAGTTTGTCGGAATCGCGGTTTGAACTCGATGAACTCGCCAAAGCGCGGCAACAGGCCGAAACGGCCGAGTCGGCGCCCATCGTACTGGAAAATTATCCCACGCCCATAAGCCGCGCGGTCGACAGCAACGAAGCCCATTTCCAACTTTCCGGTGGATCGATCATTCACATTCCCCTGCAGGAACTTTTGGATCAATTTCAGACCGACGCCCAGCGCAAGGTCTACAAGCTCAGGGAACTGCCGGAAATAACCGAGACGATCGGGCCGGTGGACGGATTCCGCTTGAAATATACACTCGAGCGCCACGATATGACGCCTGAGGAAGTAAAAGCGACCGGCCGGATGGGAAGCTACGTCGAGTTGAAAAAATGGACCCTGATTCCCGTGGTCGACGCCCTGGGAGAACCGTCCGAGGCGGCCTTAGGCGAGGGTTCGGCATTCCGCAAGGCGCTCAGTAAACTTCGCCCGGGACAGCACACCGTCACCATCTGGACCTACGAAGACAGTTTCGACGCCTTCCGCCAGATCCGCAAGGAATTGTATCGCCTGGGCTTCACTACCGCCGCCCGTCCGTTGCCGCTCGGACGACCCATCACCGGTTCGCCCGAAGGCAGTAAATCGGCGGCGCAATAGAAAAGTGGATGGTGGACGGTGAGCAGTGAGCAGTGGGGGCGCGAAATCGCAAGCGGTTTTTTCATCCTTCATCCTTCATCCTTCATCCTTCATCCTTCATCCTTCATCCTTCATCCTTCCGCCTTCCGCCTTATTGATCCATGTTTTCTTCGTCGTTAGGATCACCGTCGTAAGGATAATACTTGTCGGAATCGTTGCCGTAGAAGTAATTCCCCATGAATTCCGTCAAAGTGCTGAAGTAGGTGAAGGGATTGTAATTGTCGTAGAATCCGCCGAAGAAGTCGCCAAACATGCCGATACCGCCCATCGGTGAATCGAAAAATGCGTTCGGGTCGCGGTACGGCGTTTTTTCGTGTTTATATTGATCTACCCGCCGGCCGGTCTTGGGATCGTTGGTGTACGTCGAGTCATCGAACATCCAATTGTCGGAATCATCGTCGTTTTGGCCCGCGGCAGTTTTGTTGCTCGGTTCGGCGGCTGGACACTTAAAGGTTTCGACAATGATAAAAAAAACCACTGTAATTACGGCTATACTCAGGCAAGTCAGCAAGCAAAACGAATTGATGCGGATTAGAGATTTCATGGAATACTCCTCGAATTATGACCATACATATGAAGTATAGGTCAAAATCGCGGAGAGGTTTTTGAAACTTCCCCCTGTTTTTTGCATGTTTTTCTGGTTTGGTTCGCTTCTTCGCCTCAATCGAACAAATTCTAGATGGTTTACGTCCGCAAATCGCTAACTCGGGTGATTCTCTATACTTGTATCATTTAGTTGTATGCGGTGGGAAACTTACTCAACAAACAAATGTCCCCCCAGTAAAGGTTGTAAGGTGACCTAGTTCCTTGCACCGATCAACGCACGAATTGAACCAAATCGTTATGTAAGGCGTATCCTAATTGGGCGCGTTGATAAAAGTAAACCTATCGATT
>JBEKFZ010000128.1:0-10295 GCA_050013075.1 Thermoguttaceae bacterium | reverse complement strand
CTCCCGGGGTGTGCTAACCGACGCGGAATTCCGAACTATTAAAACTGCGTTGGCGGAGCAACTCCAAAAAGAGTTAAATGATAACAGCGAAAGAGGTTAGCTAAACAATGCCGACCTCTCTGGTGCGGTAGAATCGCGCAGTTCTAACGGCTTGAAGGGATGCAAGCCCTGTATGACCGAAAACCCAAACCAGTGTACAAACGTAGAAATAGCAGCTTAGACAGGCTCGGATGAAAGTTTAATCGAAAACTAAAATGCTGTCCGGCGGCCGCTGAAAGGTGAGTTGAAAACTAAAATGCAGTCCGGCATCCGCTGAAAGGAAAAGTAAAGTAATGCCTACAGGTCGAGATTTCACTACCGGCCGCCGCGGAGGCGGCACCGTAAAGAAGAACGCCTTTTGCTCGTTCTGCCGCAAGAGCTATCGTGACGTCGGTCCGCTGGTGGAAGGTCCGGGCGACGTGTACATCTGCGGCGAGTGCATCGATCTTTGCCAATCGATCCTGGAACAAGAACGACGCCGCCGGGGCACCAACAAGCAACTGTTCACCAAGATCCCCACGCCGCGGCAGATCGTCTCGAACTTGGATCAATACGTCATCGGTCAAGAACACGCCAAAAAAATCCTGGCCGTGGCGGTGCACAGCCACTACAAACGGTTGATCCACGGCACCTCCGGTTCCGACGTGGATATCGACAAGTCGAACATCCTGTTGATCGGTCCCACGGGCTCGGGCAAGACCTTGCTGGCTCAAACTCTGGCCCGGATTCTCGACGTCCCCTTTGCCATCGGCGACGCCACCACTTTGACCGAGGCCGGGTACGTGGGCGAAGACGTGGAGAACCTGCTGTTGAAACTCCTGCACGCAGCAGATTTCGATTTGGAATCGGCTCAGCGCGGGGTGCTTTACATCGATGAGATCGACAAGATCGGCAAGACCAGCCAGAATATCTCCATCACCCGCGACGTGTCGGGCGAGGGCGTGCAGCAGGCTCTGTTGAAAATGCTCGAAGGCACCGTGGCCAATGTGCCGCCCCAAGGCGGACGAAAACATCCCGAGCAACAATACATCCAAATGGACACCTCGAACATCCTGTTCATCTGCGGCGGCACGTTCGTGGGCCTGGAAGACATCATCGCCCGGCGGATGGGAAAGCGGACCATCGGTTTCACCCAGGAGGGCGTAAGCCGGGATCAACTGGAACTGGGCGACCTGCTCCAGCAAGTCACCTCCGACGACATCCTGGAATATGGGATGATTCCCGAACTGATCGGCCGGCTGCCGGTGGTCTCGGCCCTCAGACCGCTGGACCTGGATTCCATGATCCGCGTGCTGACCGAACCCAAGAATGCCCTGGTCAAACAGTTTCAAGCCCTGTTTGCCATGGAAAACGCGGAACTGGGCTTTACCGAAACCGCGCTAAAGGCCATTGCCCAGCGGGCCATGGAAAAAGACACCGGGGCCCGGGCACTGCGATCGATCGTGGAAGAGATCATGCTGGAGATCATGTACGAGTTGCCCGACCAGCCTGCGGGTACGCAATATCTCATCACCGAAGACAACGTCTACGGCCGTCAACCCGTGTTGCCCATGCGCGCCGAAGCAAAATCAGCGTAGAAAATATTCCCTCTCCCTTTGGGAGAGGGTTAGGGTGAGGGCTGATTACCCTTCCTAAATTTTTATTTACACGTCATCCATCAAGCCGCGATCCCTCCCTCGCGGCTTGTTTACTTTACAGCGTGTCTTGAAATTTTCTATGGATATCCCCTCTTCCTTTGGGAAAAATCGGAATGTTCCATCTCTTTGGGAGAGGGCCGGGGCGAGGGTTGTAAAGCCTCGACGGGCGCCAACGGGCACCATGCAATAGCATGGTCGGTTGGTCGGTCGCGGTTTGGTTACGGTCAAGGGCCAGGCTATGGTAAGAACTGTAGAGCCTTGCTTGACATGGTGTCGTTTCCAGGCAAAAATCACCATCGAGTTTTCGATGCCAGTCGGTTTATGACTGAAATGACCGGTGAGGATTTCGATCGGTGAAACGAATCTCTTCTACAGTGATTGGTATGATATTCGGCGGGGCAATTGCATTCGTTTTTTTTGTCAAGAGTTCTTCGTGGGTTTTAAATGCTTTTCTGATTGCGATTTTCGCTCTATTATGTGGTTTAATTGGTTTTTTATCGTCAAAGTATTCCCCTCCTTCCAATCAAGATAGTAATCGACCAAAAAAGATTCAATTCAGTCTGCTTCGATTGCTACTGGCCACGTCGATGGTTGCACTTGTGTTTGGATTATCAAGATTTTTGTACAATTTTAAGGAACCGGCAGAAATTTTTGCCTCCTCGATCATTGCCATTGCACTGGGCGGTCTAACTTTAATTTGCAAAAAAAGCGACTTAAAACATGTTATTGGCATAATTATTATTTTTTTTCTGGGAATCCTTTTATTTTATGTGATAATCGAGTTGAACATGCATTTCACCTGATAAAAAACGAAAAAAAGAACGGGATATTTTCCCTGCCAGTTTGATCGGCTAAAACTGTCTTTGCCCCGCGGGATTGACACCCGGGGGTTGAGAGGTCATCGGCTGAACATTCGGATTGGCCAGATTTACCGCCGCCGCGCCGGGAATTTGCGGCATGGTCCATAGTTCGGCCGCGTTGCCCGAAAGCCTGTTGATCTCGACCGGCCCGAGGTCGATGCGAATGGAGAATTGGGCCGACGGGCAATCGACCGTCACCGCGCCGGGCATGACAAGGCCGCTAAGCGGATCGCGCCGGTGCCCGCTGGCCACGGCCTTGGTCATAAGAATTCCCTGTGCGTTATAGATATACTGTTCCAGCACCCAACCTTGCGCGCCGTCGAAAATGCTGACCTTGGTGACAGGACCATCGGGCGTTTCTCGAATCGTGTTGATCCTCAGCCGATCGCCTTGCAATGGAAACGGTCCTTGGTGCGGCAAACCAGGATCGATTTCGCTTACGCCCAAGGCCTCGATAAGCCAATCGGGCTGGACCGGGATTGAAAATCGGGCCGGACTGTTTGCGAATTGATCGTGGCGGCAATAATAAATCGCCGGCGGTTGGCTGCGCCGAACCCAATACCAAAACACCTCGGGATTTGAACCCAAGTCGACCTCCCCACCGGTCAAGCCCGAGGCGGCGTAAAGGCGGAAAAAATTCGGCCGACCAAAGGCTATTTTTGCCGAAAGCGCGGGAATGCCCGGCCCGGATAGCGTGGCATGGCCGGTGTAGAAAGATTGGATCCGCGAGTTATTGCCGTTTACCACTTGAATAAGCTGATCCAACGTTGGCGAAGGCGGTAACGCCCGAGGCAACGGCGGCGATTGCGGACGCAACATGTTCGGACAACTCGCCCCGCTCAGGGCAAACAGCCCGACTACCACCAGGAGCAACAGGCGAGATTTATATCCGTGCATTGTTAGTGGTTGGTGGTTAGTGGTTGGTGGAAAGTTTAAGTTGTCAGTCATCAGTTATCAGTGTGCATCGCAAAACCGCAAGCGGTTTTATTCATCATTCTTCATTCTGCATTTACTCCAACAGCGCAGTTAATTGTTGCTGGATTTCGTCAATTCGAGATTGCTCGGGCACGACCGCCGGGATCGTGTACGTGGCATCGCGGCGGGGACAGTAAACCGTCAGCAATTCGTTGCCATGCTGATCGCGCTGTTGATCTTCCAGCCGGAACACGCGGCGGCGGATCAACAACAGCGTCAGCACGTAACGCATATCCTGTTTGTCGGGTTGCTGGGCTAGTTCGTCGAAAAACTGGAGGATAACGTCGTTGGGGGCCCAATGTTTCCGGCGACTGCTCTTATCCGGCACTTGCGATTTCCAATAGCCGATTGCCTCCTCTGGCGGACCTTGCCAGGCATCCGCCGAATAATCGTAACGTTTCAGTTCCGTTGCTTCGGCCACAAGCACTGAATAGTACCACTCGCCGGGCGTGAATTCCCGGCCGGTCGCCGTGCAACGTCGCGTAAAGTTTTGAACTTCGTAATCCATAATGAAAATGCCGAAGCTCGAATGTCGAATGAAAAAGCGACGGCGTCGGCCTTTTTTAAGATTGTGTGATCCGGTCGGGAATTACCAGACAAGGGCGGCAGAGCATAACCGATTTGGGTGTTTGACTCAATATGCCTTGAAAAACCTGCACGAGGTTCCGCCTGGCCCAATGCGAATCTTTACCGGCCGGCAGCATTTCGGACAATGCCCCTCGTATGCCGTTTCGTTCTGATTGACGTAAATCCTTATGTAGACGTCACAACAGGCAAAATGAACCCCTATAAAGCGGCGATTTTCTGCCTTTGCAGAGGGGGGGAATTGAGTATCGCTGGTAAAATCAAGATTTCCGCCTGACATTTGACATTAAAATTAAAAGAGAAAAAACATCGCAGTTCCTGAACTTGACCTGCACATATAGTGTCATGTACATTTAAGATGTTCCCAATGCAAGTCGAATTAGAGAAATAGGAAATCGAATATGGGTACGTTATTAAACCTATTGCCCTTGTTATTACTGGCGCTTGCCAGATGGCGGCCGTAGGGTACGTACCTGCTTTCATAGCTAGCAAAACGAAACCTCAAGGCCGACAAAGTCTTGGGGTTTTTTTATTGATGGGATAAACAGACATGCGAACACTTGTCGGGACAATGCGGTATCTCAGACCTTCGAGGGTATGGTTGGTGTTGCGCGGGCCGACCAATGGTCGGCTATAATTATGCTCCTCAAAACAACCGAAACTTTACCCTCGAATAAAGGATATTCAACTCATGACTGATAAAACATCCACCACGTCCCGGCATATTGTGATCTTCGACACCACGCTCCGCGACGGTGAGCAATCGCCCGGGGCGAGTATGAACATGGCCGAAAAGTTGGAGGTCGCCCAGGCCCTGGTCGAATTGGGCGTTGACGTTATCGAGGCCGGTTTTCCCATTGCTTCGCCGGGTGATTTTGAGGCCGTCCGCGAGATCGCCCGATCGGTTCGCGGGGCGGTTATTTGTGGACTGGCACGATGCCGCCAGGCGGACATCGATCGGGCCTGGGAAGCCGTGCAACACGCCAAGGAAGCCCGGATCCACGTGTTTCTGGCCACCAGTGCAATCCATCGCGAACACAAACTCCGCATGGACAAAGATGAAATTATCCGCAACGCGGTCGAAGGCGTGAAAAGAGCCAAGGGCTATTGCCAAAATATCGAGTTTTCGCCCGAGGACGCCTCGCGCACCGAATCCGATTTCCTCTGCAAGGTTGTGGAAGCGGCCATTAACGCCGGGGCCACCACGGTCAACATTCCCGACACCGTCGGTTACGCCACCCCAAACCACATGGGCGAGGTGATCCGTATCCTGCGCAATCGCGTGCCGAACATCGAAAAGGCCGTTATCAGCGTCCATTGCCATAACGACCTCGGTCTGGCGGTTGCCAACTCTCTGGCGGCGGTTGAGGCCGGGGCCGGACAGGTCGAGTGCACCATCAACGGCCTGGGCGAACGGGCGGGCAACTGCTCGCTGGAAGAAATCGTCATGGCCCTGCGCACCCGGCACGACTATTATCACGCCTCGACGCAAATCGCCACCCGGCGACTGGTTCCCACAAGCCGCCTGGTGGCCAATATCACCGGCATCCAGGTGCAGCGCAACAAGGCCATTGTGGGCCAAAATGCCTTCGCACACGAGGCGGGCATACATCAGGACGGCATGCTCAAGGAACGCACCACTTATGAAATAATGCGCCCGGAAGATGTCGGCCTTTCAATGACCGACCTGGTCCTGGGCAAGCACAGCGGCCGGGCGGCCCTGGCCGATCGGGCAAAAGCCCTGGGATATAGCCTCACCGGCGAACAACTCGACACCATCTTCATGGCCTTCAAAAACCTGGCCGATAAAAAGAAAGAGATCTACGACGCCGATATCGCCGCACTGGTCGAACAACAAATCCACTCTATCGCCGAAAAATGGAGCCTGGATTCATATAAAGTAACTTGCGGGACCGGTGAAGTGCCTGAAGTCACCCTCCGGCTGCGACACGGCGATGAAAAAGTGACCGCCACGGTAGCGTCGGGCGACGGACCGATCGACGCCATCTTCCTGGCCATCGAGCAGCTCATCGGCATCTCGGTGGTCTGCAAGGATTTCAGCGTCCATAGCGTCACGGTGGGAAAAGATGCCCAGGGCGAAGTGATGGTGCAGATCGAACACGAAGGCCAGGTCTACCGCGGCCGAGGCGTGTCGACCGACAGCGTCGAGGCCAGCGCCAAGGCCTTCCTCAATGCCATAAACCGGGTGCTGGCGGTGTCCAGTAAATAGGGGATAGGAGATAGGAGATGGGGGACAAAGACGGATTATAGATGAATGTCGAATGACGAAGTACGAATGACGAAAGAATGACGAAGCACAAATGACAAATTTCAAATCGGTATTTTCGTCATTAGACATTCGTGCTTCGTCATTTTCCCTGGCCGAGTGGCGGAATGGCAGACGCTCGGGATTTAAAATCCCGTGCCCGTAACAGGGCGTGCCGGTTCGAGTCCGGCCTCGGCTATTTTAGGCGAGCCGTTTCACGCGGCAGGCATTGGCCACTTGCTCCAGAAATCTCGGCTCGTCCGGTCCTGGGGTGGCGGGCGACATTGGCGCAGGGGTATGGTCTCCGGTGGAAAAATTGCGGCCATAGCATGGACCCCGGCGCGGTGTAACATGGCTTCGCTCGCCGGCGATCCGTCGCAACTCGTTTGCCAGTATAAGGCATCAAGGTTGACAACGCCATGCTCGGCTGCGAAAATGCAGTAAAGTTTTACCGCACTTCGGCGGTCGAATACCTGTTAGGTGGCTCCGATCCTGATGCAGGACGGAACGGAAGGAGTTTTGATGCCCGTGATCACCTACGAGGACATCGTCACAGAAATGAGGCGCCCGACTCTCGTTCTGGCGGGCCCGGGCGCGGGAAAGACGTATCTTCTCGGCGATCGAGTCAAGCGACTTCTCGATGCTGGAGTGGATCACGGCGCCATCACTGTTCTCACCTTCGCCAAGGATGCTAGCCAGAACATGCGGAACACGCTGCTCGATCCAAAACATGGGTTCGGGCTGAAGTACAACCAGCTCCCTCGCGTCTCGACTCTGCATTCGCTCGGCTACGAGATAGTGAAAGCCAGCCCGAAGGCCGTCGGCTTACGCAAGACAGACCTACGAGTTCAGCCAGATTCCTTGGTTACAGCACTCCTGTTCAGAGACGCTGCGCTGAGCACTGGGCTGGCGGAGGCGGATGGGGTCGCCGCTCATAGGTGCAAGGCAAGCGGTGACTGCAAGCAGACTGAGAGCGACAGCAAATGCACTGTCTGCCGTGTTTACTGGTGCATCATGTCGAAGTGCAACTACATCGACTTCGACGACCAGGTGCTTTTCGCATGCCGGATTCTGGAGGAAGACACAGTTCTGCTCGCGAAGTACAGGAAGGAATGTCGGCACTTGCTGGTTGATGAGTATCAGGACATTAACGCCGCCCAATTCAGACTGATTCAACTGCTGAGTCAGGAGACCCTCGAAGGCCTTTTTGTTGTCGGGGATGATGCCCAGAGCATTTACAGTTTCCGAGGCGCTACACCTGAGTTCATCCTCCGCTTCACTGACGACTTTGCGGGCGCTTGGTCGCCACCCCTGGCCTACAGCCGGCGCTGTCACGAGGGCATCTTAAGGAGGGCGCAAACGGGGCTCGAGAAGCAGTATGCGAATTGGACCGGCCCTCAGGATCTGGAGTACCTCGTTCCTCTGGGCGACGAACCGAAGGTGTGGCATGTCCCCAGCGAGGATGCAGAAGCGCAGTGGGTAGCCCGGATCGCAAGACAGGCTGTGGGGGAACACAAGACTGTACTTGTTCTTGCCCCGAAGAGCGCGTTCTTCGCACGTCTGTCGCGAGTCTTAAGTAAGTATGGAGTCTCCCACGACTGCCAAGAGGATCTGCTCCCCGACGCTATTAGCGACCGGTTATCCGTCGCTTGGCAGCTGGTTGAGTGGGTCCAGAACCCGACTGATAACTTCCTCACGCGTCTTGCGATCGAGTGCGTCATCAACAACGGGGTGGCCAAAGTACCGGGAGCGGCCAAGGGAGCCCGCTGCAAGGCGGAGACGATAGCCACCCGAGTCGGTGTCGAAACTGAGATAGGTCGTCTTTGGAGTGCCGTTACGAGCGGGCGCGGACTCATGACCGTACTCGAGTCTCTATCCTCGCCCTCCAAGGAGCTTTGTACCGCCAGAGACGTCCTCACCAGTCTCCGTGAATCGTATTTGGACTATAAGGGAGACCAGAGAGGCGAGTTCGCAAGGCGTCTTGCCCTAGCGTGCGGTGGTTGGATACAGCCCGAAATTCTCGCTAAGGATCTTCTATCTATCAAGAAGCAGATCACGGGTGGCCGGCCACCTGGATTCAGCTCTGTTCAGCTGATGACCTTGAGGAAGGCAAAGGGACTGGAAGCTGATGTTGTTGTGATGGTGGGCCTGGAGGATGACATAATCCCCGGCTCTACTATTGATATGGAGGAGCAGGCGAGGCTCTTCTACGTTGGCATGACTCGAGCGAAGAATACGCTCTTCATGTTGCACTCCTACAAGCGGCCGAGGGATGTTTCCTTCGGCATTGACATCCTTGACAAGACCAGGAGCCGCTTTCTTGATGCCTTAGGCATCAAGAGCAAGTACCTCAAAGACAGCGCTAGGACAGCGTAGCCGGGGAGCCACATAACAACTGCATGCAGGCGACGGCGCAATGGCGCTGCGCCTGATGCATATCGTTACCGTCGCGGTTGTCTCGTAATCTCAACCGTTTGTTCGGATGCCTCATTTTACGGCCATAACCCGGAATAGCCGTTGCCGTGTCTTTATTCAGGATTGGAAAAAGAGCCTCGGCAGCGGACACTTGATCGCATACACTGGGTATTGTGTATGTATTCATGGTCAGGTTGACGTCAGAGCGCCGATCAAGCATCCGGGCGGTCTTCGATGGAACGCCGGCCCAGGCGATAAAGCGTATTGATTAAGATTTGCGCGAGCGGACTTGCTCTTTGATCCGCTAGAGATGGCCGCGGCCGAGTGCCTTGACTTCGCAGCCGAGTTCAAAGTAGCGATGGATATCGGCATCCGAGAGGATTCCGAAGCAGTCGATCACGGCCAGCGGCCCGCCCGCCCACTGGACGACTTGGGCCGGATCGAGTTGCAGATACTCCTTGTGCGGAACGGCCAGGATCAGGGCCTTGGCGTCTTTCAAGGCTTCGTGCAAATGGGATTGTACGCGGATGCCGTGATGGCAAAAAGAGAATAGAATTCCGCGATGATTCTTATTTCATGCTCAATGATAGCCTAGATTTGGGTGATATTCGAGATTGTAGGCAAGCAATACCCCCCCACATGCCGGTGGGTTGGCTGAGATTTTGCGTTATAAGAACAATTTCTCCACGTTAAGACCGAAAAAATCGTGTGAATATTATAACTAAAAGTCGTCTAATTACTTAATAATTTCTCCAGTCGACCTCGCCGGAGTTCTGAGTGTCGATTACAATGAAATGTTTTAATAATCATAACAATAACCACGATAATCACAGCGATTGAGCTGTTCCTTTGTTTTTGCTTTCTCTCGTCCGCGGCCGCTTTTCCCGCGGAGATAAATTTAATATGCGAAAAATCCTGGTTACCAGCGCACTGCCTTATGCCAACGGCCATATCCACATCGGGCATCTGGTAGAGTACCTGCAAACCGACATTTGGGTCCGTTTTCAAAAGCTCTGCGGTCATCGTTGCATATATATCTGCGCGGACGACACGCACGGCACGGCGATAATGATCCGGGCCAAGCAGGAGGGCATACGCGAGGAAGAACTGATCGCCAGCATGCGCGAGGCTCATATCCGCGATTTTGCCGGTTTCGACATCGAATTCGACAACTACGGCAGCACGCACAGCCCGGAGAATCGGGCATTGTGCGAGAAAATCTGGTCCGCCATCCGCAAGGCCGGACTGGTCAGCGAGCGGAAGGTATCGCAGCTTTACGACCTGATGGCGGGCACTTTTTTGGCTGATCGCTTTGTCAAGGGAACTTGTCCCAAGTGCAAATCGCCCAACCAATACGGCGACAGTTGCGACAAGTGCGGCGCGCATTACAATCCCACCGATATGATTGATCCGATAAGTACGCTTTCCGGGGCCACGCCCGAGCCGCGCACGGCCAAGCATCTGTTCATCAACATAGAAAAACTGCACCCTTTCCTGGAAGAATGGACGCAGAAAAGC
>JBEKFZ010000127.1:0-10595 GCA_050013075.1 Thermoguttaceae bacterium | reverse complement strand
CGCCGCCAAACAACCGAAACCGGCAGACCGATGGTCGTCATGGTCAGCACCGATTGGTGCGGTCCGTGCCAAGCGATGAAAAGAAACGTTTTGCCCAGATTGCGCGAGCGGGGATTGTTCAAAAAAGTGACCTTCGCCCAGGTCAATGCCGACCGGGACGGCGAATTGGCCAAAGAACTTACCGGCGGCGGTCCGGTCCCTCAGTTGGTCATGTATCGCAGGTCGGGGCGCGGCTGGTCCCGATGCAAACTTATCGGCGGACAGAGCGTGGAAAAAGTCGAAGAGTTTATCAAAGAGGGACTGGTTAAGGACGAGACCGAACATAAAAGTGAAAAAAACATCTTTGACGATGATTTCGACTTGTTGGATTTTTTCTTTATGGAAATGTATGAAGAAGCCGCCCAATCGTCAGCCACGAAAGCCGGATGAAAATGTGGGCAGTGGATAGTTGACGATGGGCAGTGGGCTTGACAGGTCAGGAGGCCGGCGGTGGAAAAAGCGATCGTCTCCTGGAGTACCGGTAAAGACAGCGCTTTGGTTTTGCATTCGACCCTCAACGATCCGGAATATAAAACCATCGCTTTGCTGACAACAGTATCGGCATCATCAAACCGGGTGAGCATGCACGGCGTTCATCGCGCCTTGCTGGAACAACAAGCCGCCTCGATTGGACTGCCGCTTAAAATTGTTTCTTTCACACCAAACGAAGGAACCGAAATATACGAAACCTCGCTGCAAGAAGTGCTTTTAGAGTATCGACATAAGGGTGTTAAAACTGTTGTCATCGGCGACATCTTCCTTGATAATCTGAGGAAGGAGCGAGAAGCAAAACTTGCTAAAATTGGCATGAAGGCCGTCTTCCCGCTCTGGAAACGCAACACGCGCGATTTGGCTTGCGCTTTTATCAACCTGGGCTTCAAGGCCATAACCACCAGCATCGATACAACGGCCCTCGGAAAAGAATTCCTTGGTCGTATGATCGATGAAGAGTTTCTTGCGCGGCTGCCCGCCTCCGTAGACCCTTGCGGCGAGAACGGTGAGTTCCACACTTTCGTTTTCGACGGTCCGATTTTCGCCAGACCGGTCAGCTTCACAATCGGTGAACAGTATATTTTCGACGATCGCTACTTAAACTGTGATTTGACAATTTAGACCCGGGCGGATGAAATGGACATTCCGCATAAAAAGAGCCTGCAATCGTTTGGCATGCGAATCTCGTGATATATGCCACCCAACCACAAGATGGAGATGATAAGGACTCATTTATCAAGGCTATTGTCGTCCAGGCCGAAGCGGCGGATTTTGCGGTCCAGCGTGGATCGCTCGATGCCCAGGATCGAGGCCGTTTTGCTCTTGTTCCAGTTGGTGTGTTCGAGGGTGCTGAGGATGTGACGCCGTTCCACGTCGTCCAGCGAGACCGGGGCGAAGCGTTCGCCGCCCAAGGAAACATCGGTGTCGCCGGCCGTGGAAAGTTTGGTCAGTAGCAAATCTTCCTCGCCGATCTCTTGTCCGCGACAAAGCACGACCGCCCGTTCCACCACGTTCTTCAACTCCCGCACATTGCCCGGCCACTGGTAACTGAGCAGTTTTGCCTTGACCTCGGGTGTAAAACCTTTGATCTTCCGCCCGGTTTCGTTGTTGAATCGCTGAAGAAAGCAGTCGGCCAACAGGGGAATGTCCTCGGGCCGCTTGCGCAAGGCCGGAACGACTATCTCCAGCACGCGGAGGCGGAAGAATAGGTCGCGGCGAAAACGGCCTTCGGCGATGTCTTTTTCCAAATCGCGGTTAGTGGCGGCAATCACCCGCACGTCGACGGTGATGGGCTTGCTCCCGCCCACGCGCTCGAACGGATGCCCTTCCAGCACGCGCAAGAATTTGGCTTGAATGCCGGGGCTCATCTCGCCGATTTCGTCGAGCATGAGCGTGCCTTTATGCGCCGCCTCGAACTTGCCGATCTTGCGTTCCGTGGCCCCGGTGAACGCCCCGCGCTCGTGCCCGAACAGCTCGCTGGCCAGAAGTTCGGTGGATAAGGCGGCGCAGTTTAAACACACAAAAACGTTGTCGCGCCGGGGGCTGTTGGAGTGAACCGCCCGGGCGACCAGTTCCTTCCCCACCCCGCTTTCACCGCGAATCAATACCGTGGCGTTGCTGGCTGCGGCCCGGCCGATCTCCTCGGTCACCTGCCGGATGACCGCGCTGCGGCCGATAATATCGCTGCGCACGCCCAAACGCTCGCGAAGTTGCACGTTTTCGGTGCGGACTTGGGTCAGGTTTTCCGCCAGTTCCTGCCTCCGATTGAGGTTTTCCAAAGCCACGGCCACGGTGTCGGCCACGGCCAGGGTGAACTCGAGATCATCCGGATCGGGAGTCAACTCCTCGCTGGTCGAGTAGAGGTGTATTATGCCGTGCATTTTCCGCCCGCGGCGGATCGGCGCGCAGATCACGCTGGTGGCCAGAATTTCGCCCTGACTATCGCGATTACCCAATGCGCTGTCGCCCATCACGTTGCGAGCCATGACGGCCTCTCCCTCACGCATCACGGTCGAGGCCAAAAAGTTCGACACGCGATGATACTTATGTTGCGAGGTGCTGCTGGCGGCAACGATTTCCAGGTCCTCGCCCCGAGGTTCGCCTTGAAAATCGCGCGGCGCCATCAACACCGCGCCGGAATCGGACGATGTGCCTTCGGCCAGTCCTTTTAAGGCCGTCTCGGCCAGCGACGTGACGTCCGGCGCCTTGGCCAGCTCGAAGGCCAGCCGGCAAAGCTTGGCCGCGGCCCGGCCCATCTTCGAAACGCCGCTCTCTTCTTCCTCGCCCGGGATAAGAAACTTGGTTTGTACGCGGCGATGCGTTATCGTAGTAGGCTCGCCGACTGTAAGCACGCTGGAAGCATCGTCAGGCGCTGCCTCGATCGGCGCCGTATCCGGCGAGCTGCGGCGAACCAAAGTGCTCGAGTCCGAAAATGCGTCCGACAGCTTATGCACAAAAACCAATTGCGTGTGTCCAATACGGATCACGTCACCGGGTTTCAAAATCCAATCGCCGGTAACCATTTCATTGCCCACGATCGTGCCGTTGCGGCTGTCCAGGTCCCGCAGCGTCCATTGACCGGCGGACATAAATACTTCCACATGCATGCGGCTGCAGCGTTCATCCTTGATTACGATCTGGTTGGTCGGCGCGCGGCCTATGATCACCGACTGTCCCGGCACGAGCCGAAAGACGTCGCTCCATTTACTCCCTTCACGTATGACAAGGTACGCTAACTGCGACACTCAATTGCCCCCTATGGCGGGTTAGCAAAAAAGTTATTCAATACCAAACACTGTAGCAAAATCGCACACTCTAATTCTAAATTACCCACGTTGGGCTGTGTTATGCAATATGCTAAATGCCTAGTTGTGTAAAAAGCAACTGAATTGGATGATATGAACCTTAAAACAGGAAAGGGCTGCCATTCAAATATCAGGTACGTCACAACCAATCGAGGAGGAGGCTGAAGACCTCAGATTCATTGTAATATATTATACGACAATATGTTACGTTAATCTACTTATTTAAGTTCGTACTTATCTAATACCTAATGTTTCCCGCGCTAATCTTTTGACCATAATTTTGCTTTGGGTACCATCGACGATTCCCAAACCAAGACAAGTAGTAATCGCGCCCCCCCATTATTTACTACATCTATATCTTCATCGAGTTTTTCTTGCAATTTTACCCTAAGCGAATTAGGCTATAAGTGAATATATAAAACGACTTTCCAGCGCCAAGAACTGCCGGCGACTGCAATGTGCCCTATGGCTTAAACCAAGGTTCATGTTGATACAACTCTATTAATATAGTATCCAGAAGTTCAAAAATACCTTTGGGAGTATTCTGATGATTTGCCGAAAACTTTTACCCTATTATTTATTTTGCCGGATCTTGGTTGTCTTGGCGGCAGTGTTGTTTATTTTTCCCGCCGCATCCCATGGGCAGAACATCAATATTAACAATGGAGGTGGAGCCGGGCTTGCCGTTCCCGCCAGAACGGTTGGCGGTGTTGCCATAGACGCCCAAGGCATACTGGAAAATGTGCGAACCGACGCCTTGGGCCAATTGGCCAAGCTTCGTGCGGAGGCCCTGCAAAAAATCCCGGCCGGACTCAATGTTTTCAGCGATTCGCGCAAAGTGTCGTTGCGGCGTTTGGAAGCGGCGATAGAACAGTCCATGAAATCCGGCAAGCCACTGCCGGACGATATCCGCTTTCTCGCCGGATTGCAACAAATTCGTTATATCTTCGTATATCCCGAGGAAAAAGACATAATCCTGGTTGGACCCGGCGAAGGTTGGAAAGTCGACGCCCGGGGAAACATGGTGGGCGTTACCTCCGGCAGGCCCGTGATGCTTCTTGACGATCTCCTGGTTGCCTTGCGAACGGCTCAAGCCGCGGCTCAAGGCGGCATCAGTTGTTCCATCGATCCCACCGCCGACGGAATAGCGCGCTTTAAACAATTCATGAGTAACAAACCTACCGTACAACAGGCCGCCGCCGGACTTGCGGAAGTGATGGGAATGCAGCAGATAACTGTGGAGGGCGTGCCCGCCACAAGCCATTTCGCACAGGTCCTGGTGGCCGCCGACTTTCGCATGAAATGTCTGGGCATGAATCTCCAACCCCCGCCCCAGGGAGTAAAGTTGCCCAGCTATTTGCAGATGGTGCCGTCGAATTCCTCGATTGTCGGCACGCCGCGGTGGTGGATGGAACCCAAGTACGATCCCCTTCTTCGCGATAAAGACGGATTGGCTTGGCAGTTGAGCGGGGCGAGCGTGCAAACCCTCACGGCGGAGGAGTACGATAATGCCGCCGGTCAACGTCAAACCATAAACAAAGTCAATCCCCTGGCGAAAAAATGGGCGGAAAACATGACCAACCAATTCGCGGCCCTGGCATTGGCCGAACCCGTATTCGGAGAACTGCGCAACTGCATGGAATTGGCCGTGGTCGGGGCCTTGATCGTGAAAGAAAGGCTTCCTGATAAGGCCGGCTATAGCTTGCCGGTGCTCATGAGTTCCCAAGATCTACAACCCGCCGAGTTCAACGCTCCCAAGCAGGTGCCCGCTCAAGTCAGCATGCTACCCAAAGGTCAGAAGTATATTGTCAGCGTATCGGGCGGCGTGGCGATCAATTCCTGGAACATCGCCGATAATACTCAACAAACCGATGCCGTCGCCTCGATTCGCGCCAAAGCGGCGCCGTCCGACGAAGCAAAATGGTGGTGGAACTAAGGGCAATTCCACCACCTGGACAATCGGTCACATGCAAGATCCGCATCTTGCACACCCCAGTCACGGGCCCGCCGCGCCCGCCCCGCTGAGCAAACAGCGGGGACGCGAAAATACCGAATCCTCGTTTCTATGCTTCTTCCTCTTCCAGGTCTTCCCCGTACCCCGGCGGAAACGGGTTTACGGAATCGAGTCTTTGCTCGTCTTTCAAAGCGTCTTTTTCGCGAGTCTGTAAAGCCGATTCGCCGCCGGCTAATTCCTGCTTCATCCATCGCTCCAGTTCCGATTGACCTCCGAATTGCCTGACCCAATACTCCACGTCCTCGGCCAACAGCGGCACCGCCGGACGCTCCGGGGCCGAGGACTTCGCTTTGCGTCTGGCAATACGCTTTTGCACCAGTTCTTGATACCATACATCGCTGTCAACGGCCTTGGCCCTGCGCCGCCGGGCCGCGCGCTGAAGCCGATGATCGCTGGAGACCACTGTCAACCGCCTGGGCGAAGAATCACGGCCGATCAATTCTTCGATCAAACAATCGGCATCCGGCCAGCGCGAGGCGAATTGCACCGTAATCCCGCGGTGCTCCACGGTATTCTTAGCCCCCCAAGGAGCGTCCTTGGCGTCGAAAACCACCGTGGTTTGCGAAAGTTCCCGCGGCGCAAGCGATTCGGCCAAAAAATTCAAAAGCGCCAAGCGCGAAAGTTCCAAACTCCTGGGCCCTATGCCACTGCCAAGAATTCCCGCCGCATGAAGCAGGTTATAACCGTCGATAATCAATGACATGACTTTTTACAAGCTGCTTTTATCTACCGGTAGCCCATCACAACGGTTGCTCAGTCGGCAGTGTAGTTCCAGGTCGATATCGTAACTAATAGAATGAACCGAACCGTCGCAAAACGACATCTGCCAGGTAGCCGGATGGGCGCTGCCGAAACAAAACTGGTCCGTCCATGTTCGCATGTCTTTCACCGGCGGCACCATTATATATACCGGCTTGTTATCCTTGGTATCTATATATCCCGTTAAACGAGCAATATCTGCGCAGTCCCCTTGGCAAACACTGGAATTATCGCCCGGATCTTTTCCAGAGTCGTATTCCAGGGAATTGATATATTTTTCCCCGACCAGGTATGTATTACTTTGTCCGTCGGTGATGTCAATTGCCCGGATCATGCTGCGGACGAAGGAAATGCCCGTGATCTGTGTGGTGTCGGGCCAGTTGTAAGAGGTATCATCATAACTTAGCGGCCCTTCTCCGCCATCGACGTAATAATCGCCCCGGTTGACGGCGTAATCGGTGCGCGCGGCCGATTTAGTCTGGGACGCATTGAAGGTCTGCGGCGTTATGCCCGGTTGGTAAGGATAAACTTCCGGGGGTCTTCGGCTGGGACAGATGAAATCGGGCAAGGGCATGGCGATCATTTTCGCAGCCGCGTCGTACTTATCGGTTCCAGACAGGCCCGAGCCGGTGTTGTGCAAGTTACCTTGTTCCATAAAAGGCAAGATGTTATAGGCCCAGCCGCCCGGTTGGTTCTGCGCGTTGCCCCGGTCCGGATCGCCCACCCATTTCGATCCCCAACCGCCTGTGGGAAACCTCTTAGTGGTATTCTCGTGATTCAGTATAGCCGTGCTGATTTGCTTGAGGTTGTTTATGCACGCCAGTCTTCTTCCCGACTCCCGGGCGGCTTGCACGGCGGGCAAAAGCAGCCCGATTAGAATGCCGATAATGGCGATCACCACCAGCAATTCGACAAGCGTGAACCCCCTAAACCGTAATGTCCTCATTATTTCCATCCCATTCAAGTTCGGGATTCTCTTGCACAGGCGCCGATACCCACCGCTCGGCTAGTACGTCTTTATAAGTAAATTATACCAATTCACAAAAAAAACTGCACGAAAAATAACGTTGCGGCAGCGGCCAAATTATCGCCCAGGCATCTTTTGCCGGATTACTCGGTTCCCCCCCGCCCATCGCCCATATACCTTAGCCCCTCTTATATTTCACTCGCCCGGCGACAATTACGATTTCGGCCCGGCCCGTGAGTTCCCAGCCGCAAAATGGAGAGTTTGTGCTTTTAGAGCGGAACTCCGCGGGATCGACTTTCCAGCGGACCTCGGGATTGATAATGGTGATGTCGGCGTCCGCCCCGACCGCCAGCGTGCCTTTGCTGATGCCTAGAATGCGGGCGGGATTAAGGGTCATCTTTTGAATCGTGGTCGACCAGTCCAGATGGCCGGGTTTTATCAATTTCGTGACCACCAGGCCCAGCGCCGTCTCCAAACCCACAACGCCGAACGGCGCCTGATCCAACTCCTGCATTTTCTTTTCTTTTGCGTGCGGGGCATGGTCCGTGGCAATTACGTCGATCGTTCCGTCGGCCAATCCGGCAATCACCGCCTCGACGTGCTCGCGGCCCCTTAGCGGCGGATTCATTTTGTAATTCGAATCGAACGAGCGCAGACATTCGTCGGTAAGGGTAAAATGATGCGGCGTGACCTCGGTGGTTACGCGCACCCCGCGGCGCTTGGCGCGCCGCACGGCATCGACGCTGCCCGCGGTGGAAACGTGCATCAGGTGGAAACGCCCCCCGGTCGCCTCGGCCAAGGCTATGTCGCGGCTGGCCATTACGTCCTCGGCCGCGGCCGGCATGCCCGAAAGACCCAAGATCAACGAAGTCAGGCCCTCGTGCATTACCCCGTGTTCGGTCAACTCGCGGATTTCGGAGTGGTTCAGCACGGGCTTGTCGAACATCAAGCAGTATTCAAACGCCCGGCGCATCAACTCGGGACTGTAGATCGGGGAGCCGTCGTCGCTGAAGGCCACGGCCCCGGCCTTTACCAACTGCCCGATTTCGGCCAATTCCTTGCCTTCCCGGCCTTTGCTCACGCAGGCCACGACAAAGACGTTGCAGTGGTCGGCCTGAGCGGCCTGGTGGCGGATGAAATCGACCACGCCCTGGCTGTCGATCGTAGGCTCGGTGTTGGGCATGCAGGCGATCGAGGTAAAACCCCCGGCTAGCGCGGCGGCGGTGCCGGTCTCGATCGTCTCGTCTTCTTCCCGCCCAGGCTCGCGGAGGTGGACGTGCATGTCGATCAGTCCCGGACATACGATCTTGCCCGAGGCGTCGATGATCGTCTGCTCTCCGCCCGGTTGCACGTCCAGCGCGGCAACCCTGCCGTCCACGACAAGAAGATTGGCAATCCGGTCCATCTGCTGCGACGGATCGATCACGCGCCCGTTCTGGATCAATAAACTAGCCATTATAGTGGTTAGTGGAGAGTGGTTAGTGGTGAGTATTTAATTTAAAATGTATGGTTTAGCCCGGGAACTTGTTCCCGGAGTTTCCGACCATTGCACCGGTTGCAAGCGACCGGGCTATTGAATCTCAGGTAATAAATGTCGCATTTAATAGCCGGCGGCTAACAGCCGCCGGCGTGATTTCACGGGCTTTCCGGCGGTCGTTGACCGCCGGCTAGCGATATTATTTATCCGACACTCAATAAACGATCGATTCATTGCTTTAATTCGTCATTTTGCCGTCCCCTGTCTCCTAACAACAACCAAAGGACCGCCATTCGCACGGCCACGCCGTTGGTGACTTGTTCCAAGATGGCCGATTGAGTGCCATCGGCCACGTCCGGAGTCACTTCAACGCCGCGGTTGATCGGGCCGGGCGCGAGGATCAGGATATCGGCTTTCGCCTTGGCCAATCGCTCCCGATTCATCGCATACAGGTGGGCATATTCGCGGACCGAGGGGAACGGCCGGGTATATTGCCGCTCGAATTGAATCCTTAGCAGGTTCAACACGTCCACGCGTGGAAGGATGGCATCCAGGCTATAGGAATACTCCACGCCCAACTCTGCCCAGCGCGGCGAGACCAACGTGGACGGTCCGCACACGATCACATGGGCCCCCAGTTTTTTCAGTCCCCAGATATTCGATCGAGCCGTGCGGCTGTGGGCGATATCGCCTACCAAGGCCACCGTCAGGTCTTCAATCCGGCCTCGGCGCTGGCGGATGGTCATGATATCCAGCAGACCTTGGGTGGGATGTTCGTGGGCGCCGTCGCCGGCGTTAATCACGGCACAGCGAAGATTTTGGGCCAACAACTGGGGGGTGCCGGGCGTCCGGTGGCGAACTATCACCGCATCCACGCCCATGGCCTCGATGTTTTTCGCCGTGTCGATAAAGGTCTCGCCTTTTGAAAGACTGCTGGTCGAAGCGGAAAAATCCACGGTATCTGCCCCAAGCCTTCTGGCAGCAAGCGAGAAACTAGTCCGCGTGCGCGTGGAATTCTCGAAAAACAAGGTCACGCACGTTTTTCCGGTCAGCAAGGGGAGGTGTTTTTGCTCTTGCCCCCAAATCTGCTTGAAAACCGCCGCCTTGTCCAAAATAAGTAAAATTTCCTCGGCCGAAAGTTCCTCCAGCCCAAGCAAATGCCGCCGCGTCCACCAGCTCGGGACCGGCCCAAGTTCGATTGTCTCGGTTCCCATGAGTACCAGCCCATTTCTGAAAAATGACGTTCCCGGTGATTCTACCAAGCACTGGAAATGCTGCAAGCAGGCAGACTGTGATATAATCAGGGGTCATAAAGCCGCGACCGGCGGTCACGCGTGGGATTATAAAACCGCTTGCGGTTTTGCAAACACAATTTATGACTGAAAAATCCCCTGAATCCGTGAAAATCTTGCTGCTGGCCGAAACAGCGGAAAATATCCGGCTCTGGACGGAAATGCTCGGTCCGATATCCGCTTGTATTTGGTTCGATTCCGCCTCCATCCAGCAAGATCAGCAGCCCGATGTAGTAATCACCGACGGAACCCCTGTATTCGAGGGGGACTGCGGCGTGATCCGCATCGGCAGCGACGCCCCGGCCGACGTAAACTTGCCCGACCGGCCGAGTCCCCGGGAGTTGCAATTGGCCTGCCGTCTATTGGCTGAAATCGTACGCCTGCGACGTCGGGAACTCTCATTCACCGAACTCCAACACCGCTTGTATACCGAGGCATTTACCGATGCTTTGACCGGACTGCCAAATCGCCGGGCTTGGGATCAAACGCTTCGCGAGCGCATGGGTGAGATAACTGATTCCCGCTGCCTTTGCCTGGCCGTTTTCGACCTGGATCATTTCAAGCATATAAATGACGCCTTCGGCCACGTGGCCGGAGATGAAGTCTTAAAATCCGTAGCCTTGGCTATGTGCAAAAGCCTACGCCAAGGCGACTTTGTGGCCCGAATCGGCGGCGACGAATTCGGACTGCTGATTTGGGTCTCCGATCCTGGCATCGCACCGGTCGTGGTCGAACGCGTCCGCACGGCATT
>JBEKFZ010000126.1:0-10812 GCA_050013075.1 Thermoguttaceae bacterium | reverse complement strand
TTAGCCTGCAAAAGGGCCCGGTCGGCTCGGCGGAGCATGGTTTCGGGCGTATCGCCGGGCTGAATTTCGGTTACGCCGAAACTGGCCGTGATCTGGCGGCTTCCCATTTTAAGTTGAGGCATGTGGCATAAGTTCATGCGGATTTGTTCGGTGCGGCGGGCAGCGGTGGCATTATCGCAATCGGTGCATAGGACCACGAACTCTTCGCCGCCGTAGCGGGCCACCAGATCGCCGGGCCGGCATGAACTCTTCAGCAAGGCGGCCAGGCACTTGATGGCTTCGTCGCCCGCCTGATGTCCGAAGGTGTCGTTGACCTGCTTGAATCGATCCAGGTCGCAGATGATCAAGCTGCAAGGGATCTGCCTTTTTTGATGGACTTCGATGAACATCTCGTGCACGCGGTCGAATTCCGCCCGGTTGGCCACTTGGGTCATGGGATCCTTGGTGGCTTTATCGTACAAATTCATGCACCGCCGCTCCAAGGTGGTTTCGGAGGAGGCGTCGTGGAACATCAGTATCCCGCCGACTATGATTCCGTCCTCGCCGGCCACGGGGATGACGTGCGTGTCGACGGCGACCGGCCGGCCCATGCGGGCGACAATCGTCAATCGCCTCAACGAATGTACTCCCGATTTCAGCACGGATTTCAGCGGGCAATCCGCATCGTCGATCGATTCGCCCTTTTCGTCGCTTATTTTCAGCAACGCCGGATGCCAAAGCTGGCCGCAAATGCCGTCCGCGGCGATTCCCGTCAGCCGCTCGGCGCCGCGGTTCCAAAGCATGATCCGTCCGGCGGCGTCGATGAACGTCACCGCGTCGGCCATGTTTTCCAGTAATTTCGCCTCAAACAGATATTCTCTTTTCGCGCCGCGCAGCGGAGAAGGCACGGTGTTCAACGACCAGTAGGAATCCACCAATTCGCTGTCCAGCGCGTGAAGCCATCGCTGGGCCGTTCTTTGATGCAAGGCCGAGTGGTCGTCGCGGTGATACTCGGCGAAGAGCCGGACCAGTTCGGGATCGAATTGCGTGCCGGCGCACTCGAATAACTCGGCCATGGCGGATTCGTGCGAACGCGCCGGGCGATAAACGTGATCGGTGGTCATGGCGTCGAAGGCCTCGGAAATGGCGATCATCCTTGCGCCTAAAGGGATGTCGGCCCCGCTGTGCGAAAAACCTTTCCGGCTGCCGTCGTACCAGGCCGGCACGTTTTCCACGATCGCCAACACCTCCTCCGAAGTGCAGCAATGTTTGAGGATTGCAAGGCTGTTCTTTCGCGCGTCCAACATCAAGGCCATCTCGTCTTCCTCGAGGTTGCGCGGCTTCAGCAGGATTTGATCCGGCGCGCCGATCACGCCCAGATCGTGCAACAACGCGGCGATTTCAATCGCGTCGCGCCGCGACTGGTCCAATCCCATCTTCTCCGCCCAGGAAGAACACGTCAGGGCCACGCGCAAGGAGTGCCCGGCCGTGGCGGCATGTTTGCATTGCAGGGCGGCGAACAGGCTGCTGGCGATTCCCAGCCGCACCTGGATAAGTTGACTGTCGGCCGGTTTGCCGAGGACCGGCGGCAACGTGTGATTCGCCGCGGTAATAACCTCCAGCTCGCGCAACAGGCCATTGAGGTCGGTTAACCATTGGTCAACTTGCCCGGCGTCACCGGGTGGCTTCAGCGCAGCGGCGACGTTCAACGCCGATGCGGCGTTGACTTGCGCTTCAGAATCAGGTTTGTTTGTCATGGCTGCCGAATTCCCTGTATCAATAAAACCTAGTTCACAACGGGAGTTAGGTCAAAATTCAGCAGACCGATTAACGACAAAATCACCCCCTTACGGCCGTTTAGTTTATTATGTCGTGGCGGAAGTTTAACTGCCGCCACAACCTAGAAGCCCGGGCGATGTTGAATAAGTGCAACAATGCTGCAAAATAAACACATTGCCGCTTAAAAAAGACGGCAAAAACCGGGGGAATATAACCGGAATATGGGTTTTTTCCACATCACCCCACCTCTTGTGCAAATAAAACCGATATTGTCAAATTCGTAGCATGGCCTGACGACCGTAATCAAAAAGTCCATGGCAGATGGTTATAAGTTTTCAGTTATCAGTTTCCAGTTAAGCGTACAAAGTACGAAGTAAAGCGGTGAATCACGCAAGTGCTTTTGGTTGTTCAATTTGCAATTTGCAATTCTCAATTTGCAATAAAAAAACATGCACGCAAAATGCGATCAAACATTAACACAATGAATCTAAACCCCAATCCCTTTGTTTCCCATGCGCCTGATTTCTTACAACACTCCCGACGGTCCGCGCGTGGCGGGCATGCGCGACAATCAATTCATCGATCTAAACCATGCCGACCCCGGCGTTCCCGCCTGCATTAAAGCCTTGTTGGCCCAAGGACCCGACGGCATCCGCCGGGCAGAGGCGGCCTTGGCCGGGGGCAAGCCGATTCCACTTGCGGGATTACGGCCGGCTCCTCCCATCCCGCAACCGGAAAAAATAATTTGCGTCGGACTGAACTACGCCGATCACGCCAGGGAAACCGGCGCGAAATCTCCCAGCGAACCGATCTTGTTCTGCAAATTTTCTTCGGCGGTTTGCGCCGATCGGCAACCCATCATACTGCCCCGCCTCAGCCGGGAAGTTGATTTTGAAGCGGAGTTGGTCGCGGTCATCGGACAAGGCGGCAGGCATATTCCCAGGCACGAAGCAATGCGCCACGTGGGCGGATATTGTTGCGGCAACGACGTCTCCGCACGAGACTGGCAAATACGCAAGCCCGGCGGACAATGGCTGCTGGGCAAGTCGTTCGACACGTTCGCGCCTTTTGGGCCCGCCATATTCACCGCCGATGAAATCCCCCAACCGCAAAATTTAAAAATTCAACTCCGACTGAACGGCCAGGTGATGCAAAAATCGAGCACGGCCCAGTTGATCTTTCCCCTCGACTATCTGGTTTCTTATGTTTCGGATATCTGCACACTGGCCCCCGGAGATTTGATTTTCACCGGCACGCCGCCGGGCGTGGGCTTCGCCCGCAAGCCGCCGGTGTTCCTTAAACCGGGCGACGTGGTCGAGGTGGAAATTGAAAAACTCGGCATCTTGCAAAACCCGGTAATCGCCGAGCAATAAACAATACGCACAAACAAGTAAATATGCGTATTCTGAGTCGTCCGGGAGGTTGGCGCAGGACTTGATAGACCCGCAAGCATCCAATTGTCGATGAAAAGATATGCGGGATTATTTTACTGTAATAACATGCAATTCCATTTTAATCTCCGCGTCATCATTTTTTTGCGTGGTGAAAACTTAGGTGAATTACAACCGTGTCTTTGCACGCTTCCAGCCAATTTCGAGGTAGTGTCCAACGCAACAATCGCCGCCGACGGTTGCTGACCGAAGATACTTATAACGGTGGCGCCATGCCCATTTCGCCGGTTTCGTCCGGCGACGCTCCACAGGCGAATCAATCGGATCATTACAGAGACGCCTTTTTCATGGACGAGCAAATGCGCCTGATCGATCTTGTTCCTCGGCGATTGACAATACTCGCCTTGTGGTTGGCCGCCGGGCTGGCGGTTATTGCCGGCCTGGGGGGTTTGCATGCCTGGCAGTCCGGACTTTCGACGAGGATCCAAGGATGGCAATTCGCCGCATTAGATCTGACGCAAAGGGGATGCTTGGGCAATTGGTTTTCCAGTCTACTGTTATTGGCGGCGTCCACGATTGCCGTATTGACGTATACCATCCGCCGGCACAGGACCGACGATTATCACGGCCGGTATCGGATTTGGCTTTGGGCCGCCTTGTGCTATTTTTTATCGGCCGCCGATGTTGCCGCCAATCTGCATGAAGGCCTCAAGCAGATAATGATTTACCTGACGAAAACCAGTATTTGGGGCGATGGAACCCTGTGGTGGATCATCCCCTATGTTTTGGTTTTCGGGGTTTTGGGATCGCGTCTTGTGCTGGACATGCGGCCGTGCCGGCTTGGAATTGCGACTTTTTCATTGGCCGCGGCCGGTTATCTAGTTGCGGCGGGCATGGAACTCGGTTTGGCAACAATCGGCGATGCCTTCCAGGCGGTAATGATCCGCTCCGCTGCGGCGATGTTCGGCCATTTGATGCTGCTAATGTCGATGGCCCTAAACGCCCGATTTGTCATCCTCGATGCCGAAGGTCTTTTGCCTTGCCGAAAATCCAAAAAACATGCGGACTTGGATAAAGGCGCCGCGGAAAAATCCTTAGTAACGCCGGGCAACGGATGGATGCGGACGGATGCGCCGACGGGCACGCCGCAACCGGTGCTGCGTCGCGCCTCATCGCCCGCCGCGAGCAGTCCAAGCACCACTCAGCCCATCTTTTCTAAATCACCCGCTCCACCGGCGCCGGTGACTCGCAAACTCACAAAGCAAGAGAAAAAAGCCCTGCGCGAACGGCTCTTACGCGAACGCCTCGAACGCCAACGCCGCTAAGGACCGTGATCGGTAAGGGGGGTGGACAATTTATTGCCCACTCATGAAAAAACAGTGCTCAGTGAGGGGTGGGCAATGGAAAATGGCCAGCGAACAGCGCTCAGTGAGGGGTGGGCAATTTATTGCCCACTCATGAAAAACATGATAGGTAGGATTGGCAGATGGCGGTGGATGGCAGGTGGTAAATGGTATATAGTAGATGGTGATCGGTTTTCGGTAATCAGTTTTCAGTAAAAAGTACAAAGTACGTAGTACGGAGTAAAGCGAAAATCGTGCAAGTGATATGGTTGTTCAATTTGCAATTTGAAATTTGCAATTAAACAAAACATGCGGGTAAAACTCGCTCTCCTACGAGTCGCGGCTAAACTAATATTCCACGGTCCATACCCTAATCCCTATAATGACACGCACTCGATTCGCACCCAGTCCGACCGGATATCTTCACATTGGCGGGGTTCGTACCGCACTTTTTTGCTGGTTATACGCGCGGCAGCACGGCGGACAGTTTATCCTGCGGATCGACGACACCGACCAGCAACGGAACGTCGAGCAGGCATTGTCGCCGATCCTGGATGGGCTGCGGTGGCTGGGCATCGACTGGGACGAAGGACCGGAGGTGGGCGGACCACATGCGCCTTATTATCAATCCAAGCGGGCCGATCGCCATCGGGCCGCCGTGGAGCAATTGTTGGCCGGCGGCCATGCGTATCGCGATTACGCCACGCCCGAGGAACTTCACGCCGAGCGCGACCTTGCCTTGGCCGAAAAGCGGACCTTTGTCTACAGCCGGCAGTTCATGGCCGAGACGCGCGCCGAGCGGGCCCGATTCGAGGCTCAAGGCCGCCAAAGCGTGGTCCGCCTGAAAATGCCCCGCGAAGGAAAATTGGCGCTGGACGATTTGATCCGCGGCCGGGTGGAATTCGATTGGGCCTGCGAGCAGGATCACGTAATCCAACGCGCCGACGGCACCTGCTTGTATCACCTGGCGAACGTAGTCGACGATTATGATTTCGAGATCACGCACGTAATCCGGGCCGAGGAGCATCTTTCCAACACGCCGCGGCAGGTCTTTATGATTCAGGCGCTTGGATATCCCATGCCGCAATACGCCCATCTGCCCTTTGTGGCCGAGCCGGGCAGCAAGAATAAGTTGAGCAAGCGAAAACTGGACAAATACTTGAAAAACCGCGATTTCGCCGTGCTTGTCGAGCATGGCCGGAAAATTGCCGAAGCAATCGGTCACCCGACGGACTCCGATTCCTTCAATCCCGTGATTGTCGATTTTTACAAGACCGTGGGCTACCTGCCCGATGCCATTATCAATTACCTCGCCCTTCTGGGCTGGTCGCTGGACGACAAGACAGAGAATTTTACCCGCGATGAGCTAATCAAGCTTTTTTCCCTGGAGCGCGTAAACAAGGCCCCGGCCAGTTTCGACCCCAAAAAACTCTGGTCCTTCCAGGAACGGCACTTTCAACAACTGCCGTTGGAAAAAAAGGTCGCCTTGGCGCTGCCGTTTTTAGAACGCTCCGGTTTGATAATGTCGTCTGTTGACAAAATTGTCGCTAACAAAGTTCAATCGGTCGTCGCCGCGGCCGGGGATCGGTTGAAAGTTGCCGGAGATATTCTACAATTCGACGAGTTCTTCCTGCCTGACGAAAAGATTCCCTACGACGAAAAATCTTTCGACAAGCACATTCGCAAAGCTGATGGCGCTTTGTTGCTAAAGAACTTCAAAGACCGCCTGGCAATGTTAGAAACGTTCGACGTTCCGACTCTGGAAAAACTGATGCACGATTTCGTGGCCGAGAGGCAAATAAAAATCGGCCAGATCATTCACGCGGTCCGAGTGGGGGTCACGGGCAAATCGACCGGCCTTGGGATGTTCGACACCTTGGCCATCCTCGGCAAAACCTCTTGCCTTGCCAGAATCGACCGCACTCTGGAACGGGCGTGACCTATTAGGATTACACCAGAGCCGGGAACCTTTAAAAATGGCGCCCAGCCCCCTGGTATTCGGTCCCGGCCGCGTCTTGCTGCTACCTGCGGATGAAAAAACCCTATCGCCCCTGGGCCGCACAGAAATATGTTGGGGTGGAAGTTGAACTTCCACCCCAATTTATAAAGCCGCGACCGTTGGTCGTAAAATATGAATTAATAATAAGATTTGGGATAATATATTTCCCTGCCAAAAAAAGGGACCATCCTTTATCCGCCAGGATGGTCCCTGTTTCGGTCTCGTGTAAATTATTCACTAATCTCTCATTTGCGCCGCAGATAACCTAGTGCGAACATTCCAACCAGGCCAAGCAACATCACAAGCGTACCCGGCTCGGGCACATCACTGGTGAAGACGTAGCTGACGCTGGAATAACCCTCGATAAATCCTGGATCGCCCACCCCGGCCGTATAGTGCAGACCGTTCCAGCCATTCTCAGTTCCTTCTTCGTTGAATGAAATCACAGTGCTCTGCCACTGGTCACTTCCGTCGGTGGGAATTCCATTGTCCGCCAGGTCGAAAGGTGGTAGTTCGCCCACCTCGGGCAAATCGGAGTATACGTAAAGGGTGCCACCGGCGAATCTCAAAACGTCACTAATCGTGGTGGTCCCAGGCTCCATAATCTTTATATCTCCATCAGACGCATCAGACTCACCAGGGAGTCCACCGTAGAACAAGGTCAAAATCGGGCAGTTGGTGTTACCAGAGTCATCGGCTTTGACTCCATGTCCGACCGACCCGGTTTGCAGGGTGTTACCTAAGTCATCCTTCACGATATATGCGTTGTTGCCATTCTCATCGAAACTGAAGTTGAGGATATTACCCCATGCCGCCGTTGTTAACAGCACACATACACATACCATACAAATTGTAATTAACTTTTTCATTTTGTTTTTGTTTCTCCTTGTTGTAGTAGGACGGAAAATTTATTCCGCACTTACAGAAATTGATTCGTTTAAATTGAGCTTGGTCCTAAGCACACGGACCGAAGAATGCATCCAATAGAAAACCAGTCCTTACAACCGGGACGTTTTCGTTTAGATGCGGGCGCTACCTCTTCTATTAGCTTTTACAAATAGAGCAATTGAATATAAATATACCAAATATAAGTGGTGTGTCAATCATTTATGTGTGGCAATCTCAAAAAAATTCAATAATCCAGCATATAGACGGGGAAAACCAGCCGAATAATGGCCCAACCGGGGTATGAGGAGGGGAACAATCGGCCAGTTTAGCCGTCGGGCTTACTACCGCTTGCGGTGGAAAAGGGCCATAAATGGCCCTAACTAATCAAACTGACAACGTCGGTACTACTAATAGTGCTAACAGTTTGAGTTTATACTAGCAATCATCTAAACGGAGTACGATAAGGAAACTTATAACATGAGCACCGACAGCTTTCCCGCCGCAACCGACTTCATCCGCGAAATCATTAACGAAGATCTCAAGACAAACAAATACGGCGGGCGAGTGCATACGCGGTTTCCGCCCGAGCCGAACGGATATCTGCACATCGGGCACGCCAAGTCGATCTGCCTGAACTTCGGCATAGCCCAGGACTACGGCGGCAAGTGCAATCTGCGCTTCGACGACACTAATCCGTGCAAGGAAGACGTCGAGTACGTCGATTCGATCATGGAGGACGTCCGCTGGCTGGGTTTCGATTGGGAAAACCGCCTGTTTTACGCCTCCGACTATTTCGATCAACTTTACCAATGGGCGATCCAGCTTATCAAGGCCGGCAAGGCGTACGTTTGCGATCTTAACGCCGACCAGATGCGCGAGTATCGCGGCACCTTGACCACGCCGGGCAAAAACAGCCCGTATCGCAACCGGTCGGTGGAAGAGAACCTCGATCTGTTCCAACGGATGCGCGCGGGCGAATTTCCAGACGGTTCGCGCACGCTTCGGGCAAAGATCGACATGGCCTCGCCCAACCTGAACATGCGCGACCCGGTGATGTACCGCATCTTGCACGCCACGCACCATCGCAGCGGCGATAAATGGTGCATCTACCCGATGTACGACTTTACCCACGGCGAATCGGATTCGATCGAGGGCATCACACATTCGATCTGCACGCTGGAATTTGAAAACCACCGGCCGTTGTACGATTGGTACGTAAAAGAGCTGGGAATTTACGCCCCGCAACAGATCGAGTTCGCCCGCTTGAACCTGACCTACACGGTGATGAGCAAGCGGCGGCTTTTGGAATTGGTAAAAGACGGCCATGTAAGCGGGTGGGACGATCCGCGGATGCCCACCATCTGCGGGCTGCGCCGCCGGGGGTACTCGCCCGAGGCTATCCGCGATTTTTGCAAGCGGATCGGCGTGGCCAAGATCGAAGGCATCAACGACATCGCCCTTTTGGAGCATTGCCTGCGCGAAGACCTCAACAAGCGAGCGCCCCGGGTAATGGCCGTACTCAATCCGCTTAAACTAGTCATCGACAACTATCCCGAGGATCAAGTCGAAGAGATGGAGGCGGTCAATAATCCCGAGGACGCGCGGATGGGCACGCGGTCCGTGCCGTTTTCGCGGGTGCTTTACATCGAACAAGACGATTTCCGCGAAGTGCCGCCCAAGAAATACTATCGACTTGCGCCCGGCCAGGAAGTGCGCCTGCGCTGGGGTTATCTGGTCCGCTCGACGGGCGCGGTCAAGGACCCTAAAACCGGCGAGGTTTTGGAAGTGCATTGCACTTACGATCCCGAAACCCGGGGCGGCAACACGCCCGACGGCCGAAAGGTGAAAGGCACGATCCATTGGGTTTCGGCCGCCCACGCTTTAAAGGCCGAGGTCCGCCTGTACGACTCGCTCTTTACCAAGCCCAACCCGGACGACGTGCCCGAGGGTCTGGATTATCGCGCCAATTTGAATCCGAATTCGCTGGAAGTGCTTTCCGATTGTTACGTGGAACCGAGTTTGAAAATCGCCGCCCCGGGCAGCCGATTCCAATTCGAGCGCCTGGGATATTTCTGCGTTGACAGCGGCGATTCCAAGCCCGGAAAACCTATCTTCAATCGCACCGTAACGCTAAAAGACACCTGGGCGAAGATAGAAAAGGCGCAAATTAGAGATTAGAGATTGGGGATTGGGGATAATTTAAAATGCTAAACGCTGAACTATAAATGATGAATGATAAACTGTTCACTGAAAACTGTTAACCGATAATTCACTTGAATCCTTAACCCTGAACCCTTTCAAGGAACTCCATTCATGCCCCTGGTCGTTGTCGGCTCGGTTGCTTTGGACAGCGTGGTCACGCCAACTCAAACCCGGGATAATATCTTGGGCGGTTCGGCGGTATATTTTTCTTATGCGGCCAGTTATTTCACGTCGGTGCGGCTGGCCGGCGCGGTCGGCGAGGATTGGCCTTGCGAACATACCAATTTGCTAAAGGCCCGGGGCATCGATACCACCGGATTGCAGATCATCCGCGGAGGGAAAACGTTCCGTTGGCGCGGCAAGTACGCGGCCAATATGAACGATCGGGAAACGCTCGACATCCAGTTAAACGTGATGAATCAGTTCGACCCGGTGCTGCCGGAATCCTATCGCCGCTGCAAGTTCCTGTTTTTGGCCAACGGTTCGACCAAACTGCAAATGAAAGTGCTCGATCAATGCACGGGCCCGTCGCTAGTAGTGGCCGACACCATGGACTTATGGATTCGCACCGAGCATAAGGAATTGCGGGAGTTGTTCAAGCGCATCGACGGCTTGGTGCTCAACGACAGTGAAGCCAGGCTGCTTACGGGCATCGACAACCTGGTGCGGGCAGGCCACGCGGTCCGCCAGTTGGGCCCGAGTTTCGTGGTCATCAAAAAGGGCGAGCACGGTGCGATGTTCTTCAGCCAACACGAAACATACGTCCTGCCTGCTTATCCCACGCCCGAAGTGGTCGATCCGACCGGGGCCGGCGACAGTTTTGCCGGCGGAATGATGGGCTACCTGGCCGAGCAGGATAATTTCGATCCCAAAACGCTCAAAAAAGCCATGGCCTACGGCATTCTCACGGCCAGTTTCACCGTGGAGGATTTCAGCCTCGAGCGGCTGAAGATCATCAACCGCGAAGACATCGATAAACGGATGGCGGAGTATAAGCGAATGCTTGGCTTTTAGGCCGGAGTCCGGCTCATCGATAGCGATGTAAATGCCAATGGTACAATTGGTCTCAGAGCCTATCCAAAAACAATAATGTCATTCTGAGCGAAGCGAAGAATCTTGAAGGGATATATAGCTGAACTTTCGCAGATTTTATGATGGAAATTGATAGTGAAAACAGGACGGGGTTCCTTGTAAACTTTGTGTGGTTAAACGCAAAGGACAAGGAGGTCCC
>JBEKFZ010000125.1:0-10842 GCA_050013075.1 Thermoguttaceae bacterium | reverse complement strand
TCCGCCGTTGCCCACTTTGAACTGAAAGTCGGCGGCGTCGAGAGCGCCGGGATTGGCCAAACCTTTAATATCCACAATGATTCCGTTGATGCCCAGGCTGTAACTGGTGTAGTTGGCGAAGGTCGCCTTCTGGCCCGGCAAAAGGGCCGCTTTGTCCGTGGCGATCGCGGCACTGTCGCTAGTGCCGTCAAATTTTGAGTTGTTGTAAAAGATATACCGCCCGGCAATGGTCGAGTACACGTTGACGGCGATACTGCTGGTGACGCTCTGTGCAAAGTGATCGGTAATTGTAACTTGGAATGAGTAGCTGCCGGCTTTGCTAAAGGTTGCGATAGTGTTTTTAGCGTCGTGAGTTCCATTGACCGAAAAATTAACCGCCGCCGGCCCTGTAGCCGACCAGGTGTAAATCAAGTTCGCCTCTCCGCCATTGTCGTTGCCTTGCACGCTGAGAGTGGACGTGGTAGTAGGTAAGTAAACGGGATTAGGTGTAGCGCTGGCTGCCTTGGCCACCGTGGGGGCCGAATCGATAGCGGCGCCGTTTATGGTGACGTTGTCAAACGTGGAAGTGTTTAGATAAAGCTGATCGCGCGAGCATACCGCCACGCCCACATATATCGAATTACTCATGGATATGGTGCTTGTGCCGACAAATGTCCATGTCAAACCGTCGGATGAGATGTAACCGGTGAATACGTTGCCGACGCGTTGCAGCTTGAACCATATCGGCATCACCATATTCGTCAAGTCAGTGCCGGCTGACGTGCTGCCGTTGATTGTAGTTCGCATCTGCCATCTTGCCGCATTATATTTGCTGTCCAAAAATACAAATACGTTTTGGGCGCCGGCGTCCGTCGAGCTTCGCATCATCAGGCCCACTTTGTCATCCAGTATGGTAGTTGTGGTTCCGAGCGTCTCGCAGGCCAGCCGCGCTATTATCGTGCAGTCGCCGGTAACGCTCCGATACGCGAACTGCAGCGAATCGGCGGTGCCGCCGACGTTCGAACCGCTCCCGTGCACGATCAATTCGCTTGCTATGTAGTTGGTGCTGCCCGCGGTCGTCACCGTGCCGATATCCTGGCTATACCAAGACGACGGCAGACCGGTGCTGACCGACTCTACCATCGAGTTGTAGCTTTCGCCGTTGGCGTTCGAGGCAGAGACGACATATAAATACGCCGTGCCGCTCGATACCGTCGAGTCCACAAACGTCGTACCCGTCAAGCCCGTGGCGATTGTTGTGTAAGCGCCGCCGCTGGCCAAAGCCCGTTTGACATTGTAAGTGGCTGCGCCCGAGGAGGCGGTCCACTGCAAAGACACGTGCGAGCTTGTGGCCGAGGCGAGCAGCAAAAGAGGCGCAGTGGGCACCGGCGCGGCGTCATAGGAGTCGCTCAGGTACAAAACCACTGTGGAGTTGGGCCCCACGGTAATCGTGCCGCTCAAGGTTTCCCCGGAAACCAGGTCCTCGGCCGATGTGAAGCCCACTGGAGTTTTAAGTTCATAGCTCGTGTCCGAGGTAGTATTTATACCGATCAGGTAGTGACCGAAGCGTAAAGCGTAGAAATTTGCCTTGCCGCGATATGGAGAGTCTTCCCTCGCATCTCCGGGATTGGCCGCGATGGGAAGCAACTCACCCGCATACGCGTTGCTGGGATTGTCTGGCGGGGTGAAGGCGGTAGTTATGGGGTTGTCAATCATATTCGGCCGGACGTAGTACGAACCGCTATATGTGAATTGAGGATCGGTCTCCAAC
Source organism: Thermoguttaceae bacterium (assembly GCA_050013075.1). Taxonomy (GTDB): domain Bacteria; phylum Planctomycetota; class Planctomycetia; order Pirellulales; family Thermoguttaceae; genus JBEKIK01. The sequence goes on along the minus strand of JBEKFZ010000125.1, from coordinate 9,092 downwards.
ACGCCATACTGCACGTACTGGCCGTTGTCGTACTCAAATCGGCCAATGCCGTTTACGCCGGTGCCGTCCTTGGCCTGCCAGTACGGCTCGATCCACAACCGATCCGTGCCGTGCTTGATCACCACGATCCCGTCTTGCTCGTCCGCCCAGGCGAAATCCGGCTGGCCGTCGGTCATCGGCAGGCGGATACCGCTGTCAGTTGAGTTTTTTACCGCGTTGTAATCGTTCCATGCATAGAGTGCGAAGCGATAGTCCAAATTCACCGTGCCTGAGGCGAAATAATATCTCGGGTCGGCGATTAACTGGCTTAAATACTGTCCATCCGCCAGCATCTGCTTTGCGTATCCAATGGCGTATGGATCGAGCGTTACTCCGGCAACTCGCATGCCGTTTGACCAAGGCCCCTGGTCGCCGTAGGCAATTTCGTCGGAAAAATAGCCGTCCGCCTCTCGCACGCCTCGCCACGCAAGCAGTCCGACGCGTTCCATCGAGCGATAGTAATTGCTGCCGACTACATCAATGGCCGGCGTGCGCATATAAGCGATAGCCTTCTCCATCTTGATCGCCTGGTTTTTGAAATCGACGTTGCCGGTCCAGTCATAGAAGTTAGCGGCGTAGACTTGCATCTCGCTGTAGCCGCCGGCGTAGCCCCACTCGCGCGTCAGTCCGTCCTCGGTGACTTGGTAATAGTTGCTGCCGTATTTCAACGAACTGCCGCCGCCGACCAGATCGCTGCCCAGCCAGGGAAGCAGTCCAATCGATTCCTTGAGATATCGCTGGGCATTGTTCTCGGTAAATGCGTTGGCGTTGCCCAGGTCCAATAGGCCCCGGTTGGCTTTGTAGATATTCTCATCGGCGATCAGCGACTGGTTTGTAAGGTAGCGTGAGTCTCGGCTGAAGCGCCCGTAATCGCGGCTACCCAATAGCATGTCGCCCCATGCCTGGCGCCGTGTTATATTGCCCCCTGTGCCATAGTTCACAACCGTGTCCAAGCTGCTTTGGAGCTGCGGCAACAGTAGATGGATCGCCCAGCCCAACGGGCCAAATCTGCCGCCCCAAACCTCGTTGCCGCCAGCGGCGCCATAGTTGTCGGCGCCGGTAACGGCGTTACCGGTGCTGGTAGGACTTACATAGGGACTGGCATAGTAATCCGTCGCAAAGCCGTCGATCACGGCGATCACTTTGCTCACAATGTTCGCGTTCTGATATCCGTTTGAAAGCTGAGACACGGAATATGCTTGTGCCAGGATGGCGACTTGCTCGGTGTTGAAAGTCGTAATCGCTGCGGTTAATCGGCCGCTGACCCAACTGTTAATGCCGGTCGTATAGGTGCCTGTCGGGCCGAGAACCGAACTCTCAGTCGGTGTTGTAAGCGTGGTTGTCGTCGGGGCCGTTCCTTGCGTTTCGCCGCTTACGTCCAGTAGCGGATCGGTGTGCGTGTAAGCGCGGTAGATTCCCCGGCTGGGCGTGTCCATATTGAATTGGTAGTTGCCGCTGGGCGGGCCGCCCGAGCCTAGTCCGTACAGTTCGCCGGTGGAAATGATCGTCAACGTAATTGATGTCTTGCCTTGCGTCATCGAGAGCGGCAGTAGCGTGGTCGAGTAGAAGAATTGCCCTGGCAACGGTTGTTTGCTGGCCGTGACGCTCAGGGGAGCGTAGTCGCCTTCATGGCGGTAACCGACCTGGTAATTGACGCCATCGACGGGGATATACAGGTACAATCGGCCTTTGCCGCTATCGGTGTCGTCCGAGCCCCACAGTTTTATCGTGAAGTAGTTTCGCTTCACCGGGTCGACGGTCATGGTGAAGGTCATGTCCCCGCCGTTGACTGCCACCGTACTAAGCGGCAGCAGTTGCCGCGCCGTCTGACTGAGTCCTCCGGTGATGACCTGGCTGGAGTTTTGCGAGAATGCATGGTTGGTTTCGGATGTTGTGCTGCCGAAAACAATGGTGTCCAGCGGGGCAGCGGCCAGGCTGGAAGCAGTGAGCGTCGATGCCGCATCGGTCGTAAGATAAGTAGTGTCGGTTACCGCCTCGCTAGTAACCGTGGCGACTTGGCTTAATTCGGTTAACAGATTTACCGCGCTGGTCTCGTCGACTACGCTGGAGCCGCTCAATAACATCCGCGGCTCCAAATGCTCGAACAGATAACGGGCTTTTACCAGCGGCCTGTTCTTCTTGGACCTGGTTCCGTGCCAACTACCTTTCAACCACTGACGGACTGCGATGGCCATGATATGATCACTGGTATTGGATTTTATTCGGAGTGGTAGGGATCTGTGCGAAAAACCATCTTGTTCCGGATAAAGATGGTTCTGAAATGCGGTTTTGCATGGTGCGTCAAGCAGATCCTGACTTCACGAACCGCGCGTCATCAAACGGAGTCTTCAAAAATTGCGGTAACCGCTCCCCCACGATTATGTCTCTAGTCGCGATATTTCTGTTGCATCGCTTTTCGTATTTTTATATATTTTAACAAAATTCCGCAGCCGTTACAAGCAAAATTGGCAACATTTTGGCAATTTATACACTGGGATAACGTACCGCACATTTGTGGAAGAGCACGGAGGCCTGGGAACGAATGACTTCAAACCTGCGCCCAATATATCGAGTGAGGCCTCAATCCCTTACAAAGAGTGTTATATGAGCCTAATTATTTGCCGGCGTGCCAACCGGGCAGCGATCGCCCTGTGCGCCGGGCTGGCCCGTGGTCACGGCCCGAGCGATTGCCAGCGCCGCGGCGGCCCAGGGCGTGGCGATCAGGGGGTCGTCTTCTTTCGCGTCGGTGAAGCGGTTGACCCACGAGCCGTCGGGCCGCTGGCTCTCCAGGAGTTCATCGGCGAATTTTTCGGGCCAGGCGACCGGACCATCGCGGGTTTCAAGCCGCTTTAGTCGAAGCGCGAGCAGGGCGTGCGAGGCCGACCAGACCCAATAATAATAGGTTGCGTCCCGGAGCACCGCTCTGTCGCCGGCAAATTCACCCGGGTTGTGGGCCGCCGAAAAGTTCCGTATGAGCCAATCCCGAGCGGCGGCGACTCGCGGATGGTCTTCACTCAGGCCGCAGCGGAGTAAAGTTCGAAGGCCGTCGGCCGTCATCGTGCCGTAGGAGCGGAACCGAGCCTGGCCAAAACGGTCGACGCCGGCCGGGCCGGCCTTGTTCTGAGCGGCGTCGCCCGGGATAAAGAAGAATCCGCCGTCGTCATATTCGGGGTCGGCGGCCGCGGGATCGTCGCTGAAGTTCTGGCACCGCTTAATGAACAATAGCGCCTGCGCATATGCCGGATCGTCGGCTGGCGTCTTGGCCGAACGCAGCGCGGCCACGGCAAAGACCGTGGCCGCCAGGTTCGATTCGTGCAAGAGTTCCTTGGGCTTTCCCGGTGCAGGTTTGCGGGGCGCGTCGAGCGAGAAGCCCCAGCCGCCGTACTCCGGATCCGATGGCGCCCAGCCCAGCGATTCGTTGAGCTGCCGGGCGCGAAGATAGGCCAACCACGCCTGCTGGGCGCTGACGTAGCGCGGGCTGCGCTGGACAAGCACCAACACCCGGCTGGCCGAGGCGGCCGTATACACCGGGAAAAGGAGTTCACGCGGGCCGACCTTGAGTTTTCCATCGTCGCCGGCGAATCCGGCCAGGTACTCGGCACCCTTGCGAAGCGCGGCTTGCCCCTCCTCCCCGGACTGCGGCAAGAACAACAACGCACTCATTACCAGCGGCGTGAGCGAAGGGCCGTCGCGAAGCGCGCCGTAGGTTTCCGATCTCCAAGCCCCGTCGGCCGATTGCTTGGAGAGAAGAAATCGCGCGGCCTTGTCCAAGGCGGCGTCAAGGCGGCGCGTCAGGTCCGTGACGTCGCGATCTTCGGCCTTTGCCGACGAGGCAAGCAGGATGAGAAACAATACCAATGCGGCCTGTTGAAATCGCATGATAGTTATATTAATGGATGGTTATCAGTTTTCAGTAATCAGTTTTCAGTTAAGACTGGAGTTTTGCAAATTGCTCCCCTCTACCTATGGGAGAGGGGCTGGGGGTGAGGGGGATGAAGCAAGTACGTAAACAAGGCAAGACATTTTTCGGCCAACCGCCCTCACCCTAACCCTCTCCCAGTGGGAGAGGGGACATTGGATTTACAATTTGCAAAACTTCAGTTAAGATTTCATTGCCGCTTCATTTTTTCAGAGATCGGCACGGGCGAGCGATCGACCATCAGCACCAGCAAGGCCGCTGCAGTACAGAACGTCCGGCCGGTTATGCAATGGTGGCCCGACCAACTGCCGTCGTTGTTTTGCACGCGGTCGAGATTCTCGGAAATCGACTTATCCCACGACTTCCAAACGTCGCCGCCCTTTGTGACCAGGCTCTCGCCGATGTTCATGTAACTCAAAAACTCCTCGCCGCCGTTGGACCCGAACCCGGCGATGAACTGCTTGTCGTCGAGCTTGGCGATGACCGCCGTTTGGGCCTCGGCCAGGTCCTTTTCCGCCGCCTTGTACCGATCGAGCGTTGCCCGCACTTCCTCTTGGACTGCTACGGGCGTGGAAGAGTCGGCAAGTTGCCGTTCGAGCGCCGGTTTTTGTTGCTGGTCGGTTTTTACCGACTCGGAGACTGCGCCCAGGTTCGCTCCGGCGGTATAAAGCTGCACGCCGGCCGCTCCTTCTTCGTTGAACTTGCCGGATGACTTGTCGAAACTTTTGCGGGCTTGATCTTCGGCCCGGGCGCGGACCTTCTCGTCCACCGCCGCGCCGTATTGGGCGGCCCGGTTCAGGCCCTTTACGGCTATGCCTTGCTGGAGCGTGGTTGCCCAGCCCTGGCCGCCCCAAGTGCCGTCTTGACGCTGATTTTTCTGGATCTTGGCAAGCACCTTTTCCAACGCGGCCGCGACCCGCTTGTTGCCCTGTTCGTCAGGCATCCGGTCCTTGACCTCGGGCAGCAGCATCGCGGCCATGAAGGTATCGATGTACGGGCCGAGTTTGATTTGCACCCGGGCGCCGCGCACGGGCGTAATGTATAGCGAATCCACGTCCGACTCCTCGATCTCGCCGCAGATGAACTTTACGGCCCCCAGCAGGTTCTTCGCATACTCGCCCTTGGACGGCGTGTTGTCCGCGCGAATCAAGGCCAAAGCGGCCGCGCAGGTGTCGGCCACTATCGAGACGTCCTTCAATTTCGCGCCGCCGCCCATCTCGGCCGACTCCTCGCCCTGGCCCCAGGCCCCGTTTTTCAGTTGCTTATCGGCCAGCCATTTTAATCCCAGCTTGACGTTTTCGGACAGCGGTTTTGGATTGACCGCCGGCGCCCACTTCACCTCGGGCTTATCGGCCGGAGATTTTTCCTTTTCCGGCGATTTATCTTGCCCCATGGCGCACCAGGCCGCCAACAGACCGACCAGGATCGCAGCCAGACAACCGTGAACAACCTTCTTGAACATGACTTCCTCCTTTTCTGTTTCAAATTTCTATTTCAGGACAATTCGTCATTCACTTCGGATGATATGTTTCCCTTTACTTAGGATGAAATACTTCCCTCATGGGCAATTGGACGCCGTCCAGGCCGGAAAAGTTCCATTTCGCATTCTTCCATGCCTTGCGCCTTTCACGCCTTGCCCTACAGCCGTCATGATAACACCGCGCAAGGCGGTATTGTGTAACGCCTTAGTAACATTAGTGGGAATGTCCGGGAATTCAAATGCCGTTTTTACCGGCGTTTTTCATTCGTTTAGTTTAGAGCGATGTTCAAGAGGGTGTAGCGTCTGTTTATTGAATCGCAAATTAATAGTGTCACTAGCCGGCGGTCAACAACCGCTGGAATATAAGCGAATTCCCGCCGGCGGCTGAAACCCAAAAAATTTGGTCACATCCGAGCTAATTTTCAGTCACAAATCGGTTGCGGCCAGTATAAGAAGCAGAGAGAGATCAACTCAGGGGCCCATGAGCCCTTTGATTAGGCCTCTCAACATAGTAAAGCAGTTTTTTCACCCCCAGGTCGGGTCCCTTGTGGACCTACAAATGCAAAGGAGACGTGCGATGAAAAGTTTTATTTTGAAGCGAGTATGTGCTTATGCCGTAGCGACGGCGATGGCACTGGCAACATGTGGAACCGCGACGGCCGGCCTGTTAGGCTCAAATGGTGGGGCCACGCGAGGATCGGCAGGGCACATGTCCTCATTCTCACAAGCTGGCTCGTTCGGGCAAGGCGCCAAATTCGGCGGCGCGGCCTCAATGGCCGGCAGCAGCCTGTCAACCAACGCGGCAGGTTATGCCAAAGCCGGAAATTTGGCAGCCGCACAGGCCGAACGGATCATCCCTATCACTTCGGCCAAGACGCTCAATTCTAATCCGGGAACCCTGACCCACGTGGTCGGCGTCAACACGGCGGTCACGAAGACCCAGCCGACGCTTGCTATTCGTCCGGTGCCCAATCATCCCCCGCACCCTGGTCCTGGCCCGGGTCCTGGCCCTGGCCCGGGTCCTGGTCCTGGCCCGGGTCCTGGTCCTGGTCCTGGTCCTGGTCCGGGTCCTGGCCCTGGTCCGGGTCCTGGTCCGGGTCCTGGTCCGGGTCCTGGCCCTGGTCCGGGTCCTGGTCCGGGTCCGGGTCCGGGTCCTGGTCCGGGTCCTGGTCCGGGTCCTGGTCCGGGTCCTGGCCCTGGTCCGGGTCCTGGTCCGGGTCCTGGTCCGGGTCCTGGTCCTGGTCCGGGTCCTGGTCCTGGTCCGGGTCCTGGTCCGATTCCAGTTCCGGATGACTCACCGATGCCTTGCGGCGGTTGCTCTTGTTGTTCGTGTTGCTGCAGCCCGTGCTGTCAGCCCGCCCCAGTTGGCAATGTCGCTTGCAGTTCCTGTGTGCCGCAGTCCGATAACGGCGCGATTCCGGCGAATCCGCTCCCGATGGAAGCAGTCCCGGCCAACCCTCTGCCCATGGTGGCCCGATCCATCGCCGTAGTGAATCCGGCTGAGACCGGCGTAACCCTCCAGTTCCTCGTGGACGGCCAGCTTAAGAGCCTGCCCTCCGGCTCCCGCTTGGAACTGACGGCTGTGCAGGCGGGTGTCCTCGATTTTGATCGTGGCGGATCGTTTGGGAAGTCCCGTCTCGTGATGGCCGATGGCATCTACACCTTCGCCGGGACGGAACACGGTTGGACCCTGAATCAAACGCCGTACACCCCGCCGGAAGCGGACATAGTGGCGGCTGAGTAGCAATCCCAACGCCGCACAAGGTGGTGTGCAATCGCGATCCAAAATGGAGAATCTCAAGACGGGCAGCCCCGGCGAAACGGGGCTGCCCGCTTTTGTTATATCCCGAGCAGGTTGGAAAGCTCCCAGGATTATCTCCCACCCACGTCCGCGCCGACACCGTGTCAAGTGTCGATAAGCTGTCGGAAGATGAGAAATCCGAGCAAACGGTTGAGATTATGAGACAACCGCGACGGTAACATTGGAGTTTAGCAACTGCTTAAGACGGTTCAGTGGAACGATTTATTAGATGTTTCTGGATTCGTTAAGACTCACACCGGAGTGGGAACTGGTTCACTTCCCAAGTACGCATCCCCCATCATCATATTGTAGTGGGCAAGATGATCCGACTTCTCGAAAATTGCTCTGAACACATTGAGGTAGGTCTCGACCGTTGACTCATCAGTCGATATATATAAATCGTCGTGGGCTGAGTGTGACCCAGCGTGGACCCACGAGAAAAGCGAATTACAGATTAACTTCTCCTTACCATCAAACTTCGCGCAAATCTTGTCGAAATCGATGCCACCCAAGATCTTGAAGTAATACTCTAAGATACGCCGTAGGGTGTTTTGAATCGTGAGGTTTGAATGATCTGGTTTCCGAACTTCAGCCCATAGAAGCTCGTATGAGGTCTTGATAGGGTTCGAGTTGTGCTTCTTAAGTTTTGAAAACAAGCCCGACTTGTATACTGTCCAGAACGTTTCTTCGCTCATGGCCTCATTACCACGCTTTGGATTGAACGTAACTTCTTTATGGAAATATACGTTGTGCGTGAGGACAAATATTTGCTTGATGTGCCCCGTTTCAGCCCGGACTTCATTGAAAAGTCCTTTGATGAGGCTTCCAACGATGAACAAGATGTCGCTATCGAGGCTGGAGACAGGATCATCAAACACGACTACGCGGTCGGTTGTCATTCCGCTTTCCGAGTCGCTTCCCTTCAATAAGTGATAGAAGTAGAGAAATGTAACGAATGACTTCTCGCCTTCGCTTAATGTTTCTTTTGCGTTGGTTCCGTCAGTTCTGACCAGTTTGTAACACGTTCCATTGTCCGTCTTCGCTAGTGAAAAGCCTTGAAAGCCAAAGGAAGACAAGAGAGAATTAATTCCATCAATTGTTGGCTGAATGCTGGTTGTATCTTTCTCAAGTGCACGGATTTCTTCTGCCTTCGTCGCCCTGGCATTCGTTTTTGAATTAATATTCGCCGTCAATGCTTTAATGGCTGTGTTCAAGCTATCTCGCTTGGTTTCGTAGACCGTAATGTCTATCTTGAGTTCTACTTCAAGGAGGAACTTCCACACCTGCGCGGTCAAATTTCGCCGCTCTAGTTCAAGGTTTGTGACCATCCTGTTGTGCTCGGAAATCAGAGCATTTGCAGCATAGATGAGTGCTTGTGTCTCAGATAGAACATTAGTCAGCGATTCTAGTTCGATGCTTTGGCTCGGTTCCTTCTTCTTCGTAGCAATTCGTTGAATGTTGATAGTGATCTTGGAATCCAGTAGGGCCTTTTCAGCCTTTAATTTCTCAACATCAAGGAACTTAGATGGCGTAGCGATAATCGATTTGATCTCTTGCTGAAGTCGCGCGGAATCGGTCTTATAGTTGGTTTCAAGTTCGTCGATCACCTTACTGTCCCTTTCAAACGTTTCATCGAAATAATCATTCAAGCTCTTGGCAAATGCGTCTGAGGTGCTTTGTTGGCAAAACGGGCACACTTTATCGTTCACCTTATAGAAGGAGAGGCCTTCTCTAAGAACGTGTTTGGAAAGTCACATTTCCCATCCAGCAGCCAGTTCGGCCGGCTTGAGATGGCGCAACATACGGTGAATCATGCACACGAGGATCATCGCTTCACTGCTCTCGGTCAGTTC
>JBEKFZ010000124.1:0-10849 GCA_050013075.1 Thermoguttaceae bacterium | reverse complement strand
ATGGTTAGCGTGCCCGATCCGCTTTTGACCAGGCTCGTGGTGCCGGCGATACCGCCCGTCCCGCTAAGAGTGTAATTCAACGTCGATGCGTTGAAGGTCACGGCGTTGACGGTCACGGGATCGGTCACGGGAGGAGTAGGAGTGACTATCGTATTCAGCGTGACAGCAGTAGTCGAAGGAGCATGGGTGCCGTCGTACGTGTCGCCGAAGGCGACGTTATCGTCCCTGTGGAACGTGTCAAGGCTGGAGCTGGTGGTATCGTACCAGTTCTGCGTGGTGAAAATGTCCCAGGCGCTGCCGGACGTGACGGACGTGCCCGACCAGTTCAGGCTATCCCCGGCTGTGGCCGTGTGAAGGGTCACTTGAACCGTGGTTGCCGTCGAGGTCAGGGTCGGCGGGGTTCCGCGTCTATCCCAAGTGGTCGTCCAACTGCCGATGGCAGGAGCTAAGCCCGCTGCCTGAGTGATAATGGTATACGGCACCCCGGCTGTATAGCCGAGACCGGTGCCGACGTTGACGGACACAGCCCCGATAATGCTGCCCGTGCCGTTAAGGGCGATCAGGTCGTTGCCCGAGCTGGTCGACGTGTCGATCTTTATGTTCCCGCCGGAGATGGTAGCGGTGCCGGTGCTGAAGCTCAACGTTCCGACCGTGCCATCCGTGCCCGGAACAATCGTACCTTGGGCGTGAGTGTAAGATCCAACTATCGAGCCGGAGCCCGAGATGGTCTGGCCTACACCCGTGGAGTAAGGCGCAGGCGGCGAGGGGGCGTACCCGGAGACATCGAAAGTGGCCCCCGAGGCGATACTGATCGTCGAAGAATTGGAGATCGATCCCGAACCGGTAAGCGATAAGGTGCCGGCGCTGATCGTTGTCGGACCGGTATAGGTGTTAACGTTGGTAAGGACCTGAATGCCATCGGCGCTACTCTTGGTGATGGCTATGATGCCGGAGCCGGTGCTGTGGTCCCGGATTATACCGTTGAAAGTGCTTGTCCCGGCGGTCGCCGTGGTGGTGGCCATGTTCACCACGGCTGTTGTAATGCCGGCTGAATCGTTTTCGATTACACCGGTGGTCGCTGTGCCGGTCACGCCGCCGATTGTTTCGTTATGACCGTTAAAGTCTAAAGTGCCGAGCTCGAGGGTTATGAGTTGGCCATCCGTGATTTGGTTGGTACTGGTGCCGGTTAGTCTCACCACTGCGCCGGCGCCGTTGATAGTCAGACCGCGGTCTACACAGATCGGACTGCTGGTGCCTTCAACGGGCATGTTGAGCAACACCGTGCCTTGTTGGACGACAAGCTGTAACATTCTGTTCTGACCACTGGTGGTGGTAGCAGTGCCCAGCGTGAGTGTGGCCGGGCTGTTCCACGTGAGAGTCCTTCCCGAGCTTCCCCCGTTATCAATGAGCTGGAAAGCGAGGCTGCCCGTGCTGGTTAGAGTGAGACCGCCCTGATAATTCACAATATTAGCGTTCAACGTGCCGGTAGTGCCGCCAGCGGAGTTGGTGATCATATCGTTTGTCAGAGTCGTACCGACAAGATTGACGGTAGATTGTGAGACGCTTTGACCGTTGAGGTCTAGGACCGCACTGGTGGAAAGGTTGAGGATATTGGCGGCGTCGCCTAGTGCCGTGCTGCTGCCGCCGAGCTTAAGCGTGCCGGAGTTGATGTTGTTAGTGCCTTTGTAAGCGTTTGCACCGGAAAGGGCAAGGTTGCCCCCGACTAAGGTCAAGCCGCCGGTATTTGAAACGTCGATCGCACCGGCGTAGTTGAAGTCCTGCAGGGTGGCGTCGATTGCAACCGCGCTAGTGCTGTTTATGATCAGACCGAAATGATCGGTGACGACGCCGGACGCGCACTGGATCGTGCCGCCGGTGAAGGAGATAGTTCCGCTGCCGATTCCGTAATTGTTGGCGACGTTCAGAATGCCGCCGGCGATGGTCGTGCCGCCGGAGTAGGCATTGGAGTTTGTCAACGACGTGGTTCCGCTTCCGCTCTTAACGACGGCAACGGTTCCAGTGCCGTTCTGGATAACGCCGTCAAAAGTATCGGAAGTAGAAGTGGTGCTGAAATTGATGGATCCGGGATCACTATTGTTGGTGATGGTGCCAGTGCCGGTAAGTGCGCCTATGATCAAATTTTGTCCGTGGAGGTTCAGGATGCCGTTAACCGTAACCGGGCCTGTTCCCAGTGCGCCGGCGTTTCCTATTCGAAGTGTGGCGTTGGAGTCGATGAGCGTGCCGCCGCTGTAAGTATTGGCGCCATTGAACACAAACAGTCCGCTGCCTGCCCAATTGGATAATATGAGGCCGTACGACGGACCGCCGCTGATTATGGTGGGATTGACGGATGTACCCACGGTAAAAGCGTAGGAGGAATTATTGTACCACGTCTGGTTGCCAGTGAGGAGCAAGCCGCCGGTGCTGATGATATGGCCGGTGGTGCCCGAACCCGAATTAACAGTGATTCCCGAGCTGATGGCTAGGGTGTTGGAGGCCCCGCCGATAGTCACATCGGAGGCGGTGGTAAATTCCAGGCTCTTGATGCTGAAGTTTTGTCCCAGCGTGGTATTAAGATGCGTAGCGCCATCGGCGGTAAAATGGACGGCTGTGGTGCCGCCGGGAAGTTGAAAAGTGTCGTTGCCGCTTGCATCGACCCAGTTGGTCGGGTTGGCCGGAGGGCCGGAAGTGTAGTTCCACGCCGCGCTATAGGTGCCCTTCCAGTAAGCATCGCCCGGGGTATCGGCGCCGGTAACATGCAAGACCAGCGAGGTGCCGGATGTCGAATCGAGAGAGTAGTGTTTCCCAAAACCGCCCGGAGTCCCAACGAGGCTAAAACTGCCGCCCCCTGACATGGAACTGAAAGTCATGAGGGTGTAATCATTGTTACCGGGTATGGAACCGGCGATGCCGGAGATGTTGACCGCGACACCGCCGGGATTGAGCGTGAGGATGCCGCTACTGACGATTTCGTCGTTGGCGGTGGCACTGGTCTCTAAGTTCAAAACGGAATAGTTTCCCGAGGTGCCGCCGATGGTCAGGGCCGTGGCGAATAGGGTATCGTAATAGTTATCGACCAGGTCTATGGTGCCATACGTGGAGGACGAGGCGCCGCCGGCTACGGTGAGCGCGCCTACGGTTGCGCTGGAACCGTTGCTCGATAGTCCGAATTTGAAGGTGCCGCCGCCGTTGACGTTAACCGACAAGTTGCTGGTTAATGCCGAATTGGTCAATAGTGTGCCATTGCTGACGGTTGCCGTCGGACTGCTCGCATTAATTATAGCGCTGCTGCCAAAGTTAAGCGTGCCGCCGTTGACTATAAACGACTTACTGGACGACTGACTATTAAGCACCAGGGTCCCGCCACTTGCGGTGGTAGTGCCGGTGTAGGTGTTGGCCCCGGAAAGGGTTTGCTGGTTGGAGCCCACCTTGGTCACATTCACGGTGCCGGAGGTGTTTTTGATCGCGCCTGCGAAGCTGGGCGTATTGGCCGTATTATCGCCGATCTGATATGTGACCGTGGTGCTCGCGGAGTTGTCAATTATGCCGACCGTGCCAGTAGTACTCGGTCCGCTGATCAACTCAGCGAAGCAGATGGGAGCGGTGGGCGCCGCGGTTCCATTCCATCGCACCGTACCGTAACTTCCATTCCCGTAGAACAGCAGATTGGCGCTGGAGCTGCCCAGATTTGAGCCGCTCAGGCTCAAGTATCGGACGCTATTTGTATCGACCGCCAAGGTGCCGCTGAATCCGCTCATATTTCCGCCGAGATTCGTATCTATCGTACCGGTGCCACTGTTGTTTAAGATTAGGAGGCCAGTGCCGCTAATAGCGCTGTTCCAAGCCGATGATCCATTCTGCGATTGAATCATACCGCCATTTGCCGTGACCGAAATGGGATTAGTGATCGTGAAAGCGACCACGCTGGGCGTCCAAGCCCGACCGCCGTCCAATGTAATCGTGTTGGTGTTCGGGCCGGCCGCGGTATTGGAATTTAAGCGGACGTCGCTGCAGATACCGGCGGCGTTATCGACGAGCGTTCCTACACCGCCGGTGTTGGGAAGCAGTGATGTGGTCAAGGGCGTGCCGTTGCCTTGGATCGTCAAGCCGCCGGTGAAGGTGCTGTTAGGATTGGTCATTTGAAACGCAGCAGTTTGGCCGGCGTTCTTGATCACCAGTTTCAGCAAGCCGGTGTAGAGCATGTCGGCAGCCCCGGAGGTGTTGGTGGTATTTAACGTCAATACACCGCCGGCAACGCTGCTGGTGATAGTGCCGCCGGCTCCGATGAGACTGGAGGTGATGGGTGTATTCGCGTTGCGCAGGGTCTGTAAATGCCCGGCCAGATCAAACGTGCCGCCGCCGGAGATGGAGATGTCGTGTGTCGACGATACATAAATAGCGTTGTCTATGCCCAGGGCCAAAGTGCCCGCATCCACGTAAGTGGTGCCGGTGTAAGTGTTGGCTGCGTTTAGAATCAGCGTGCCGGGACCGGCCTTGGTAAGGGTGGATGCGCCGTTGCCGTTGGCTATTGTCGAGCTGATGGTCAACGTGCCCGTCGAATACTGATGAACAATCAGTTCGGAAGGGGATGCCTGTCCGGCCTTCAAGGTGCCGCCGGTGATGTTGTAATCGTATGCTCCGGTCATGAGTAGGCCGCCGCCGTCGAGTTGCAGGGTCTGGCCGGTGCCTATAGTCAACGATTGTACGGGCGGTCCGGCCGAGGTGGAGGCGATCTTAAGAGTGTAGATCTCGCGGCTGGCCGTAAGCGGGAAGGTGCCGCTGACGAAAGCGTTGTTCGTCGCCGCCCAACTCCCTTCACTCGAAGTAGGCGTATAACTTGCGCTGGGATATGCGGTGATGGAGAAGGGCGTCGAGCCGGTTAGAACCGCCCAGTCGGCTCCGTTAGCGGTACCCCAAGCCGTGGATGAGCCGATGATGCCGTTGGTGCTGGTCGCGTAAGTGGTAGTCGCAAGGGTAGTAGTGGTGAGATCGTCGTCCGAATCGCCGACATTCAAAGCGGAACCCACGGAGCGGGTGATTAAACCCATCGTCAGGGACGGGGAATTAGTGCCCCGGGTGATGTTCAAAGCGCCGCCGGAACTCAACGTGGTGGCACTTACCGCTTGGGCCCACGTGCCGCCCGTGAGTCTTAGCGTAGCCCCGCCGTTGACAACCAAGGTCTGCGTGCTGCACAACTTGTTGTTGACATTGGTAGTGAAGTCCAGCACGGTGGTGCCGCTGGACAGGGTGGTGTTGCCCGTGAAGGTGTTGGCGCCTGATAGGGTCAGCGTGTTGTTGCCGTCCACTTGAAGGCTGCCGGCGGCCGAGTTGGTGGGGTTATTGGCGATTATTCCGCTTATGATAGTCGGGCCGCTGGCATTGATGGTAAGCGTGCGGGCGCTTGCGCCTGCTGATTCAACAATATACACGGTTCCGGAAAGAGTGGTCACGCCCGTATTGTAAATATTCAAGTTGCGGCTGCCGGCGGCCGTGCCGGCGTTGTTGCTCACAACGCCGCCCAGTTCAATATCATTCGAGCCGGAGATTACCGACATCTGGGATACACTCAAGAGGTCGTTGCCGGTGTTGGTGTCCCCGGTCATGTATACTGCATTCATCAACTTGCTGGCGCCGGTAAGCGGAGTGGAGGCCTGCAGGGACCCGTAATTCAGCTTGATTATGCCGGTGCCAAAGGCGTTTGTGTTGCCGGCTGCTAGCGTGCCCCTGACCGTGATCGTCGGGCCGCCGGTTATGGTAGCGCTGTTGTCGCCGGTGATGTTTAGTATGCCATGGCCTTGGTCTACGAAGCCGGCGGTGTTGGTAATGGGCCCTCCAATAGTTAATGTCCCGGCACTGACATTAACGTTAATATTCGCGGTTATACCGATTGCGCTTGTGCCCATGCTCAAATTGTTGGTGCCGGCGAAATAGATGTTGGCGCCGGACCATGTCTGGGGAGTGGCGGAGAGAGTGACTAAGGAGCCATATGTATTGTCGATCGTGCCGCCAGTGAAGGAGAACGTGCCGGTGCCGAGGGCCGAGCTGCTGTTGATATTGAGCGTGCCGCCGCTAAGGGTCGTGCCGCCGGTGTAGGTATTTACGCCCGAGAGGGTTTGATTGCCGCCGCTGACCTTAAGAACGACAATTCCGGTGCTACCGGCGCCGTTTTGTATATTGCCGGCGAAATTGCCCGTGTTTGCGCTAAGAGTGAGCGTGCTGGTCGAGCTTGCCGAATTGTTGGTAACCACGCCGCTTGTTGTCGTGCTTGACAAGGACCCGATGGTCTCGCTCATGCCGTTCAGATCGAACGTGCCTTCCATGCCTGATATGTTGTTGGAGTTATAGATTTGATCGCCGGTCGCGTTGCCCAATTTCAATGTGGCGCCGAAGGACACGCCGGTCACGTTGGAAACGGCGTGAATCGAAGATGTACTGGGCTTGGCCAGAATCACGGTTCCGCCGGTGACGTTTAGATTGAGAGAACTGTTGTCTGCCGTACTGGCCGCGTCGCCGATGGTCAAAGTGCCGTTGCCGGACTTTGTCAGGGTTTTGGCGCTTGTCGGGATGACGTTTCCTCCCAATGTTAGATCGCCATCGCCGCTCACCGTGAAGTCGGAAGTGACGGAAATGTTGCTGTCGATGGTTGCGGTATTGCCGGCAGTAGTGACCTTGATCGCGGGCGTTGTGCCGGTAAGCGTAATCACGGCGGTGGAGTCCGCCGGAGATAGCAAGTAACCGGTAAGATTAAAAGTAATGGCGTTGGCCGTGACTCCGCCGGAGGCGACCGTAACAGTGCCGCCGGTGATTGGGCCATTGAGATTGCCGGCGTCGAAAACGGCGGCTGAGGTGGCGAGGTTGTTCCAAACAATGTCGGCGGGAAGTGGTAAAGCCGAAGCGTCGTACCAATTCGCATACGTCGTCGTATCCCATATCCACGTGCCGCCGCCAAGGACGGTTCCGGGATCCCAACTATAGGAGGCCGCTTGTGAATTCGCGGCCGTTAAAACGCAAATACATAGTGCTAAAAAACCGACCACAAACTTTTTTACGCGAGAACCGCTGAATTGCTTAGTCATGTTCATCACCCTTTCAAAAAAACGAGTCGAGTAAAACTGTGAAAGATAGCCTAACTGGTGTTTTCCGTGCGGATATCAAATCCTTTCTGAAGGATCGCCGCCACGATAAAGTTTCTCATGCCTCTTGTACCTAAGTATGCCGATTCGAGTTCCCTCCTGTAAAAAACCGATGAGACGTTAGTACTGGTAACTACCGTGGATATAAATCTGAAAAGTCTTTATTCATAAGTTCAAAAAGTGAAAGAACAATTTTTCACCTCTATTCGTATTAATATAATAAAACTTAAATATTTTGCAAGTATTTAAATTGCGGAAAATAAAAATATATTATCGATTATGCGTTTACATACTCTCACTATCACGGGTCCATAAGCACACCCATATGATATGTATTTTTAAAAATGATTTTTCGATGAATTGCGTATACACACTGAATACTTCGTAGGCCGTCGGCGGCGGCGGGCTTCAACCGATGCCGGGAAACATCGGTGCTTGCCGTATCCGCCGCGTAAAGACAAACACGAATTTTTGCAATGCCTCCTTCTTTTTTGAAAAATGTCAGTATTGGGTGAAATATAAAAATTTTACATGTTACGGTTAATTTACTTTTCTCTATAAAATTCGGAAAAACATGTCATTATTTTAATATATGCCGGTGATCCCTTTTCCATCGTTACGGCTGCCAAGATAGCTAAACATTGTGCTATCGACGTCGTAGGCGACCGAATGTACTGAACCATCGCACATTACACAATTTATCGACGTTGGATGCGAACTGCCGAAAAGTTCAACGTTCCCGTAACCCCGAGTGTCGCACTGAGGCGGCAAAAGAGGCGCAGTATAATTCGGATCCAGATTTCCGGTCCACCGCGTGATATCCGGGTTGTCGCCTATATACAAACACTCATTGTCGCCACCGTCGGTGCCCGTTAAAATCGCATCCCGATTGATGTATTTTTCGCCGACCATCATCGTATGAGCGGTGCCGTCGCGAATATCAACCGGCCTGATGACGCTGCCGCAAAAAATGACGCCCGTGGGAGGAGGAATGGAAGGAGGAGTGGAAATGAAGGCGGCATAGATTGATGCAAGGTTTGTTATCGCGTCCGCGCGCGTATGCGCTGAAAAGGATGGCGATGATGTATTTGGATCGAAGTGTATAGTGCCGCCATTGGCGGCGTAGTCGCTTCGCACTGCCTTTCCTATTGTGGTGTCGCTGATCGATAGCCCATCGGCAATATAAAAAGCTGATATGCCTCCGCCAGAAGTCGGATAAGGCAAAAGCATCATTGGTCGCCGCGTGGGGCAATTAAACGTGGCTATAGGAGTTTGTATCATTGTCAGGGCGGCGGCCTGGCGTGCGGAGCCGGTCTGTTCCGATTGCAATTTGTATGTTTGTTTCTGTTCCATGAAAGGCAAGATATTGAACATCCAACCGCCGGATTGCCCCCGTCCGAAACCCCAGTCCGGATTGCCAAGCCAAATACACGACCACCCGCCGGTGGGAAGGTACTTAATGGCGGAAACGTGAGACTGGGCTGCCATTCCGATTTGTTTAAGGTTATTCGAACAGTTCATTTTCCGGGCGGCCTCGCGCGCGGCTTGGACCGCCGGCAGCAATAAAGCGATCAAAATGCCGATAATCGCGATCACAACCAGTAGTTCGACAAGCGTAAAACCAGGCTGGATTTGTAACGCATTTATCCGTTTTTTTCGTCGTGAATGCATGGCGATTAGCACTTCAACATGGATCGAATAATATGCGGTCCATGTTCGATAGATGACTCTTTCAGTTAAAAGCAAAAAACAATATTGAACCAGACCAAATTCAAGCTCTTCTCTGTTCCGGCCCGATCCTTTTTACCGATTATTTCATGTTTTTTTACGTTCTTTCCACTCCTTTATGGTTTACCGGCTTCATAAATTTGTTTAATTTCCTCAGCGGTTAAAGCCGTTTGGAAAATCATCAATTCGTCTATCCGGCCGGAAAGGTTGTGAGTTTTTGCCAAGGCGGAATCACCTTTTCCTTGATTATCCCAACCGCCGATAGTCGCCGAACCGATCTGGATAGCAGGTATCAGCTTCGGTTCGAATTTATCAACGTATTCACCGTTCACATATGTGAAAGTTTGATTCGTGGCGGTGTCGATAACCCCGGTGACCATACACCAGCGGTTTAGGCTATCGGCGGGAATGGCATGGTCGGAATACCGATGCTCTCTTTGGCCAAAAACAATTAAGTCTACTTGACCACCATCCCGAATCTCCCAATGTAATTCCCTGGACCGCAGCCAGCCGTCTGACATCAAAATACCGTTAAAATTGTTTGCCAATCTTTTGCTGCTCAGCCAGGCGATCAATGTCATTTGCCGGTATTCACCGGGCAAATTTACTCGCACGCCTGCGTCACCCGCAGAGAATTCCAAGGCGCTTTTTCCCGGAAAACGGCCCTCAACCCAAGTCGCATTTTGGATTTCGCCGTTGAAAGCCGAGCCCGTCGGCGCACGGTTGAAGAGCACGGCGGGATTGCTCGGATCGGGCTGGAAATCGTAATATGCCACTAAGTCCTGGCGGCTTTGCAGCTCCCGGCTGACATCCAACCAATGTTGAAAAGATAGCAACGGCGGCGGCGGCGGCTGTAACCGTAGCGTGGGGAAATTACTTCGCTCTGCAACGTGCGGAGTAAACTTAGTCCCTTCACAAACCACGGACTCGCCCTTGCAAAGCGAAATCGGCGCGGTCCAGCGGCCGTCGGCCAGTTTGGCTTCGGCATTGACTTTGCCCACGAAAACGGCAACCGCGGCGCGGCCTTTATCATCAATCATCACGCCGAACTCGGTGCCTAAATCCACGAATCGGGCATCGGGCGTGACTATGGCGAATTGCCGCGATTGTTCGGTGTCGGCCCGGGCCATCAATTTGCCCCGGCTAAGAAAACCGGACTTCGGCGAAACCACGGTAAAGAAAGCCGGTCCTTCGATCAGCACCACGGCCCCGTTGGAATATGTTATTTGAGCGATTCCTTTTTCAAGCTGCAATTGCTGGCCGACCTGCAACTGCATCATCTCCGTGGGCGGGGTAATTGTCGGTGACCATTGGCAGTCTTTCGTGACAGTGATTTGGGCCACGAATTCCTGCTCTATCGCTGACTTGCCGGATTGCCGCGTGTTTAACCAATATGTCGCGGACAAAAGTGTCACGCCAAAGATCAAAAACAGCATCACGAACATTAAGGGCGAGTGATGATTGAAAAAATCCGCAACATTCCCTAAAAAACCCAAGTTCGGAGGGGGATTAGTCGGGCCCAGTAAAGAATCCAAGGATATCCGAGGACCTAAATCCATCGTGCTGTGCTGTTTGGAGCTTATCAACCAGGAAATTTCGGCGTTGATTTTAAGGAAATCAATGTAAAACTCCCGCGCATTAGGATCGGCGTCCAGCAACAATTCCAACTCGTGCACTTCCTGCTCTGAGATCGTGCCTTCGCAGACTGCATTGGCGAGCGTCCATATCCGGGGATCGATATTTTGTGGAAAGGGCATCATTATAGAGAATCCTCCTCCCTTAGGGCGTATTGGACGCATTCCCAAAGTTTAAGGCGAATACGGCTTAATGAGTTGTAAATACCCCCTACCGGGCGCCCCAGTTGTTTCGCCACCTCTTGTATGCTGTGGTTCCCATCGTAGCGGAGTTTTAGTAATTGTTGGCTTGCCGAGGAAAGTTTACCTAAGCAATGAATCAACAACATGGTATAGATCGAGTGCACGTTAGTA
>JBEKFZ010000123.1:0-10893 GCA_050013075.1 Thermoguttaceae bacterium | reverse complement strand
GTTCAGAACTCCTGATGAAAATTATTCTCCAAATTCTGTTTTCCAAAATCCTAACGCCGAATCTCAAATCTCAAATCTCAAATCTCAAACCCTGAACCCTGAACCCTAAGAGCCTATCCCAAAACAATAATGTCATTCTGAGCGAAGCGAAGAATCTAGAAGGAATATATAACTAAAATGGGCAATATGTCGCCAAATACGGAGATCCTTCGCTACGCTCAGGATGACTTTTGAGATAGGTTCTAAATCCTGAACCCTGAACCCTAATTGTGAGCGGCTAGGCATGAACATCCAGGAGATCCACAACCGATTGCAACCGACGTTTCAGCATTGGCTCTCGGGCGTCAATTTCGAGGCCCTCGATCCCTGGCTGGAAATCAAGGCGGAAGGATTGCCCGAAATCGCCCGATTCCTCCGCGACGAGCCGGATTTGCGATTCGACATGCTGCACTGCATAACGGCGGTCGATTATTTCGAATCCGACGCCAAAAAAGCGGCCCAAGTCGCCTGGCAGCCGCACGTCGAATTGATTTATCACCTCTCGAGCATGGTCCATCGCCACCGCCTGGTATTAAAAATCAACCTGCCGCGCTGGCTCGGCGGTGTCCAGGGCCAATTGCCCGAGGTCGCCAGCCTTAGCGACGTGTGGCGCACGGCCGAGTGGCACGAACGCGAGGTGTACGACCTGATGGGCGTGAACTTTCCGGGCAATCCCGATTTGCGGCGGATACTCTGCGCCGAGGATTGGGTCGGGCACCCCTTGCGCAAAGATTATCAGATGCCGGCCGAATATCACGGAATCCGTTCGAGGTAGAGCCATGCACGACGAGCGCGACACAACCCAAGTCATGGAATTCGACCTGCAAACGGACGATATTATCGTCAACATGGGTCCGCAGCATCCCAGCACCCACGGCGTGTTGCGCGTGGCGCTTAGGACCGACGGCGAAGTGGTTTCCGAGGCCGTTCCGCACATCGGCTATTTGCACCGCTGCTCGGAAAAAATCGGCGAGCGGCTTTCCGCCCGGCAGTTTCTACCCTACACCGATCGCCTGGATTACCTGGCCGGCATGAACATGAATCTCGGCTGGGCGCTGGCGGTCGAAAAACTGATGGGCCTGGAGGTGACCGAAAAATGCCGGCACCTGCGGGTAATGGCCTGCGAATTAAACCGTATCGCCAACCATTTGGTGGCGGCCGGGTGCTACGGCTTGGACCTCGGCAGTTTCACTCCCTTCATGTGGGCGTTCCGCGAACGGGAATTAATCCTCGACCTGTTCGAGGAACTTTGCGGCGCCAGGCTGACGTACAGTTACATCACCGTAGGCGGCGTTACGGACGACCTGCCGCCCGGCTGGCTGAAAAAATGCGCGGCATTCCTCGACCAGTTCGAGCCGGTGATCGACGAATTGCACACGGTGCTGACGAACAACGCGATCTTCATCCGCCGCACGGCGGGCATCGGCGTGCTATCGCCGGAAATGGCCGTAAGCTACGGCTGCACCGGCCCGGTGCTTCGCGGCAGCGGAGTAAATTGGGATATGCGCCGCGACGGTGAGCCGATCTACAAACAGATGTACGACGACTACAAGTTCGAGGTGATCGTCCAAGTAAATGGGAAATATCCCCAAGATCAGCCCTATCCGCCCGTGCCCGCCGAGGCGGTGTTGGGCGATTGCTGGCATCGTTTTTTCGTCCGCATGATCGAGGTGGTGCAATCCATGCGGCTCGTTCGGCAGGCAATGGAAAAGTATTCCCAAGCGAAAGGCGACGCGGGCAAGCCGATCCAGCTCAAACAAAAACTGCCCAAGGGCGAAGCCTACTTGGAAACCGAGGCCCCCAAAGGACAGATGGGCTTCATGGTCATAAGCGACGGCACACCGGTCCCCTGGCGCGTGCGGATCCGCAGCAGCAGTTTCTGCCACACCGCCGTATTGCCCGAACTGTGCCGCGGCGTGCTGATCGCCGATATCCCCGCCATCATAGGCTCCATGGACCTGGTGCTGGGAGAAATTGATAGGTAATAGGGGGTGGTCAGTTTACTGACCACTAATAACTGAAAACTTGATGAAAACCGCTTGCGGTTTCGCGATAAAAACTGATAACTGATAACTGAAAACTAATAAATGGCCGAATATCTAGCACAATACGTATCGCCCTGGATCGCCTACCTGGTCGTCGGCCTGGTGGAGTGCGGGCTGCTGTTGGCATTGGTCATGGTTTCGGTGGCGGTATTTACCTGGATGGAGCGGAAGGTTTCCGCACGGATCCAAGATCGGTTGGGACCGACGCGCGTGGGCGGGCGGTTCGGCTGGCTGCAACCGGTGGCCGACGGCATCAAGCTGTTCTGCAAGGAAGACCTCATTCCAGCCGCCGCCGACCGGATTTTGTTTCGCGCCGCGCCGTACATCAGTTTCGTCACCATGTTCACTGTTTTCATGGCCTTGCCTTGGGCCAACGGCTGGGTGCCGATCCGCCTGGACGCCGCCGTGTTCTTCATTATCGCCGTCTCGGGATTGGAAATTTTCGGCGTGATTCTGGGCGGATACGCCTCGGGCTCGAAATGGTCGCTATACGGCGCAATGCGCGAGGCCGCACAGGTTATAAGTTACGAAATTCCCATGGGCCTGTGCGTGGTGGTTCCGGTTTTGCTAGCCGGCACGATGGATCTGGTCGCAATCGGCAACAACCAGTCGGGCTGGTTCTGGAACTGGTACTTGTTCCACGATCCATTTACCTTCATTACGTTTTGGATATACATCACTTGTGCGGTGGCCCATACCAATCGAGCCCCCTTCGACCTGCCCGAGGCCGAAAGCGAACTGGTCGCCGGGTTCATGACCGAGTATTCCGGGTTCCGCTGGGCGGCGTTTTTCATGGCCGAGTACGGGGCCATGCTGGCCGTCAGCGCATTGGCCGCCATTTTGTTCCTCGGCGGGTGGAACGGGCCGATCCCAGTGGCCCAACTGCTCCATCTGCCCACGGAAACAAACATTGTGGCCCTGGCAATCGCCAATCTGCTGGGCCTGTGCAACATGCTTGTCAAGGCATACATCGGCGTGACGTTCATGATGTGTCTGCGCTGGACTCTGCCCCGCTTGCGCATCGACCAGGTAATGACCACCTGCCTGAAATACTGCCTGCCGCTGGTCTCGGTGATGCTGGCCGGCGCGATGCTATGGACCTTTGCGTTTCCCGGCGGCGTGGTCCGTCAAATCATGTCGGCAGTAAAAAATCAGAGCCGGACCGTGTCGGTGACAAATAATCAGAGCCGGACCGTGTCGGTGACAAATAATCAGAGCCGGACCGTGTCGGTGACAAATAATCAGAGCCGGACCGTGTCGGTCCGGTCGCTGGACAATCCACTCGGGCCGACACGGCCCGGCTCTGAAATATACGCGCACAACGCCCTCACCCCAACCCTCTCCGGGCACCGACCGAAGGTTGATCGGGAGAGGGGACAATAAAATTCACGCATTGTTATGGAAGCGATAAACTGGCCTAGTTGTTTTTTCCTGTTTTTTGCCGCGCTCGCCTGCGCGTTTGCCGTGGCGGTGGCGATGACCGGAAACATCGTGCGCATGGCAGGTTACCTAGTGGTTTCGCTGGGCGCGGTGGCCGGATTGTTTTTCCTGGCCGGGGCCGATTTCCTGGGCGCGGTGCAGTTGATGGTCTACGTCGGCGGAACCATGGTCTTGCTTGTCTTCGGCGTGATGCTCACCGCGCGCGGGCCGTTCGTGTCCATGAAAACCGGCGGCGGCCAGTGGATTTTGGCCGTCATCCTGGCGATGGCTTTGTTGGGCATGCTTTTGCAAACGGCGCTAAGCGTGGGCGATTGGTCAGCGGTCAAAACCGCGCCGCCAACGTCCGCCGCCGATCTTTCGCCCACCTCGGCCCGGCTGGGCATGGGCCTTTTAGGCGCCCGCGTGGATAAACTCGATAATCCCGACCCCGCCGCCCGGCGCGGAATGTCGGGCTACTTGCTGGTGTTTGAAATCATTTCGGTCCATTTATTGGTCGTGCTCATAGGCGCCGCATACCTCGCCCGAGCGAAACGGAGAGTGGAATAATATTAAAAGGATGAAGGATGAGGGATGAAGGATGAATAAACAACTAAAGCCGCTTGCGGTTTCGCGCTGAAAACTGATAACTGATTACTGACAACTGACAACCATTAATCATGAATTTACTAACCCAACCCGTCGGACTGACGCATTACCTGATAGTCAGCACTATCTTGTTTGTCTGCGGGATAGTCTGCATGGCCACCAAGCGCAATGCCTTGGGCGTGCTGATGGGGATCGAACTGATCTTAAACGCGGCGAATTTGAACTTCATCGCCTTCGGCAGTCCGCTTATATCGGGCGATAACGCCCTGGGCCTCGACGGCCAGTTGATCGCCATGTTCGTTATCGTCCTGGCCGCCGCCGAGGCCGCCGTGGCCCTGGCCATCGCGCTGAATTATTACTATACCCACGCCACCATCGACGTGGACAAAGCGGATGAACTTAAAGGATGAGGGATGAAGGATGAAGGATGAAAACAGCGGACATTCGTTAGATTGGGGTGGGCAGTTTACTGCCCACCGATAACCATAAACTGATAACCTTAAACTGATAACTGTAAACTGTGAACTGAAAACTGATAACCAATTATCTTCATGGATTTAAGCCATATATTACCGATGCTTTTGGGACTGGCCTGGCTGTTGCCGCTGGCTTCATTCGCGCTTATCGTGTTTTTCGGGCCGCGCATGGGCAAAAGCGGCCACGGCGCTGGATACGTGGCTACATTGGCAATTATCGCCGGTTTCATACTCTCGGCGGCGGCATTGGCGCTGTGGCTCATGCAATATCCGTTGACCTCTGCCGGTCATGGCCCGAGCGATCACGGCGGAGCATCCCTGCTGCCAGTCCCTGCGATATCCGGCGATTGGTACGCCCTGGGCGTGTTCGGTTCGCTGCGGGTGACGATCGGCTATTACATCGACGCCTTGACCATCGCCATGTTTTGCATGGTCTCGCTGGTGGCGTCTTGCATCCACGTTTATTCGTTCGGATACATGCACGAGGAATTGCACGACGTGACCGACACGCTAGTCACGCTTTCCAACGGCGAGCCGCTACACCGCCGTGGCCGTTTTTGCCGCTTTTTCCAATACCTATCCCTGTTTTGTTTCAGCATGTTGGGCCTTGTGATCGCCGGCAACCTGGCCATGGTGTTCGTGTTTTGGGAACTGGTGGGCATTTGCTCGTACTTGTTGATCGGATTCTACCACGAGCGCAAAAGCGCGTCTAATGCAGGAAATAAGGCGTTTATCGTCAATCGTGTGGGCGATTTCGGCATGTTGATCGGGCTTGCGGCCATGTGGGCCGGCATGGGAACGTTTTCCTTCTCAGATTACAAAGCGGCCGACGCAGCCGGAAACGTCCGCACCATGCCCGGCATCTTCAGCCAGGTCCGGCCGGAAAGCAAAAATTATGCCTTGCAGGTTCCCGACGGAATGGTCAAACTGGCCGCCAAAAACGAAATCGAAAGGCCGACCCTCACCCCCGGCCCCTCTCCCGCGACCAACCTTCGGTCGGTGCCCGGAGAGGGGAGCAATAATTCGCCCACCGCGGGAAAGATCGACGATTGGCGGAAACAAGGCTGCGGGTATTGGCTGTTGGTGATTGCCGGGCTGGGTATTTTTTGCGGCTGCGTGGGCAAAAGCGCGCAGTTCCCCTTGCACGTGTGGCTGCCCGACGCCATGGAAGGCCCAACGCCCGTAAGCGCACTTATCCACGCCGCCACTATGGTCGCCGCCGGCGTGTACCTGGTGGGTCGATGTTATCCGCTGTTTACGCCCGAGGTGTTGCTGGTTATCGCCGTTATCGGCTGCATTACTTTGTTTTTAGCGGCCACGATGGCCTTGACCGCCACCGACATCAAGCGCGTGCTGGCCTATTCGACCGTGAGTCAACTGGGCTACATGATGTTCGCCTTGGGCCTGGGCGGATGGCTGTCGGGCCTGTTCCATTTGTTCACCCACGCCTGTTTCAAATCGCTGTTGTTCCTCTGTTCCGGCTCGGTGATTCACGCCACCGGCACCAACGAGATGCCGCGGATGGGCGGACTCTTGAAGAAAATGCCTTACACCGGCTGGACAATGCTCGTAGGGTGCCTGGCCATTTCCGGGGCCGGCGTGCCAACGGTCATCGGGCTGAGCGGTTATTATTCCAAAGATTATATCATCGCCCAGGCCCTGGTCTTCAAAACGGCCAATCCCATGTTCAGTTGGATGTTTTATATAGCCGTGGCCACGGCCGGCATGACCGCCTTTTATATGTTCCGCCTGTGGTTCATGACATTTACCGGCAAACCGCGCGATGAGCATATTTATGAGCACGCCCACGAATCGCCGCCGACGATGACCGTGCCCTTGGTGATACTTGCCGGACTGAGCGTCGTGGCCGGCTGGAATCTTTTAAACACTTATGGATTGGAAACTTTGCTCAACCAGGCCGTTCCGGCCGGGATATCGCAAGGCGGCGCGGGCGGTTGGCTCTGGCCGCACGTCGCGGTGCCGCCGGAACATATATATCACCCGCAAATCCATGAAGTGCACTTTACCGCTTCGATGATCGCCTTTGCCATGGCTTTGGCCGGTTTCATTCTGGCAACGGCGTTTTATGGCGTGCGCTCGTTGGATCCTGAAGACGCCCGGCGGACATTTCCCCGGTTGTACAGTCTGTTCCGTCACAAGTGGTGGTTCGACGAGTTGTATCAATTCCTCTTCGTCCGTCCGGTGTTGCGTATTTCAGGCTGGGTCGCCGCCTGCGATAAAAATGTCATCGATTGGGCGGCCGATCACCTGGCCCTGGCCGTTACGGCCTGCGCGCGCTTGGATAATTGGATCGATCGGATCTTTGTCGATCGGCTCATCGATCTCATGGCCGGGGGCATATACGCGGCCGGCTTATGGCTGCGGAGGATCCAAACCGGAAATTTGCGGCAATATATCATGCTTTTGGCCTTGGGCCTGATTGCACTGTTTGTCGTGTTGAATTTGTATCAGAATTTTTAGTAATGAATATTAAAAACCGCTTGCGGTTTCGCAATGACCAATACCTGTTCCCACGCAGGAGCGTGGGAACAAGGTTTAACCGCTTGCGGTTTCGCGATGCGGATTTTAAAAATAATCGGTTAAAAAAGTGGTCAGTAAACTGACCACCCCCATTAATTCTAAACCCCATATCCTGAACCCCGAACCCTGAACCCCGAACCCTGAATCCTGAACCCTGAATCCTGAATCCTGAACCCTTAAATAAGAGTTTTGATCTATGTGGCCGTTCAATCAACTTGATCCGGCGGTTTTCATAACGCTGCTTTATAGCGCGGTCATTTTTTTGCCCGTCGTGGGCGCGCTTTTGCTTTGTTTCATTCCCGGCGACCGCCAGATGGGTATGAAGCGGTTTTCACTTGCCGTGACGGTGGTGGTTTTCTTGCTGACGGTCTACATGGCCGTGCCTGCCGGAAGCGAGAATTCGCCCGGCCGGTTTGCCTTAGGCGTCGGCGACATGCAAAACGTCGTCTGCCATCGCTGGATTCCGGCCTTCAACATTTATTATTTTCTCGGCGTCGACGGTATTAGTTTTCCGCTGATAATTCTCACTTCGTTTTTGAGCATGTTGGCCATGTGGGCGAGCTGGCCTATTAACCGGCACGTCAAGGCCTATTGCGTTTTGTTTTTGCTCTTGGAAACGGGCATGTTGGGCGTGTTTTTGTCCCTGGATTTCTTCCTCTTTTACGTGTTTTGGGAATTGATGCTCTTGCCGATGTATTTTCTCATCGGCATTTGGGGCGGGCCGCGCCGTGAATACGCCGCCATCAAGTTCTTCTTGTTTACCCTGGTCGGCAGCGTGCTGATCCTGGTGGCGATGTTGATGCTCTATTTCGCCGGCGACGTAAGGGCCCTTGACGGCAAACAACTTGCCGACGGCCATGCCGCCGCCGCCGTGGACAGCCTGGGCATAACCGACTCCGCGAAACCCATCCATACATTCGACATTCTCGCTCTAACTCAAATGGGCCAGCACGAACCGGCGTTGTTCAGCAGCCCGCTTTGGTGTGGAAAATCGCTTTCCTGGTGGGCCTTCGTGCTGTTGTTCGTCGGGTTCGTGATCAAACTGCCGGCCGTGCCCGTGCACACCTGGTTGCCCGACGCACACGTCGAGGCCCCCACGCCGATCTCCATGATCCTGGCCGGCGTGCTGTTGAAAATGGGCGGATACGGCATCCTCCGCTTCTGTTATCCGATATGTCCCGACGCCGCCTACGAATTGTCCTGGCTGGTCGGCACGATCGGCCTGGTGAGCATGATCTACGGGGCCTTGGCCTCGATGGCCCAAAAAGATTTCAAGCGCCTGGTGGCATACAGTTCCGTCAGTCACATGGGCTACGTTTTGCTGGGCATTGCCGTATGGAGCGCGGCGGCAGGCAACCAATACAACGCCGATTACTGGCAGATGGGCATGAACGGGGCCATGTTCCAGATGATCGCCCACGGACTTAGCTCGGCTGGCATGTTCTTTATGGTCGGCGTGCTTTACGACCGCGTGCATCACCGCAACCTGGATCAGTTCGGCGGGCTGTTCGCGCGGATGCCGGTCGCGAGCGGATTGGCCATGGGGATATTTTTTGCCGCCTTGGGTTTGCCGGGTCTTTGCGGATTCATCGGCGAATTCTTCGTGGTCCTGGGCACGTGGAGTTACAGCGCCGCAATGGCTGTGATCGCCGCATCGGTGGTGATACTCACTGCGGGCTATATTCTGTGGACGATCCAGAGGGTATATCTGGGCGCGGAGTACAAAGGCCCCCATGCCGAGTCGCTTTCGCCCATCACCCGCCGCGAAACGCTGATTGCCGCCCCGCTTTTGGCCTTCGCCGTTATTTTGGGAGTGTATCCGCGGGCCTTGTTCGATTACATGAGGCCCAGCGTGAATAAAATCACCACGGATCTGATCGCCTGGCAAAAAAATCAGCCGGCCAAAACGCCGGACGCCGCATCCGCGAAATCGGAGAATACCGGCAGTTCCAAGGGAAATACAATTTCGCCGCAATAATGGGCATCACATGAACTTTATCGAACTGGTTAAAAATCTGTTTGACGAAAAGGCAAATCCCGGCCAAACGCTGTGGGCGTCGCTTGCGGCGTTCACGCCCGAGATCATCTTGTGCGCCACGATCGTCGCCATTCTGTTAATGCGAATGATATTTCCGTCTTGGAAAACGCTATCGTATTATCTAATGTTATTGGGCGTCGGCGCCGCGCTCTGTTTCGCCATGCCTTGGAACTGGATTCCGGCGGCGGTTTCGCCGGCCAAGCCGCTGTTTTCCGGGCTGTTGGTTTTCGACGGTTTTTCCATCTTCATGCGCGGATTGATCCTGATTTTCGTCCTGCTTTTTACCACCTTCACGCAGATATCGCGCATGCCGGACCAGGAAGACGCGGCGGAATTTTACGTGCTCATATTGGGGGCAGCGGTGGGAATGTCGCTGATGATTTCGGCTAATCACCTGATAACGATTCTCATCGGCATGGAAATGGCCAGCCTGCCATCCTACGTGCTGGCCGGTTTTTTGCGAAATCGGCGAAAAAGCGGCGAAGCGGCCTTGAAATACGCCGTGTACGGAGCGGGCGCGGCCGGAATCATGCTCTTCGGCATGAGCCTGCTGGCCGGCGCGCTCGGATCCGCGCATCTGCCCACAATGGCCCAACGCCTGGCCGAATTGCTGGAAAGCGGGGCCGGCGCCGATCGATCCTTGGCGCTGATCTTAGGCGGGCTGATGCTGGCGGTCGGGGTGGCCTTCAAACTGGCGGCCGTGCCCTTCCATTTCTGGGCGCCCGACGTGTTCGAAGGCGCGTCGGCCGAAGTCGCCGCGTTCCTGTCAGTTGCATCCAAGGCCGCGGCATTGGCCTTGCTGGTCCGCCTGGCTATGGCATTTTCCTTCGTGCCCGACCCAATATTGCTCCAAAACCTGGCCCCGGTCAGGCAATTCATCGGACTTCTGATCGCCGTCCTGGCGGCCGTGACCTGCACCTTCGGCAATTTGGCCGCCTACGGGCAGACGAACATGAAGCGACTGCTGGCCTACTCAACCATCGCCCATGCCGGATACATGATGATGCCCATCGCCGCGGCCGTGATGCTCATCGAAAAAAATCCCGAAGGCGCGCGCAACGCCGTTAGCGCCATGAGCGTATACATCAGCATCTACATGTTCATGAATCTGGCGGCATTCGCAGGCGTGGCTTTTTTGAGGAACGTAACCGGGTCCGAGGACCTTCGCGATTATGCCGGGCTGGTGCGGCGCTCGCCGGGCTTTACGGTCTGCATGGCGATCGTGATGTTCAGCCTCTTGGGCCTGCCGCCTTTAAGCGGATTCGCCGCCAAAGTGACTATTTTCATATCCCTGATTCAGGCCAAAATGTTCGCGCTCTTGGCCGTCGGCGTGCTCAACACGGTGCTGAGCCTGTTTTATTATCTGCGCGTGGTGAAGGTAATGACCTTGGAGCCCGAACGGCAAGATCGCCCCTTGCCGGCGATATCATTGGGTTCCTTGCCCGGCTTTTACTTTGCCGTGCTTACCGTTCCGGTGGTGGCATTGTTTTTCTTGTGGGGCGGTCTGTCGAACTGGGCATACGCGGCTGCGGCCGCGCTGCTGTATTGATCGAGTATTTATTTGAGATATGATTGCGTTTTGTGTGCATGTTTTTTTATTGCAAATTCAGTAGTTCCAAGTTTGGCAGATAGCCGTTAAAAATTGATATTTGTGAACGCAAGGCTCTTCCCGACAATGGTTTGTGTCAACCAAACCGACGTCAAGGAGAGAGCCCATGCGTTCAAGGAT
>JBEKFZ010000122.1:0-11070 GCA_050013075.1 Thermoguttaceae bacterium | reverse complement strand
GTATCGCCATCCTTGGCTCTCCTGTTTACGACCGCGATATGTGCACCGCAATCGTGACAAGAGGGCCTTTTTTTGTCACTATCAGTTTTATAATGTCTCAGGATGACCATTTTTTAGGAAAGTGCAGAAAAGGTGAAAACAAGTGAAAAAGTAATTTGGTGGAACATAACTGAGTTTGTCCCACATCAAAATTACTATATCAAAAACCGCGACCGCCGGTCGCGGCTTTATGGCCGAGCAACACCGGGCACAAGTGCCCGGGCTAAACGTTTCCATTTACCATCACGCCCTATCCCTCACCCTCGGCCCCTCTCCCGACCAACCGACCATGCTGCGCATGGTGCCCGTCGGTGCCCGGCGAGGGGAGTCGGAAATTATCTCCGCGGTTTAAGGACCACGGTGGCCAGCGGCGGGTAGGTGACGTGGATGGAGTACGGGCGGCCGTGGCTTTGGTAGTTTTCGGCCTGTGCGCCCGGGGCGTTGCCCATGTTGCTGCCGGCGTAGTAGGACGAATCGCTGTTGAAGATTTCTTCGTACCAGCAACATTCGGGCACGCCCAGCCGGTAGCCCACGCGCGGGACTGGAGTAAAGTTGCAGATGACGATCACGAAATCCTTGGGATCTTTTGCCCGGCGGACGTAGCACAGCGTGCTGTCGTCGTGGTTGTGGCAGTCGATCCATTCGAAGCCGTGGTAGTCGAAATCGAGTTCGTGCAGGGCCTTTTCACGGCAATACAGGTGGTTCAGGTCGGTGACGCATTTGAGCAACCCCTGATGCGATTGCCACTGCAACAGATGCCATTGCAGGCTGGCGTCGAAGTTCCACTCGTTCCACTGGCCGAAATCGCTGCCCATGAACAGCAGCTTTTTACCGGGGTGGGTCCACATGTAACTGTACAGCAGGCGGAGATTTGCGAATTTTTGCCACAAATCGCCGGGCATCTGGTCGAGCATGGAGCCTTTGCCGTGGACCACTTCATCGTGCGACATGGGCAGCACGAAATTCTCGTGGAAGGCGTAAATCAGGCTGAAGGTCAGCTCGTCGTGATGGTACCTACGGTGGACCGGTTCGTGCCGCATGTATCCGCGGGTGTCGTTCATCCAGCCCATGTTCCATTTGAGGCTGAAGCCCAATCCGCCCATGTAAGTCGGTCGCGAGACCGCGGGCCAGGCGGTGGATTCCTCGGCGATGGTAAGCACGCCCGGGTGCTGGATGTGGGATTGTTCGTTGAATTCCTTGAGCAAGGCGATTGCCGGGAGGTTTTCGCGTCCGCCGTATTCGTTGGGCAGCCAATCGCCTTCCTCGCGACTGTAGTCGAGGTACAGCATCGAGGCCACGGCATCGACGCGCAGGCCGTCGATGTGATACTTATCAAACCAGAAAAGGGCGTTGGATACCAGGAAATTGCGAACTTCGTGCCGGCCGTAATTAAAGATGTGCGTACCCCAATCGCGGTGATCGCCTTGGCGCGGATCGGCGTGTTCGTAAAGCGCGGTGCCGTCGAAGCGGCGCAGCCCGTGCCCGTCGCGGGGGAAATGGGCGGGCACCCAGTCGAGTACCACTCCGATCCCGTTTTGATGGAGAACATCGACAAAATACATGAAATCCTGGGGCGAGCCGTAACGGCTGGTGACGGCGTAGTAGCCCACGGTCTGGTATCCCCAACTGGCCGTAAGCGGATGCTCGGCCACCGGCATCAATTCGATGTGCGTGTAGCCTACCTCTTTGCAGTATTCGGCCAGTTGATGGGCCAGATCGCGGTAACTCAGCCAGCGGTTGGGATCGTCGCCGGGCCGTTTCCAACTGCCCAGGTGAACCTCGTAAAACGCCAGCGGCTTTTCCAGCCAGTTGGTTTCGCGGCGGCGTGTCATCCACTCGGGATCGTGCCAGTGGTAACGGTTCAAGTCGGAAACCTGCGAAGCGGTCCGCGGCGGAACCTCGGCGGCGAATCCGTAAGGATCGGACTTTTCGAAGACCCAATCGAGATGGCGGATTTGGTATTTATACAAGGTGCCTTCGCCCAGGCCGGGCACGAACAATTCCCAAAATCCACTGGGGATGTGTTTGCGCATGGGATGGCGCCGGCCGTCCCAGGAGTTAAAGTCGCCGACCACGCTAACGCTTGTGGCATTGGGGGCCCAAACGGCGAAATTCACGCCGTCCACGCCGTCGATGGTCCGCAATTGCGCCCCCAGCTTGTTGTACGACTGCCAGTGCCGGCCTTCGTTCAAAAGGTGCAAATCGTAATCGGTCAATAAATGCGGAAAGGAATAAGGATCGTACATCATCGTGGGTTTCTTTCCTCCCTCTTCGGCCACGCGGATCATGTACCGTGTGGCCCCGTCGCCGTTGGGCAATGGGCAAATGGCTTCAAAAAGGCCGGCTGGATGGATCCGCCGCATAGGCAGCGGCGACTGCATGTGCTTGGGATGGACCACCCAGGCCTGTGTCGAATTGGGCAAAAACGCCCGCACTGCCAAGGCACGGCGTCCGGCATCGTTCACCTCGTGAGGTCCCAGCAATTCAAAGGGATTTTCATGTCTTCCTTCAATTAGTCGACCGATGTTTTCCAAACAAAGGTTGGTGCGCACGCAAACCTCCTTGCGATAGGCTATAGGTCATAGGCTATAGGCCGAAAGTTCCGAAAATTCTGCTGTGAAAATAATAGGGAAATAGGTATCCCAAAATGACTAAGTTGGCCCCAGTCGAATCAAACAATGTCCTACATTTTTTATGGTCATGTTCAAGCGATGCTTTAACATAACAGGTATTATACGCCCAATACATTTTAACCAAATATCGGTGGCAACGCGAAGTCCCCAATTTAACGGTTGCGGGTTTTGTTTCGTATTCGGTCCGGGCAAAGTGCGATGAGGGCCGTCAATCCGCCGTTGACGGCATTCAACCGAATGGACATGCAGCAAATGGTCCATGCGTTGCCATAAATCAGCATGTTTTATGGGGACCATATACCCAAAAAATTCCCATTGCCATTTGTTTTCCCGCCACTCGGATATACCATACTGCATCCCCTGCCGGATGTATGGGGAATAGGAGGTCAACGTCACTCGAGATGGCTGATCTAATGATTCTAACGCCCGAATAATAGTCAACAGGTCAAGCCGTTCCCCGGATACACCGGGTTCGACGTCGACCGCCTGAAATTGGGCCACCCCATTGGCTTCTTTTAACATAAATTGCCAGTGCCCTGGATTATTGTTCCGGGCTGTTTCGACAAACAGCAAATAATGGGGTTTATCTCCTTTTACCTGCTCTTTTATCTGCGTGACCATATATTGTTCCTGCGAAATAATATAAGGGCTGGATATAACTATCCAGTTTATTTAGCTATAATCGTCCACTTGGCTTACCAGCTTTTGCTCACCGTTAATAATAACCTATACTAATCAATTTATCTATTTTAACGGGCGTTGCTCAATCTACAAGTATAGATGTGTTTGTTCAAGGACCTTTTTTAATTCTGCTATATCCACATGGTGGGTGGCATGTTAATTTACTTAACCCAACCCCGGGTGTATTCACCCGGGGTTTCTATGTTGGGGCAGCAGTTTAACTGCTGCCCCAACATAGTGGGCTAAATAGATTTGCTTTAAGTATGTGATTTCAGGAACGATCAACTTTAAAATGATTTAAACCACTTCCCGCAGTGCGCTGTGACAAGTTAAAATCGTCCAATCCTTCTGTACTGCTCCTAACAAGTTTAAGTCTGAACCCGGAATCCTTTTTTATCGGTTGGGATGGTATTGGATGCACTTGTAACCGGCGCCGGGGGGTTTCTCGGACAATATATTGTTGAACGGCTCCTTTCCCGAGGCGATCGAGTAAAAGCGCTCGGCCGGAAGCGATACCCGGAATTGCAGGCTCGGTGCGTGGAGGTTGTTCGCGCCGATTTGTGCGATCGCGATTCGGTGGTGGATGCCTGCCGGGGGGTGGACATGGTGTTTCATGTGGCGGGAATTGCCGGCCTGGGCGGACGATGGAAGGATTTTTATAGAATCAACACGCTGGGCACACGTTGGGTCATCGAGGGCTGCCGCCGGCATAAAGTGAGCAGATTGGTTTATACCAGCAGTCCCAGCGTGATATTCGATGGAAACGATCAATGCGGAGTGGACGAATCGACCCCTTATCCGCATCGCTGGCTATGTCATTATGCACGTTCAAAGGCCCTGGCCGAGCAGGAAGTGTTGTCGGCCAACGGCGTAGATGGTCTGTTGACTTGCGTGCTTCGGCCGCATTTGATGTGGGGCCCGCGCGACCGATCGCTCATACCGCGAGTGTTGGACCGTGCCCGATGCGGCCAGCTCATACGGGTGGGCGACGGGACGAACCGGATCGATATTACTTATGTTGAAAACGCGGCCGATGCGCATATTCAGGCCGCCGATGCCCTTAAGCCTGGCTCGGCTGCGACCGGGAAAGCGTATTTTATCTCTCAGGGCGAGCCGGTTAATTGTTGGGACTGGATCAATAAACAACTTGCCTTGGCCGGACTCCACCCAGTGCGAAGATCGGTTTCGTTTGCCACGGCCTGGAAATTGGGGGCTTGTTTCGAGGCAGTATATCGAGTGTTTGGTTTGCAGGGCGATCCGCCGATGACGCGATTTCTTGCCGCTCAGATGGCCCGATCGCACTATTTTAGCATTGCCAGGGCAAAGGCCGATTTCGGATACTCGCCTGCCGTTTCCACCGCCGAAGGATTGAAACGCATGGCCGATTGGAGTAAATCCAGATTAGATTGAAATTATGGGCTTTTATAAAAAGCCGCGACCAGGGGGCACGGTTCGGTTGCCTCAAAACCGCCCCCAGATAAATTTCTTATATGGAGGAATGTAAAATGAAACCATCCGATTTATTCGGAGTTGTGGTTCGAACACTTGGCCTACTGCTTCTCATGGGGTCGCTTTGGCTTCTATTTTGGGCATTTTTGAATTTGGTTATGGGAGGGCCGGGCAGTACTATTGGATTGATGATAACAGCGATTCCGCCGCTATTTGTCGGCGTCTACTTTCTCGGCGGGGCAAAGGGCCTTGTGTATTTAACCTATCAAGATGAATTTGAAAAACGCGAATAATGCACGATAAACACCTGCCATCTGCATACATCACAAAAGTCCTTGACAATTTTGTGAAAATCCTCAATCGACCTGCTGTTTTTCAGATTGATTTCCTATACGACCTAACCCATCGGAGTGGATATTTCCTCATTTTATGGGCTGAATTTGTTTGCCGCTTGCCAGAAAACGGTCAAAGATGTAACCTCTCTAGTTTAGACTAGCGGCAAGGATAAAGTTGATGATTGCACATTGGCCTCAGCACGAGCGGATAGTTATTACAGGCGTGGGACTTACCGCGCCTAACGGCAATTCGCTCCCGGAGTTTCGCGCAAGCCTTCTTTCGGGCCGCAGCGGCGTAGTCGCCTACGAAACGCGCTATATTGGCCTGACCCTGGCTGGAGTTTGCAACTTCGATGAACTTCGCTATCAAAAGCGAAAAGAAGTCCGCCGCGGCACCCGGGCAGGAGGCATAGGCATATATTGCGCCCATGAGGCCGTTGCCGACGCCGCCTTGGATTGGCCGAATGTGGATAAATCGACCGTGGGCATTTATGTGGGCGTGACCGAACACGGCAACGTGGAAACGGAAAACGAACTGTATCTGCTCAAGGGTTACGATTACGACACGCAATACTGGTCGCACCATCACAATCCTCGCACGGTGGCCAACAATCCGGCCGGCGAAATTTCGGTGAATCTGGGCATCACCGGTCCGCACTACACCCTTGGCGCGGCATGTGCCGCGGGCAATGCGGGAGTTATTCAAGGCGTGCAGATGTTGCGCCTGGGCGAGTGCGATATCGCGCTTTGCGGCGGCGTTTCGGAGAGCATTCATACCTTCGGGATTTTCGCCAGTTTTCGCAGCCAGGGGGCATTGGCCAAAAATGAATACCCGACCAAGGCGTCCAGGCCCTTTGATCTGGATCGCAACGGCATAGTGGTGGCCGAAGGCGGTTGCATGTTCATTCTTGAGCGATTTACCGAGGCCAAAGCCAGGGGCGCGAGGATTTACGGCGAGGTTGCCGGTTATGCCATGAATAGCGACGCCACCGATTTTGTCCTGCCCGATCCCGTCCGCCAGGCCCAGTGCATCGGCTTGGCATTGAAACGCGCCGCCTTGAATGCGGAGGACGTGGACATTGTCAGCACGCACGCCACCGGGACCGCCTCGGGCGACATTCAGGAATGTTTGGCGCTAAGGCGAGTTTGGCGCGAAAACGGCCACACGGCGTTCAACAACACCAAGAGTTTCATCGGTCATGCGATGGGCGCAGCCGGTGCCTTGGAACTGGCCGGCAATCTGCCTTCTTTCGCCGACGGAGTTTGCCACCCCACGATCAACCTCGAACGGCCGGATCCAGAATGCACGCTGCCGAACCTGGTTGCCAATCAGCCCCGCGAATTGGGCGCGGTGAAAACCATTTTGAACAATTCCTTCGGGATGTTGGGAATCAACTCAGTCGTGATTGTGAAAAAAGTTTAAATTACAGAAAAATTCATCCCTGATATAGCGAGTGTTTAAAGTATGACTGCCGCCGAGATCAAAAAAGCGGTGCTTGAAATTCTGGCCGATATCGCCCCGGACGAAGATCTAAGCAACTTGAAAGAGGACGTCCCGTTCCGCGAGCAGTTGGAAATGGACAGCATGGATTTTCTCGACATCGTGATGGAGTTGCGAAAGCGATATCGCATCCAAATTCCCGAGGAAGATTACGGCCAATTAGCCAGCATGTCGAGCACGGTGAAGTATCTCGATCCGCGGATGAAAGACGTGGTGAAAAAAGAGATTTGAGATTTGAAATTTGAAATAAGGGATTAGGGGTGGTCACTTTAGTGACCCACTATATGGCTGGAAAATCGTTATGCAAATGTATGACGCAATTATCATTGGCGCAGGCATGTCGGGTCTGGCGGCGGGAATACGACTGGCCCATTTCGACCGG
Organism: Thermoguttaceae bacterium; assembly: GCA_050013075.1. Lineage (GTDB taxonomy): Bacteria > Planctomycetota > Planctomycetia > Pirellulales > Thermoguttaceae > JBEKIK01. The sequence continues at coordinate 4,050 of JBEKFZ010000122.1, read as the reverse complement.
CGGGTGTGCATCCTGGAACGGCACAGCGCCATCGGCGGGCTGAACTCCTTCTATCGGCACGGCGGTCGTGATCTGGACGTGGGTCTTCATGCCGTGACGAATTACGCGCCCAAGGGATCGCGCAGCGGTCCGTTGTCGCGGTTGTTCAGGCAACTTCGCCTGGCCTGGGAGGAATTCGCCCTTGCCCCGCAGGTAGGCTCGGCGATCATGTTTCCGGGCTTAAGCATGCGGTTCAACAACGACTTCGAATTGTTTGAATCGGAAGTCTGCCGGCATTTTCCCGGGGAAAAAGACAATTTCCGCCGCTTGATGGCCCAGTTGTGCGACTACGATCAGTTGGGGCAGCCGCATACCGGCCGTTCCGCCAGGGAGGTGGTGGGCGAAATTATTCGCGATCCGCTGCTGGTGGAAATGCTGTTTTGCCCGGTGTTGTATTACGGCGGCGCAAAAGAACACGACATGGATTTCGGGCAGTTCAGCATTATGTTCCGTTCGATTTTTTTCGAGGGTTTGGCGCGGCCCCTGGCCGGTATCCGCTTGATCCTGAAAAAACTGGTGCAAAAGTTCAAAACCTTAGGCGGCGAATTGCGGCTGCGGGCTGCGGTGAGCCGAATCGAAGTGAAGGACGATTCCGTAACCAAAGTCGTGCTCGAAAACGGCGCCGAACTGGAAGGAAAACAGGTTCTATCCTCGGCCGGGTGGCTGGAAACCATGCGCCTTTGCGACGCCGGCGCAGCCGAGCCGGGCGATCGGAACCGGTTGTCGCTTTTGGAGTCGATTTCGATCCTCAACACCCCGCCGCGCGATTTGGGTTACGACAAAACGATCGTTTTTTTCAACGATTCTGAAAAAATCCACTACGAAAGGCCGCAAGATCTGGCCGATGTACGCTCCGGGGTGGTCTGCTCGCCGAACAATTTCGATTACGGCCGGCCCATGCGGGAAAACGTGGTGCGCATCACTTCGCTGGCCAATTACCAGCGTTGGGCCGAACTCGACCAACAGGAATACCAATTAGCCAAGCTCCGCTGGTACGATCGGCTGACGGCGTCGGCGGTCCGCTTTGTGCCCGATTTTCGCGGCGCGGTCATCGATACCGACATGTTCACGCCCGTCACCATCCGGCGCTTTACCGGCCACGAAGGCGGAGCAATGTACGGCTCGGCCCGAAAACGCTATGACGGCACCACGCACCTGAAAAATCTTTATATCTGCGGCAACGACCAGGGCATGGTCGGAATCGTGGGCACAATCCTAAGCGGCATCAGCATCGCCAACCGGTATCTATTGAAAGGTTGAAGGATTAGGGATGATACAAATGATGATTGATGCATGCTGAATAATCGTAAAAAACCGCTTGCGGTTTCGCGAATTCACTCAAGTGGGCAGTAAACTGCCCACCCCTCACCGCTTACCGCCCACCTAACAATGATTGAAGCAACCCGCGATTTTTACGATGTTATCGTAATCGGTGCCGGATTGGCTGGAATGACGGCCGCGAACACGCTTGCCCGATCCGGACATTCGGTGCTCTTGTTGGAGCAACATTCCAAGCCGGGCGGGTTGGCTACCTGGTTTCGGCGTCCGGACGGGCGGATATTCGACGTTTCGCTGCACGGCTTTCCGGTGGGCATGATAAAAAGCTGCCGCCGCTATTGGAACGCGGAAATCGCCGATTCGATCGTGCAACTTAAGCATATCCGTTTCGATAATCCCATGTTCTCGCTAGTTACGACGTTCGACCGCGCGGATTTCACCCGGGTGCTGACCGAACGGTTCGGCGTCCCGGCGGAAACGGTCAACGGCTTTTTCGACGCCGCAAGGAACATGAATTTCTTCGACGACCAGACGACCACTACAGGGCAGTTTTTGGAAAAGTATTTTCCCGGCCGGCCCGACGTGGTGCGGCTTTTGATGGAGCCGATCACCTATGCCAACGGCTCGACGCTGGAAGACCCGGCCCTCAGCTACGGCATCGTGTTTTCCAACTTCATATCCAAGGGGGTTTATACCTTCCAGGGCGGCACCGACCGGTTGATCGCCCTGATGCGCGACGACATGCTCAAACACGGCGTCGATATTCGCACCTCTTGCAAGGCGGATAAAATTCACGCGTCCGGCCGAAGCGTGCAAGGCGTGTCGGCCGGCGGCCGGATGATAAAGTGCCGCTCGGTCATTTCCAACGCCAATTTGCCGGGTACGATTTTCAACCTCGTGGGCCAAGAGAATTTCGACGCCGATTTTATCAAGCAGGCCCGGGCGGTAAGGCTGAATAACTCCAGCACTCAGGTCTACATCGCGCTTAAGCCGGGCGAGATGATCGACGAAGAGACTTGCGGCGACCTGTTGTTTTCCTCCACGGCGGCGGAGTTTCGCACCGATTTGCTTCTTGGCCGAAACATCACCAGCCGGACATATTCGTTTTATTATCCCAAGACCCGGCCTGGCACTGACCGCTGCTACGTGGTGGCCAGCACAAACGCGAATTACCGCGATTGGGCCGATTTGAACCCTGAAGACTACCGGACTGGCAAAAGCGAGTTGATCGAAAACACGCTCGACGCGCTTGGCAAGTACGTGCCCGATTTGCGGTCCAAGGTCGATCATGCCGAGGCCGCCACGCCAGTAACCTTCGAGCGGTACACTTTGCACCTTGCCGGGGCCAGTTTCGGCACGAAATTCGAGGGCCTGGCCGTGAGCCGGGGATTGCCGGAACATATCGCCGGATTGTATCATGCCGGAAGCGTGGGGATTATAATGTCCGGTTGGCTAGGGGCCGTGAATTACGGCGTAATCGTGGCCAACGACGTAGACGCATTTTTGATGAAAAAAAGATAGCAAAACCATAGTGTGCCACTGCTTCGCCGGAAGCAGTGCCGCGGAACGCAAACTATGCAAGTAATGAGATAATGAGCCGAGAACAAATTCTTGCCGCCATTCCACACCGGCCGCCGTTTTTACTGGTGGATGAGATCGTCGAATGGACCGACTCGCGGATCGTCTGCACCAAGGTGTTTACAGGGAAAGAGGATTTTTTCTCCGGGCATTATCCGGGTTATCCGTTGGTGCCGGGCGTGCTGCTTTGCGAGGCGGCGATGCAGAGCGGAGCAATCCTCCTTTCCAGGCTTTTTAAAGCCGAAGATAATAAAATTCCCGTGGCCGCAAAGATGAACGACGTCCGCTTTAAACGCATTGTCCGGCCGGGCGAACTGATTCGCATGGAGGTCGAGTTGGTCGAGCGGATGATCGATATATTCTTCCTCAAGGCGAAAGTGACCGTGGAAGATCAAATCGCCGTCCGTTTCGAATTCGCCTGCACCGCAACCGATAAAATGTAAAAAAGGATGAGGGATAAATAACCTTTTCTCTCCATTAATCTGCCCGGTGAAGCGAGGTAGTAAAACGTAATTTGCAAGCAAACCTCTCGAATTCATTAACTTCCAGTAAGATGGATTAATGGCATTTTGTATCATGAGATGGCAAAACGGAATCTATCCATTAAAGTTGTGAAAAGATTTGCGGCTGCAGTTGAAAAATTTTGGCAAACCAACGTATTTTGGGACGCACGCGCGGAGGCTTGATCGCAACTTGTCGACAAGCTCCAATGGAATACTACAAGAGCCGTACGCGGCTGCGTTCATGGCCTTTGCCTGCCGAGTCTCAGAGCGACATAAATAGACTGGATATCGCTCTGGTGGAGAGACGACGAACGACCAGCGGGTCAACATGATTCATGTTGCGTCGACACCACGCCTGCGTGATATCGCGCAACTGAGTCTGGCAAGACCGAGCGGAGGATCAGGATGAGAGAGTACGAGGTCGTCGACACCAATGCCGACAACATCGGCGGTTGTAGCTTCTGCGGCTACAAGAGCGGCAAGAACGAAGGACATCGTCGCAAGTCGGATTGGCTCAAGAAGCGCTACGCGGAAGGCCTGAGGTTCAAGGTGCTCCGCTCACGCGAATTCGGTGATATCGGGATGATCGAGTATGCCCCTGGCAGTCATGCGTGGAGACCCGTCGAGGCGGAGGGTTACCTTGTCATCCATT
>JBEKFZ010000121.1:0-11485 GCA_050013075.1 Thermoguttaceae bacterium | reverse complement strand
TTCAAACGCATGCTCGATTGGATGGTTCACGAAATCGTCGTCCTATTACACGATGGCTCAACGCCTTGCGTCGTTTTACGAATTTAAATCAAACTTGGAACTACTGAAATTGGTAATTGCAAAATGCAAATTGCAAATTGAACAATCATAAACACTTGCACGATTTGTCAGATTACTCCGTATTCCGTACTTATAACTGAAGTTTTGCAAAATGTGGAATCGAGGTCCCCTCTCCCCTTGGGAGAGGGTTAGGGTGAGGGCTGGCGGCTGAAAAATGTCTTGCCTTGCTTGTGCGCTTTCCCTAGGCCCTCATCCCCAGCCCCTCTCCCAAAGGGCCAGGGGAGCAATTTGCAAAACTCCAGTTGTAACTGAAAACTGATCACTGAAAACTGTAAACCGTGAACTGAAAACCGGAAAAAATGATTCACTTGCAAAATACATTACCGGCCACCGACATACTCCATCAGCTTCTGCACATGCTCTGCCGCGGGCTGCCGGCCTATGTGGTCGAAATAAATCCCTGGATGCAGCCTGCTCACGAGCCGCTCAGCAAGGCGTTGGCCAATCTCGCGGCCGACCGCCGGCTATTCGCCCAGCGCACGGCCCAAGCGCTTCTGGAGCGCGGCGAATATCCCGATCCGGGCACTTTTCCCCTGGAATATACCGGGCTGAACGACGTCTCGATCGAGTATCTCACGGGCGAGATAATCGATTCGCTCCAGTTGGACATCGAGATCTTGCCGGAATTTTCAGCCCAACTGGCGGAAATTCCCGAGTTGCACGCCCTTGCCGAAGAAATCCTGGGCAACACCATCGGACACGCGGAAATACTGGAGAAATGTAGAATGTAGAATGCAGAATGCAGAATTGAATTACTTGCTATTCGTTTTGCATTCTGCATTCTGCATTCTGCATTTAAAAAATGTTCTTCGACACCCATGCCCATCTCGATCAAGAGGAATTCGACGCCGATCGGACGGCGGTGATCGATCGGGCAAGGCAGGCGGGAGTGGAACTCATGCTCGGCGTGGCAGTCGACCTGGCTTCCAGCCGCAAAACCGTGCGCCTGGCCGAAGATCACGCGGAATTATTCGCGGCCGTGGGAATTCATCCAAATTCCGCTGCCCAGGCCGATCCGGACGATTGGGACCGGATAGTCGAACTGGCCGGCCATCCGCGCGCGGTCGCCATCGGCGAAACCGGCTTGGATCGATATTGGGACCACACCCCTTTCCATTTGCAGCAAGAGTATTTCGATCGCCATCTCGGTTTATCGCAAGAGCGGAATCTGCCCCTTGTGATTCACTGCCGCGACGCAGCCGACGACTTGATGCCCATGCTCCGCCGGGCAGCGGCACGAGCGCCGCTAAAAGGAATCCTACACGCCTTTAGCGGCGACGCCCGCATGGTCCAGGAGTGTGTAGACTTGGGATTGCATATCAGTTTTGCCGGCAATGTGACGTATAAAAATAAAAAGTTCCAGCAACTTCGTTTAGCGGCCGTGTCAGTGCCCGTTGATCGGCTATTGATCGAAACCGACAGCCCTTATCTCACGCCGGAACCGCTTCGGGGCCGTGAAAAACGCAACGAGCCGGCCTGGATCGCGCACACCGCCCAATGCCTGGCTGAACTGCGCGGCATCGCACTCTTGGACTTCCAGCGCCAAACGACCTTAAACGGCCGCCGCCTATTGGGAATTTGATAAAAATATAAATATTTTTTGAGAAGGCCGAAATAGGGGCTTAAAAGTTTTAACTAGTTGCTGATAAAAAACTTATGAGCACACTCCGGGGGACGGTTTTTTATAGAAAAACGGCACCCCCCTTGCGTGTAATTTACCTAAAATTAATATTATGCGAAAATAACTCCTCCGATTTTGATTCCCTATTCTTTTGCAAATGATTTGAATTCACTCACATATTAAAGTAACGATTTCAATGAATAAAGATCGCAAATATGGCTTCACTCTAGTGGAACTGTTGGTGGTTATCGCCATCATTGGGATACTCATCGCCCTGCTGTTGCCGGCTATACAGGCGGCGCGCGAGGCGGCGCGCCGAATGCAGTGCAGGAACAATCTCAAACAAATAGGCTTGGGCTGCACCACGCATTTAAATGAACAAAAAACTTTTCCTTGGGGCGGGTGGGGATGGTATTGGTCCGGCGATCCAGACCGCGGGTTCCGCGGCCGACAGCCCGGCGGTTGGCTTTATAATATTCTCCCCTTCACCGAACTGAAGTCGGTGCATGATTTTGGCAAAAACGGCAATCAAAAAGGCAGAACAGCCACTGCCCAGTCGCTTATTCCATTCTTCAATTGCCCTACTCTTCGCCCTTTAATCCTTTACCCTTTCACTAACGACATTGTCAACATTAACAAAGATGGAATTTGCGCCAAAACCGATTACGCCGGACTTTGCGGCGATAATTATAACGGTTATACTAAGGGAGGCCCTTCATCGTACTCAGATGGAGATTCCTGGACTGCGAGCCAGTGGCTAAGTCTACCGTATAGCGATCCCATTAATATCGATGACAATTTGGGCAATCCAATTCTAGGAGTATTTTATTTGCACGGCGCTATAAAGATAAAAGATATATTGGTCGGTACCGCCCATCTTTACCTGGCGGGCGAGAAGTATCTAAATCCCGATACCCTGTTGACCACGGCCGCCGACAACGATCAACCTTGGTCCCAAGGATTAGATATTGATACCGTGCGCTGGGTTGCCAACCCCCCTCAACGGGATCGACACGGATCTCAATTTCCAGATATTTTCGGCAGCAGCCACGCCTCGACTTTCAATATGGTGTTTTGCGACGGCGCGGTTCATTCGATCTCTTACGATATCGATGCCACGGCCCACAGGGCACTGGGAAATCGTAAAGGCAAATATCCAGATTCCTCCACCCCCCCTAAATGGACAAATCTTCCTCCGGTCAACGGCTCGGTATATCAGTAATTGGGCAATAGGGGGTTGAGTAAATTCGACTTTGGGGCATAATCTTTGATATTATTGTTATCAGTTTTCAGTAATCAGTTTTTACTGAAGTTTTGCAAAATGTAGAATCGAGGTCCCCTCTCCCAAAGGGCGAGGGGAGCAATTTGCAAAACTCCAGTTTTCAGTTAAAAAACACGAAGTATGGAATAAAGTGACAAATCGCGCAAGTGGTTATGGTTGTTCAATTTGCATTTTGCAATTTGCAATTACCAATTTGCAATAGAAAAACATGCTCGCAAAAATGCGCTAAAACATCAACCAAAGATTCTTTCCCATGCCTACTCCGCCCGAGTATCCCGCTTTGATGAAAAACATTGCCGGCGTTCCGGTCCTCGATCTTGCCCGGCGCTATGGCACTCCCACGTTCGCGTATGATGCCGAAATGATACGGCAACGGATTTCCGATCTCCGCGCCTTCGATTACGTCCGTTACGCGCAAAAAGCCTGCTCGAATCTGGCAATTCTGGATTTAATCCGTCGCAAGGGCGCGCTGGTCGATTGTGTCAGCGCCAACGAAGTCCGCCGGGCGCTGGCCGCCGGGTATGCGATCGAGGGCGAGCCGCCGCCCATCGTTTACACCGCCGACATCTTCGACGCCGAGAGTCTGGAACTGTGCGTCCAGAAACGAATCCATGTCAATTGCGGCTCGTCGGACATGATCGATCAGATCGGCGAACAGTTGCCCGGCGTCGGCATCACGCTGCGGATCAATCCCGGTTTCGGGCACGGTCACAGCCAAAAGACCAACACCGGCGGCAAGCAATCGAAACACGGCATTTGGCACGGGCAAATCGCCGATTGCCTTGCCCGGGCCGGGCGATATGGAATGACGATTATGGGCGCACACATGCACATCGGTTCCGGAACCGATTTGGAGCATCTTTCCCAAGTTTGCGGCGTGATGGAAAAAGCGGCCGTGCAAATCGGCCCTTCGCTTCGGTTCATAAGCGCGGGCGGCGGTCTGCCGATCGTGTATCGGCCCACCGATTCATACGTCGATCTGGACGCCTATTTCGCCCTTTGGGACGCCGCGCGAAGGCGCCTGGAAAAGGAGTTCGGCCATCATTTGCGACTGGAAATCGAACCGGGGCGGTATGTAACGGCCGAAAGCGGTTACCTCGTTACCGAAATCCGCGCGGTCAAGCGCCAGGACGACAATATTTTCTACCTGGTTGACGCCGGATTCAATAATCTTGCCAGGCCGATCCTTTACGGCGCGTATCATCCGATGTCGATTGTCGCGGCCGACGGCGCCGCGAACCGGCCGGAGCAGGACGTTATCGTGGGCGGCCCGCTATGCGAATCAGGCGATATTTTCACCCAGGAAATGGGCGGATTCGTTTGCACCCGCCGGCTGCCGATTGCTCAAGTCGGCGACCTGCTGGTCATTGCCTGCGCCGGGGCCTACGGGTTCGTGATGGGCTCGAATTACAATTCCAAGCCCCTGGCCGCGGAAGTGCTCCTCGACGCCGGAGCGGCCCGACTGATCCGACGCAGGCAAACCTTTGAAGATCTCCTTCGGGAAGAACAGGTTTAGATCTTATCCCAAAACAGTTAAATTGGGGTGGTAGTTGTACTCCCGCCCCTGCAAAACTCCGCATTTAGGGGCGGCCATATAACTACCATCTCAACAATACAACTACATTCATCTCAAGAAAATCTCGTTTTGGGATTATCTCTTAATAAAAAGGGCGCATGCTGCATTTTCCGTTGCAGTGCGTTTCCCATTCTTGCCCACCTGCCTGAAAGTTAAAGGCGGTTTTCGACTTTTTTCTTGATTTATGTCCGCAATTATAGTACATTCAGGGTTGCCGTGGTTCGAATCCAAGGCGTATTACTTCACCGGAACTTAAAACACAATGCGCCATCAATCCAAATCCATGGGAAACGCTTCCCGCTTTTTAAGTTCAGGCCGACGGTTTTTTTGGTTTTTATCGAGGACCGTGTTGTGCCGAGTTGGCTTTTTTCTTGTCGTAATCACGCTCGTCGTTCAGGCCGCCCGGGCCGCCGACCACCTCGCAATCTCAAACCCACCGGGGGCACACGATCCTTCAACGTTGATCTATGACGGAAATAATTATTATTTTTTTTCCACGAATGGTTATATCCCCGTCAGATATTCATCGAACTTATTCAGCGCTAATCCAGCAACCTTTTCGTCCGCGACTCCTTCAACGGTATTTAATTCGAGCACTGTACCAGCGTGGACTCTTACTTTTACAGGGTCGGGTAGTAACAAGGGTCAACTTTGGGCGCCGGACATCGCGTATTTTAACGGACTATACCACTTATATTATTCGGCTTCAACGGTCGGCAGTCAGCACTCGGCCATTGGACTGGCTACGAGTTCCTCTTTGTCCAGCCCGGTGTGGAGCGACCAGGGGATTGTTATCCAATCCAACAACGGCAGCGCTTATAACACTATCGATCCCTGCATTTTCAAAAATAGCGACGGGACAATGTGGATGACATACGGCTCATATTGGAATGGGATTTATAAAGTACAACTGAATTCTACGTCAGGCATGTTGTTTAACCCTTCAAATCCCAATCCTGTTCAACTGGCCAGTCAAGGCGGGGGGCCAATCGAAGCTTCGTACATGTACCGCAGGGGCGACTACTATTACTTGTTTGTAAACTTGGGCGTATGGATGACTGACACGTATAATATTTGCATGGGCCGAAGCACCAGCATAAATGGCCCCTTCACCGATCAAAGCGGCGTAAGTATGCTCAATAGTGGCGGCACTTTATTGCAGGGAACGGAAGGTATATATGCCGGTCCCGGACAGTTCGCTGGCATTTCACATAATGGTCAGGATTATTTTTCTTACCATTATTATAACAACGGTAACTCTGGTGATCCGCGCTTGGGAATCGACTATCTGTATTGGACCAACGATGCCTGGCCCACGACCACGGCTCCGGAGCCGATATGGTGCGGCGCGGGCGCTTACACCGGATGTGCGAACAATTCAAACAATAATTGGAGCACCCCTAACAACTGGGGCGGAAAAACGCCGACTCCCGGCACTAACGAATTAAAATTCGGCGCACTGGTGGCCGGCGGATTCACCGTCTGCCAGAACGATGCTACCGGCACATCCCAGTATAACGCGATTCGCTTCCTATCCTCCACTGCCCCGTTATATACCCCATCATATACGCTGCAAGGAACGGGAATCCGTCTGGTTGGGCCAATCGTAAACGCCAGTAACAACGACCAGATCATAAACCTGGACATTATCCTTTATACAAATGCGGGCTCGATCGACACCGGATCGAAAAAGATCACCATCGGCGGTGTGCTCAGCCAAATTGGCACGCAAAGCCTGACCAAAACCGGTTCCGGCGAACTGGTTTTAACGGCGACTAACACTTACACCGGCGCGACCAACATCAATCAAGGCACGTTGACCATCGACGGCGGCGACCTGGCCGACGCCTCGACCGTCAATGTTGCCGCCGGCGCAACCCTGCAAGTTATAAGCGGCGCCCCCGGCTTAGGCAACATCACCGGACTGGGTTCCACCATTGTCAGCGGCAACGGAACCGTGCTCACCGCGGTTAGCATCACTCAAAACACGCTCACCATCGGCAGCGGCACAACGCTGAGTATCGATTCCCTTTCAGGAGGAGTGCTTGGCGACGAATCAGTGCAAGCGGTTCCCGAGCCGGGCACGTTATTCATGCTGATAATCGCCGCGGCGGCGGCAATCGTCGCCAAGAGAAAATCAACGCCATGAAGGCCTTGATAATCACCGACGTGCAAAACGACTTTTGTCCGGGCGGCGCATTGCCCATACGGGAAGGCGATGGAATAGTTCCGCTCATCAACCAATTGCAGCCGCGGTTCGATCTGGTCGCGGCCGTACAGGATTGGCATCCGGCCGATCACGGCAGTTTTGCCGCCAATCATCCGGGCAAAACGGTCGGGGAAGTCATCGAGTTGAACGGCCTGCCGCAAATCCTCTGGCCGGTACATTGCGTGGAGAACACAGCGGGGGCCGATTTTCATCCCGGGCTGGATCGCTGTCGAATCGCCCGGGTGTTCCACAAAGGAACCGAACCAGACATAGACAGTTACAGCGGATTTTTCGACAACCGCCGCCGCAAGGCCACGGGTTTGGGCGAGTATCTAAAACAACGAGGAATTGATGAAGTTTATTTATGCGGCCTGGCCACCGATTACTGCGTGAAATTCTCCGCCCTGGACGCCGTGGACCTCGGTTTTAAAACCCAAGTAATTGAAGATGCCTGCCGAGGCGTGAATCTCCACCCCGGCGACGTGGAAAGAGCCATCGGGGAAATGCGGGCGAGGGGAGTGGAGGTCGGCTTAAGTGGAGAGTGGTTAGCGGTCAGTGGTTAGTGCGAAACCGCAAGCGGTTTCATTGGAGTTTTCAGGTTTTATTCCGGCAGGGGCTGGTCTTTGGTCTCCGGGGCGAAGGGCAGGGCGATCAGGCCCACCACGAAGATCGTGCACATGGTCGCGCCGGCGTAACGCATCGGTTCGGGGTAATTTTTGAATACCTCGCTGCTTAAGAGGCCTAGGGTTAACGGACCGAGGGCGGCCACGTATCGGCCTATGTTATAGCAGAACGAGGTGCCGGTGCTGCGCAGGCGAGTGGGATACAATTCGGGAAAGTAGATGGCGTAACCGCCGAAGATCAGGAATATGCTGCCGCCCATCAGCGGAGTCATCCAAAATACATCGAAGGCGTTGCTCATGTAGAGGAAGGCAATGCATGTGCTGACCCCGGCCATCAGGAAAGACACGGCAAAAGCCCAGCGGCGTCCGATTCCGCCCGTGATATAGCTAAAGGCGTAAGCCCCGAAGAATCCGCCGATATTAAACAACATGGAAGTCATACCGGCCCAAAAAACCACGTCGCCGTTTATTTTTTTCGCCCGCGCCGTGATCCTGTCGACTTGTTCCTGCAAACCGAGATTCGAGTCTGCGGCGGGCGGAGTCAGATATGTTGCCAGGCGTTTTTGGCGGTCTTGCGCCCGGGCATCGGGCAAGGGGAATTTTGTCTCGACCAGCGAAATTATGTTTTCCTTGGATATCTCCAGCTTTTTTTGATCCAGCTCGACAATCGCATCATAAATTTGTTGGGCGTCTTTCCGGCCGGCCTCTTCGGGAATAAGGTCCTTTGGCCGAAGTTTTGCGATAAACGCGGACGCTTCTTTTGGAGAGCCTACAACCATCGAGATGAACTGCCGATCTTTTTCGGCCTCGCCGGCCTCGCGCTCGCGGGCTTCGTAAACCTTGCGAAAAACGGTCTGGTTCAAATCGACGCTGAAAAACCCGATACCCCAGAGTCCGATGACGCCGGTGGAGGCCAGGATCATGCCCACGATAGTGTTGCGCCGCCAGCGCGGATCGCCGAAAAGTTCCACGATCGAGCCGGCCTTTTGTTTTTTTACGCCCGAGGCCACGGCTTTTTTCCAGGATTCGGGCTCTTTTAGGCTGCGGAATACGGGGATAGCCAAGATAGCCGGAATCGCACCCACGGCCAAGGTCCAGCGCCAGGCTTCGGAGATGGAGCTGATTTTTTCTAAATGGCCGAAGCCCATGCCGATCAAGGCGGCAGTCACGTTTCCCCAATTGGCCAATGCTTGCAGGAAGCCCAAGGCCTTGGGTCGGACCCGATCGGGCATATACTCGGCTACCAGTGCCACGCCGACGGAAAACTGCCCGCCCACGCCCAGTCCGCAAAGAAAACGATATAGTATGAATTCCCAATAGGTCCTGGCAAAACCGCTTATGCCGGTGAATATGGAATAGATTAGGATCGTCAGGACCATGGTGCGGGCGCGGCCGATTTTGTCGCCCAAGATGCCGAAGATGATACCGCCTGTGGCCCAACCGATGAGCATCAGCGACGTTGCAATGCCGGAATATTTGGCCACTTCCGGGGCATCGGTCGCCATGCCCTTTAGCGCGGCTACGGCCGGATTGCGGACCACGTTAAAGAGTTGTTGCCCCATGGTGTCGAAGACCCAACCCAGCGTGCAGACCGTCAATACGAACCATTGATAACGGTTCAACTGGTAATACCAGGGTCCGTAAATCTCCGGACTGTCAGTTAAACCGTCGCGAGATGTTGAATCGGTCATGGATGAAGACCTGCGTTTTGTATGGTGTCGATAAAGGCTTGCACATTGGCGGTGGAAGCCTGGGGAGGCATGCCGCCGCCGCAGGAAAGTATCAACCGCCGCTTATCGTCGATCGAGGCCAAGGCCGCGATTACACTATTGCGCACGTCCTCGGGCGTGCCTTGGGCCATAACGTCGCGGGGCGGGATGTTGCCCAGCAAAACCACGTACTGGCCCGCAAGGCGGCGAATCTCGTCCAAAGAGTGCTTGAAGGAAAAATTGAATACATTTACGCCCATTTCCGACAGGTATCGGGCCGTAATCAGCCCGGCCGCGTCGTTGTGCAGCATCCGCACCGGAACATTCAGGCAGGAAAAGATCTTTTTGAAATACGGTAAAACAAACTGCTGAAAATCGTTGTCGCCCAGGAAGCCGATCAAATCGTCGAGAATGAAGACGCCCCCGATCGTGTCGAAACACTCCGCCTGATACACGAGCCAATCGACGATGAAGTCGGTAGCCAGCGAAAGCAGTTTGTGGATTTCCTCGGGCTGGATTTTCAGGCCGAGGAGCAGTTCGGTGTGGCCCAAGAGATACGATGCGACGTTCAACGGCCCGCGAGACACGGCAAAACGGATGCGATGGCCCGAATCCTCGATCGCACCGCGGCATCGCCGCAACCGCTTGATGACGAAAGGCAACAGGCCGTCGCTACGGCAGTTCGGCTTGGTAAGATTATTTACATCCTCATAGCGAAACAGCATCTTGCCCGCGCTGGGAAAGTCGTTCTCATGCCAGATGCACTTCGAGCCAAAGGCCGAAGGCTCGGTGCACATGCCGTATTCGGCCCAAAACCCGGGCAAAAACATGATCCGCTCGAACTGCCGCGCCGCTTTTAGATTGGATTGCAGCCATGCCCGGTCGTCGGAAAAATAATCCATTATCGAAACGCCGGCCCAGCCGGGCAGCCAGGGGCTGTCGATAATCAGCCCGGCGGGAAGGGGATCGAGCAAATCGCCGTCGATCACTTTTAACAAATCCAGCCATTGCGAGTCGGTCATGGAATATAATGATAACCGATTTGTCTAACCTTTTCCATGCGGTAGAGGCGAGTCCGGGTGCAGGGCGATTTTTTCGTAAAGCACGTCTAAAATATCGCCGGCGACCTCGGCATGGCTGCTTTCCAGGAGCAAGTCCAGTTTTCCGTGCAGTTCGCGCTTGCGGTTCATAAGGCAAACGGCCGAAAGCGCCCCTTCCATGGTAAGTGGCCCGCCCATGCCCACGCGGCTGTTTAGCTCGTCGAAATCGGCTTGCGTCCAGCCGTCGAATAATTCGCCGTGGCTTGCCAGCGCCTCTTCGACCATGGGATTGGTCAGGCGGTCGAAGCTGCGATAGAGCAATTGGGCCGGATCGATGAACAACTCGTCCACCGATACCCCCAGGCCGGCAGCCAGGCGATGCAGCGTCCGGGCGTGGGGCTTTTTCACCCCATTTAAGATGCCGCGAATGGTGCGCTTGTCCAGACCGGTCAGCCCGGCGACCTGGTGAATCGACATTCCAGCCGCCACTATCAAACGCTGTAAATTGTCTTTGGCATGGTTCGACATCAGAAGGCAACTCCCGGCCAGGGTACAGTCCCATTTTCGCCGATCATGCCGGCCGCATGGTGCCCGGAAAATTGGGACAGTCCCCAAGTCATTCCCCAAGACGCCGATAAACTATACTAGTGTATACCTGATTATCGGCATTTCGTCAATGCGGCCTAACCATGCGAATTCCAAAAAAAATTGGGGGGGAAGCCTTCGGTTTACACCCCTATTTAGTGGGGCTTGTGTGACGGGTATGACACAAAAGAAACAACCATAAGTGAAAATCATCCCGGTATTTACAATCAGGAGGCCGGACATTCTTATCCTGCTCCAAAATAGACAGGTAAGAATGCCTGTCCTCATATTTAAAATTGATTGAGTTATTTTGATACGGTATATTGGCTTCCCAATAATACCAAGACATCAAAACTTTCCGCGCAATTCATCCTTCATCCTTCCTCCTTCATCCTTCATCCTTCATCCTTCCTCCTTCATCCTTCATCCTTTTGCCGTGTCTCCCAGGGATTGGGCCAATCACCCCAATGCTCCAGATACAAGCGGAAGGCCGGAATGTCCTGGGCCTTGGTTTCCAGCCAGGCCTTGGTTTGGGAAATTATTTGCTGTTCGGCGCCGAGATCCAACTGCCCCAGCAAGACCCGGGTGCGAAGGAAAACAAAATAAGTGTCCAACACGTCGCAACGGCAATAGTTATTGATATCCGCCAGTCGGCCGGCGTCGTACAGGTCTTGGACCATGTCGCCTTGGACGTCCATTTTGCCGGGCTTGCCCAGCAGA
>JBEKFZ010000120.1:0-11539 GCA_050013075.1 Thermoguttaceae bacterium | reverse complement strand
GCCTTTTCAATCTCTTTAAACAGCGGATCGGGAATATAAACTTGAGGCATGATTCTATCTCCAATGGATTTAATTATATAAAATTGCCTCTAGATTTTCAAGAGTTTAAATTACCCAATCCGCCTGGTCGAACTGTTCGCCGCGCATGCGGAGTTTGGGGTTTTCCATAATCACCGTGGTGTGCGGGGGGATCGAGTGTGTAAGCCACACGCTCGAGCCGATCACTGAATGGTGGCCGATGACCGTATTTCCGCCGAGTATGGTGGCGTTGGCGTAGATCACCACGCGGTCTTCGATTGTTGGATGGCGTTTCGTGCCTCGGACCAGGTTTCCCTCGGCGTCGGTGGCGAAACTCAATGCGCCCAGGGTGACGCCTTGATAGAGTTTTACCCAATCGCCCAAGTCCGTGGTCTCGCCTACCACAACGCCCGTGCCGTGATCGATGAAAAAATACTTGCCGATATTTGCGCCGGGATGGATGTCGATGCCCGTCCGGCCGTGGGCCCATTCGGTCATCATCCGCGGTATCAGGGGCACTTTGAGCCGGTGCAGGAGATGAGCCAGGCGGTATACGGTGATGGCTTCCAAGCCGGGATAGCAGAAGATCACTTCGTCCAGCGATTTGCAGGCCGGATCGCCGGCGTAAGCGGCCTCCACGTCCAGGGCCAGGACCTTGCGCAACTCGGGCAGTTGCTCCAAAAAAGCCACGGCCTTGGTCTGGCCAAGGGCCTCCAAATCCTGGCTCAAGCGCGGATCGCACTGCGGATTTTTTGACGACTCGTGCCTTAGCGCCCTGGCGATTTGCTGCGTGAGCGTGTCGTGCATGCGGTCGATCAACTCGCCCACGTGATAGGTAACATTACCCAGGTGCAGGCCGTCGCGGCGCCGGTAGCCGGGATATAAAATCTCTTTCAGATCCTCGGTCGCGGCGATGACCGTCTCGTAATTGGGCAACGGGCAGTGGCCCAGGTGATGAATGCTGTTTACCTCGGCGTATGTGTCTACGATCCGTTCGGTCAACAGCGGCAGGTTCTCTTTTAAGCGGATGTCGGTGGCCATAAGTTAGGGGATAGGGATTAGAGGCTAGGGATTAGTTTTTTTCATTCCTCGCTCCAGTGCGGGAACGTGTCGACCGTGAATATTGCGTATACTATCTTTTTGTTCCACACATTAATGGTGCGAATAAGTGAATATTAAACAGAAAGCGGCACTAGGCAAGAAATGGATGGGCTGTCCGGTCTTAGGCCGGACAGCGACACGCGCAGCGGCGGGTGAAGAGAAATATAGTTGCCAAGTGCATTAAAAACTCCGCAGACTTGTCCCGGACACTCAATAGTATGGCCGAAGACTCCCAAAATCAAGCTGCTTGATACGTTTATCGGTCTCTAATAGAAAACAGATTGAAGAATTTCCCTCAGGATGCAAGATCAGGATAGACGCGTGTATTCCAAAATGGTTGTAAATGGCCTGATGGCAATGGAACTGTTTTTATAAACGACGTGCCAGTCATGGGCGTTTCAAGGTCGAATAAAGGATTCGCGCTATGGTAATATCCTCAAACCGCACCCCCTATTTAGGTTAATATGCCCGGCTAGTGAAGATAAACAATGGGAAAACTTCGCATAATTGAATGATTTATGCGCTATAGTACATTGACAATCTTTTTTTAAAAATTAAACTATGAGATAGGCTTCCTAATGAAGGGGGCTTGTAGTTAGAGTGATCTAATTACATTAAGAGTGATATCCTGTGGGAAAAAACTTTTGCAGCTTTGCTTAATTTCTTATCAACACCTTATTTCATGAGGCAGCGTTTCGGATTTTTGGGAAGAAGCCCGCATTAAGAAGCTTTTTTCCGTTTTTCCAGGGCGATAGATTCCAAATCAACTTCTAGTGTTGTTTTGCGAACCTATAGACGCCCAAAAAGGTTCCGGCCTTTTGATCCGAAAAGCGTTCTTCCTTTTGCCTAAAGCGACTTCCCTGTCTTTGCCGTTTAACTGAGAAGAAATCGAAGAGATCTCGGAGGAAAATATCTATTTTCTTTTCGAGCAAAGGATTTTTTCCATGAGGGAGCATTTGGGCATGGACGTTGTTTTGACTTTACTAAGTTGTTTGAACACCGAAGAGTTATTCTAAGAAAAGGGAGGATTGTTATGGTGAGAAAACTGTTTTATGTTGTTTTAGTGCTGGCTATGGCCGGCACCGCCTACGCTCAGGTAGACACGTGGCTCGGTACGAACAGCAACGACTGGATGGATAAAACTAACTGGTCGTTGGGAATTGTGCCGACTACGGATGTGGATCCAGACACGTTTCTTATGCTTGTAGCTAACACCGAGATTGGCGGCGGACATCCTCATAACCCGCTAATTAGTCTGGGGCAAAATGCATCAACGGCTACATATGACACCTGGGGTCCAGAGTTGGGCGGTCAACTCGATATCCAGGGCGGCACCTATTCAGGATCGGCCAATTGCGGTTTCGTACTGTATAGCCATGCCACGGATGCGACTGCTGTACTCAACTTAGGCGCCGGCGGCACCGGCGGCACAATAGACGTCAACAACTTCTGTATTGGGGACGATTGGTGGGCACATGACGGACCGAATGTAGTGTATAATCAGTACAGCGGTTACGCTCATTCCAACTATTTATGGATAGGCGGTAAAGTGAACGTGTCCGGCGGCGAGTTGAAAGACACGGGCTGGTTCTGGCTGGCTGCTGATGGCGAGACTCCAGCTCAGTGTACAATAGATATCAGTGGAACCGGCAAGGTATCGCTACCCGCTGGTATAGATCCCGACGATATATATATACCAGGCTGGATTGCTGCTGGCTACATTACAGCCAACGGCGGTGGAGGCACGGTCATCGAAGACCGGATTTCCGAGCCCGGCCAGATAGTGTTGACAGCTCCCGAGCCGTCAACTATTACAATGCTGTGCATTGCCGGACTGTTTGGCGGACTGGCTCTGATTCGCAGGAAACGCAGCTAATTGCCTTTTCCAGACAATAGATGTTAATCATTGAGTTTTGCAGCAATTCGGGGCCTGCTCCGATATTCGGGGCAGGCCCCGTTTGATGTTTAGAGACAGGATTAGCAGCGTGAATAAAATAGTGAACGGTTTATACAGGATATCTCCATAAGCACGCGATATGTCGGGCTTAAGGTGGAAGAATTAAGGGGTCGGGATTCTTAAATTGGGCGAGCTATTGTTCGGTTCGAGACGCCTTTCTTTTTAGATCGCCGGGGCTTGAAATTCTCCGACAAATCATCTATACACAGTTTTCACGCCTTTCCAGTTCAGCCTGCCGTCTGGAGTTGTGTTTTTTCATGCCGTTGCCTTCCCGGCGTTAATTTGGTTTGGATATCTCAAACCGCGAAGAGAATCTTATGAAATCGTTGTTTTTAAAATCGTTATTCTTATTTTTCGCGGTATGTGCATCTCTCGGCATCGGCGCGGACTCCAACGACGTCTCCATTCCCAAAATCGCCTTTGAGAAATACACCTTGCCCAACGGGCTGGACGTGATTTTACACGAGGATCATTCCACGCCGATTGTCGGGGTGAATATTTGGTATCACGTAGGTTCCAAGAACGAGCAGCCCGGGCGCACGGGTTTCGCGCATCTTTTCGAGCACATAATGTTTGAGGGATCGAAGCATTTCGACAAGGATTATGATCTGCCCTTGGAAAAAGCCGGAGGGCAGAACAACGGCTCGACCTCGGACGACCGAACGAACTATTGGGAGACGGTCCCCTCGAACTTCCTGGAACTTGCCTTGTGGATGGAATCCGATCGGATGGCTTTTCTCCTGCCGGCCCTGACGCAAGCCCGCCTGGATAATCAACGCAGCGTGGTGAAAAACGAGCGGCGGCAGAGTTATGAAAATCGGCCCTACGGGCTGACCGACGAAACGATCATGGCCGCCTTGTTGCCGCCGGAGCATCCGTGCAGTTGGGACACGATCGGCTCGATGGCCGACATAGACGCCGCGTCGCGCGAGGACGTGGTCAATTTTTTCCGCCGTTACTATCATCCCGGCAACGCCAGTTTGTGCATAGCCGGCGATTTCGATCCGGCCGCGGCCAAACGGCTGGTGGAGAAGTATTTCGGCCCGATACCCGCCGGGCCGAAAGTGGAAAAGCTCAAGCCCTGGATTCCGGAGTTAAAAGAATCGAAGCGCATCCGCATGACGGACCGCGTCGGGCTGGCGCGTTTGTACATCAACTGGCTGACAGTTCCCGAGTTCACCGCGGACGACGCCGAGTTGGATGTTTTGGCCGACATTTTGGCGGGCGGTAAAACCTCGCGGCTCTATCGGCGGCTGGTCCGCGACGAACAAATCGCGCAAGATGTTTGGGCGTGGCAAGGGTCCGAGGAAATTTGCGGAAGCTTCTGCATCACCGCCACGGCTCGCCCCGGCAAGGAACTTAGCCGGTTGGAATCCGTGGTAAACGAAGAGTTGCAGCGGATCCAAGACGAGCCTCCCAAGCAGTCCGAGATCGCCCGGGCCGTGGCCCGCCGCGAAACTTGGATCGTGCGGTCGCTGGAGGGGATCAGCGGGTACGGCCGTGCGGATCGACTCAACATGTACAACGTTTTGACCGGGGATCCGGGATATCTTGTCAAGGATTTCGCCCGGTTTCGAGAAGTCGATTCGCAGGGCGTCCAGCGCGTGGCGAAACAGTACCTAAGTCGAAATAGGGTGGTTTTAGAAGTGGTTCCCGGCACGGAAACCGCGATCACTCCGGATCCCCGCGGACCGGCCGCCGAGGCCCGTGTTCGGTTGGCGAAATCCGTCAAGCAGCCGCCTCTGCCCGAAACGCCGGCCGTGCCGGAAGATTCGGATCGCACTACCATGCCCAAGCCCGGGCCGGAACCGACGTTTCATCTTCCGCCCATTCAACGGGAAAAACTCATAAACGGAATGGATCTTCTTGTCGTGGAAAATCACGAGACGCCCGCGGTGAGCGTCCACGTCACGTTTCCTTTTGGAGAAGCCGATGACCCGGCCGGAAAACTCGGCCTTGCCGACTTGCTGACTTCGGTATGGGATGAGGGTACGGAAAAACGCGCCTCCGAACAGATTGCCGAGGAACTGGCCGATATCGGCGCAAGCCTTTCCATCGGCGCCGGCTTGGACGACACGTCGGCAAGATTATACGCCTTGAAACGTCATCTGGGCAAAGCCCTGGAGATTTTCAGTGATGTTGTACAACATCCCGCCTTCCCCGAGGCGGAACTCGAGCGGCAACGGAACATTGCCATCGGCGATCTCGCTCAAATCCGCAACGAGCCCTTGATACTTGCCAAGTTGGCAGTCGCCCAAACCATCTATGGATACGATCATCCCTATGGCCGGCCAACCCAAGGCACAATCGACGGCCTGAAGTCGATTACCCGCAAGGACCTGAAGAACTTCCACCAAGCCATGGCCGATCCGGAGCAAGCCACGATAATCGTTGCGGGCGATACGTCGCTTGAGGAAATCAAAGGTGAACTGGATAAAGTATTTTCGGGCTGGAAAAACCCGGGAAAGATGAGCAAAACAAAATTTCATTCGCCAGCCGCCCAGCCGGCGGCGATTACCTTGGTCGATAAGCCCGGGGCGGCGCAGTCGGTCATTTCCGTGGCGCTGGTGGGCACGGTGCGCAAAACGCCCGATTACTTCCCGCTCTTGGTAATGAACGCGGCCCTGGGCGAACAATTTACCGGCCGCTTGAACATGAACCTCCGCGAAGATAAAGGGTATACCTATGGCGCCGGTTCCAGGTTCGATTGGCGCACCCGCGATTTAGGCACTTTCGTTGCTTCCTCGAGCGTGCAAACCGCCGTCACCGCACCAGCCTTGAAGGAGTTAATAAGCGAGCTGCAAGGCATTGCAGGCAAACGGCCCGTTGAAGACGAGGAACTCGATTTCAGCAAGAAATACTTGACCCGCGGCTTTCCGGCGGGCTTCGAGACCTCCACGGGGCTTGCCGCCCAATTGGAAACGCTGGTGAAATTCCAACTGCCGGATAATTATTTCGACACCGTGCTGCCCGGCGTGGCCGCCGTCACAAGCGTTGAAATCTCCGCTGCGGTGAAAAAATATTTGAAACCCGATAATTTAGATATTGTCATCGTGGGCGACCGGTCGAAGATCGAATCCGTCTTGCGCGAATTGCCCCTTGGCAAGACTCTCAAGGTGCTGCAATTCGACGATGATTTCCGGCTGGTGCCGGTAAAAACGCTGGAAGAAAAATCGAAGTAGAATGGTGAGATAATTTAGAAAAAAGGAATATATTGATGCGAGACGAGCGGAAATATTCGGCCTATCCAAGCGATCTGGACGTTCTTCAATCCTTCATTCAGTTGCAAGATTATCTCATTGAATGCGGATACGAGGAAGATTTAGAATGCTGCGATAAAATTAGTTATGATCTTAGATTAAATGAGTTTCGCAGTCTGCATGCGGAAAATTATTCGGAATTCCTACGCGTACTTGAACAATATCCCCATGCCGGATCGATAGGCTTGCACACTCACTGGAAAAGAGGAAATGACGACACATTCATGTGTGACATTTCATTGCGTCCAAGTGAAATAGAAATATCGGTTAAATCGGAAGATCTAAATACAATTGCCGCCATTCATGATAAGGCAAAAGAATTCTTTAGGGCTTACAATCCACCACAGAATAAATCGTCTTAATCTCGAAGCCCATATTCCTTGCACGCCGTTTAACAAAAATTATTGCCCCCTTATTCATGGTTGCGCCAGTTCATACATTCCGTTGCCTACGCGCTTAAGCTTGCCCTGCCGGGCAAGTTCGTCCCAGACGGCCTGGGGATACTGGTCGGGCGGGGTGATGGCCACGATTCCTGACTGGCGGCCGGAGCTCATCGGGCCTACGCCGATCCGCGACTGGTCGTCGAGTTGGGTCAGCTTCAATCGCTTCTTGAAGGCCTTAAGCGCGGCCTTGAGTTCTTGGTGGCTGGGACTTTGGGGTTGTGAAAGATCGGATGACATAAGACCTTCCGGATAGAGTGCGTATCAATGCGAAAAAGAGGTTCATTGATTATTTGTCGCTAAAAAATCGTTTCTAAATATTGTGCAATTCCAAAGTATGCCGCAATGCGGCGTCAATTGTCCGCATGTCATCGCAATGGCCTATGGCTCGATCGATTTCAGAATCCAATACCGTTGCAAGATTGTCGGTCATGACAATGGAATCAGACAGCAAACCCATTCGGTTTCCTTCGGTGGAAGATCGCTGCACAGTTACCCTGCTCGGATGTCCTGCCCGGGAGAGATTGCTTGTAATCATGGTAACAATTGTCTGGGCAAGCCCTGTGTTTAGTCGGTCAGCCTGCACCACAAGTGCCGGCCGCCGTTTGGCAGTGACCAGATTGGAGTCCGGGAAGAGCACCAAGACGACATCGCCGCGACTATAGGGCATCGTAGGCATCCATTTCGGGGCGTTCCCAATCCTCGGCAAAGGTAGCTAACCGCCGGCGCAAATCGGAGGATTGTTCTCGGTCCATACCACGCGCGGCAAGATCAACTATCGTTCCGGGCGCGGATACGAACGTCACAATCACCCGACCTGTCGCACCTTTCGGCACAGGTTCGAGCAACTCAATCTTGCCTTCTCGATATATTCCTTCCACTGAGTTTAACATACTACACTCGTCTCCCGTTGGAGTTCCCCTTCAATTAGTGATTATATCAAAAAAATGCCTGACGACAAGCAATCGTTTGAATCAAAATACGAAGGCGACACAGACCGCGACCGCCGGTCGCGGCTTTATGGCGAAACCGCAAGCGGTTTCGCTCATCCTTCATCCTTCATCCTTATTCTTCTTCCTCTTCTTTGATCTTCGACTTGGCGATGATTTCTTGCATGACGTTGCCGGGCACAACGTCGTAGTGGCTCAGTTCGATCGAGTAGCTGCCGCGTCCGCCGGTGATGCTCGAGAGGCTGCGGGCGTAGGTTGTCACTTCGGCCAGGGGAACCTCGGCGATGACGGTTTGCAGATCGCCGCCGGCGGAGTCCATCGAGAGCACCCGCCCGCGCCGGCCGGACATGTCGCTGTTGATGTCGCCCACGTTGGCCGTGGGGATGGTCACTTCAATTCGCACGATCGGCTCCAACAGCGCCGGCTTGGCCTGCTGGAACACGTTGCGGAAGGCCATTGATCCGGCCGTCTTGAAGGCCTGCTCGGAACTGTCGACTTCATGATGCTTGCCGAAATGCACGTCCACGCAAACGTTCTGCACCCTGTAGCCGGCGATCACGCCGCGTTCGATGCGGTCCTTAAAACCCTTTTCCACGGCGGGCAAAAAGTTGCCCGGAATCGACGCGCCGACGATCGAGTTGATCCAAATAAAGTGGTTCTCTTCGTCGTAATGGAAATCCTTCATTTGCGGAAAATGGGCCTTCGTGGCAAAATCCTCGGGCTTTACATCCTTTGGGAACGGATGCATGCGGATGTGCACTTCGCCGAATTGACCCCGCCCGCCGGTCTGTTTTTTGTGCCGGTACATGCCCTCGGCGTTGGCCTGGATCGTTTCGCGATAGGGGATCTTGGGTTCGCGGGTTTCGATTTCCACTTTGTCGCGGCGTTTCAGGCGTTCGCGGAGAATTTGCAGATGCAATTCGCTCATGCCGGTGACGACCATTTCCTTGGTTTGCGCATCCAAGTCGCGGCGGAAGGTGGAATCCTCCTCGCAGATTTTTTGCAGCGCGCCGGAGAGCTTGCTTTCGTCGCCGCGGCTTTTGGGGCTGACGGCCAGGCCGACCATGGGCGTGGGAAAGGGAATCGGCGGCAAGCTAAGTTCGCCCAGGCAACTGCCGGTGTGCAATTCCTCGACCTTGGCCACGGCCACGATCGCGCCCGGGCCGGCCTCGTCGGTGGGACTGGTTTCCTCGGCCTGCATTTCCATGAGCGCGGCGATTTTCACTCCCTTGCGCACTCCCACCACTTGCACGGTGGAATCTTTCTTCAGTGTGCCCGAGTACACGCGGATGAAATTCAATTTTTGCACGAAGGGATCGACGCGGGTTTTAAAGACCTGGGCCGCCAGCGGACCGGCCGTGTCGGGTTTTATTTCCACGCTTTCGCCCGCCGCGTTGACCGCGGTGCGTTTCACCAGCGCAGGCGGCAATGCGCATAGGGCCAAGGCGTCGAGCAATTCCGGGAATCCGGTGCCCGACTTGCCCGACACGCATATTATGGGAATCAGCGATCCTTCGGCCACGGCTTGGGGGATGAGCCGGGTGAGTTCTTCATCCGTGGGAGGCGTGCCCTCGAAATATCGCTCGGTGGCGGCCTCATCCACTTCGATGATGGATTCCAAAAGCGACTCGCTCAGTTCGTTGGGATCGATAAGCGCGCCGGCCGTGTCGGCCGGAGGTTTCAAGGTGTCGGCCACTCCGCGGAATTCGTGGCCTTGACCAAGCGGCACATTGAACAACACGCACGCCTTGCCGAACAGCTCTTGGATGCTTTCTATAAGCCCGGAAAAATTGATGTTGTCCGAGTCCATCTTGTTTATGACGATCATCCGCCCCAGTCCGGCCTTTTTTGCCTCGGCGAACACCCGGCGGGTATTTACTTCGATGCCCGATTGGGCGTGGATCACGATGGCCGCCGTATCCGCGCCGCGCATCGCACCGATGGTCTGGCCGATGAAATCGGGATAGCCGGGCGTGTCGATCACGTTGAACCGCTTGCCGGCGTGATCGAAATGCACCACGCTGGCCTCGATCGTGTATTTGTGCTGTTTTTCCTCTTCGTCGAAGTCGCAGATGCTGCTGCCGTCGTCCACGCTGACCATGCGGTTGACCATCCCCGTGGCGGTGAGCATCCGATCGACCAGCGTGGTCTTGCCCGACGAGCCGTGCCCGCAAAAAACTATGTTGCGAATATCCTCGACTTGATATTTGGCCATGGAAAATGTCCTCTATTAAATCCTCGTGTAAACAATGCAACCAAATAATATATCCCGGGCGATTGTGCCCGGAGATTTTCGGCCTTTGCACCGGTCGCAACCATGCTGCACATAGTGCCCACCGGGCAAAACGGCTTCTCGTTTTATGTCGCGACCGGCGGGCGCGGTGTTCTATTCTATACGTGTGCCACTGCTTGCTTGCAAGAAGTGAGATCAACCAGCTCGGCTTACAAGCAAGCCGTGGCACACATTACCATGATTTATGTTTTAGTGTTTGCCGCATCGAGCGCCTCGGGCAGCGTCACAGTTCCCTCGTATAACGCCCGGCCGATTATGCATCCGGCCATGCCCGCGGCGGCCAATCGGGCCACGTCTTCCTTATTTGTTACTCCGCCCGAGGCGATCACCGGCAAGTCCACGGCAGTTTGCATTTCGGCCATCGCCGGAATGTTCGGACCTGTCAACATCCCGTCGGCGGCGATGTCGGTGTATATCACCGCCGCTATCGGCTCGCTGGCAAATTGCCGGGCCAAGTCGATCGCCTTTACGTCGCTGGTCTTCAGCCAGCCCTCGGCGGCAACAAAACCGTCGCGGGCGTCTATGCCCAAGACCAACCGATTGGGAAATTTTCGGCACATCCGCCTGAACCAATCCGGCTCCTTCAGCGCCAAAGTACCGATAATAACCTGCGCAAGTCCGACTTTGAACAATTCCTGGATGCCATAATCGCTGCGGATGCCACCGCCAAGTTCGCACGGCACGCCTGAAGCCTTCACAATCGCCTCGACGCTTGAAATATTGACCGGCCGACCCTCTCGTGCGCCGTCCAGATCGACCAGGTGCAGGCATCGGGCCCCTAAATCGACCCAATGCCGTGCTATCGCGGCCGGATCGGCACCAAACACGGTTTCGCGTTTAAAATCCCCCTGTTGGAGGCGTACGCATTTACCTCCACGGATATCAATTGCCGGCCAGATTTCCACGCGTTTATGGCTCCGCTAGGTTTACGTAAACAATAACAAAACACGCAATATGACATAGAAATCAGCAATCCACAAGCGGGCCAACTGGAGGTAGGGCTTAGAGATCGTTTACATGGCGGTCAGCGAGGCAGCCAAGAAGTGGACAATGCCGATCCACCATTGGAAAGAGGCCTTGAATCACTTCGCGATCATGTTCGACAAGAGAATGCCACAACTGAACAGCAATTGACGTGCCCCTACGTTCCTGACACAAAAATTCGTACAGGCCCTCAGAATTTAGGATTCACTATTATTTGCGATGTATCTAATTCCGCGAAATTCTTTAGAATACATAATCCGGCCGCTTGGCTTTTTTCGGGGTGGAATTGGGTGGCAAACACGTTTTTGTGCCAGATCATCGAGCAGAACTCTCCGCCGTAATCGGTGTCGGCGGCAACAATGTTCGCGTTTTGCGGCACGACGTAGTAAGAATGTACAAAATAAAAGTGCGTCCCTTCGGCGATTCCTGCCAAGATCGGCGGGCGATTGCGGACGATCAACTGGTTCCAGCCCATGTGAGGTATGGAATATCCCTTGGGAAGCTGAAAGCGGACCACCTCGCCCGGGAACACGCCA
>JBEKFZ010000119.1:0-11555 GCA_050013075.1 Thermoguttaceae bacterium | reverse complement strand
GCGCCACGGCCCGGCTCTGAATTTGCATGCGACATTCTTTTTCTGAGACCCAATAGCCCCGGGTGAATACACCTGGGGCCGCGTTAAATATTCCACCTTTTAACCCCCCGTGTATTCACGGGGGGCTAAATACCGGGACATTTTCACATTATTTCTTTCAGCCGTCCGCCCATTTTCACACCGTCCTCGGCAGTGGGCGTCACGTGGACCGTCATACCCTGGGGATTGGGCAAATTCCCATCTGGGTCGATGCCAAGCAGTTCATACATGCTGCCGATAAGATCGCAAGGATACACGGGCCGCTCCTTTACCTGTTCCCCTTTTGCATCCGAGGCGCCGACCACGCGCCCGCCTTTAAATCCGCCGCCGGCTAGCACGGCCGAAAAAACATTTCCCCAATGGCCCCGTCCGCCGTTCCAGGGCTCTTCCCATTGGACCTTCGGCGTTCTGCCGAATTCGCCGCTCCACCAGACGATCGTGCTATCCAGCAGGCCGCGATCGTACAAATCCTCCAGCAGGGTCGCCATTGCTTTATCCATTTCCGGCAGTTTCCGGCGCATGATCTGAAAATGCTGTTTGTGCGTATCCCAACCCTTGTAGTTGATGGTCACGAACGGAACGCCTTTTTCGACCAAGCGCCGCGCCATCAGGCAGGACTGCCCGAACGTGTTGCGACCATAGCGGTCTCTCAATTCGTCCTTTTCCTGGGCGAGATCGAAGAGTTTGCCCGCGTCGCCCAGAATCAACTCATAGGCCTGTTCCTCGGATTGGTTCAATGCCTTAAGCGCGGGATCGTCTTTCACGGCATGTTCGAAGGTGTTCAATTTGTGCAGCAGTTCGCGCCGGTCGCGTTGTTGTTCATCGGACACGCCTTGGGCAACCACGCCTTCGACCACGAAACGGGTCTGGGCCGGATCGCCGCCGGTGGCGAATGGTTTGTACCGATTACCCAAAAACCCGGCTTCGGAAAACCGCCCTTGCGGCTCGGTCAGTACGATATAAGGCGGAATCAATCCTTTGTATCCGGCGTCGTAGCCCTTAAATAACGAGACCACCGCGCCGACGCCCGGATACACCAGCCGATCGCCCGGTTTCCGCCCGGTTTGGACCATGTACGCCGCCGTTTCGTGGCCGTTTATGCCGTGGGTCATGCTGCGGATAATGGAATACTTGTCGGCCTGCTTGGCCAGCATGGGAAGCAGTTCGCCGATCTTGATCCCGTCCACATTGGTCTGGATGGGTTTGTTCAATGGACCGCAGTAGTCGTAGCCCGCCTCCGGTTTCGGATCGAATGTATCCAGTTGCGACGGGCCGCCCCACATCCAGATCTGGATGACCGACTTGGCCTTGGCCTTCAATTGTTGCGTTTCGGACCATGCGAGAAGCCCCAATCCGTTGGCCAGCAGTAATCCGGCCGCGCCGGTCAGTCCGCGGCGCATGGCCTCGCGCCTCGTAATACATAACCCCCGACTCAAATGTTTCTCCACACTCATAATTTTTTCCCCTAATCTCTAATCCCCAATCCCTATCCTAATGCCTGTACAAAAACTCCGCACTGTTGATTAACGCCCAGATCAGATCCATCATGGGGCGCCTGCCTTCATGCCCGGGTTGGGCGTACTCTCTCACGATTTCCAATTCTTCATCGGTGGGATAACGCGAAAGAATCGTCAAATAAAGCTCTTCCACGATCTCTCGCGGCTTTTTCTTGGCTTGCAGCAGTTCCCGAAGCTTCTGGCTTTGTTCAATCTTGCGGCGAATATGCGTTGAATTCAGCAGGTGTAGTTCTTGATCCGCAGTGGAGCGATTGTTGCGCTCCGATTCCAGACCGGTGTCGCGAGCCGGACGTCCGAACATCTCCAGAAACGAACTGCTGATGCTGCCGTCGGCAAGCTCGATCGAACGTTGGCTTTCGGGAATGAATGTAAACGGCTCGGGAATGGGACTGGTATACTTCTCCGTAGTGCCGGTGATCTGGTCGATGGCGTCGATGAGCACCTCCGCTTCCAGCCTGCGCGGCGGATAGTACGAAAAATTGGCCTCGCCCAGGGGATTATTTCCCTCGGGAATGGACGAAAGCTGATAAGTTTTTGAATTCAAAATCAGCCGGAAAACGTGTTTCAGGTCGAAACGGGCGGAAATCAACTCCCGCTCCAGGTATGCCAGCAGTTCAGGATTAATCGCCGGGTTATCAGGCCGGATGTCATCCGGCTCGTGAATAATGCCGCGTCCCAATAACCACGACCAAATTCGATTCACGATGTTGCGCGCGAACCAGGGATTCTTGGGGGCAACCAGCCAATTCACAAAAACCTCGCGCGGATCCTGACCCGGAGACAGTCGAGTCGTTGTCCCGTCGGGAAAAACCGCCTCAACCGGCGCGTCGGCGGCCGATTGCGGGGAATCCTTGCCCGGATCGAATATGACTATCTCTTCTTTCCACTGTTCGGTTGCCTTGTACTGAATCCGCGAAAAAAACAGGCCCATTTCCGCCCAGCGCTCTTTCGGCCAACCCTCCGCTCGTACGCCCATGAAACTCAGCGCCACGGCCTGTGCGATGGCCGTCGGTTCCCGGCCTTGGATTGCGCGGTAGAAGTTCACTTGCGGTACGTTGAAGTTGCTGCCGTTGGCCGTAAGCATCTCCCGCACGAAGCGATCGTACGGCATGTTATCCTTGATGCAAGTCCGGATCCAGCGATGATAGGATTGCACCGCATTGGGCCATAAATTGATGGGATACTCGGACTTGACCCGGAGCAGATCGCTCCATTTCATGGCCCAGTAATCGGCGAACTCCTTTCGCTCCAACAGACGGTCGATCAGGATTCTGCGTTTTTTTGGGTTTTGATTCGAGAGAAATTCTTTAGTCTCCTGGGCAGTGGGGAGCGTTCCGATCACGTCCAGATATACGCGGCGGACAAACACCGCATCCGAGCAAATGGGGGCCGGCGGAATACCCAAGTGCCTAAGCTTGCCGAAAACCAGTTCGTCGATTTTGCCTTGGGAAGCTAAATTAGTCAGGCTTTCAAACGGGAACACCGGTGCCCTTGTTGCCCCTCTATCGGCGGTAGCCGCCGTTAGGACAACCGCAAAAAGCAAGAATGTCTTCATATTATCAGTCCGGCGGGATCAGCGTGTTTTATCCCCAGAGCACAATAAATAAGTATAACCCGCTAAAGAATTTAACACCAGAAATTGTCCAATGTCTCCATCGCATGACATAATCTTGACAAGACTTGGTCAACCCAGAGCCGTGAAAACGAAAATGGCTCGCAAGTTCTTGCTTATCAAGCACTTGCGAGCCTGGGTTCTATGTAAGCGGAGAGGACAGGATTCGAACCTGCGGACCAGTTTCCCGGTCATCGGTTTAGCAAACCGACGCTTTCGACCACTCAGCCACCTCTCCTAACTTCTTATTTACTAACTAGTTATATTGACCGATCCGGGGCAACAAAAGTTCACACTGTCCTGGATTTTTTCGTATTCAATCTCCTTATAATAGTCCCAGTAGGCCGCGAAGGGTAGGCCGTATAAACAAACACAGGGACACATATTCCTGTTTAGCATAAAATGGCTCGTCATTCAAACTTGCAGGTTTTAGGCTTGGATAAGTGTTCTCGAATGATACGGGCCAGGAATAGCGGATTGCCTACCAGATATCGACGCATTTTGTCGCGGGGCTGCTGATAAAGCCGCCAGATCCACTCATGCCCGAGGCCGCGGAGCCATTGCGGTGCGCGGTTGACATTGCCGGCCCAAAAGTCGAACAGTCCGCCAATGCCTATGCATACCGGCACTTCAATCCGCGATTGAAATTGGCAAATCCACCGCTCCTGGATCGGATTGCCCATGCCTACCAGCAGCAGGTCGGGCCTGGCCGCATTTATTGTTTCGATCACCGACAATGACATCTCCATTGTCTTTAGATATCCATGATGAAATCCGGAAAGGATCCAGCCGGGAAACGTTTTTTGGGCGTACTCGGCAGCCGGTTTGATCGTTTGCTCATTGCCGCCCAGCATAAAATAGGAATATCCTCGATCGGCGGTCGATTGCAGGAGCAAAGGCGTGAAATCGGTGCCTTGGAGGTTGTCTAAAAGGCGGATCCCCTGCAATTTGGCCGCCCAGCGCACGCCGGTTCCGTCGCCGAATACGAGATCGCCCGAGTTGAGAATTGCTCGATAATGCGGGTCGCTTGCGGCAAGATTCAAGGTATGGGCATTGACGAAGAATACGCTTCTGGCCCTATCGTCGCGATTGCGGATGAGATTTTCCAATAACTCAACGGCCCGTTGTTTTGTCACGTTGAGAATTCTTACACCGAGGATGGAAAACTGTTGTCCTTGGGATTTTTGCAAAGGACTGGGCTGGACGTCGTGTCGCGTGCTCATCGGTTGCCTCGTGTAAAAGCTGCCCATTACGGGCAGAAATCGAGGGGGACTACTACACTTATCGAGAAATAATATCTACAATAAAAGGTATTCCAGGTAAATCGGCTTGTTAATTGTAACTTTCCATTTTGTAAAAGTCCAATTTCAACGCAAAAAACACTTGAAAGGACGCTAGACCATGCGATCTGACGCAATCAAGCTGGGCGACTGCCGGGCCCCGCATCGCAGCCTGCTCCGCGCCACCGGCGTGAAAGACGAGGATTTTCGCAAGCCGTTTATCGCCGTTTGCAACAGCCACGTGGACATCATTCCCGGGCACGTTCATCTCGATAAAGTCGGCGAGTATATAAAACAATGCGTGCGCGAAGCCGGCGGAGTGCCGTTTATATTCAACACCATCGGCGTGGACGACGGCATCGCCATGGGCCACGAAGGAATGAAGTTCTCGCTGCCCAGCCGCGAACTTATTGCCGACTCGGTGGAGACGATGCTTTCGGCCCATTGTTTCGACGGCGTGATTTGCATTCCCAATTGCGACAAAATCATTCCCGGCATGTTGATGGGCGTGATGCGCGTGAACATTCCCGCCATTTTCGTAAGCGGCGGCCCAATGGAAGCCGGCACAACGCCGGACGGAAAGAAGGTCGATCTGATCGACGTCTTCGTTGCCGCCGCGGCCAAAAAGGACGGCAAACTCACGGCCCAAGAGTTGCTCGAACTGGAAAGAGTCAGTTGTCCCACCTGCGGCTCTTGCTCGGGAATGTTCACGGCCAACAGCATGAACTGCCTGTGCGAGGCCCTGGGCATGGCCTTGCCCATGAACGGCACGCTTCTGGCAACCAGCGAAGAACGCAAAAAACTCTACCAACATGCCGCCCGGCGGATCGTCGAAATGGTCTTTGAGTACGACAAACAAGGCGAGGGACACGGCCTGCTGCCCCGGGAAATTTGCACCACCGAGTCGTTCGACAACGCCATGATCCTGGACATGGCCATGGGCGGAAGCACCAATACCGTGCTCCACGTCCTGGCCATCGCCCGTGAAGCCGGCGTGGAATACGACATCGAGCGGATCAACCAACTCAGCCGCCGCACGCCGAACATCTGCAAAATCGCCCCAAGCAGCAATTATCACTTGGAAGACTGCCACAATGCCGGCGGCATCCATACCATTCTGGGCAGCATCAACCGCGGATGCCCTGGTTTGCTCAAATTAGATCGGCCCACCGTGACCGGCAAAACGCTGGGCGAAAACATCGCCGAGTTCGACATCCGTGCCGATACGGTACGCGAGGAGACACTGGAATTGGCCGCGGTCCGCGCGGGCGGCCGCCGGACCAGCGAAGGCATGAGCGTAAAGCGGACCGCCCGATCCATACGCGATCTTTCCAAAGACGATTTGGGCTTTGACCCTTATGATTGCATCCGCGAAGTCGAAAAGGCCTACAGCCGCGAGGGCGGGTTGATAATTCTCTATGGCAACCTTGCGCCGAAAGGCGCGGTCGTGAAGGCGGCCGGCGTCAAACCCGATATGCTCAAATTCGCCGGCCCGGCGGTTATTTTTGAGGCCGAAACCGAGGCTTACGAAGGAATCATCAACGGCAAAGTTAAGGCCGGCGACGTGGTGGTGATCCGCTACGAAGGCCCTCGCGGCGGACCGGGCATGCAAGAGATGCTGGCCCCCACCACGGCCATCAAAGGCATGGGTTTTGACGATAAGGTCGCACTGATAACCGACGGGCGCTTTTCCGGAGGCACTGCCGGGGCCTGCATCGGCCACGTCAGTCCCGAGGCCGCCGCCGGCGGACCGATCGGACTGCTTCAGCCGGGCGACATCATCGAAATTGACATTCCCAAACACACCCTGAACGTGCGTTTAAGCGAGATCGAGTTATCGAAGCGAGCGAAAAATTGGAAGCCCCGCCCTCCTCGATACTTAAAGGGTTGCCTGGCCAAATACGCCTCGATGGCCACCAGCGCCGACACCGGCGGAATTTTGAAGTGGAAGCAATAATCTTTTCTCCGGGAACCGCGCAGTGGTCGGGAGAGGGCTGTGGCGCGAGAAGTTTAGGTAGGTCGTACATAGCAGGCGGTTTTGTCGGGTGTGTAAAACACATCAATTATTTCATTGATCGCATAATTGTAACTTTTTACATACAAAGGAACATAAAACTGAGTCTTTCAGTATGAGTAGTCAGTTGACCGACGCGGATAATGAATTCTTTCTTGGTCTTTACCGGAAGGCTATTGATTTCTATTAGATAAAGTCCGCCTAAGCAATCCATCCTCAGGAGACTATGGCAGCGATGCACAACAAACAACCATCGATTCACTCGCGGTTTATCCGCCTCATTATCGCCACGGTGTGCATGTCTATGTTAAGCGGGCGTTCGCAGTCGGCCGAGTGGCAATGGTCGATTGCAGTCAAGGGCGGTATAGATAAAGCCGGCCCTTCGCGGGCGTTTTTGTGGATTCCACCCAACTGCCAAAAAATCCGCGGCGTGATCCTGGCCCAACACAACATGGAGGAAATCTCCATCCTCGAAAATCCCAAGTTCCGCAAGGCGCTTGGCGAGCTGGATTTCGCGGAAATCTGGTGCGATCCGCCGTTCGATCATCTGTTCCGATTCAATCAAGGTGCAGGAGATACCTTTAGCGGCATGATGGAAGATTTGGCAAAGGAATCGGGCTATGAGGAATTGAAATACGTACCGGTGATCGGCATCGGACATTCGGCGGCGGCAAGCTGGCCGTATTATTTCGCGGCCTGGAATCCGGATCGGGCGCTGGCGGCGATTTCCGTCAGCGGTCAATGGCCTTATGTTCGCAACCCGACCTTCTCACCCGATATCTGGGGTGATCGGACGATCGACTTCATTCCCGCCTTGGAAACGATGGGCGAATACGAGTCGGCCAATACCTGGTCCGCCGAGGGCCTGAAAGAACGTCAGCAGCACCCGCACATGCCGCTGAGCATGTTGGCATGTCCGGCCGAGGGACATTTTGCGGCCACTGATAAAAAAGTGGAATATCTGACACTGTACATAAGGAAGGCCGTTCAGTATCGCATGCCGGATAAAATGCAGGCAGACGGACCTGTAAAGCTCAAGCCGATCGATCCCACTAAAACCGGCTGGCTTGCCGATAAGTGGCGACTTAATGAGCAGCCGACCGCCCCTGCCGCTCCGGTCGGGCAATACACGGGCGATCCCAAGCAGGCATTCTGGTTCTTCGACGAGGAGTTGGTCAAGGCCACCGAGGCGTATCAAGCCGCTTATCGAGGATTGAAGCCGCAATTGATCGGTTATGTACAAGAAGGCCAGGTTGTTCCGCAAAAAAACAATCACCTCCAGGTCAATCTCAAGTTTTTGCCGGAGAAAGACGGGGTGACGTTCAAGCTCGCAGGCACGTTTTACGACACCGTTCCCAACGGCAGTCCGCGCCCGGCAAATTGGTCGAGACTAAGCGCCGATTCGCCCATTGGACATTCTTCCGGCGGCGGGCCGATCACTATCAACCGGATCTGCGGGCCGTTTGAAAAGCTGGGCCCCGATACGTTCGCCCTGCGTTTCGACAAGACCGGCATGGGCGACGGCAAAAGGTCCTTCGAACTTGTGTTTGCGGCCACTCATCCCGGCGATAATGAGTACAAACCCGCGGTGCAGCAGGCGCAAATGATTGTCCCCGCGCGAAACACCGTCGGCCGGGATCAACACATCACCTTCCCGGAAATTCCCGATCAGCCGCTGGGTACGAAGTCGGTCGAACTAGGCGCGACTTCCGATTCCGGCGAAAAGGTTTATTACTACGTACTGGCCGGACCAGCCGTATTGGAAGGCGATACGTTGAAGTTCACCCCGGTTCCGCCCCGCAGCCGATTTCCCATTAAGGTGACCGTTGTTGCCTGGCAGTACGGCCGATCGACGGATCCTAAGCTGAAAACTGCCGATCCTGTGGAACGAAGCTTTTATTTGACAAAGTAATAAAGAGTTTGCAGTTTGTTTTTCCAGGAAATATCGAATATCATTTTCCATATTAAGAGCTTATCCCAAAACAATATTCGTCATTCTGAGCAAAGCGAAGAATCTAGAAGGAATACAATGGCAAAAATTGATAATATGGGGCTGCAACCGAGATCCTTCGCTACGCTCAGGATGACTTTGGGGATAGGCCCTAAATTCAATCTTTTGTCACCTTATCTTCTTCTCGAAAGGAAAACGAAATGAAAATTAGATTTTTATCTTGCCTAATTGCTGCGGCGTTTGCCGTTATGTCGAATGCGGCCATGGCGGCGACTGTTGTCGCCAATTTACGTTGCGAATACCTGGAAAATCCGCTCGGCATAGATGCAACTCGGCCGCGATTGAGTTGGATCATAGAGTCCGACCAGCGTGCCCAAAAGCAGGCGGCCTATCAAGTGCTCGTGGCCGGCGCCGAAGATAAAATCCACGCCAACGAGGGCGATTTGTGGGACAGCGGCAAGGTATCCTCGGACGAAACCGTACAGATTTACTACAACGGCAAGCCGCTTGCGTCGCGACAGCAATGTTTCTGGAAAGTCCGCATCTGGGACCGGGACGGCAAAATGGCGGAAAGCCCGATCGCCCGCTGGGAAATGGGCCTGCTAAAATCCGATGATTGGATAGCCAAGTGGATCGCCCGCACCACGGACGTCGCCGCGAAGCCGGCCCCGCTTTTGCGCCGCGAGTTCAAGATCGACAACCGGGTAAAACGAGCCCGGGCATACATTAGCGGACTGGGTTACTACGAACTTTATCTGAACGGAAAGCGAGTCGGCGACCACATTCTCGATCCCGGTTACACGCGCTACGACCGGCGCGTGCTTTACGTTACTTATGACGTGACAGATATGCTCAGTTCCGGCCCCAACGCGATCGGCGTGATCCTCGGCAACGGTTGGTACAACGTGCAGAACAAGGCTGCGTGGAACTTCGACCAGGCGCCGTGGCGTTCCGCGCCAAAGTTGCTGTGCCAGATCGAGGCGGAACTCGACAACGGCAGCCGCGTCACAATCGCCGGCGATGAATCG
The DNA here is from genome assembly GCA_050013075.1 of Thermoguttaceae bacterium. Classification (GTDB taxonomy): domain Bacteria; phylum Planctomycetota; class Planctomycetia; order Pirellulales; family Thermoguttaceae; genus JBEKIK01. The sequence continues at coordinate 2,114 of JBEKFZ010000119.1, read as the reverse complement.
TGGAAATCCGCCGAAAGCCCCATCGTTTACAACACCATTTATAGCGGCGAGATCTACGACGCCCGCCTGGAACAACCCGGCTGGGACCGGCCCGGGTTCGACGATTCGCAATGGTCCTCCGCCTTGCTGGTGGAGCCGCCCAAGGGAATTTTAGCTGCGCAGATGATGCCGCCGATCCGGGTCGACCGCGAACTCAAGCCGGTTAAAATCAGCGAGCCAAAACCTGGCGTCTATGTCTTCGACTTCGGGCAGAACATGGCCGGAAACGCCCGGCTCCGCGCGAGCGGCCCGGCCGGCACAAAGGTCTCCATGAAATACGCCGAACTACTGGCTAAGGATGGAAATGTGGACCAGAAAAACATCGCCGTTTTCGTCCATCAATTCGGCCCGGACCAGATTTTCCAGACCGACACTTACATTCTGAAAGGCGAAGGCGTGGAAACCTGGCACTCGCGGTTTGCCTACGACGGGTTCCGCTATGTCGAGGTAACCGGTTTTCCGGGCCGGCCGGAGAAAGACGCACTGACCGCGATCTTTTTCCATACCGACGTGCCCGTGGCAGGTCTTTTTGAGTGCTCCAATCCCATGTTGAACCGCATCTGGACCAACGCCCGCTGGTCATATCTCAGCAATCTTGAGGGCATTCCCACCGACTGCCCGCATCGCGAGAAGAACGGCTGGACCGGCGACGCCCATCTGGCTGCCGAGCAAGCCATGTTCAACTACTTTCCTCCCGCCTTTTACACGAAATGGATCAACGATCTAGGCGACGAGCAACAACCCGACGGCAGGCTCCCCGGCATCGTACCCAGCAGCGGCTGGGGTTATGCCTGGGGCAACGGCCCGGCCTGGGACAACGCACTGTTGCTGATCCCCTATTACCAATACCTATATTACGGCGACACGGAAATGCTCCGCGCGCACTACGATGGAATGAAACGATACGTGGATTATCTGACCAGCCGCGCAAAAAACGGCATCGTGAGCATCGGACTGAACGATTGGTCGCCCTGGAAAACAAAAACCGAAGCGGGAATTACCGACACGGCTTACTATTACGTAGACGCAAGGGTCATCTCCCTCGCCGCCGGATTGCTGCAAAAAACCGACGACGCCCGGGCATACAACAATTTGGCCGCGAGCATCAAAAAGGCCTTCAATGCTAAGTTCTACCAGCCCGAAACGGGCCTTTACGACAACGGCGGGCAGACCGCGCTGAGTTGCGCCCTTTGTCAAGGGCTCGTCGAGCCGGAGAACAAGGCCAGGGTATTGGACAACCTTGTCGTCGCCGTCGAGAAGCAAGACTGGCACATTGACACCGGCATCCTCGGCGCGAAGTATCTGCTCAACACCCTGCTGGAAAACGGCCGCGCCGACGTGGCATACCGCATCGTGGCCCAGAAAACCAAGCCGGGCTGGGGCTACTGGATCGAACAAGGAGCGACCACCTTGTGGGAAGGCTGGGACGGCGGCGCTTCGCAAAACCACATCATGTACGGCGACGTCGTGGCCTGGTTCTACAAGGCGCTGGCCGGCATCAATCCCGATCTCGCCGCGCCCGGCTTCAAGCATTTCATCATCAAGCCAAACGTCGTGGGCGATCTTACGTCCGCTCGCGGAGAATATAATTCCATTCGCGGCAAGATCGTAAGCGAGTGGAAAGTCGCCGATGGACAATTCAGCCTCAACCTTACAATACCGGCGAACACCACGGCGACGGTTTATCTGCCCATTGCCGATGCCGCCCAAGTGCGCGAGCAAGACAAACCGGCAAAGGACTCGCCCGGGGTCGCTTTCCTCCGCACGGAAGACAAACGAACCGTTTGGAACGTCGGTTCCGGCACATATAATTTATCCGGCCCGCTGGCAAAATAAAGGTTATTGAATGTCATAAACATAGTTTAGCCTTGGAGCTTGCTCCGGGAGTATTTTCTATAAATCTAAACGAAAGGAAATATTCCATGTATCATTCTCGCATCATTGCGACATTGAGCACCATCGCGGCGCTAGGCATCATCGTGGCGACAGTCTCGCCGTCCAATGCGGCAAAGGCAGCCGATTCCACGGCGGCTCCCATCTCGATGCAAACGCCTCCGGATGAACCGCCGACGCTC
>JBEKFZ010000118.1:0-11693 GCA_050013075.1 Thermoguttaceae bacterium | reverse complement strand
CCGGTTGCTGTCCAAGCGAATTCCGAATTGAATTGATCTGCCATGAAACGCAATTCCAAGTACAATGGCTCATGTCGGCCTCCTTGCCGGTTAAGGGTCTTTCGTTTTTCACAAAACCCTTGTAGTCAAGGACGGCCGTTTTTGCTATATCATTCTTACTCCAAACCACTTACGACTCAGGAAGTGCCATTGGGGCAACGCCCTGGTTTAAAGCGTACGCCATGCGGGTATCTCGGCCCAACGGGCCAATCCAAATTGAAAGCACGGATTCAACCGTTCCCATGGAACGGGAAGGGGATTTTGGGATGCCATATCTACCCAGCGATGAATCGCTGGGCTATTATCAAATCTAGTCATCTATGAATCGCCGGGTTGATGGATATCAAAAGAATGTCGTATGCTAAGTCAGAGCCGGGGCGTGTCGCCCCGGTAATTCCGCACCCGACACGGCCCGGCTCCGACAAGAAATTATGACAATTAACTGATAATCAATAAACAGGGGTTTATTTCATGCCGGATCGTCCGCGCCAAACGTCGTTGCCTGGTTTTGGGCCGGAAGATGAAACTCCGCCGCCTGGCGATGAAAATCAACCGGAAGGCAACCCCTCCGCTTATGTCCCTCCGCCTTCATCCTTCATCCTTCATCCTTCATCCTTCATCCCTCCCGCCTCCCTATCCGGCAAAACGGTCTGGGTAATCGACGGTCATTCGCTCATCCATCAGGTGTTCCATGCCCTGCCGGAGATGAGCAGTCCGCGGGGCGAGCCGGTGGGGGCGGTTTTTGGCTTCACTCGGGATTTGTTTTTTCTTATCGAAGAGAAAAAGCCGGACTATTTGTTTTGCGCCTTCGATCTGCCGGGCAAGACCTTCCGCCATGCGATGTACGACCAGTACAAAATCCAGCGCCCGGAAATGGACGCCGAGCTGGTGCCGCAGATCGCCTCCATCCGCCGGGTGCTGGAAGTTCTGGGCATACCGGCTTTGGGCGTTGAGAGTTTTGAGGCCGACGACGTTTTGGCCACGGTCGCCCGGCTTACCGGCGAACTTGGCGGCGAGTGCTTCCTGGTAACCAATGATAAAGACTGCCGGCAACTGATTACCGACCGCGTGAAAGTTTTTAATATTCGAAAAAACTCGTTCATCGACCGTGATGCGCTTAAGGAAGATTGGGGAATAATGCCCGAGCAAGTGGTCGATTATCAGGCATTGGTGGGCGATTCGGTGGACAACGTGCCAGGCGTTCCGCTTATCGGCCCAAAATTCGCCCGGCAATTGCTGGAACAATACGGCACGCTTCAGTCCGTGCTCGATCATGCCGGCGAAGTGGCCGGTGCAAAACGCAAGGAGAATCTGATAAAATATCGCGATCAGGCCTTGCTCAGCCGGGATTTGGTCCGCCTGGATTCGCATGTGCCCGTGCCGATTCCCTGGGACATGCAAGCCGGGCGGATCGATCGCCAGGCAGCCTTGGCCTTGTTCCGCGATTTCGGTTTCCGCAGCCTGGTTTTGAAAATCGACGCGCTGTGCAATAAACTCGGCCCTCATCCCAGCCTTCTCCGGGCACCAACCGAAGGTTGGTCGGGAGAGGGAACTGGCGAAATAGGCCCTCACCCTAGCCCTCTCCCAATGGGAGAGGGGACAATTGGATTGTCGGGAGAGGGGACAGTTTTTTCTACACCCGTGTATCACCTGGTCGATACGCCGGAGGCATTCGAGGCTTTCTTATCGGAATTGAAGAAGCAAAAATCAATCTCGCTGGATACCGAAACTACCAGCAAATCGCCCCGCTGGGCCGAATTAGTGGGGCTTTCCTTTGCCTGGGACGAAAACCAGGCCTGGTATCTGCCGGTCCGATCGCCGCCGGACCAGCGGCATCTGGATTTGCAAACAACGCTAAGCGCGCTTCGGCCGGTTTTGGAAAACGCGGAGATTCGGAAGATCGGACAGAATCTGAAATACGATATCATCGTATTGCGCGCCGCCGGCGTTAATCTTGCCGGCACTGCATTCGACACCATGGTGGCAAGTTATCTGCTGGACGCCGGGCAGCGAAACCACAACCTCGACGACCTGGCCCTGGATTATCTTGGGCACACGACCGTCAAAATCAGCGAATTGATCGGCTCGGGCAAGAATCAAAAGCGGATGGACGAAGTCCCTGTCCGGCAAGTGGCCGATTATGCCGGCGAAGACGCCCTGTTGCCGGTGCGCCTAAGCGCGATTCTGGCCAAAAAACTGGACGAAAATCTGTTAATCGACCTGTTTAAAAATGTGGAACTGCCGCTGATCGACGTGCTTGCGGAAATGGAATACACGGGCGTTAAAGTGGATGTTGCACGGCTTGCCGAGCTAAGCGGCCAATACGGCCGGCGTTTGGAGGAATTGGAGCGGGAGATTCACGCCTTGGCCGGTCACGGGTTCAACATCGCCTCGCCCAGGCAATTGCAAGAGGTTCTTTTCACGGAATTGAAACTGCCGGTGGTAAAGAAAACCCCCAAGACCGGGCCCAGCACCGATGCCGAGGTCTTGGAAGAACTGGCCCGGCTGCATCCCTTGCCGGCTAAGCTTTTAGAATATCGCCAGTACGCAAAACTTAAGAGCACTTATGTCGACGCCTTGCCGGGTTTGGTGCATCCGGCGACGGGCCGTGTCCACGCCTCGTTCAACCAGGTGGTGGCGGCTACAGGCCGCTTGAGTTCCTCCGACCCGAATCTGCAAAACATCCCGGTGCGCACCGAGATCGGTCGGGAAATCCGTTCGGCTTTTATACCGGGCGAACCTACTTGGACTCTGCTGGCGGCCGATTATTCGCAAATCGAACTGCGAGTTTTGGCCCATTTTTGCGGCGACCAACGCCTGTGCGAGGCCTTTGCCCGGGATGAGGATATCCATGCCCAGGTAGCCGGCCAGGTTAATAACGTCCCCCTGGAGCAAGTGACCCCGGAAATGCGCCGCGCGGCCAAGGCGGTGAATTTCGGGGTGATTTACGGGCAAAGCGCCTTTGGGCTCGCCCGGGCGTTGGGCATCGAGCAAGAGGCGGCCGCACGTTTTATTGACGGCTATTTCCAGGGTTATCCCGGGATAGAAGAATTTCTCCAACAAGTACTGGCGGAATGCGCAAAAACCGGATATGTTAAAACTATCCTCGGACGGCGGCGGGCGATCCAAGGCGTTCGTCCCAACGCCGGCCGGCAAAGGAACCTTGCCGAACGAACCGCCATCAACACGGTCATCCAAGGCTCGGCCGCGGACCTGATCAAGCTGGCCATGATCGCAATTCATCGGCGGCTTAAAAGCGAGGACCTTCCGGCACGGATGTTGCTGCAAATACACGACGAGTTGATCTTTGAAGTTCCCTCCCAAAAGCTTTCCGGTTTGGCCGCGCTAGTTTCCAAGGAAATGGCCGGCGTGTGGAATTTAAAAGTCCCTTTGAAAGTCGATCTCAAGGCCGGTCCCAATTGGGCCGACGCCGAGAAAATAAAGGATGAAGGATGAGGGATGAAGGATGAATAAAACCGCTTGCGGTTTCGCGCCGCAATAAAAAATGCGGAAAATACTGAAAACTGTGAACCGATAACTTATTCTCGTTCCCACGCTCCGGCGTGGGAACGCGTCTACTGAAAACTGTAAACTGATAACTTTTTCATGAAAATCATCGGCCTCTTGGGCGGCATTGCGAGCGGCAAGAGCATGGTGGCCGGGCAATTGGCCTCCTTGGGCGCAAAAGTTTTAAATGCGGACGAAATCGGACATGAAGTGTTGCGGAGGGCGGAAATCGAGGCCGCCGTGCGCGAACGTTGGGGCAATGCGGTGTTCGGCGCGGACCGCCGGATCGATCGCAACGTGTTGGCCCGGATCGTTTTTGCACCCCCGCCGGACGGACCGCCGGGGCGGGCGTATCTGGAACAGTTGACTCACCCGGAAATTATACGGATAATAAAGGAGCGCTTGGAGGCTTTAGCCCGGTCTGCCGTTAAAGCGGCGGTGATCGACGCGCCGCTGCTGGCCGAGGCCGGTTTGGATAAACTTTGCGATAAACTGGTATTTGTCGATGCGCCACCCGAGACGCGATTTGAGCGCGCCCTGGCCCGGGGGTGGAGAAAGGAGGATTTTGCGGCCCGTGAGGATGCACAAAAATCGCTGGATTTTAAGCGCAAACGTGCCGATGTGGTAATAGACAACTCCGGTTCTCCGGAACAGACTCAAGCGCAGGTCCGGCGCTTGTGGCAAACCCTTATCCGCTGAATCCTGCCCCGCATTTTTCCCCTTGGCCCATGCCAGCCGATCACGTCGATTGACTTGTAACAAAAAAGATATTACTCTTGTTTCCACGCTCTTGCATGGGAACAAGCAAACCACGAACATTTCATCATGTTCCCATGCTCCCGCGTGGTAACAAACAAACCTCAAACGAAGAATCTAATCAATTTTCCCGCCTTTACTGCTTGATTTCCTTTTTCCCATTTAATAAACTAAGATATTACCCCGCCGCCGGCTCCTTCAGTGCGCTGGCCCATGTTTCCTTTCAGGAGTTGCAATCTCATGTCCACGGAACAAAATTTCAAATCACAAGAGAACGGTTTCACTGAGCAAAAACCGGAAGAAGCAAAGCCGTCGGCTCCGGCCAACGTGAAAAACCACAACGACTATCATCTCGACGACGAGGACGATCCGCTTTCGCTGGCCGAGGAAATCGCCGCCGACATGGTTGCCGGCAGGGAAGACATCCACGCCAAGTACGAGCAGATCAAGCAGTCGGGCGATACACACATCGCCGAATTGCAGCGGATGTCGATGCTCGAACTGATAGAAGAAGCCCGCAAGGATAACCTCACCGATTACGCGGGCATCAAGAAACAGGATTTGATATTCAAAATACTCAAGGAGCGGGTGAAACTCAACGGCTTGATGTACGGCGAAGGTACGCTGGAGATTCTGCCCGACGGTTTCGGTTTCCTCCGCAGTCCCGATTACCATTACCTCTCCTGCCCGGACGACATCTACGTTTCGCCCAGCCAGATCCGGCGATTCGGGCTGAAGACCGGGGCCTGGGTATCGGGTCAGATCCGCCCGCCCAAGGAAAACGAACGCTATTTCGCCTTGCTGCGCGTGGAGGCGATAAACTGGGAGGATCCGAACCTGCTGTCGTCGAAAATCTTCTTCGACGACCTTACGCCTTTGCACCCCGACGAGCGGATCCGCATGGAGACCACGCCCGACGAGATCGAGATGCGCGTGGTCGACATGATCGTGCCCATCGGCTTTGGCCAGCGGGGATTGATCGTCAGTCCGCCCAGGGCGGGCAAAACTATCCTCATGCAAAAAATGGCCAAGGCGGCCTTGAAAAATTATCCCGACCTTTACGTTGTCATGCTGCTTATCGACGAACGCCCGGAAGAAGTGACCGACATGGAGCGTCAGGTAAAAGGCCCGAACTGCGAGGTGATAAGTTCCACTTTCGACGAGAATTCCGCGCGGCACATCCAGGTGGCCGAAATGGTCCTGGAAAAGGCCAAGCGGATGGTCGAATACGGGCGGAACGTGATGATTTTTTTGGATTCGATTACCCGCTACGCCCGGGCCTGGAACGCCGAGTGCCCGAACTCGGGCAAGCTGCTTTCCGGGGGCGTGGACGCCAACGCCCTGCAACGCCCCAAGCGGTTTTTCGGGGCCGCCCGCAAAGTCGAGGAAGGCGGATCGCTTACCATCATCGCCACCGCGCTGGTCGAAACCGGCAGCCGCATGGATGAAGTGATATTCGAGGAATTCAAGGGCACCGGCAATTTGGAAATTTCGCTCGATCGCAAGCTAGTGGATCGGCGGATTTGGCCGGCCATCGACATCAACCGCTCCGGCACCCGCCGCGAGGAAATGCTCTTGGATCCCGAGGAACATCGGCGAATTTGCATCCTCCGCCGCGTTTTAAACGACATGAATCCTCCCGAGGCAATGGAACTGCTGGTCGGCCGCCTGCAAAAAACCAAGAGCAACGGCGAGTTCTTGATGAGCATGAATATGAAATCATAGGGATTGCGGTTTAGGGATTAGGGATTCGAGTTTGGGGATTAGGGATCAGAGATTAGAGATTAGGGATTAGAGATTAGGGATTAGAAAATAAGGGGTGGGCAGTTTACTGCCCACTTGCACATGAATAAAGCCGTGACCAGTGGTCGTGGCTTTGGCTGCGGGAGTGGATCGCGCGAGGAATTCGTATGGTTAAAATATTTCAAGGAACGGCGGCCAGCGCCAACGGCCGGTTTGCGATTGTGGTTTCGCGATTCAACGAATCGATCACCTCGCGGCTGCTGGAAGGAGCGATCAGCACGCTTACGGCACACGGGGTGGGTGAGGAACGCATCGACGTGGCCTGGGTGCCGGGAGCGTTTGAAATCCCCACCGTGGCCGGAGAACTGGCCGCCAGCGGACGCTACGTCGCCGTGATTTGCCTGGGGGCCGTGATCCGCGGCGAGACCACGCACGATCAGCACATCAACCGCGCGGTGAGCAATACTTTGGCCGAGATCGGCGTGCATTACGGCCTGCCCGTCATCTTCGGCGTGCTTACCTGCGACACCCTCCAGCAGGCCGTTGCCCGCTCCGGCGGCTCTACGGCCACAACGGGCAAGGATCAGGCCGATAAACGCATCGGCAATAAGGGCGTTGATTGCGCTAAAGCCGCCCTGGAAATGGCCGATTTATTGGCCCAATTAAGAAAAGAATTTAAATAGTGGTTAATGAGGGGTGGGCAGTTTACTGCCCACTTTTCGGTAATGAGGGGTGGGCAGTTTACTGCCCACTTTTCTGATAATAAGTGCGAAACCGCAAGCGGTTTTCTTGGTATAATCGGCATGTATTATTCATCATTTGTATTCATCCTTCATCCCTCATCCTTCATCCTTTAAAAAATGTCTCGTCGCAGCAAAGCACGGCAGGTGGCGTTTCAGGTCCTGTATCAGGACGATCTGAATCCGCGCTCCAATCCTGCGGCAAGCGACGAACTGATCGAAAAACGTTTACACTCCGCCGAGTTGGCCGAATTTTCCCGCGGCCTTGTTTCAGGCGTGCGCAGTCATTGCCCGGAGATGGATAAGCTGATCGAACAAGTGGCGGAGAATTGGAGTCTCAAGCGGATGACCGCAACGGACCGAAACGTTTTGCGATTAGGGGCCTTTGAAATACTGCACACCGACACCCCGGACCGTGTAGCCATCGACGAGGCGGTGGAACTTGCCAAGCGTTTCGGCACCGCTCAATCCGCGCAATTCGTCAACGGAATTCTCGACAAGTTAATGCACATGCACGATAAGGATGAAGGCGGAAGGATGAAGGATGAAAACAGCGGACAGTGAGGGGTGGGCAGTTTACTGCCCACTTTTTTTGCAACAAGGGGTGGGCAGTTTACTGCCCACTGATAACCGAAAACCGTGAACTGTAAACCGTAAACCGTGAACTGAAAAATGGGTTTATTTGATAAATTCAAGCAAGGTCTTAAAAAAACCGCCCAACTCCTCAATACCGACATCCGCGACATTTTCAAAGGCGGCGGACGGCTGGTCGACGACTCGTTTATCCAGGAGTTTTTCGAGAAGCTCGTTAAGACCGACATGGGCGTCGTGGCCGCGCAGGAGTTGGTCGACGAAGTAGTCGCCAATTTCAAAGCGCGGGTAGTCGAGGAAAACGACGTTCTGGAATTGATAAAACAAAAACTCAAAGCGCTGCTTGCCCAGCCCGCCGAGCCGATCCGCTTCGCCGCCTCCGGACCGACGGTGATCATGGTGGCCGGCGTAAACGGGTGCGGAAAGACGACCACCATCGCCAAACTCGGGCAAATGTTTCTTTCCGACGGGAAGAAGGTGATTTTAGGGGCGGCCGACACCTTTCGCGCCGCGGCCGTCGCCCAGTTGACCGTTTGGGCGGACCGTTTGGGCACGGAAATCGTTACCGGCCCGCAGGGCGGCGATCCGGCCAGCGTGGCCCATCGCGCGGTCGCCCGGGCCATCGAATCCACGGCCGATGTTTGCATCGTCGATACGGCGGGGCGCTTGCAAACTCAACAAGGACTGATGCAGCAATTGAGCAAAATCCATCGCGTCTTGGGCAAGCAAATTCCCGACGCCCCGCACGAAGTGCTTTTGGTGCTCGACGCCACCACCGGCCAGAACGGCATCTCTCAGGCGCGGCACTTTACCGACGCGGTCAATTGCACTGGGCTTGTTTTGGCCAAGCTCGACGGCACGGCCAAGGGCGGCGTGGTAGTGGCCATCCGCAAGCAGGTCGGTTTGCCAGTGAAATACGTGGGCGTGGGCGAGAAGGCCGAGGACTTGGCCTTATTCGAGGCGGATCCCTTTGTAGACGCCCTTTTCGAAGACATGAAGGAATGATTAGGCACCAGGGGGTTAAACTACAAAGGTTTCACTCTTCGGCGATCATTCAATAACAGATCACTCATTGGCAGCGGCGGGAATAATCTGGTTTAGAACCTATCACAAAAGCCATCCTGAGCGTAGCGAAGGATCTCCGTATTTGGCAATATATTGCTCATTCTAGCCATATTTCCCTTCTAGATTCTTCGCTTCGCTCAGAATGACGTTATTATTTTGGGATAGGCTCTTAATGTAAATGTTCCCCACCTTGCCGGATTTGGTTAAGCGGCAACTCTTTACAACGCCAATAATGATATTAATGTAACTAATACACGGTTTACCGTTACTTTTGTTGTAAAAAAACGCTTTTAATGCCGTTTTTCTCTCGGAAGGGTTTTCGCAGTCGTCAAACTTTCTCTCCTAATCTGCCCGATTTTTCCAGTTGCTCCTGTTTTGCATCTTTTCCCGTGAATCACAACTGCAGAACCGTCCGATAGCACCTTATGGTTGGTGAGGTACGTTCGGAGGCTTACCACGCGGATTGCGGTTTGGTGAGCTTTTTTTATTCATGCCGCCGGAGCATTGCGGTTGCAAGCACTTGTTTTCTCCAATAGGAGTACCAAACCATGAGACTTTTTAAATTGCTTTTGACATGCGGCGTATTTGGATCCATGCTCGCCGCAGCAACCTTTGCCCAAAATCCTGCCGCGGCTGACTTGCATCAGCCCGCATCGGCAAGAAACGTGGCGTATAGCGATGATTACATGTACTTTGCGCCGAACGACGGCGGGTCGCCTGCCGCGGGCGCGACGGCTGAACCGGAAAACAAAACCGAGGCCGCCCCGGAGGAAGAAAAAAAAGATGAACCCGCGGCGGAAGAGGAAAAGGCCCCCGAACCTCACCGGCTCATCGGAAAGCTCGGCTGCACCAAGATCAACATCACCGGCTGGCTTGACATGGGAATGACCGGCAATACCGACAATCCCTTCTCGCGCTACAACGGCACCCTTGCCCCCAACGATCGAAACGAGTTCCAGTTCAACCAACTTTACATGGTTATGGAAAGGCCGCTGAAAACCGACGATTGCAACTGGGACATCGGCGGCCGCGTCGATCTGCTATACGGCACGGATTACATCTACTGCGAATCGCTGGGATTTGAAACCAATCCGGACGGATCGCCCAAGTGGAACGCCGGAATAGATTACGGCCTGGCAATGCCGCAAGCCTATGTTGACATTGGTTATGGAAAAATGGACCTCAAGGTGGGCCGATTCTATACGATCATCGGCTACGAATCGATGATGGCCATCAGCAACTTCTTTTACTCGATGAATTATGCCTTGCGTTACGCCGAGCCGACCACGCACACCGGCGGTCTGCTTACTTATAAACATTCGGATGAGTTGAGTCTTTTCATAGGCGGAGTGAACGGCCAGGACGAAACCGATGGTGTGGTCGACTCGTTTGGCACGCTGACCGGGTTTGCCTACACGCCGAAAGACAAGAAATACGCGCTGAATTTCGCCATCATGACCGGTTGCCTCGATCCGACCAACGATTTGACCGTTTACGCGCCTCGCACGTATTTCAGCACGTATTTAACTTATAACTTCAACAAGAAGTGGCAGTCCGTCACGCAATGGGACGCCGGTTGGCAGCAGAACTACGATTTGCAGGGCGAAGTGGCCGATTTCTGGAGTTTCACGCAATACCTGTTCTACACCATCAACGACTGCTGGAAGGCCGGCTTGCGTTACGACATGTTCGTCGACGATCAAGCCACCAAGCTCGGCGGCCTGCGATTCGGCGGCCTGCCCGGTGGAAACCCGCTGCCACTGCCCTCGGGCAATGCCGGAACGGTGCAAGCCATCACTGCCGGGCTGAACTGGACGCCCAATCCCAACTTCCGGCTGCGTCCCGAACTGCGCTGGGATTGGTACGGCGGATCAGGACTTCCGCTGTTCGACGACCGAACTCAGAACCGCCAGTTCACCGCCGCCGTGGATGGGATTATACAGTTCTAAATTAGTTCCATATTGTGTTGGAAATGCCCTTGAAAATGCGTAATTGGGCTATAAAAAGGACCTCCGGCGGATATAATTTGCCGGGGGTCTTTTACTTATACACCCCTTGAGAATCCGGCGGCGGACGTTAAGATGAATATGTTCAAAACTTTGCCCAATACCACCCGTACCACAGCGCGGCATAAAGCCGTAACCAAAACCCCCGGTGTATTCACCGGGGGCTAAATGCCATGGGGGCTAAATGCCATGAAACTGATAATCGCCATCATTCAACCCCATCGCTTGGAAGCGGTCAAAGCGGCCTTGGCCGACGTGGAAGTTTTCCGCCTGACCGTAATGGACGTGCAGGGCTTCGGCCGGCAACGCGGCCATGCCGAGGCCTATCGCGGCCACGAATTTTCCGTCGATCTCTTGCGCAAAGTGCAATTGATGATCGCCGTGAACGAGGAATTCCTGGAACCCACCATCGACGCGCTCATCAAAGGCGGGCGGACCGGCCCCAGCGGCGAGATCGGCGACGGCAAAATCTTCGTCCTGCCCCTGGAAGATTGCATCCGCATCCGCACCGGCGAACGCGGCGGCGAAGCAATTTAATAGGGTTCAGGGCTCAGAGTTCGGTGGTCAGAGTTTAGAGTTCAGGATTTGCATGGGGTGGTCAATTTATTGACCACTTTACTGGCCACCTATTGAAATTTTTACTGCGAAACCGCAAGCGGTTTCATTGTTTTAACTCATCATTCATCATTCCGCATTCTTCATTCCACTGCGTCGGGGCAGGTATTTGCACAGCAATATGCCGCCGAAGTACAAAAACGTCAGCGGAATGCCTAGAAAAAATTGGCTGAATGGATCGGGCGGGGTCAGCAGCGTAGCCAGAACCCATATCAGCAAAACCGCGATTTTCCAATGCTTGGCGAACATTCCCGCCGATACGATTCCCACATGTTCCAGAAAATACATCACCAAGGGCAATTGAAATCCGATGCCGAATCCCACCGGCAAAATCAAGGCGAATCCGATCCACTCGCTGATCCGCGGGTCCAGATCGACTCCCAGCCATTTGTTGACGCCGAAAAGAAAATTTAAAACGGGTTCGAACACGAATGAAAAGGCCACGCAAGCGCCGAAGAAGAACAAGACTATGCTGATCGGCAGGTAAAAATGGACGTATTTTTTTTCGTGGGGGTATAGTCCCGCCGCCACAAAGTTCCAAATTTGGTAAAAGATCCAGGGGCTGGCCAGCACCAGGCCCACCAAAAACGCGGCCTTGACGTATATTCCAAAACTTTCCCAAACACTAAAG